>NZ_JAGFBV010000029.1 GCF_017948595.1 Flavobacterium geliluteum | reverse complement strand
GTAGTCTACTAGTATCTCAGGCAGTAACAACTTAAGGATATCGATAAAAGAATCTTGCATTAGGGTATAATTTGAAAATACAAATATCTAGATTTTAATATTTCCCCACAACAATATGTGTTGATCCGTTATTCTTGTAAATTTTAAAATCAAGTTTAAAATTTTACACTCGACTATATACTACTTTAGTTTGAATGTATTTTTTAGTATCCGCCTACAATGTTTCCTATTCGCAAAAGAATATCTCGAAAAAATAAAATTTCGTAAATTAATAGAAAAACCTCAATAAATACGGTTTAAAAATTTTATTCCCGTAAATTAAAGTTCTTTTATTTGCGTTATTCTCTTTATTATAATTGCTAATTTAGTATATTTATGCAAATTATATATACATGGAGATTTTATCATGCCCAAAATGCCAGGATAATCATATCATAAAAAGTGGCATCATTAATAGTAAACAAAGGTATTTATGTAAAAAATGCAACTATTTTTTTACCGTTAATAAAATCGGAAAAAAGATAGATGATTACTATGTTTCCAAAGCATTGCAACTTTATCTTGAAGGCCTTAGTTTTCGTGAAATAGAACGCATTATTGGCGTTTCTCATGTTACGATAAGCAATTGGGTAAAAACCTTTAACATAAAAAAACCTTCACATGCCAACTACCACCCTACTTATAAGATTTTAAGTCATTTAGAACTTATTGAATACCTTAAAAACAAAGCATTATTATCCGGAGCAGGAATGATTATTACAGAACTTGGAGACAAATTTATGCTGATAAAATGGGAAAGATTCAAGGACTAACTATACCTTTTACACAAAAATATATCTAAATTTTTTTTCCTAATAAAATAATAGAATTTGGTACTTTATTTACTAACGATCGTAACCAAAATTTTATTTATGAAAAAAATATTTTTTATCACGGCAATACTTTTAATGTCTGTGAAAAGTTTTTCACAAGGCTCTGCAGATTACGGTAGCGGAATGAAATTCAATTTGAACGAAGATGGTTCAAAATACATGCGATTTATTGTGTGGAACCAAATATGGTTTCGATCCGGAGAGATGAATCCCGGAACAATGATTGGAAATGAAGCAACTACAACCGGAACCGATATCGGGAACCGACGATTACGTTTTCTGGCCTACTCTCAATTGTCTAAAAGATACATGATTGTAACGCATTTTGGTATCAACAACCAAACCTTTACCAATGGTGGCGCTGCCGGAACTACGGGAACTGGTGGATACGGTGCCGGAAAAAAACCTGGCCTGTTTTTTCATGATGCCTGGAATGAATACGCATTAGTATTACCCGAAAAAGATAAAAAATTTAGTTTATCACTTGGAGGAGGATTACATTATTATATGGGACTATCCAGATCAACAATGGCTTCTACCTTGAATTTCTTAACCATAGACGCCCCTATATTCAACTGGCCGTTAATAGAAAACTCAGATCAGTTTGCTAGACAAATGGGGTTGTTTGCAAAAGGTAAATTTGGTAAATTAGAATACCGTTTAAGCTACAACAAGCCTTACGCTACAAACTTGGTTCCGGCTAACGCAATTACCGCAGATGAGGCCGTAGCTGTTGACAATAGTGGGAATACAAAATGGTCAAAAGCTGGTTATTTTGAATATCAATTTTTAGATCAGGAATCCAATTTACTGCCTTACAAAGTAGGAAGCTATTTAGGAACCAAAAAAGTATTTAATATTGGGGCTGGTTTTTATACAGCACCAGACGGAACAAGATCTTCGGTTAACAATACCATCAGTAAACATAACATCAATCTTTTTGCAGCTGACGTCTTTCTTGATTTGCCTCTTGGAAACAAAACAAACAAAATGGCTGTAACTGCCTACAGTGTTTTTTATGATTACGACTTTGGCCCTAATTATTTACGTAACGTAGGCATTATGAACATTGGTACTGCAGATCCAGGTTTTACTGGCAGCAGAGCATTGGCAGGAGCAGGAAACGCACAACCTTCTATTGGATCTGGAAACATCTGGTACACACAGGCGGGTGTTTTATTACCCAGCGCAGCAGAAAAACCAAAAGTACGGGTGCAGCCTTTTGGAGCTTTTACTTATAAAAGTTTTGATGCATTAGATAAATCAAGTACTCAATTTGATCTCGGAACCAACTTTTTCTTAGACGGTCAACACGCCAAAATAACGGCACAATATTCAACAAGACCCATTTATACCACACCTTCAACTACTTCAGGATCAAAAGGAGAATTTATACTGCAATTACAAATCTATCTATAAACTAACTAAAAAAAATAATTTATGAGTACTAAATCAACAAAAGGAATTTGGAAAGTCATTTCTGCATCCTCAATGGGAACCATGATAGAATGGTACGATTTTTACATCTTTGGAAGTTTGGCTGTTGTCATTTCCACTAAATTTTTTCCGTCAGATAATCCTACGGCAGCTTTCTTGTCTACGCTGGCAACATTTGCAGCAGGTTTTGTAGTTCGCCCTTTTGGAGCACTTTTCTTCGGTAGACTAGGTGATTTAATTGGTCGAAAATACACTTTTATGGTAACGTTACTTTTAATGGGCGGAGCCACCTTCTTGATTGGATGTATCCCCAGTTACGAAACCATTGGTTTTATGGCCCCTTTATTAGTTCTGATTCTTCGTTTGCTACAAGGTCTTGCTTTGGGAGGCGAATATGGCGGAGCAGCAACTTATGTCGCCGAGCATGCGCCAGTTGGACAAAGAGGATACTGGACTTCGTGGATTCAGACTACGGCAACGGTAGGGTTATTTATTTCTTTGATGGTCATTTTAGCCACAAGAAACATTCTTACACCTGAACAATTTGATGAATGGGGATGGAGAGTCCCGTTTTGGGTTTCGATCATCATGGTTGGAGTTTCGTATATTATTCGAAAAAACATGCATGAATCTCCTGTTTTCGCTAAAGCGAAAAGTGAAGGAAAAACAAGTACCAATCCATTAAAGGAAAGTTTTGGAAATCGTTATAACTTAAAATTTGTATTGTTGGCTTTATTTGGAGCAACAATGGGACAAGGTGTTGTTTGGTATACCGGCCAATTTTATGCCATGAGTTTCATGAAAACCGTTATGTCTATCGACTCCTCTCAGGTAGATACTTTACTCGGAATCGCTCTGATTATCGGCACACCTTTCTTTATCGTTTTTGGATGGCTGAGTGACAAAGTGGGTAGAAAATACATCATGATGGGCGGAATGTTAATGGCCATTCTCTTGTACAGACCTATCTATAAACAAATGTACGAAACCACATCTGTGAAAAATAAAACTGAAATAGTCGAAAAAACCACACTACTTGCCGAATTAAAAGAAAACAAAAAACAAACATCAGACTCTATTTATACTACCAACAAAGAGTACACAGACGGAACAAAATTGGTAGAGATAAAAACGGTATCTTTAGAAAATGGTGTGGCTAAAATTGTCGATGGCAAACCAAAAATAGAAACCAAAACCACAATAAAGATTAACTCCAGTGACAATTGGGCTTTGATATTTTTAGTATTTGTACAAGTATTGTTTGTTACGATGGTATATGGGCCGATTGCAGCGTTTCTGGTAGAAATGTTTCCTGTAAAAATTAGATATACATCGATGTCATTACCGTATCACGTAGGAAATGGAATTTTTGGAGGATTACTGCCTGCTATTTCAACCTATTTTGTGACCAATGCAAAAGATTTAGGCCATACAGAATTCTATCTCGAAGGACTCTGGTATCCAATTATTATTGCTTCGGTATCCTTTATAATCGGAATGGTTTACATTAAAAATAAAGATAAAAACGCTCACGTATAAAAAACACAGCTATGAATCAGATAAAAAGAGTTTTAGGATTAGTTTGGATCGCATTAGCAGTAGCTGCAGCTTATTTTTGCATCTTTACTTTTGGATTACCCAAATTTATGTCAGGAAAACAAGAGGATTTAGTATTCGGAATTATTATCCTTTTTGTACTCACACCCTTAATCGTTTTAGGATTAGGAACCTTTGGCTATTATGCCTTAATGGGTGATTATGACGAAAAAAATAATTAAATTGCCCCAATAGAACAGTCTCTGCCTATATTGGTGGAGGCTGTCTATTTTTAAATAAAAAACACAGATTTAAGTAGATTATCTTTAAGAAATTAAGCAAATTTTGCTACCAAGTAAACAGCATCTTCTTATGAAAAAGAGACACGAACAAAAATTGGTTATCCTTTCACTGCTAATGTTATTAGCAATGAACGTACCGTTGTTGCTGCTATTTGATAGTTCAAAATCACTTTTTGGATTCCCAATCATCTATATTTACATCTTTTCGGCATGGATTTTTTCGATTGCCATATCTTACCTAATCATAAAGAGATATTATGAGTAGCATTGAACTTTTATTAATATTGGTGCTCTATTTATCGATTCTTTTTTACATTGCATATTGGTCTGAAAAAAGAAGCCACTCTAAATGGACAAATAATGCCTATATCTACTCTTTTTCATTAGCGGTATACTGCACAGCCTGGACCTATTACGGAAGTATTGGTGTTGCTGCAGAATCTGGCTTGGGTTATTTACCCATTTATATAGGCCCCATTTTAGTGATACCCACCTGGATGATTATTCTCAAGAGAATTATCCGAATTTCGAGAGTAAATAAAATTTCAAGCATTGCAGATTTTATTTCTTTACGATACGGAAACAGTAGATTTCTGGGAGCCTTGGTCACCATTATTTGCTTATTCGGAATCTTACCTTATATTTCTTTACAGCTAAAATCAATTTCTGACACCTTTTATATTGTTACTAAAACGCAGGCGAGTTCTAATATTTTTACAGATACTACCACCTATGTTTGTATTGCTTTGGCTTTATTTGCTTCCTATTACGGAACAAAATATGTAGACGCCTCAGAAAAAAGACGCGGTATCGTTACGGCAGTTGCCATAGAATCGATCCTAAAATTGATTTTCTTTTTGATAATTGGCAGCTACATTACCTTTTTTGTTTTTGATGGATTTGACGATATTTACGCCAAAGCATCTTTATTGGAAAATTTTGATAAAAAAAATACGATTGGAGGACTCTCGCAAGCCATTAACTGGTTCTTCCTTTGCATTTTGTCAATGTTTGCTATTTTTTTATTGCCAAGACAATTTCATACAGCAATTATTGAAAATAACAAAGAAAGACACATTCAGACCGCAATTTGGCTTTTTCCATTATACCTTTTATTGTTTAATATTTTTATTTATCCTATTGCGTGGGGAGGCAACATTCTTTTTGAAGGTAAAGGATTCAATTCAGATACTTATTCGTTGCTCATTCCGCAATATTTTGATAATAAATTCTTGACAGTATTGGTTTTTCTTGGCGGTTTTTCAGCAGCCATTTCTATGATTATTGTGTCTTCTATTTCATTGGCAACAATGCTGAGCAACAACCTTCTTATTCCCTATGGGTTTATAGGTTCACTAAAAGATATTTCTCAGGAAAAAAACAGCAAACGCATTGTTAATAGCAGAAAAATAGGGATTTTTTTACTGATAATTGTAGCGTATGCCATTTACAGAGGTTTCGTTTTAGACTATTCCTTGGTTTCCATTGGCTTGGTGTCGTTTGTCGTCATTGCACAATTGGCTCCTTCTTTTTTTGGCGCACTATTCTGGCGAAGAGGTTCAAAAAAAGGAGCGGTAACCGGAATCATCTTAGGTTTTTTAGTCTGTCTTTACACCATATTGATTCCGTACGCCATTGGCATAACAAAATCGTCAAGCACCTTTATTCAATCAGGACCTTGGGGAATTACATTACTCAAACCATTTCATATTTTAGGATTGGATTATTTAGACCCTATCCAGCATGCTTTTTTCTGGAGCATGCTCTTAAACACCATGAGTTATTTAGCCGTTTCGGTAAGTTTGAGAGGCAATTACAGAGAACGTAATTATGCCGAAATGTTTGTAGATATTGACCAATACATCACCAATCACGAAAATGCTTTTGTATGGAAAGGAATTGCTTATATATCTGACATTCAGAAAGTTTTAGAGCGATTTCTAGGAGAGTCAAGAACAAGACGAGCGCTTACTATTTTTAACTTGAAATACAACATAGACAAAAACGATAATACTGCAGATGCGCGATTTATCAAATTTGCCGAAAACTTACTTACGGGTCATATTGGTACAGCTTCCGCTAAAATTTTAATAGCAAATGTCATACAGGAAGACAAAATTAGCCTGCCGGAAGTGCTTAGAATTCTGGAAGAATCGAAAGAAAATATTATTATTAATAAAAAGCTAACGGATACTTCAAGAGAATTAAAAACCATTTCTGAAAAATTAAAAGTAGCCAATGAGCAACTCATTAATAAAGACATTCAAAAAGATGAATTTCTGGACACTGTAACCCATGAATTACGAACGCCAATTACGGCCATTCGTGCTGCGAGCGAAATTTTGCATGACGATGATGAGATTCCGCAAGAAATAAGAAAGCAATTTTTAAAAAGCATTATTACCGAATCTGACCGACTGAATCGCCTGATTGACAAAATTTTAGACTTAGAGAAATTTGAAACAGGGAAACAAAAACTTCATCTTTCTAAAAATGATCTGTCAATAACAATTAAAAACACTTTGGCATCCCTTAACCAATTAATAAAAAATAAAAATATTAGTATTGAAGTAAAAGCTTCGTCAAGCGAAATAAAAGCTTTTTATGACGAAGAAAGAATTATTCAGGTTATTCATAATCTACTTTCAAATGCTATAAAATTTTGTTCGGAAAAGGAAGGAAAAATCACTATTAGCATACTTGAAAACACTCAGAATGTGGTGATTAAAATTCATAATAATGGAAAAGGAATTAAAAAAGAAGAAATGGAATCTATTTTTGACAAATTCTATCAATCGCGAGATCAAAATGTAAAAAAACCCATTGGAAGCGGGCTAGGACTTGCGATCTGCAAACAAATTATAGAACATCATAAAGGGAAAATCTGGACAGAAGACACCGATAATAATGGTGCTACATTTGTTTTTACATTACCTAATTACAAGACCACTGAAAGCATATCGATATGAAGAAAATTTTAATTGTAGATGACGAACCCAATATTGTAATGTCGCTTGAGTATACTTTTAAAAAAAATAATTTTGAAGTTTTTATTGCTCGTGACGGTCAGGAAGCACTGGATATTCTTGAAAAACAGCTTCCGGATTTAATTATTTTGGATGTCATGATGCCAATGGTTGACGGATTCGCCACATTAGAAGAAATCAAAAAAGACAGCAGGCTACAGCATTGCAAAGTCATTTTCCTTTCGGCAAAAAACAAACAAAAAAATATTGAAAAAGGACTTGCATTAGGGGCTGACCTGTATGTGGTAAAACCTTTTTCGATAAAAAAATTAGTAGAACAGGTAAACGAATTGATACAATAAGTTTTAATGAAAACCAGAACGATTTTATAAAAAAGGCTGCCTCCTCCAGACAGCCCTCTTCACACTAACAAAATATTTATTTTTTTATAAATTTTATTACTTGGGTTTTATCATTACCATCCATTGCTTTTACAATATATAGTCCTGCTTTTAAATCACTTACGTGAAATTGAAAGTTTTGGTTTTCATTAGGAGTGAAACTTTTTACAAGTTGTCCCGAAACTGAATATAACTGAACTTTTTTGGCAGTCAGATTCAAAGTAAAATAGTCTGCGACCGGATTTGGATATAAAGTAACCAGGTTTCCTTTTTCGAAATTTTCGATAGCTAAATTGGCTTGTTTATTTCCGTAAATTCTAAATTCTCCAGGAGGAAGATTTATAGGAGCCGCAATATCAGCAACGTTGATGGTAGTATTATCCATCAAATTGTACCAAGTTCCGACGTATGGGAATCCCGTTGGAACATTCTGCGCTGTAACATCAAAATTGGCCAAAATTAACACGTCTTTCAACTGAGTCGAAGCTAATTCGGCATTGGTTATTTTTATATTCTGAAGCAATGTATTTGCATTTACGATTGTAGCAGTCCCCAGAAATACCGGTTCTACTGTTTTCATAGTAATCATTTTTGCCCAATCGTTATAAATTTTATTTCTATCTGAATTGCCTAACCAATTCCCTGTCCATTGTGGTTGTGGTTTTGTGTCTAATTTACAATCACCTGATGTTGCATCGCTACTTGTGTTTACAGTACCATTATTACAGGTAAAAATTGAAGATTCCCAGCCTAACTCTCCAAAATGCCAAATCATTTTTGGCCCGGGAACGAGTAATGATACTGCTCCAATGGCAGACATTCTTGACAAAGCTGTATTTAAATTTTTTACGTTATAGCTTCCGTTAGAATTTCCATATTGTACATTTTTATACATTAAGCGTTCTTCATCATGACTCTCTGCATAACCCACTAAACGATTGGCAGTAAAACCATGAGTGCTACTTACCATTCTGGAAATATTACTATCAGACGCATAACCCATTGCCAACTGGTTATAAGCATTATTAAAGTTACCCCAAAGCATAATTCCTTTACTTGGAGATTCTCCAACTCTGTAATTGGCCCATTGCAATTCTTCAGCATCTGTACCTAAATGTTCAAAAATCGTATAATGTGTCGGGTCAAGATTCCAAGAATAATCTGCATACGATTTTAAAACATCTATTCTGTCCTGTTGCAAATCATTGGTACATGCCTCATCGTTGGCAGTACAGTTTTGAGTAAAACCTTTGGTTAAATCCCAACGAAATCCATCAATTTTATATTCTTCTACCCATTGTTTGATCACTCTTTTTACATAATTCTGAGTTCTGATTTGTTGGTGATTAAAATCTTCTCCAACATTATAACTGTGTTTTGCAACTGTATTAAAATAAGGGTTTTCTACTGTTGACGAACCAAAACCATCACCATCTGGATCACTCATCCACATTCTAACCATCGGATTTCTTCCAAAAGCATGATTTAAAGCTACGTCCAGAATAACTGCAATTCCGTTTTGGTGACACAAGTCAATAAGTTCTTTTAATTTATTAGAAGTTCCGTAAAACTTATCCAAAGCCATGTGAAAAGAAGTATTGTAACCCCAGCTTTCATTACCTTCAAACTCCATTACTGGCATTAGCTGAATGGCATTTATTTTTAAGTTTTTAAAATAATCTATTTTATCAATTAAACTTTGATAGCTTCTATTCGCATCAAAATCACGAACCAAAACTTCATAAATTACTAATTTTTCTTTTTCCGGTTTTGTAAAATTGATCACTTGCCAATTGTATGACGTTTCTCCTGTTTTAAGAACGGTAACTTCAAAATTTTGTCCCGCCGGATAAGCTGCCATATTTGGATATGACGCGGCAGGAATCGAAGCGTCATCAAATGGAGATAATACTAAAGTTGAATATGGATCTGCTGTTTTTACTAATGAAGGAGAATTTGTTAATGGTGTTGCATCTACCACCCAATATTGGTAGGTATTGTTTACTCCCGAAACCAAACCATTTAATTCTAACCAGAATTTACCCGAAGCCGGATCTTTTTTCATAGCATACGTTATTGTTGGCTGCCAGTTGTTGAAACTTCCGGCCACATAAACAAAATCTTTTAAAGGCGCATCGAGAACCAATGTTGCTTTTGTGGCATCATCAGCATGATAATTAATTCCATCAACCAAACCAGCTGGCATAGCTTCCATAACTGTATTAGGATTGACAACTACTGAGAACTTTTTTATAATGGTAACCGCTCCTTGTGTTGCAGACAATTCATAATTTTGATTGTTTACAATATTCGTAGCAGTATAGGCGTAATTGGTTGTACTTGCGTTGGTATTTATAACAACCCCGTTTGCTTTTAGACTATAATTTGCAGCACCATTTGTGTTTGTGGCAGCAATATTAAAGCTGGCACCTGACGCAATAATTGTGGCACTATTTTCGACTGGAGCGGCCAGATTAACCTGAAAAGTGCCCACCTCGACCAAAATGTCTTGTGATTTTTTATCGCCAGTTCCGTTTTTAGCTTTAATTAAAAAGCCTATTTTACCGATCCCTGTAGTATTATAATAAGTTGTTGGTGTGATAGTTTTTGTGTAAGTATCTGTTCCGCTGTTATAGGTAAATCTGCTTGCCTCATCTGATGCTTCCCAAGTACCATTTAAAGGAGTGCCTTTTTGGGTGGTATCATTTAAATCAAAAGCCCAAGCCCACATATACAAAGCATTTCCGACAACACCCCAAGTGGTTTCGTTAATACTACTTCCATTAATTGTAATTGTAACTGAAGCTGTTTCTTCAAAAGTAGTAGGACTTATAGAATAAATTACCGTTTGTTGCTGGGCAAAAAGAGATACTGATAATAAAAGAAATAGTGATAGTATGGTTTTTTTCATATTGTGGTTGGTTTGGTTAGTTTTATCAAAAAAGGGCTACCTTTTAGATAGCCCTTTTAAATATTTCAAGAGAGATTAGTCTTGATTTGGAATCAATGAATAACTGCCATCTAAATCATTAAAATAAATTACATATTTAGATTTTGCTACTGGTATATTATCTCCAGTACCGCCCCCTGAGAAAGGAGTATTTCCTCCCCAAGAAACATCCCAAGCATCATTTGCTCTAAATTTAAGTTCTCCATCATTTAATGAAGTTACGCCAAGAGACCAAACATGAGCACTGAATGAGGATTTTACCATTGCAGTAGAAGCATCCCAACCTTTAGAAGTACTGCTTCCAATAATACCAACAGTTGAATGTGTTACTGCCGCAGTTGCGTTGTAGTCTACTAATGTATATTTTAAAGTAGTCGTATTGAATTGAAAAGTATAATATCCGTCGGCTGGAATCGTAAATTCGCCTGCATTATTCTTAATTTCAATTGCATCACCTCCTGCGTTTCCTAATTGAGAATCCCAACTTCCTTTTTCAGAAATAAGCTTAAAATTACCAGCTTTAAAAAATCCTGTAAATTTATAGAGATTTGCATTTTTCCCATCTCTATACATTGGTTGATGTTTAGTGTCGGTATTATTATCCCAACCTCCCTCTACAGCTGCTCCAATTAGATACCAATCTGTAAAATCATAAGTCACTTTACCCGTGTAAGGAGTAACATTTATAGAAATTAATGTTTTTGAAATTTGAGGAACACCACCTGAAACTGTTGATTTCACTTTTATATCAAACGATGAAACCTCTTCTGGTTTTCCTCCAAGCTCAATTGCTACCTGATTTAATTCTCTAACCAAAACTGATACATTTGTAACATTTTTTGTTGTAGCAAGAGTTTTTGCAGCTGTAAAATCACCCCCTTTTTTATCTATTAATAAAGTATATTCTACCACTACATCTTTAGAATATTCAGCAGCTGACCATTCAAATTTAGTAGCTTCTTCTGCTGGTTTATTTACATCCAAAACAAACTCTTTTCCAGTTGCTGGCGAAGTTATTTCTGATGTAGCAACAGCATCTACAATTGGTCGGTTATCTACATCATCAGCATTACATGATACAATCAACACGCCAATAAATGCGATTAAAATTTTATATATGTTTTTCATTTTAATATTATATTAAGATGTTAGTAACCCGGATTTTGTTTCAAAGTTGGATTTGCCTGAATGTTTCTTGCAGGAATAGGCATTAAATCTCTGTAAGACTCTGTTGCACTTCCATTTACAGAACCGCCTTTCCATTGCCAGATTTTAGATCCGCCTGTGAATTTTCCAAAACGAATTAAATCTGTTCTTCTGTGACATTCCCAAAATAATTCTCTCCCTCTTTCATCTAGGATAAAGTCAAGAGTTAATTGTCCAGCATTGATTGGCGCTGCATCCGCTCTATCTCTGATTTGATTGATATAACCCAAAGCTGTAGTTATGTTTCCTGTAGTAGCTCCTCTAAGTGTTGCTTCAGCGTACATTAAATAAGCATCTGTTAATCTGAACATTGGAAAATCGATATCCGGGATATCATTTCTTTGTGCTGCAGAACCATCTGCATTTTTGTTGATGTATTTTGTTACAGCATAACCGTCTGTAAATGTCCCAACATTAGCGATGTCTTTTGCTTGGCCTGTTGTATAAAAAGTTCCTCTTTTATCAGCAGTTGCGGTTTCGTCAGGAAAAAGATTTACAAACTCTCTACGAGTTCTAATTCCTTGCCATCCACCGTCCATACCGCGTGAAGCAGCATCCATACTACCTCCGATGGAAGCGTGCATGATAAAACTCATCCCTCCACCTGTAGCTCTAATAGCATTACCATCACTTACAATTGGAAAAATTACCTCACTTTGTGCACCGTTTCTATTATTATCTGCAGAGAACAAATAAGCGTAAGGTACATTAGCAAATGTATAACCAGAGTTATCAATAATATCTTTGCATAATGCTGCAGCCTCATTAAATTTAGGTGTTCCTACATATACATTCGCATTCAGATAAACCTGAGCTAATAAAAATTTAGCAGCAGCTTTATCCACTCTACCATATTCATTTGTTTTTGAAGCAGCCAAACCAGTATCTAAATCTTTCAATTCAGATTCTACAAAAGCAAAAACTTCTGCTCTGGATTTTTGTGCTGGGTAAAAGAAACCTACAGGATCATTTTCTGTAGTGATTGGCACATTCCCAAATAAATCCATTAAGTTATAGTATGAAAATGCTCTCAAGAAACGAGCCTCAGCTCTAAAAGTAGCGATTTCAGCTTTTAAAGTAGCATCAACACCTCTTGCCGTTAATTTTTCATCTGTAGTTTGTCTTAAAAACTCATTAGCAACACTAATGTGATAAAAAGCTCTAGAGAATGTTCCTTCCAGAAATTCATTTGCAGGCGACCAAGTTTGAGCATTCAATGTTGGTAAAGTACCATCCGCCCAAGCGATAATTGCTTCATCAGTAGTAAACTCCTGTGTTACAAAAAGCAAACGCAAATAACTACTAAAATCCCCACTCAATCCAGCAATATCTGCAGAACCATCTCCATCATTTCCTCCTACATACAGACCTGCATATAATTTTGCCAATACTTGCTTGTACGATGCGGGATCTTGAAAAAAGGTTTCAGATAAAAACTCATCATCATCCTTTGGCGTCACGTTTAGGTCGTCGGTACACGAAGTAAGCGTCATACTTAATCCTAAAATGAATAGGAAAAAATAAGATATATATTTAAATGATATTTTCATTTTGTTTATTTTTAAATTTTTGATTTCAGTCTACTATTAGAAATTGGCATTTACTCCAAACAAGAAAGTTCTGGCTCTTGGGTAAACATTATTATCAATTCCATTGAATCTTTCAGGATCTAAACCATTGTATTTCGTAAGAATGAAAACATTCTGAACACCAGCTGTAAATCTTAATGAAGCGGCTTTAATGATCGTTTTATCAAAAGTATACCCAAGCATAACATTATCTAATTTTACAAAAGAAGCATCTTTTACAAAATAATCAGACAAATAACGTTGTGTTCCATTATCTTCAAAAGTAAAGCCTGTATTAAAGTAATCAGAACTTACGTTAGATAAATCCGTTTGTCTTCTTAATCCAGCATCAGAGTAACCTAAATTTGAACTTACGTTATCAAAAATTTTGTTTCCAACACTAGCTCTCCAGTTCATTGTAAAATCAAAATTTTTGTAGTTTAAAGTAGAAAACAATCCAAAAGTATAATCTGGAGCCGTTTTACCAGCTCTGTAACGATCACCTGCATCAATTTTTCCATCTGAATTTCTATCAACATAAGCTCCTGCTATAGGTCTTTTGTCAGCATCATATAATTGTTCGTAAACAAAGAATGAATTTGGTGCATATCCTACTGAGTTAATAAGAACTTTATTCCCATTTCCTCCAGCTATGTTGTCTCCTGCCAAATAACCTTGAAAACCAGGAACAGTAATTCCTAATTCTGAGATTTTTTGATCGATGTAAGTAGCATTAAAAGCTACATTCCAAGTTAGGTTATCGGTTTTAACTACATCCGACTGAACATTAAACTCAACCCCTTTTGTTCTTACACTACCAATATTAAAGAAACCTTGATTTCTAAGATTTGCTCCATCAGGAACTGCAATATCTGCTAATAAATCTGTTGATTTCTTATCAAAATAGTTGATGGATCCTGTTATTCTTTCATTCAAAAATCCGTAATCAACACCCACGTTCATCTCTGCCAATTCTTCCCATTTGATATTTTCGTTATATCCTTCTGGTCTGGCAGTTGAATAAACAGTATTTCCAAAAATATACTGTGAATTAATTGTTCCTAAAGTTACTCTTCTCAGATAATCATACTGAGCAGAGATATCTTGTTGACCTGTAGTTCCGTAACCAACTCTTAATTTTAAAGTTGAAAGTGTAGCATTGTCTTTTAAAAATTCCTCTTCAGATACATTCCAAGCAAAAGCTCCTCCGGCAAAATTACCCCATCTGTTATCTTCAGAAAAACGTGAAGTCCCGTCTCTTCTGTAGTTTAAGGTCAATAAATATCTGCTGTCATAACCTAAATTCAAACGACCAAAGAAAGATTGTAAATTAACGTCTGGATCCGTAGCAACATCTTCATTTGGATTTGGCTGTCTTATTTCGCCAGATTGATATCTTTCTTTTTGAAACAATTGGTAGTTATAACCCGCTGTTGCGTCTACTTTAATTTTTCCTAAATCTTTGGTATAATTAAAATAAGCATTTAAGTTTTTGTTTTGAAGTGCATCAGTATAACTAGAATAGTTTCCTAAATTTACCCAGTTTCCTGAGCTAAATGGGTTTGGCTGATAACCCAACGCACTTTGAGTACTTACTTCTGTATATCCGCTACTATCAAATCTATCAATACCAGCTTCGGCTACAACTCTCAAATCTTCAAAGAAATGTAATTTATAGTCTAATCTAACATTACCCCATTTTCTGGTAGAAGTAGCTCTTCTATTATCCTGATTTAATCTTGCAACAGGATTTCTTGCCGGCAATAAGGGTAAATTTCCATTTGGTTCTAACCACTCATAATAACCTCCGTAACGTGAATTGGCATCGTAAACTGGCTGTGTAGGATCAAATCCGATAGCACTACCAATTACAGCTCCTTCATCCTGAAATTGATTTTTACCGAAAGATAAATTTCCGCTAATATCAATTTTTAAATGATTATCAAATAAAACAGGATTTAGCGATAACGATGTCGTAGTTCTCTCAAAAGATGTATTTCTTAAGATTCCCGGATTATCAACATTTCCAACTGATAACCTAACTGGCAATTTATTAAATAAAGAACCACTTACAGAAATATTGTTGTTTGTTGTAAGAGCAGTATGAAAAATTTCGTCCTGCCAGTTGGTATTTGCATTACCCAATAAAGCTTGTTGAGTTGCTGTTCCTTTTGTGTTTACTAAATCACGAAATTGATCTGCACTCATTACGTCAACTGTGTTGGCCACTGTATTGATACCTACCTGCGAACTAAAATTAACTTTTACACCACCTTTTGATCCTTTTTTGGTTGTAATCACAATTACACCATTTGCTGCACGCGAACCATAAATAGCTGCTGCAGAAGCATCTTTAAGAACTGTAAAAGACTCAATATCATTAGGATCAATAGTAGATAAAATACTTGTTGCTCCGCTAGGAACTGCATTACTCAAAGGCAATCCGTCTAAAACGATCAAAGGCTCATTTGAAGCATTTAAAGAGGAACCTCCACGAATACGGATATCTGCTTTTGCACCAGGAGCACCTCCTCCAACAACAGTTACACCCGAAATACGCCCACTAATTAAGCTTTCCGGAGTTACGTTGATTCCTTTATTAAACTCTTTTGAAGAGATTTGAGAAACAGAACCTGTAGCATCTTTTTTCTTAACAGTACCGTAACCTACTTGTACTACAACTTCTTTAAGTTGGTTTGTATCTTCCTCTAAGGTAACATTTAGTGTCTTTTGTCCGGTGTAATCAATAGTTGCCGTTTTATATCCAATAAAAGATACGACAATTTTGTTACCATTTTTTACATTTGAAAGTTGGTAAACCCCATCAAATCCGGTAGATGCGCCGCTTGGAGCACCCTGTACATTTACATTTACTCCTGGTATTGGTTGTCCTGTTGCTTTATCAACAACGGTTCCGCTTAAAGTGCTTTGAGCTAACACCGAAAAAGGCAACAGCAGGAATAAAAATAACAACTTTTTATAAATTGCTTTCATACTTTTTGTTTAAATTAGTTTGAGTTTGTGATTGTTAGTTAAGTTTTTAATTTTACTTCGAATTTCAAAATTAGGAATTTATTAACATGCGCAACGAGTTACAATTTTTATTGGTTTACGAAAACGTGATAGTGTTGAAAACTTTCTATTTTTTGTAATCTTTTAAGTCAAAAATTATCAATTATCAAAATATACAATACCTTTATTAATAATTAGATTTTTTTCAAATTAATACTATGAAACGAAAAATAACCTTAAAACAAATTGCAAAGGAGCTTGACGTATCGATTTCAACTGTCTCAAAATCACTTAGAAACAGTCTCGAAATCGGTGAAGAAACACGTCTGAAAGTACAGGCCTTTGCAAAGTTTTACAACTATAAACCCAACAACATTGCTCTTAGTCTAAAAAATCGAAAAACCAAAAGTATTGGTATTATCATTCCGGAAATTGTACATTATTTTTTCTCTACTGTGATCAACGGTATTGAGCAGGTGGCGAACGAACACGGCTACAGTGTTGTAATTTGCCTGTCTGATGATTCTTTTGATAAAGAGGTCCTTAATATGGAGATGTTGGCCAACGGAAGCATTGACGGCTTTATCATGTCGCTCTCTAAAGAAACCCAGTACAAAGGCGATTTTCACCATATTACAGAAGTAATTAATCAAGGAATGCCTGTGGTGATGTTTGACCGTGTGACCAATGATATTTTGTGCGACAAAGTGATTATTGATGACAAATCTGCTGCTTACGAAGCCGTTCAAAGCTTAATCGATAATGGTCGAAAAAAGATTGCACTTGTGACAACGGTAGATTATGTAAGTGTCGGAAAATTAAGGACGGATGGCTACGAAAAAGCACTTCTGGACAACGGATTACCTTTTAATGAAGACCTTATCATCAAAATTGAAGATGTAGATACTTGCGAAATCACCATTGGCCAACTCTTGCACGACAGGGCTTTTGATGCAGTTTTTGCGGTAAACGAACTTTTTGCGGTTACTATCATCAAAACAGCAAATAAGATGGGGCTTAAAATTCCTGAAGACCTGGCTGTAATTGCTTTTACCGACGGAATTATCTCGAAATACTCCACTCCAACAATTACCACTGTAAGCCAAAGTGGCGAAAAAATGGGAAACAAAGCCGCCAAAATGCTAATTGAAAGACTGGAAGCCGCTCATGATGACGACGATGAAGAAAATGAAAATTACACTACAGAAGTCATTGAAACACATCTTATAAAAAGAGAATCTACTGACTAATTTTCTTAAAATCAACATATTCTAAAGCCATAAAAAACATTTATGGCTTTTTTGTTAGTATATATCTAAAAATAATTTATACTTTTACGGCCATCAAAGCTTTTACTTTTACTTCGAAAAAACAGTAAGTTTTGATAAGCATAGCGCTTATCGTCTAATTAATTTTTTAATTACGATAATGGAAAAGCGTAAATTAAGTTTCTGGGAAATTTGGAACATGAGTTTCGGTTTCTTAGGAATACAAATGGGGTTTGCACTACAGAATGCGAATGCCAGCAGAATTCTTCAAATTTTTGGTGCCGACATACATGAACTATCATGGTTTTGGATTATTGCCCCCCTTATGGGATTAATAGTTCAGCCTATCATTGGTCATTACAGCGATAAAACTTGGGGAAGATTCGGAAGAAGAAAACCCTTTTTTCTTGTAGGTGCTATTTTGGCTTCCGTTGGATTAATTTTAATGCCTCAAGCTAATATTTTTATTTCTGTTTTACCTGCTTTATGGGTTGGAGCCGGAATGTTGATGATCATGGATGCATCTTTCAATATCGCTATGGAGCCATTTCGTGCTTTGGTTGGAGACAATTTAAGAACAGATCAGCGTACTGCAGGCTTTAGTATTCAAACTTCGTTAATTGGTTTTGGAGCCGTTATTGGTTCCGCATTGCCTTATGTCCTGACAAAATATTTTGATGTTTCAAATAGTGCTGTTCCCGGAAGTGTTCCATTAAACCTGACCCTTTCTTTTATTATCGGTGCGGGAGTTTTAGTGGGCTCAATATTAGTAACACTCATTACAACAAAAGAATATACTCCGGAAGAACTGGCCAATTTTGAAGATCCTCAAAATCATGACGTTATTGTTTCTGAAGAAAAATCAAAACTAAGCGACATTTTTACCGATTTTGCAAAAATGCCAACTACTATGCGTCAGCTAAGTTGGGTACAATTTTTCTCATGGTTCGGATTATTTGGTATGTGGGTTTTTACAACTCCAGCCATCGCACATCACATTTACGGATTGCCTTTAGATGACACTTCAAGTCAGCAATATCAAGACGCTGGTGACTGGGTCGGAATATTGTTTGGAGTCTATAATTTCGTTTCCGCTATTATTGCGCTGTTTTTCCTGCCGTACATCGCTAAAAAAATCGGACGAAAATCAACACACGCCCTTTCTTTAATTATTGGAGGAATCGGATTAATATCTATTTATTTTATGCCCAATGAAGACTGGGTAGTACTTCCAATGATTTTAATTGGAGTGGCATGGGCAAGTATTTTGGCAATGCCTTACGCAATTCTTGCAGGGTCAATAGCCCCGAAAAAAATGGGCGTTTACATGGGGATTTTTAACTTTTTTGTAGTTATCCCACAAATTGTTAACGCACTTATTGGAGGTCCAATTGTAAAATATCTTTACAACGGCGATGCAATCTATGCCTTAATTACCAGTGGAGTTAGTTTCTTAATTGCCGCTCTTTTAGTCTACAAAGTAAGAGATGTAGATGATACAATTCAAAAATCATAAATTAAGAATCCTACTTATAATGAACAAAAAAGCATTCATATTCGATCTTGATGGCGTAATCGTTGATACCGCAAAATATCATTTTTTGGCGTGGCAAAAAATCGCCAAAAGCCTCAATATTAATTTTACACACGAACACAACGAATTACTTAAAGGTGTAAGTCGCGTGCGCTCGCTCGATATAATTCTTGAACTAGGAAATGTTCAGGCTTCGCAAGATGACAAAGACAAATGGTTAATTCAGAAAAACGAAGATTATTTAACTTACTTGGTTGACATGGATGAAAGCGAAATTCTTCCAGGCGTTTTTAAAATTCTACAACTATTAAAAGAAAAAAATCAAGCGATTGCACTGGGTTCTGCAAGTAAAAATGCAAGACCAATTTTAGAAAAAACCGGAATTCTGTCCTATTTTGATGTTATTGTTGACGGAAATGACGTTACCAATGCCAAACCAGATCCGGAAGTTTTCTTAAAAGCGGCCCAATTATTACAAATTGATCCAAAAAATGCAATAGTATTCGAAGATTCTGTTGCTGGAGTTCAGGCAGCAAACGTAGGCGAAATGGTAAGTGTTGGAATTGGTGAGAAAACAATTTTACATGAAGCCCAATACATCTTTAAAGATTTCACCGTAATAGACGAAAGCTTTATCGAGAAGTTAATCAATTAGAAAATTTGACAATTAGAAAATAAGATAATGTCCTAAGCTAGAATTATCTATTTCCCTAATTTAAAATATGTCAATTTGATCATTAGAAAATGAATAATTATCAAATTAAACAACTAATTAATCGTTACAAACCATCAATCAAAAAAAGTAAAACAATCAGCAATAAAGATAAAATCAAATTAGAAACGTCAACCCAATAATTATCTAATTACCAAATTGACACATTCTCTAATTATCTCATTGCCCCATTATCTAATTAAAGAAAAATGAATCAAGATTATATAAAACCAGACAATTGGTCCATCATAGAAGAAGGATTTGACGCAGAAAGAGTAAAATCGTCTGAAAGTCTTTTCAGTATTGGAAACGGTGCTATGGGACAACGTGCCAATTTTGAAGAAACTTATTCCGGTAAAACGTTTCAAGGAAGTTATATCGCCGGAATTTATTACCCTGACAAAACCAAAGTAGGCTGGTGGAAAAACGGCTATCCAAAATATTTTGCGAAAGTTTTAAATGCTCCTAACTGGATTGGAATTGATATTGAAATCAACGAAGAAAACTTTGATTTGAATAAATGCACTCAGGTTAAAAATTTCCGCAGAGAATTGAATATGAAAGAAGGTTGGTACAATCGCTCTTTTGAAGCTACTCTAAAAAACGGAACTGAAATTGCCGTAAATGTGCGTCGTTTTCTTTCTTTAGATTTTGATGAAACAGGCTTGATCAAATACGAAATCACACCGTTGAATAAAGATGCCAAAATTGTTTACAAACCTTATGTTGATGCCGGTGTTACCAATGAAGATGCCAACTGGGAAGAAAAATTCTGGGAGCCATTAGAAGTAAAAAAAGCAGCTAATGAAGCTTTTGTAACAGCACAAACTTTTAAAACGCATTTTAAAGTGACCACTTTTATGCACAACACGATTTTTGCAAACGGCGAAAACGTCAACATTTCTGCTTCTACAATAGATTCTACTTCAGACAAAGTACAGTTTCATTATGGGACGATTATTGCAAAAGGACAAACCTCAGCGATACAAAAAATTGGCGGCTATACCGTTTCTTTAAACCATGAAAATACTTTGGCTGCAGCCGAAAAATGCATCAAAAAAGCATTGAATTTAGGATACGATCAATTACTTCAAAATCAAATTAAGGCTTGGAGCAAAATCTGGGAAATGTCGGATATTACGATTGATGGCGATGTAAAAGCACAGCAGGGAATTCGTTTCAACATCTTTCAATTAAATCAAACCTATTTAGGAAAAGATTCACGATTGAATATTGGCCCAAAAGGTTTTACCGGAGAAAAATACGGAGGCTCTACTTATTGGGATACCGAGGCCTATTGCATCCCGTTTTACATGGCTACCAAAGATCAGCAGGTTGCGCGCAATTTATTGACATACCGTTTCAATCAGTTGGACAAAGCAATTGAGAATGCCAAAGACAATTTAGGTTTCAAAAACGGAGCAGCTTTGTACCCGATGGTAACCATGAATGGCGAAGAATGTCATAACGAATGGGAAATTACGCACGAAGAAATTCATAGAAATGGCGCCATTGCTTTTGCCATTTTTAATTATCATCGTTTTACGGGAGATTACTCGTATATTCCTGAGAAAGGTTTAGAAGTTTTAATCGGAATTGCCCGTTTTTGGCACCAAAGAGCTTCTTTTTCTAAAGAAAAAAACCAATACGTGATTTTGGGAGTTACAGGCCCAAATGAATACGAAAACAACATCAATAATAATTTCTACACCAATTATATCGCAAAATGGTGTATCGATTATACCGCAGAACAAATTAAAAAAGTCGCTGCCGAGTATCCTGCAGATCACAAACGTGTGCTGGAAAAAGTAGTGCTTTCGGGAGCCGAAATTCAGGAATGGAAAAAAGTGGCCGATAATATGTACTTCCCTACTTCTAAAGAATTGGGTATTTATTTGCAGCAAGACGGTTTCTTGGACAAAGATTTGGTTCCCGTAAAAGATTTAGATCGCTCGCAACGACCAATCAATCAAAAATGGTCTTGGGATCGCGTTTTACGTTCTCCCTACATCAAACAAGCCGATGTTTTGCAGTGTTTTTATTTTTTTGAAGATCACTTTTCTAAAGAAGAATTACAGCGTAATTTTGAGTTTTACGAATCGTTTACTGTTCATGAAAGTTCGCTTTCGCCTTGCGTGCATTCGATTCAGGCTGCCGTATTAGACAAAATGGATATGGCGTATACTTTTTATTTAAGAACATCTCGTTTAGATCTGGACGATTACAATAAAGAAGTAGAAGAAGGCTGTCACATCACCTCAATGGCGGGAACCTGGATGAGTATTGTAGAAGGTTTTGGAGGCATGCGTGTTAAAAATGACCAACTTCATTTTTCGCCAAAAATTCCAAAAGAGTGGAAAGGTTATTCGTTTAAAATTAATTTCAGAAATCAAATTCTAAAAGTATCTGTTCAGCATAATGAAACTACTTTTACAGTTGATGGCGACCAGGACTTAGCGATCAACGTAAACGGAAAAACAATAATGGCTACTCCATTAGCCACAGCATAAACAAAAGTGAATCACTTTTAAAAACTATCAAAATGAAAAAATTATTTTTTACAAGCTTAATTTTATTCGCCTTCAGCACTTTAGCAGAAGCGCAACAATTAAAATCACCCGAAGGAAAATTTGTTATGGAATTTTCGCTTCAAAATGACGGAACACCAACTTACAGTTTAAAATACAAAAACAAAGAAGTTGTAAAAACCAGTAAATTAGGACTTGAACTTAAAAATGATAAAAAATCACTTTTGAATGATTTTGCCATTGCAGATACCAAAACATCTACTTTTGACGAAACCTGGAAACCAGTTTGGGGCGAAGTCGATGCTATTAGAAATCATTACAATGAATTGGCCGTTACTTTAGACCAAAAAAGTACCGACAGACAAATCGTGATTCGTTTTCGCTTATTTGATGATGGACTTGGATTTAGATATGAATTTCCAACTCAAAAAAACCTAACCTATTTTGTAATTAAAGAAGAAAGAACACAATTTGCTATGACGGGCGACCACACAGCATTCTGGATTCCGGGCGATTATGACACTCAGGAATATGATTACACTAAATCTAAATTATCGGAAATAAGAGGATTATCTGAGAAAGCTTATACAGCAAATGTTTCTCAAAAATCTTTTTCAAATACAGGCGTTCAGACTTCGTTAATGCTAAAAACCAATGACGGAATCTATATCAATTTACACGAAGCTGCTTTGATTGATTATTCTTGTATGCACCTGAATTTGGATGATAAAAACATGATTTTCGAATCTTGGTTAACACCAGATGCAAAAGGCGACAAAGGGTATATGCAGGCACCAAGCCACTCTCCTTGGAGAACAATTATGGTAAGTGATGATGCTCGTGATATTTTGGCTTCAAAAATGACTTTGAACTTAAACGAGCCTTCAAAAATTGAGGATACATCTTGGATAAAACCCGTAAAATATGTGGGTGTTTGGTGGGAAATGATTACCGGAAAAAGTTCTTGGTCGTACACAAACGATTTTCCAACCGTACAATTGGGAGTTACCGATTTCTCGAAAGCAAAACCAAACGGAACGCATGGTGCCAACAATGCCAACGTAAAAAAATACATCGATTTTGCTGCTAAAAATGGTTTTGACGCCGTTTTGGTCGAAGGTTGGAACGAAGGTTGGGAAGATTGGTTTGGTCATACCAAAGATTATGTATTTGACTTTGTGACGCCTTATCCAGATTTTGATGTAAAAGGTTTGCACGAATATGCAAAATCTAAAGGTATAAAAATCATAATGCACCACGAAACTTCGGGTTCTGTTCGTAACTACGAGCGCCACATGGATAAAGCCTACCAATTCATGAAAGACAACGGATACGATGCTGTAAAAAGCGGCTACGTTGGCGATATCTTGCCTCGCGGCGAAAATCATTATGACCAATGGATTGTAAACCACTACCAATATGCTATTGAAAAAGCTGCCGATTATAAAATCATGGTCAACGCTCACGAAGCAGTTCGCCCAACAGGAATTTGCAGAACCTATCCTAACTTAATTGGGAATGAAGCAGCAAGAGGAACAGAATATCAATCTTTTGGAGGATCTAAACCCAACCACGTTACTGTATTGCCATTTACACGCTTAATTGGTGGCCCAATGGATTATACTCCTGGGATTTTTGAAATGGATTTAACTAAAATGAATCCAGACAACAAATCGCATGTAAACAGTACGCTTGCCAACCAATTGGCTTTATATGTTACTATGTACAGCCCATTGCAAATGGCAGCCGATACTCCAGAGAACTACAACCGTTTTCCAGATGCTTTTCAATTCATAAAAGATGTGGCGATAGATTGGTCAGAAAGCAAATATATAGAAGCAGAACCAGGTGATTTTATTACGGTTGCCCGAAAAGCAAAAGGAACAAACAATTGGTTTGTTGGAAATGTAAACGGAGACAATTCCCGTACCTCAAATATCGATTTCAGTTTCCTTGAAAAAGGCAAAAAATACACCGCAACCCTTTATGTCGATGCAAAAGATGCGCATTACAAAACCAATCCGCAAGCGTATACCATCAAAAAAATGGTTGTAACCAATACATCAAAACTATCGCAGTTTTCTGCTCCGGGCGGAGGTTATGCGATTAGTATTATTGAAAATAAATAGTTTTTTAAGAGACAGGCGATTTTCCCCGAGATTGCTTGTCTTTTTTTTAACTGATATAGTAACCTGCAAGGTTTCCAAAACCTTGTAGGTTTTATAATCTACACAATCTATACCTATAAGATTTTGGAAACCTTACAGGAAACTAAAACTATAAATTATGAGACTTCAAACAAACCATTTTTTCAATAAATTAATTTTACTGATACTTTTGTTTTCCGCTTCCACAAAAGCGCAAATACAAAAAGTAGAACCGCCATTTTGGTACGCAGGAATGAAAAATCCTGAACTGCAAATCATGTTCTACGGAAAAAACATTGCCCAATACGAAGCTTCGGTATCTAATAATATCGTGATAAAAAACGTAGAGAAGACCGAAAACCCCAACTATCTTTTTATTACAATCGACACACAAAACCTAAAGGCTTCTGAAATGGTTTTCTCTTTCAAAAGCAAAAACAAAGTCGCTTTTACGCAAAAATATTCCCTTAAAGAAAGAAGATCCAATTCGGCCGAAAGAAAAAGTTACGATGCATCAGATGTAATGTACTTAATCATGCCGGATCGGTTTGCCAATGGAAATCCTAAAAATGACAGCGACGCTTCTTTAGCAGAAAAAGGAAATCGCGCATTACCGGGCGGTCGTCACGGCGGAGACATCGAAGGGATTATCAAAAACCTAGATTATATTGCTTCTTTGGGAGCAACCACTATCTGGAGTACTCCGTTATGCGAAGACAATGACAAAGAATACTCGTACCACACCTACGGACAATCTGATGTTTACAAAATCGATTCTCGCTACGGAACCAATGAAGACTACCTACGTTTATCGGCAGAAATGCATAAAAAAGACCTAAAACTGGTAATGGATTATGTGACCAATCACTGGGGAATTACCCACTGGATGATCAAAGATTTGCCAACAAAATCGTGGATCAATCAATTCGAAAATTATACCCAAACACATCACAGACGTGAAGTAATTACCGATATTCACGCATCAAAATTAGATCAGGAAGTTTGTGTTGACGGATGGTTTGTTCCTTCTATGCCCGATCTGAATTTAAGAAATCCTTTGGTGGCAAAATACTTAACTCAAAACGCTATTTGGTGGATTGAATACGCAGATTTAGATGGTTTTAGAGTAGATACTTATAATTATTCTGATGCTAATGCGATGGCAAATTGGGCAAAAGCAATTACTACAGAATATCCAAATTTTAATATTGTTGGAGAAATCTGGATGCACAATCAGGCGAATTTAGCCTACTGGCAAAAAGACAGCAAAATTGGGGCTATTGAAAACTACAATTCGAATTTACCAAGCGTCATGGATTTTACTTTACAGGATCAGATTGGTTCTGCATTTAATGAGGATAATGCTACCTGGGATAACGGAATGATTAAATTTTACAATAATTTTACTTTAGATTATTTATATCCAAATCCGAACAATATTTTGGTTTTTGCAGAAAATCACGATACAAACCGCATCAACGATGTATATAAATATGATTTTACAAAATACAAATTGGTCATGACTTTACTGGCGACAGTTCGTGGAATTCCACAGGTGTATTACGGCTCAGAAATTGGTATGGGCGGCGATAAAAGTAAAGGAGATGCAGGCATTCGTCAAGATTTTCCCGGCGGATGGAATAGCGACAAAAACAATGCTTTTACCAAAGAAGGGAGAACCGCAGAACAGGCCCAATATTTCGATTTTACGGCCAAATTATTCAACTGGAGAAAAACCAATGAAGCGGTTCATTTCGGGAAAATGACGCATTATATTCCGGAAAACAATATCTATGTTTATTTTAGATATACTGATGCAAAAACGGTAATGGTTGTTTTTAATAACAATTCGACAGAACAAACGATCAAAACCAATCGTTTTAAAGAAAATTGTAAAAACTTCAAATCTGGAAAGGATGCTCTAACCGGAAAAACATTTGATATTTCATCTGAAATTAAGTTAGAGCCAAAATCGGCTTTAGTTTTAGAATTGGAATAAAAACCCATAATCCCCGCAGAAACGCACAGCAGTGTGTCTTCTCAGCAGAGTTTGCCACAGATTAAAGATAGTAACACAGATTTTCAAAAATCTTTTTTAATACTTTAATCTGTGGCTATTATTTTTTTAAAGCTGTAAAGTTAAGAAACATTCGTTTTCTTTCTTTGCGCCTTTGTACCTTTGTATTTTAAAGATCATTAAAAAATGAATACATTTTTAAAAATTGCCCATCGCGGTGCCAAAGGTTACGAACCCGAAAACACCTTAAAAGCTTTTCAGAAAGCTTTAGATTTAAATGCTGACGGAGTAGAACTTGATGTTCATTTAAGTGCTGACGGGCATCTAATGGTGTTTCACGACGAAACCATCGATAGAATGACCAACGGAAAAGGTCTTGTAAATGCATTATCTTTGTCTGAATTGAAATCGTTTTTGATTGACGGTCAATATGAAATTCCGACTTTAAATGAAGTTCTTGATCTGGTCAATAAAAAAGGCATGATCAATATCGAATTAAAGAATTTTGAAACTTCAGAAAAAGTTGTCGCTTTAATCGAAGACTATATTGTAGAAAAAAATTGGAATTACGAGCATTTTATTGTCTCAAGTTTTGATTGGAATGCGCTTCAGAAAGTACATGATCTAAATTCAAAAATACAAATTGGCGTCTTAACCGAAGACGATCTGGATTTGGCTTTGGCTTTCGCCGAAAACATCCAGGCAAAAGCAATTCATCCGGATTATCTATTATTAAATTCAGAGAATGTCAAAAAAATGCAAGACAAAGGATTTCTGGTTTTACCTTGGACAGTAAACACGGAAGAAGAAATTCGAAAAATAAAAAGCTACAACGTAGACGGAATAATTTCTGATTTTCCAGATAAATTATAATAAAAAAAATAGCTTTAGATTTCACAGATTAATACAGATTTTTTAGTCTTTTAAAATTGTAAAATCTGTTCTAAAAAATAACATGATAAAAAATTTCGATATCATCATTGTAGGCGGAGGCGCCGCAGGTTTTTTTACGGCGATTAATATTGCTGAGAAAAATTCAAAACTAAAAATTGCCATTTTAGAAAGAGGAAAAGAAGTGCTTTCTAAAGTGCGCATTTCTGGTGGCGGAAGATGCAACGTAACACACGCTTGTTTTGAACCCAACGAACTGGTAAAATTTTATCCACGTGGCGAAAAAGAACTACGCGGACCTTTTCATCAATTCTGTTCTGGTGATACTATAGAATGGTTTGAAAAACATGGCGTTGCACTCAAAATTGAAGATGATGGCAGAATGTTTCCCGTTTCTAATTCTTCTCAAACTATTATCGATTGTTTTATCGAAGCAACCCATAAATTAGGCATAAAAGTATTAACGGGACAAAGTGTTCAATCGATTTTTAAAGCCGAAAATCATTGGAAAATTGATACTCAGGATACCAATTATGCTACAGAAAAATTAGTTTTGGCCACGGGAAGCAATCCTAAAATCTGGGAAATGCTGCAAACACAAGGGCATGCGATTGTAAATCCCGTTCCTTCCCTATTTACGTTTAATATCAAAGATTCCCGCATTAAAGAATTGCCAGGCGTTGCAGCTCAAGTGACAGTAAACGTAAAAGACACCAAACTCGAATCTACAGGACCATTGCTAATCACCCATTGGGGAATGAGTGGTCCAGCTATTTTAAAGCTTTCGGCTTGGGGAGCACGAGTTTTGCACGATAAAAATTATCAGTTTACCATTTTTGTGAATTGGCTAAACGATGTCGATACCAAGGATGCCGAAAAAATCCTAAAAGATTTAAAACAGGAACATGCCAAAAAAGCTGTTTCTAAAAAATCTCCTTTCGAATTCCCAAATCGTTTGTGGGAAAGTTTAGTTGTCGCTTCGGGAATAGAACACGAAACCAAATGGGCCGATTTGTCTAGAAATCAATTGCAAAATTTAGCTTCGCAACTCACCAAAGCACAGTTTCAAGTCAACGGAAAAAGTACTTTTAAAGAAGAATTTGTTACGGCTGGTGGAATAGATTTAAAAGAAATCAATTTTAAAACCATGGAAAGCAAATTGCATAAAAATCTTTATTTTGCTGGAGAAATCATGAATATTGACGCTATCACAGGAGGTTTCAATTTCCAAAATGCCTGGACAAGTGGCTTTATTGTGGCGGATAATATTTAGAATTCTCAGAACTTATTTTATTGAAATTCAGAGCTTAATAAAAAAACTGTTTTTATAGCAATGCTTAAATCAGTAAATTATTGTTTAAACAGTAATATCAAATTAACAAGAATTTACAGGTTTGATAAGTTTTCATTAAGACTATTCTAATAATTTTACTTTCAAATAAATACTATTAGATGAGAGTAAAATTACTTACTACAATTTCTTTATTTACCTATCAAATTGGATTATCGCAGACAGAAAAATTACTCCACGGAAAAGTTATTTCTGGGATTCTAAAACTCAAGAACGTCGAGGTCATCAATAAAACTGCTAAAACCAGCACTCGAACAGATGATTTAGGAGAATTTTCGATCTTGGTAAATAATAAAGA
The DNA here is from genome assembly GCF_017948595.1 of Flavobacterium geliluteum. GTDB lineage: Bacteria > Bacteroidota > Bacteroidia > Flavobacteriales > Flavobacteriaceae > Flavobacterium > Flavobacterium flavipigmentatum. Next base: position 28,336 of record NZ_JAGFBV010000029.1, on the reverse strand, counting down.
TAGTTTGATTTTTTTCTCCAAAGATTATTTTTTTAAACGATTGCAAATTACCCCTGAAGACATAAAAACCAATAATCTTGTTGTAAATATGGTTTTAAAACCCGAGGAATTGAATGAAGTTGTCATTACTACTATAAAATTTGAGTCTGTAAAATTCGATCAATCGGCAATTAATCAGATCGATATAGATAAAAGAGCCGCGAATCTGACTCGGTTTATTCCGGGTTATAAAGACGGAACTATTCCAAACGGAATGTCCTTATCAATACCCATTGGCCAGCGAAAAAAGCCCAAAAAAAATGAATTTGAATTTGAATTTAAGAAACTCATCGCAAAAACCTGTCCGCCAGATTTTTTCTCTAAAGATTTAAAAATCAATACCGAAGAAAAGGATTTATTTATTGAATTCTGTGATGCCGACCCAAAGTCTAAAAAACTTTTAGAAAATAGCAATATCCTGTCTACAATGGATTTTTTATATGCCAAAAACGAGCAATTCAAAAAACTGCAAACGACTGAAAAAAATTAGACCAGAAAAAATCTATCTGTTTAGCCACCAAATGCTTGCATTCAAAATCATTGCAAAACTCACCCAAGCCAAATACGGAACAAGCAAATAACCACCTATTTTATTGATTTTGATGAATTTTAAATACGTTTCATAAATCATCAACCACAAAAGTGCAATTTCGATCAAAGCCAACATTGGATTTTTTAATCCGAAGAACAAATACGACCAAACAGCATTTAGAACCAACTGAATTAGAAAGAAACCTAAAGCTTTTTTTACGGCTTCGTTTTGTTCCTTTATTCTATCCCAAACCAACCCTGCGGCGATTCCCATTAAAACAAAAAGTAAGGTCCAGACGGGAGCAAAAATCCAGTTGGGCGGGTTAAAACTAGGTTTCACGATCGTTGGATACCATGTTTCAACCCCAGCTCTTGTAACTTGCGAAGACGAATATCCAACTGCCAAGCAAAGGATTACGCCTATTATGATTCGAATTATTTTGTTCATTTTTTATCTTTTTGAGTTATAAAGATAAACATTTTTACAACCTGTAAAAAGTGTAAAAGGTATAAACCAAAAAAAGTATCTTTGTCTAAATTTTTATTGAATGTTTACAACAACAGATTTTATTCCAAAAAAATATACGGGCTCAATTGAGAACGGAAACTTCGAATGGAGCGCTCCAAGCAACATTGCATTAGTAAAATATTGGGGAAAAAAAAACGACCAGATTCCGGCCAATCCTTCGGTGAGTTTTACACTAAATAATTGTAAAACGATTACCAAATTGGCTTTTGAAAAAAGATCAAATCAAAAGGTTTTTTCTTTTGATTTACTTTTTGAAGGAAAACCAAAAGAAGATTTTAAACCCAAAATTCAAAAATTCTTAGAAAGAGTCGAAGTTTATTTGCCTTTTTTAAAAGAATATCATTTTACGATTGATACTCAAAACACCTTTCCGCACAGTTCGGGCATTGCTTCTTCTGCATCTGGAATGGCAGCTTTGGCAATGAACTTTATGAATCTGGAAAAAGTTTTAAACCCAGAAATGACTGATGAATATTTTTATAAAAAAGCCTCTTTTCTAGCTCGTTTAGGTTCCGGAAGCGCATGCCGAAGCATCAAAGGAAATGTTGTCGTTTGGGGAAATCAAGAGAATATAAAAGACAGTTCGGATTTGTTTGGAGTTGAATTTCCGTATACAATTCACGAAAATTTCAAGAATTATCAAGATACCATTTTGTTGGTTGATAAAGGCGAGAAACAAGTTTCAAGCACCGTTGGGCACGATTTGATGCACGATCATCCTTATGCCGAAAGACGTTTTGCGCAGGCACATGAAAATCTGGATCAGCTTATTGGTATTTTTGAAAACGGAGATTTAGACGCATTTATAAAAGTAGTTGAAAGTGAAGCCTTGACATTGCACGCAATGATGATGACTTCTATGCCCTATTTTATTTTGATGAAACCAAACACATTGCAGATCATCAATGGTATTTGGAAATTTAGAAAAGAAACACAAATTCCGGTTTGTTTTACACTTGATGCTGGTGCAAATGTGCATGTTTTGTATCCTAAAAACGCTAAAGAAAAAGTACTGCAATTTATTCAGGCCGAATTAGTTGCATTTTGCCAGAATGGTCAGTACATTTGTGACGAAATTGGAGATGGTGCTATTGCATTGTAATTTTACGTATCTTTAATAAAAATTTAGGTTATGGACATTCAATTAGAAAAACTCGAGTTGATAAAGATGTTAGCTGAAACGCAAGATCCAGCGATAATTAAGTCTATTAGGAAGATTTTTAAGAAACAGAAAAAAGATTGGTGGGATGAATTGACTCAACAACAAAAAGAGGAAATTGAGCTTGGAATTAAGCAAGTTGAAAGAGGAGAAGTTGTAAGTTACGAATCGATCTTAGAAAGACACCACTACGTTGAGAAAAGTTAAATTTACTTTGAAAGCGGAAGAATCTTTCGAAATGATTTTAATTTATTTAGAAGATAATTGGTCAGAAAAAATAAAAAATAATTTTTTAAAAATATCTCATAATTCAATTTCAACCATTCTTCTGCATCCTGAAAGTTTTCCGTGCAGCGAAAGAAATAAAACAGTTAGAAAATGTGTTGTGACCAAACAAACGACGTTTTACTATGTTTTTAATGATAAAGAAATAACGATTATCTCTGTTTTTGACACACGACAAGACCCAAATAATATAAAGAAAGACATTAAATAAATATGAAAGGACCATTATTTTACTCAAAAATATTACTTTTTGGAGAATACGGAATCATCCGTGACTCAAAAGGACTTTCTATTCCTTATAATTTTTACAATGGTGCTCTAAAGAAAGACGAAAATCCTTCTGCAGAAGCTATTGCATCCAATGCAAGTTTAAAAAGATTTGCAATTTACCTTGAAAAGCTACAATCTGAACAATCTGATTTGGTTGCTTTTGATTTGGTGACTTTAAAAAACGATGTTGAAACAGGGATGTATTTTGACTCGAGTATTCCACAAGGATATGGAGTTGGCAGTAGTGGCGCATTGGTTGCTGCTATTTACGACAAGTATGCTGTTGATAAAATCACCGTTTTAGAGAATTTAACTCGTGAGAAATTGTTGCAACTCAAAACTATTTTCTCTCAAATGGAGAGTTTTTTCCACGGAAAAAGTTCTGGTTTAGATCCTTTAAACAGCTATTTAAGCATTCCAATTTTAATTAATTCTAAAGACAATATTGAAGCAACCGGTATTCCGACTCAGAGTTTTGACGGAAAAGGTGCTGTGTTTTTATTAGATTCCGGAATTGTAGGCGAAACGGCTCCGATGGTCAACATTTTTATGGAAAACCTGAAAGACAAAGGTTTCCGTGCGATGCTTAAAAACCAGTTTGTAAAATATACTGATGCCTGCGTAGAGAACTTTTTACATGGCGACATGAAGTCTCTATTTACCAATACCAAAAAACTTTCAAAAGTAGTTCTGAATAATTTTAAACCGATGATCCCTGAGCAATTTCACGGAATTTGGCAAAACGGAATCGACACCAACGATTATTACCTAAAACTTTGCGGTTCTGGCGGTGGTGGTTACATACTTGGTTTTACAGAAGATTTAGAACGTGCCAAAATGTCCTTGAAAGACTACAAATTAGAAGTGGTTTATCAGTTCTAAAAAGGATTCAAAAAATCTTTTTTTACGTTTCTGTCGTTATTTTATTTTTATTGAAAAAAATAATTGGATAACAATTAACGTTTAAGTGAAAGTCTGGGAAAATAATCCTAATTATTTATTGCTTTTTTTTAATGCTCTTAGGTTCTCTATGATTCTATGGAAAAAAGTTTGAAGCATATTTAGGAATTATGATCTGATTGTAAAGTCATGTTAAAAAAATTGCTTTTGATATATTTTAAAATAAATAACTTTTAAATTTCGGCACACTAATTATAATCACGATCAAAAAATGTTAAGCAGACAGCACAAACTTTTAGTAATGAAAATTGTTAGTTTGTTCTCTGTGGTAAGAGGCTACAACATTCCGATTATTGTACTGGCACAGTATTTATCTGCTATTTTTATACTGGCTCCAGAAAAAAGAGCATTGGATATTTTACTGGATTTTAATTTATTTTTGATTGTTTTTGCATCAGCAATTACGATTGCTTCGGGTTATATTATCAATAATTTTTACGACAGTCAGAAGGACTTAATCAACAGGCCCAATAAGTCGATGTTGGACAGATTGGTGAGCCAAAAAACAAAACTTTCGGTTTATTTTACCTTAAATTTTATCGCGGCTCTCATGGCACTGATTGTTTCTTGGCGTGCTTTTTTATTCTTTTCTGCTTATATTTTCCTGATATGGTTTTACTCGCATAAAATAAAAAAACATGTTATTATAGGCAATTTGACTGCTTCTTTGCTTGCGGTTGTTCCTTTTTTTGCCATTTTGCTATATTTTTACAATAAAATTTCGTTTGAAGAAATCGAAAATCACAGAAGTCATTTTGCGGTGATTTCTGCGCATGCTGTTTTCTTATTTCTTTTATTGTTGATTCGCGAAATGATAAAAGATTTAGAGAATCTAAAAGGCGATTTAGTAAATAATTACAAAACGATTCCGATTTTATATGGTGAGGCCGTTTCTAAACAAATGATTACTTTCTTGACGATTCTTACGACCTTTCCTGTATATGTTTTGATTAACATTTATGATGTGGGTTTTATGGATCTCTACTTTTATATTTGTTTTACTGTAATGATTTTTTTCTTGTTATATCTATGGAAATCAAACTCTAAGAGGCAATACTTAGTGCTTCACAACGTCTTGAAATTCTTAATTGTTTCGGGTGTTTTTTGTATTGTTTTGATTAATCCTAGTGTTTTGTGGCATGGTAAAAACTTGCTTTTAAAGTAAAAAAACAAATCAATTTTAACATATTTTTCTTTGAACAATGTTTAAAAAAAGCCAAATGCTGTTCTCTAGCCCCGATTGACGAGGAAATCCTTTTGTGTTTGCCGATGGCGATCGGCAAACACAAAAGATTGGAACAAAAGCGGGATAATTGCCTGAAAAAAAGCCTTATGTTGGGCTGCTAAAACACTAATAAATTGTAGCTATTAATCTAAGAACAATCAACTTAAGATTATTTGGGAAGAATAAACTATCTTTGCACAAATTACAGAATTTATGAACAATAAGGAAGGCAATAATAAGGGAGGTAGCTCTAGGCCAAATAGCTCTAGATCAAACTCTAACAAGCCAAAACCTGCCATGCAAAAGCGTGCTCAAGGGCCGAAAAAAGTGAAGCCAGCTGTGAAAGCAGCAGAAGAGGAAGCAGCACAAAAACTAAAAAAACAGAATCAGGCTCCAAAAAGACAAAAAGCTGCAGACGAGATTCGTTTGAACAAATTCATCTCAAATTCAGGGGTTTGCTCGCGTCGTGATGCCGATATATACATTCAGTCAGGAAACGTAAAAGTAAATGGCGTTCCGGTTACTGAAATGGGTTATTTAGTAAAACTTACCGATGTTATTAATTTTGATGGTGCTATTTTGACTCCGGAAAAGAAAGAATACATCTTGTTGAACAAACCTAAAAACTTTACCACAGCGCTTGATGAAGGTCAGGAGTTTCGTAATGTTTTAGAACTAGTTCGTGGTTCTACGACTTCAAAAATTGCTCCGATTGGCAGAATGGATAAAAACACTACTGGATTGTTGTTGTTTACAAACGATACCGATATGATTCGTAAATTTACTTTACCGAGTCAAAAATCTTCAAAAATTTATCAGGTTTCGTTAGATAAAAACTTAAAATTTGAGGATTTAGAAAAAATCAGCAAAGGTTTGGTTCTTGACGGACACCGCGTATTTGTTGAAGAAGTAAGCTATATTGATGGTGAAGCTAAGAGCGAAGTAGGTCTTAAATTGCGTTCATCAAACGTAAAAGTTGTTCGTGCTATCTTTGAACATTTTGATTATGATGTTCTGCGTATCGACCGTGTATCATTTGCTGGTTTGACCAAAAAGAACTTACCGAGAGGCAATTGGAGATTCTTAACAGAGCAAGAAATTATCAATTTGAAAAACGTTTAATACCGTTTGAAATTCGACATAGGAATCCTGTTTTACTTTGTAAAGCGGGATTTTTTTATTGCTATGAAAATCTAAAAACTAAAAGAAATTATGTCCAAAAAGAGTAAAAAGCGATCTTCCTAAATTGGCTTGATTTTTTTCTTCAACTGATTCGTAACAAGAAAATCCAAGTATAATTTTGATACCAGGAGGAATACTGTTGAGAATATCTCTTTTTTGATCTTCTAAAAGTAATTTTAAACTAGATAATAATTGAAGATTATTTTTGAGATAAGAAGTTACCAATAAGGCAGAAAAATTAAGTACTTCACGTGCTGTTTCGCTTTTAATGCCGACTTCGTTTGAAATCATTTCGGAAATTCTTCCTTTTTTGTTGGTAAAAGTTTGTTTTAGAATTGGATTCCCTTCCATTGCATAACAATCATCGACTGATAAAATTCTGCCGGCTTCAAAATCAACCTCTGAATAAAATCTGGAATTATCAACTTTTTCTATTATTTCATCAAAAAAAGTAGCATCATCAATCTTATTATACATTCCCATCAAAATAGTTCCAAGTGAAACATCGATAGCTTTGATGAGTAAAGCATCATTTTCAAAATAAAATTTATTCAATTTTGATACAACATTAGAAGAAATAAAACGTCTAAGTTCAATTTGTAGGTTGGGAGTCATAATTTTATTGTTTTTGGTTATTTTAAAATTATTCTAAATAATCGACAAAACGGGGTTTTTTGACGATTATCCGTATAAAAATATAAAATAAATTAACAATCCCAAAAAAATAGTTAAATATTTTACACTGAATTTTAACATTATTTTGTTCTAAAATTAGCGCAAACCAACAAACATAACCCTTTTAAAATCAAATGGAAGGAAAAAAAAATTTAACATTTTTTGTATAAAATAAGAAAAAGCTTAAAAGTGTGATATACATTTAAAATAATAGGATTCTGTTTTGCCACACAATGGTAAGAAAAACACCTAAAAAAACGATACAGAACAAAAAATTGACAAATCCGGAAGCTAAAAAGCCCAACAAAGAACCGGTTGCTGCTTTTAGCGCACGACGATGATCTTTAGCATCAAAAATTAATTCGCCGACTAAAGCCCCCACAAACGGACCAATGATAACTCCAAAAGGTATCGGAGCAATAATTCCGATTATCAAACCAATATTTGTACCCCAAACACCATAAGAACTACCTCCAAAACGCTTTGTGCCCTGAGCTGGGATAACATAATCAAGAATCGTAATGACTACCATAATTACAAAGGTAATACCCAAAACCCAATAATTATTTTTTACGGCATCTGTTAAATACAGCAACAATAAACCTATCCAACAAGAGGATAATCCCGGTAAAACGGGTAGAAAGCTACCCAAAATTCCAACAATGATGCAGATAAAACCTAGTGTTAATAAAAGTAAATCCATAACTATTTTTTTTGTAAATTTGTCCTTACAAATCACCCACAATGTCGAGATATGCAAAGGATCAAGCTGTTTTTTATTTTTCTCTCGCTGGCAATCGTTATTGCGGTTTGTAATCTTGCATACGGTCAAGCCAAAAAATTATCAGCAGACGATAAACTTATCCAAGATAGTATTTATAAAGTAAATAAAGAAAAGGTCATGGATTTTTCTATGAAAGATTTTGAAGAACTTTTTCTGAATTATTTTCACAAGAGAAATGACACAAAGAATGTATTGACAAAGACTGATTTCTATACTTATACGGTACAAATTTCAATGTATTACGATCGTTTGGCAATCTTATATCCGGGACAAAAGCAAGTAGTCGAAGAAAACAAAGAACGCTGGCTCGAAAAAAGCTACGAAGATTATTTGCAATACAAAGAATCCCAAAAAAAATAATCGTATTTTTATACCATAAATTAGTCCAATACAACGTCAGAATCTTGAAGCATTTTTCTCTTTTTTTAGCCTTTTTACTGTTTAATTCTTGTCAATATTTTGAGAAGCAGGTTCCTTCTGAAAAAGAATTACTTCAAAAAGAATTAAAATCCATTAACTGGAAAGAAGTAGATGAATACCCATCGGTAGTAGATTGCGAAAAAATCGGTAATAAACAAAAACGCAGAGAATGTTTTTTTGAAATTATGGCACAGCTTATTCAAGAAAAATTAGACATTGATTCTTTATCTATTTTATATCCCGAACTGGATACAATAGAGGTAAAAGTAACTGTATTTCCGGATGCGACGATGAAATTTGAACCCCAATTTTCTAAGGATTCTGTAGCATATGACACAATAAAAATTGATAGTATTTTACACGCTCGTCTGGTTGATTTTCCAAAAGTAAATCCTGCTATCAAACGTGGAATCCCAGTCAAAACACAATTTATTTTACCTGTAATTCTAAAAGCGAAAGAATAACAATAATTTTAGACTATATTAAAACATTATTTTTCAAAACGTCTTTCTTTCCATTCGTAAGATCCAAACAAACTGTAAAAAGCAACGCCAGAACCAAAAAAAGGATAGAATAAACTGCTCAATAACAGACTTTTTACACTTGTTTTTGTTAAAAATTGATTGGTGATGTAAAGTAAAACGAAGTCAACTATAAATTTTAAAAAGGCAAACAAAATAAAAAATAACCAAGGCCATATTCCGAGCAATAAAAAGAAAAATCCAATTACAAAACTGAGGTTGGTCAAGAAAACAGTTAATCCTAAAAATTTTCCGAAATTACTTTGATAAGAACTTGTTTTAGCTGCCCAACGCACACGCTGATTAAACAATGACTTCCAGTTTTCACTGGGTTTTGTAATCACAATTGCTTGCTCAGATTTTAAATAATGTACCTGATCAGAAAATTTGTTTACCGCTTTTTGCAATAAAAACACATCATCTCCGCTGGCAATTTTATTATTTCCTTCAAAACCATTTAGCATTTCGAATAAGGATTTAGTATAAGCAAAATTGGCTCCATTGCACATAAATGCTTTCTGAATACCAAAACTTCCAATGGTAGCACCCTGCAAACTCGTGAAATCTAATTGCTGAAAATGATGTAAAAAAGAGTTTTCACATTCGTAAGAAACTGCTCCCACCAACATCGAAACCTGATGTTCCTGAATATAATTATCAAAAACCAAAAGCCAATTTTTGCCAAACAAACAATCAGCATCGGTTGTAATCACCCATTGGGTTTTTACATGTTGCATGGCAGTGGTAATAGCATCCTTTTTTGGAGAATTAGAAACCCGAATGCTTTCTATAATAGTAACTCGGAATTTAGAACTTGGAACTTGAAATTTTTCTTTTGAACTGTCATCAACCAAAATCAATTCGAACAAATGATGCGGATAATTAAGCGCATTTAAACTTTCTAAGAGCTTCGGCAAATTCTCAGTTTCATTCCGAAAGGGAACTATAATGGTAAAATTTGTTTGTGGTTTTAAATCTGTTTTTTCATGCTTTTTTACCTTCAAAAAGCCATAAATAAGCATCTTAATACTGATCAGATAAATGGCTAATATGGCAAATAAAGCAAAAATCATATTCTGGTTTTTGTTTTAAAATTCAATACATAATAACTTCCTAAAATCACTGGTAAAACTACATTCAAAAACCACATTAGTGTACTGATAAACACCACAATCCATTCATTTACATCTAAAATTCCGAAGAAATAAATAGCCACACTTCCTTTTACAGCAAAATCTAAAAACTGAAAAGTAGGCAATGAAGAAGCTAAAAAATAAACTACTGCAATCGTAGCAATCAAAGTAAAATAAGGCAGTTGTACATCAAAAGCCAGAAATAAAAAATAATACTGATGAGAGAAAACAAGGTAACGCAAAATACCTAAAAAAATATTTTTTTGATGAATGGGTTTCGGAATCTCATTGATCTTATGAAGCAATTTTTCGATAGAATATCCTTTGATGGTAATTTTCTTAAAAAAGAATAAAATCACAAAAAAGAAAACAAAAATTGCGAATAAAATTCCAACTGTTTTTGCCGTAATGACTTCATATTTTGAATTAAAATACAACAATCCGAAAAGACCAAAAATCACCGTCAAAATCATCTGAATTCCGTTGCAAATTAAATTCAGAAACACGACTTTTTTAACCTCTGATTTAGGATAGTACAACGCTTTTCCTGCGTACTCTCCCACTCCGTTTGGCGTAAAAATTCCTGCTGTTAAAGCCGCCAACACTTGTTTTGTCGCTTCTCCGAGCGAAATCTCATGAATTACTTTGGCTAAATTTTGCCACTTTAAAATCTCAAAATAGCGGTTCAAAACACTTAAAAGTAAAATAAATCCAATTCCTAAAACAGATTGATTTTTACGAAATACGGTGATAAATTTTTGCCAATCGAGCTTGTCATTATGAGCCAACTGATCGTAAATAAAATAAAATGCACCCCCTACAATCAAAAGTTTGACTAGAAGAACGAGGAATTGTTTAGCTTTGTGAGGAATTAAAATCATGCCGCAAAAGTAATCAATTTGAAAATGTGGCCATTTGAAAATTAGCACTGAATTTTTGCTTTTCAAAAAACTTCAAACCTGAAATAAAAAATCACTTGACAAAAGAACGCATCATATTAGGCATTGACCCGGGAACGACCATCATGGGTTTTGGATTGATAAAAATCATCAATAAAAAAATGGAGTTTTTGCAACTAAACGAATTGCAACTTTCTAAATACGACAATCATTATCAAAAGCTAAAAATAATTTTTGAACGTACCATCGAATTAATTGAGACACATCATCCTGACGAAATTGCGATCGAAGCTCCTTTTTTTGGCAAAAACGTACAATCGATGCTAAAATTGGGTCGCGCGCAGGGGGTTGCAATGGCGGCGGGACTTTCCAGAGATATTCCGATTACGGAATACGAACCAAAAAAAATAAAAATGGCCATCACCGGAAACGGAAATGCCAGCAAAGAACAAGTTGCCAAAATGTTACAACAGCTTTTAGGACTGAAAGAATTGCCTAAAAATCTAGATTCAACAGATGGTTTGGCTGCGGCTGTTTGCCATTTTTTTAATTCTGGAAAAGTAATAGGTGATAAAAGTTATACAGGTTGGGATGCTTTTGTGAAACAAAATGAGGAACGAGTTAAGAAATAGTAGTCAGTGGTCAGTTTTTTTTAGTAATCAGTCCTTTAGTAAAACGTTCCGCTTTAAGTTTTTCAAATTTTATGACACGTTTTCCGTTATGATATAAAAAATACAATGAGATTTCAAGATTTATTAGCATACAAAAAATCATTTTCTTTAGCGATGAAAATATTCGAGATTACAAAATCATTTCCAAAAGAAGAAACTTATTCTTTAACAGATCAAATTAGACGCTCATCAAGAAGTGTACCCGTAACGATAGCTGAAGCATATAGAAAAAGAATTTATCCAAAACATTTTTATAGCAAATTAACTGATTCTGATGGAGAAAATTCCGAAACACAAGTTTGGTTAGAATTCGCCTTTGCTTGTACTTACATATCCAATACTTTATATCAGGAACTTCTTGGTGAAAGTCTGGAGATAGGGAAATTAATAAATTATATGCTTTTAAATCCCGAAAAATTTGGAGCTAAAAGAAGTGACCAATAACTCGTTTTTAGCATTTAATGGCTTTAAATAATTTAAAAATTGACTACTTAAAATCGAATATTAGTACTAACTGAACACTAAAAAAATGAATACTGAACACTAAAAAACATGAGCGGTATCTACATCCATATTCCTTTTTGCAAGCAGGCTTGTCACTATTGCGACTTTCATTTTTCTACTTCGATGAAAAAGAAAGACGAGATGATTTTGGCTTTGGCCAAAGAAATCCGCCTACGCAAAATTGAACTTGAAAATGACGTTGTAGAAACCATCTATTTTGGTGGTGGAACGCCGTCTGTACTGCAAATTTCAGAATTAAATTTTTTGATTAACGAAGTTTATGCAAACTATCAAGTTGCTGAAAATCCCGAAATTACACTCGAAGCCAATCCGGATGATTTGTCTTCAGAACGAATTATTGCTTTGTCAGAAAGCCCAATCAACCGTTTGAGCATCGGAATTCAGTCTTTTTTTGAAGATGATTTGAAAATGATGAACCGCGCTCATAATTCGGCGGAAGCCAGAAAATGTCTGGAAGAAGCGACTCGTTATTTTGATAATATTTCGCTCGATTTAATTTACGGGATTCCAGGAATGAGCGACGAAATGTGGAAACAAAATATTGAAACAGCGCTAAGTTTTGGTGTTCCGCACATCTCGAGTTATGCTTTGACTGTGGAACCGAAAACGGCTTTAAAAAAATTAATCGATACTGGAAAAATTGCCGAACCACAAGACGAAGTGGCATCCAATCATTTTATGATTTTGGTTGAAATGCTCCAAAAAAATGATTTTATTCATTACGAATTATCAAATTTTGGCAAGGAGAATTATTTTTCCAAAAACAATTCTGCTTATTGGCTGGGAAAAAAATACATCGGAATTGGCCCTTCGGCACATAGTTATGATGGTAAAAAAAGGGGCTGGAATATTGCCAACAATTCACTTTATCTAAAATCTATTCAGGAAAGTATTTTACCCTTAGAAACTGAAACTCTATCACAATCCGATCGTTATAACGAATATATTATGACTGGATTGCGAACCATTTGGGGGGTTTCTTTACAGCGAATTGAAGAAGAATTTGGTTGGGAATATTTGAATTATTTAAAGAAACAATCTCAAAAATTCTTAGATGATGAATTGGTTTTTATTGAAAATAATATTTTGAAACCTACTGCAAAAGGAAAATTTTTGACAGATGGAATCGCAAGTGATCTCTTTTACTTAAATTTGGAATGAGAGTTTAACCGCAAGGTTCGCTAAGTTTTACGCAAAAACGCTAGTTTTTATTTGTAAGAATAAATTTATATTAAACAAATTTAAAACGTAGATTTGAGTTTAATTTTATTTTTAATACTCATGTCAGAAAATGAATTATCACGAATTGTATTTAATTGTGCTTTAAAAGTTCATCAATCCTTAGGACCCGGGCTGCTAGAAAATGCTTATGAAGAATGTCTTTTTTATGAACTGAAAAAGTTAGGTCTAGAAATTGAAAAACAAAGACCTTTACCTTTATTTTACGAAGAGGTAAAACTAGATATTGGTTATCGACTAGATATTATAGTTGAAAATAAATTAATTTTGGAAATAAAATCTGTTGATGCTTTAAATGAAGTTCATTTTGCTCAATTATTAACCTATTTAAAATTAACAAATTGCAAATTAGGCTTATTGATCAATTTCAATGTAGCTTTAATAAAAAACGGCATTAGAAGAATTGTAAACAATCTTTAAAAAACTTTGCGCCCTTTGCGTAAACCTTAGCGAACCTCGCGGTTAGAATCATGATAGCAAAAATCCATAATTTTCAAATTGACTTATCAAAACCTATTGATATTTCGATTCCATTGACAAATACAGACGAAAATCCGATTGCTTGGTACATCGAAAAACCAGTTATCGAGCCTGTCGTTTTTGGTGATTGGATTGGGAAAGTTTCTGAAGGAAAGTCTTCGACCAATTTTAATACTATTTTTTTTAATCCGCACGGACATGGCACTCACACCGAATGCTTAGGACATATTACAAATGTTTTTTACAGCATCAATCAATCGCTAAAGCAATTTTTCTTTATTGCAAAATTAATTACAATTGAACCTGAAATTATCGGAGAAGATCTGGTAATTACAAAAATTCAGGTTAAAAATGCGATCGCTTCCTCTTTAGCAGGAAAGACAATCGAGGCTTTGATCATTAGAACACTTCCGAACCAAAAAGATAAAAAATCAAGAAAATATTCTCATACCAATCCGCCCTATTTGTCTGAAGAAGCTGCCGTTTTCATCCGCGAAAGCAAAATTCAACATTTGCTAATTGATCTACCAAGTGTTGACAAAGAACATGACGAAGGTAAATTATTGGCACATAAAGCTTTTTGGAATGTAACAAATACGGTTCATCTAAATTCTGATGCTCGATTATACGCAACAATTACTGAAATGATTTTTGTTCCTGATGAAATTGAAGATGGAAATTACATACTAAATCTCCAGATTGTTTCGTTTGAAAATGATGCGAGTCCGAGCAAACCAATATTATATAAAATTGCAGATTTTAGATTGTAGATTCTACAATGCTGAAAAAATCTAAAATCTGAACTCTAAAATCTAAAATTAAAATGATTACCGTTTCAACAGATAAAACTAAACTTGATGTCCCGTTTATTCAAAATTTTTTGAAAGATATTTATTGGGCCGCAGGACGTACAATCGAAGAGGTTCAAACGACAATTGACGCTTCTGTTTGTTTTGGAATTTATCTGAACGACCAACAAATTGGTTTTGCAAGAGTGATCACGGATTACGTGGTTTTTGGCTATGTAATGGATGTTTTTATAACCGAACAACATCGTGGAAAAGGGTATTCATCGATTTTGATTGAAAAGATGATGAATGAACCTCAGCTTCAAAAAATACAAATTTGGAGATTAGCGACTACAGATGCTCATTTTCTGTACCAAAAATTTGGCTTCAAAGCACTTGAGCATCCCGAAAAATTAATGGAAAAGAAAATACTATGAAAAACATTATTAAACTAGAATCCTTAGGTTTATTTATACTCGGAATTTATTTGTTTAGCCTCTTAAACTATGATTGGTGGTGGTTTTTAATTTTAATTTTAGGACCGGACATCTCGATTTTAGGATATGTTTTTGGTAACAAAACTGGCGCTTGTTCTTATAACTTGTTCCATCATCAAGGCATCGCAATTTTATTATATTTGTTGGGAATTTTTTTCGCTAATTTATCACTTCAATTGCTCGGAATAATAATGTTTTCTCATTCTGCAATGGATCGTTTTTTTGGCTATGGCCTTAAATTAAGAAAAGGATTTAAATTTACACACTTAGGCGAAATTGGTAAATAATATTTGATATGAATTTAGAAACCTATTATGAATATTGTCTTTCAAAAAAAGGAGTTTCTGAACATTTCCCTTTTGACGAAGATACTTTAGTCTTTAAAGTTGGAGGAAAAATGTTTGCGTTATCTTCTTTATCCAATTGGGAAAAGAACGAACCTGCTGTAAACCTGAAGTGTGATCCGGAAAGGGCTCAGGAGCTACGAGCTGAATACGAGGAGATAAAACCAGGGTTTCACATGAGCAAAGTACATTGGAATACCATTGCTGTCAACGGAAATCTACCCACTAATTTTATCAAAGAATTGATCGATCACTCGTATGAATTGGTTTTCAAAAGTTTGACGAAGAAAATTCAGAATGAAATTATTAAATTAGAAAATTAGGCATTACATTTGCGACGTAGGATAAAAAAACTTAGCAACTCAGTTACTTTGTAACTTAGCAACTTATCAAATATGAAAGAACAATTTAAAAAATTTCTGAACGAAGAACAAGACCCAAAAGCGATTGAAAAAATCACTTCTAAACTCAATGATTTATTGATGAAAAACGAAGAAATTGGGTATATTGCGGTTCAAAAAAAGCCTGCCATTACTGTTTTTCCAGATAGTATTGTACTGACAAACAAAAGGATTATCATTTGTAAACCTAAAAATTTAGGCCTATCAATGGATTTTATAGATTATACTTGGGATGATATTGTTGGTGCTTTTGTAAAAGAAAATATTTTAGGATCTGAGTTTTCGTTTAATACCACTACCGATTTACAGATTTCGATAGATTATATTCCGAAAATTCAAGCTCGAAAAATATATACTTACGCCAAAGAACAATTGGATTTACTAAAAAATCCAGTTATAATCGAAACTCCTTTTGCTGAAGCTCCAAAACCTATTGAAGAAGCAACTAATTTTGAACCCGAAGAAATCATCGAAGAAATTGAAACAGAAGAAGTAACAAATTTTGCAGAAATCATGCCTACTGTTACACCTTCTTATACAGAAACATACGAGCCGATTCAACAAAATCAAACTACTACTGGCGAACGTAAATTAAGCGAATTATCAAAAGAAGAACTTTTTGACAAATTACAGAATTATAAAAAACTTTTAGACAACGGTTTAATTCTTCAAGGAGAATATGACACCTATAAAAAAGAGATATTGAGCTATATGTAATTTTAGTCATAAAGTCGAAAGCCAGAAAGTCAAAAGCCAGAATAGTATTTTTCTATTCTGGCTTTTGACTTTATAAAATCTAAATGAATTTCAAACTTTACTACTAAAGCGTAGCTTTTTGTTTTTCTACAAAATTATGCGCTTGTAATTCTAAAAGTTCTATGGCTTTTTTACGTTGTAAATCGTATAGATTTTTATCCTGAGCAATATCTGCATAAACTTTGTCGTGCATCTCCGCACTGGTTTTAACTAACAAATCGCGCTGGTATTTGTTTTGTGTCAAAGTAGCTTTCATAGCTGTTTCTGCCTCTTCCTGCTTGAAATCAAATTCGCCTTTTGGCGCTAATAACTTTGCAATTATTGGAGAAGTTTCGATAGCCAAAAACAATAACATTATAAAAAATGATGGCAACCAAGGCAGTTTATCCAAAGCATTGATTCTAGCCATTAGACCATCAAAACCCTCAATAATAGGTTGGGTTTGGGTTACTTTTTTGTCTAAATCAGCCTGCAATTGCTTGGCTGTTTTTTCTTTTTCGGCAATTTTAATTTCGTTAGCCGCTTTTAAGGTTGCATATTCTTTTAAAGCAGCATCATGTTTCTCTCGTTTTTCTTTATAAACAGGACCTTTCCCTAATTTTTTAGTTCCGGTAGTCCCTTCGGCTTCGGTGATGTAAGTGGCATACAAAGCGTTTACTTCTTTTTCTTTTTTTAGAATTTCACTTTTCAAAGCAGCGATTTCGGCTTTATTTTTATCCAAATCTGATTTGAAATAGTTGCCTACTTGCTTTTTATTAGCCAACTCCATTTCATTTTTTTCCTTCAATAAAACAGTGTTGATTTCTTTTTCGAAAATTTTAATTTCTAAAGGTTTTGAGATCACAATAGCAATGATAATTGCCAAAGCAATACGAGGAGTCGCCTGAAGAAATTCGTCTGAAAAACGATCTCTTTTTTTGATAGTAGCAACAATAAATCGATCTAAATTAAAGATGAGTAAACTCCAAACAAATCCAAAAATTAAAGCCGGATAAATAGAGTCGAAAACGGTAAAAAGAGCATAAGTACCGGCCAAAAAAGCCATAACCGCAGTAAAAAAAACGGTTGCTCCAATACCAACATATTTGGTTTGTTCGCCATCTGAACAACCCTCGAGGAGATCCTTATCGGCTCCAGAACACAGGATAAAAAATTGTTTTAACATGATTGATGATTTTTGATTGATGATTACTTCGTCAGTTCGCCCTAAGGGCTCGTGTGATAAGGCAAATTTAGCGCCAAAATTTCAATTCTGACCTAAATAGTTGATTTGTTTTTAATTGCAGATTATTCTTTTATGATTTTCATGTTATTTAAAGATTAATTCATTTTGTTTTTACTCCTCCAATCATAACAATCTGTTAATTTTTTTTACAAAGTTTAATAATATTAAGGCTATAGTTTTGCGTCAAAATCAAATAAAAAAATGAAAAAAATTTATCTATTGGTTATCTTCCTTTCATTGGCACTTTCAAGCTATGCGCAAAAAGCCATAATTTCAGGAAAAGTTTTAGATGCAGATGACAAACTTCCTTTGCCTGGAGCCATGATTCAAATTGTTGGTGAAAACAAATACACCGTTTCCGATTATAATGGCCGTTTTGAGCTACTTAACATCAATCCTGGAACTTACCAAGTACAAATAAAATATATTGGTTATACTTCCTTAATGCATGACATTACTGTTGAAGAAGGTAAAAATAATGTTCTGGACTTTTCGCTAAAAACTTCAGGAACCGAATTGAATGAGGTGATCGTTGGAGACATTTTAAAAGGTCAGGCAAAAGCATTAAATCAACAAAAAAACAGCAAAAACATTGGAAATGTGATTTCGTCTGATCAAGTAGGTCGCTTTCCTGATGCTAATGTTGGGGATGCCCTAAAACGTGTTCCGGGTATCACAATGCAAAATGATCAGGGTGAGGCTCGAAATATTATTATCAGAGGTTTAGCACCGTCACTAAACTCCGTAACTCTTAATGGCGATCGAATTCCGTCTGCGGAAGGTGATAACAGAAACGTACAAATGGATTTGATTCCATCTGATATGATTTCAACGATCGAAGTCAATAAAACATTAACTTCTGATATGGATGCTGATGCTATCGGAGGATCTGTAAATTTGGTAACAAGAGCGACCCCAAACGGAGAAAGAATCTCGGCAACTCTTGCTGGTGGTTACTTACCAATTCGAGAAAATCCTTCTTATACTGCAGGTTTAGTATATGGAAATCGTTTTTTTGACAACAAATTTGGATTCGTTTTTAGTGGTTCTTATAATAATGTAGATTACGGCTCTGACAACGTTGAGAACGAATGGGTAAAGGATGAATTTGGGAATGAATTTTTGCAAGCTGCCGAAATTAGAAAATATGATGTGCAACGCATTCGCCGCAGTGGATCTATCGCTTTAGATTATAAATTTGACGAAAATAACAGCCTTTTTGCCAATGCAATTTACAATTGGAGAGACGATAGAGAAAATCGTTTTAGAACGACGTACGATGATATTGAAGCAATTTATAATGGTGAAGAAATTACGGGTTTTGAAGGTCGTGTAAAACGCGAAACCAAAGGTGGCGTTGACAATAGTCGTAATAAAAGCAGACGTCTCGAAGACCAGCGCGTGCAAAATTATTCGCTTCGCGGAGAACATTTAATCAACTCAAAATTAGATCTTGATTGGTCGGCAAATTATGCAAAAGCCCGCGAATATCGACCAGGAGAACGTTACATAGAATACCGTCAGGAAGGACTAGTAATTAATCAGGATTTCTCCGAAAATAAATTTCCTTTGGTAACATCAGTTGGAGAAGCTTTAGATGAATTAGAATTTAACTCTGTTTCTGAAAATACAGATGATACGAGCGAAAGTGAATTTGGTGCAAAAGTCAATATTCGTTTCCCTTTTTCTATTATTCCTTCTGAAAAAGGAAGACTTAGAACAGGTCTTAGACTTAGAATGAAAGAAAAAGAAAGAAATAATGTTTTCTATTCTTACGAGCCAATCAATGATGGAATGGGATTGTTATCTGAAATTCCAACTAGTTATTTTGATGGAAAAAACTTTAATCCTGGAAGCAAATATATCGCAGGAAATTTTGCTTCGGCGAATTTCTTAGGAAATCTTGATTTGAATAACGCTTCATTATTTGATAAAGAAACAGATCCATCAGAATATTTGGCCGTAAATTATACCGCAAAAGAAAATATTTATGCTGCTTACGTAAGATGGGATCAGGATTTTAATGATAAGTTATCAATGGTTTTGGGTTTCCGCTTAGAAAGCACAAACATTGATTACACTGGAAACCGTGTTTTAGACGAAGAAGAATTAGAAAGTACAATCAATACTACAAACTCGTATACGAACTTATTGCCAAGTATTTCATTTCAATATAATGCTACCAAAGATTTAGTTTTAAGAGCAGCTGCCACAACTGCTTTGGCTCGACCAAACTATTATGCACTGGCTCCGTACGTAAACAATATTGCTTCTGATAAAGAAATCACAGCTGGAAACCCAGAGCTTGACGCCACTTACTCGTACAATTATGATTTTATGGCCGAAAATTATTTCAAATCAGTAGGACTTATTTCCGGAGGTTTTTTCTATAAAAAATTAAATGATTTTATCTACACTTACAGCGATGGCCAATATTCGGCAGAAAAATTTGCTGCTGATTTTCCTAATCAGGCCAACCCAATTCCGGCAGGAGAAAACTGGGAATTTATTCAATCTAGAAATGGAGACAAAGTAGATGCTTATGGTTTTGAAGTAGCATTTCAACGTCAGTTAGATTTCTTACCTGGAAAATTTTTAAAAGGTTTTGGTATTTATTTGAATTATACATATACTGAATCTAAAGCAAAAGGAATTGCCGATGAAGATGGAAACGAAAGAAACAACATAAGCCTTCCTGGTACAACGCCACACATGTTTAACGGCTCGCTATCATGGGAAAACAAACGTTTTTCAGCGAGAATTTCGACCAACTTTACCTCTGATTATTTAGACGAATTAGGTTCAGAAGCGTATAATGATAGTTATTATGACAAACAGTTTTTCTTAGATGCAAATGCTTCTTACAAAATAACGCCAAAACTTCGTGTTTTTGCCGAAGCTAATAACCTGACGAATCAACCGTTGCGTTATTACCAAGGAGTTGAATCGCACACAAAACAAGTAGAATATTATCAGGCTCGTTATAATTTTGGTTTGAAACTTGACTTATAATAAAATCTATTTAAAAATTCATAAATTAGACAGAATGGTAACATCCTGTCTAATTTTATTAAAAATAAATTCAAAATGAAATACCAAAATACAGTTATAATTTTTCTTTCGAGCGTTTTATTAATTGCTTGTAAAGACCAATTGGCGCCAATTCCTGAAAATGCACTACAACCAACGGCTGTGACCGAAGCTTTGCCACATGATACCGATGACCCTTCTATTTGGATACATCCAACAGATGCCACTAAAAGCATTATTGTTGGAACTGATAAAGATACAGACGGAGGATTATATGCTTTTGATTTAAAAGGTAAAATTGTAGCAAAATCGGAAGTTTTAAAACGCCCCAACAATGTTGATATCGCTTATGGTTTAGTAATTGATGGAAAAAAAGTAGACGTTGCTGTAACAACAGAACGCGAAAGCAATAAAATAAGAGTTTTTAGTTTACCCGATTTGAAAGCAATTGACAACGGCGGAATTCCTGTTTTTGAAACAGAAAAATTGCGTGACCCAATGGGTATTGCCCTGTACACACGCTCAAGTGACAAAAAGATTTTTGCCATTGTGGGAAGAAAATCAGGGCCTTCCGGAAGTTATTTATGGCAATACGAACTCTCTGGTTCAGGAAAATGGGCAACTGCAAAAGTGGTACGAAAATTTGGTTTTTACAGCGGTAAAAAAGAAATTGAAGCTATTGCCGTCGACAACGAATTGGGAATGATTTATTATTGCGATGAACAATTTGGTATAAGAAAATATAAAGCAGATCCAGCTTTGAACGATAATAAAGAAGTAGCGCTTTTTGGCAAAACGGATTTTAAAGCGGATAATGAAGGCATAGCCATTTACAAAAAAACAGATTCTACCGGTTATATTTTAGTATCAAATCAGCAAGCCAATACTTTTATGGTGTATCCTAGAGAAGGTGCAAACGGAAATCCAAACAATTATCCTTTATTGGCTGAGATTCCGACTTCGACAATAGAGTGTGACGGTGCCGATGTAACAAATGTAAATTTAGGGAAAAACTATAAAAATGGCCTTTTTGTAGCAATGAGCAACGGAATGACTTTTCATTATTATACATGGAATTTGATTCAGAAAAGTATTGATGAACAAAGAAAAAAATAAATTTTCAATCAGAATCAATCACAATCAATCATAATTTTTAGTTGTTTATAATTGAACCCTTTTATTCAAAAAAATTGAATCATTTGGTTATTCATCAAAATATACAACTAAAAAAAATCTTGTCATACTGAGTAGAGTCGAAGCAACTTATGACTCTGCGCATTCTACTCCGAAACCCCGGAATTTCTTAGGATGACAAAAGCAAAAAAAGCTGTTCATGACGAACAGCTTTTTTAGTTTGAATTAGTAATTTCCTTATTCTGTAATGGGAGCACCTGCCAAAATCTCGGCATTGGCAAACTCTTCAAATTTGGCAAAATTAGCTTTGAATTTCTGCGCTAATTCGATTGCTTTTTTATCATATAACTCAGGATCTTCCCAAGTATTTCTCGGATTCAAAATCTCGCTCGGAACATTCGGGCAAGATTGTGGTTTTGCGATTCCAAACACAGCGTGATTCTCATAAGCTACATTGTCTAGTTCTCCTTTTAATGCAGCGGTAATCATCGCACGGGTATATTTTAGTTTCATACGGCTTCCTGTTCCGTATGCACCACCTGTCCAGCCAGTATTGATTAACCAAACTTTTACGTCAGCGTCTTTCATTTTTTTGGTTAACATTTCTGCGTAGCGCGTTGGATGCAGCGGCATAAAAGGCGCTCCAAAACATGCTGAAAAATTAGGTTGCGGTTCTGTAACTCCGGCTTCTGTACCTGCAACTTTTGCCGTATATCCTGAGATAAAGTGGTAAGCTGCCTGACCTGGGGTTAATTTTGAAATTGGAGGCAAAATTCCAAACGAGTCTGCCGTCAAGAAAAATATATTTTTAGGATTGTGACCTATAGAACCAGGTTGGATATTATCGATGTGCGAAATTGGATAGCTCACACGAGTGTTTTGTGTGATGGAAACATCATCAAAATCTACTTCGTTTGTTCCTGCTTTAAAAACCACATTTTCTAAAAGAGCTCCTTTTTTGATGGCTCTAAAAATATCCGGCTCATTTTCTTCTGATAAATTAATCACTTTTGCGTAACAGCCTCCTTCAAAGTTAAAAACAGTGTTTTCGCTTGTCCAACCATGCTCATCATCTCCAATTAATTTACGATCAGGATCAGCTGACAACGTTGTTTTTCCAGTTCCTGATAATCCAAAGAAAATAGCCGTATCTCCTGCTTCTCCCACATTGGCACTGCAATGCATTGGTAAAGTATTTTCAAAAACTGGTAAAATAAAATTCAAGGCAGAAAAAATGCCTTTTTTCATTTCTCCGGTATATCCTGTTCCGCCAATAAGTGCTACTTTTTTGGTAAAATCTAAAATAGCAAAATTAGGCTGGCGTGTTCCGTCAATTTCAGGAACGGCCATAAAACTTGGCGCACAAATTACCGTCCATTCCGGAGTAAAATTTGCCAACTCAGAAACCTCAGGTCTTAAAAACATATTGTAACAAAATAAGTTTGACCAAGCTGTTTCTGTTACTACGCGAACATTTAATCGGTAATTTTTATCCGAACAAACATAAGAGTCACGTACAAAAACTTCTTTATTGGATAAAAACTGTGTTACTTTATTATATAATTTTTCAAACGCTTCCGATTCAAAAGGGATGTTTACATTTCCCCACCAAACTTGATTCTCTGTAATACTGTCTTTTACGATAAAACGATCTTGAGGAGAACGCCCTGTAAATTCACCCGTATTAATTGCTAATGCTCCTGTCGAGCTCTCAACACCTTGGCCTGATTGCAAAGTAATCGCATGCAATTCGTCTGCAGATAATTGATAACGAACTGTTGCATTTTCAATTCCTAATTCTTTTAACGAAATCGATTGCGAGAAAAGTGTGTTTGTGTCCATAAATTTGTTGTTGTGTGTTGGTATTTAGTGCACAAATATAATATTACCTTTTTATAAGTATGAAAATTCAAACTTTCTGGGGTTGTTATATTTTTTATTAAAACTGATACAAAATAGCAAAAACTCACATAAGCAAGATTATATGTTATTTATTTATGACAAAATTAAAGATTAATTTTTAGATAGAATTTTTTATTCGGTATTTTATGATTTTTGCCTCAAAATAGTAAAGAATAAATAGCCCCAAGCAACAATTAATAGCAAACCTCCTAAAGGTGTTGCGAATCCGATAATTTTAAAATCAAAAACAGTAAGGTGATTTGTGGCTAGTAGATAAATTGAACCACTGAAAAGAATTACTCCACCAACAACTAAATTGGAGATTGTTTTCAAAACATTTAGCGCAATTTCTTTTCTGGTAGACAGAAAAAACAGAAAAAAAGCATGATACATCTGATAACGAACACCCACTTCAAAAGTATTTAATTGCTCGATAGAGAGCCATTTTTTTAGTAAATGTGCTCCAAATGCTCCAAGAATAATGGACAACATTCCTAAAAAAGCACCAGTCAAAACTATTCGTCTTTTCATATTATATGGTTTTCAGGTTTTAAGCAAAAGTACCTTAATAGTCTCAAAATTACATTCTGTTTTAAAAAAATCTATCAAAAAATTGAAATTATATTTTAAGATGCTTTATTTGAAAAAAATTAATTTTATTATTATTTCAATTGTTATGTTTGTAACATTTTAATATATTTGTGTTATAAATATAAAAAATGAGACGCATTTTAATAATAGGTGCAGGAAGATCAGCTTCCTCATTGATTCGATATTTACTTTCAAAATCTGAAAAAGAAAATCTACATCTTATTGTAGCAGATTTGTCTTTGGCTTTGGCCCAAAAAAAGACGCAGCATCATCCTAACGCAACTCCTATTGCCTTAGATATTTTTGATGTTGAAGAACGAAAAGCTGCGATAGAGAAAGCAACTATAGTAATATCGATGCTTCCTGCTCATTTGCATATCGAAATTGCCAAGGATTGTCTAGAATTTAAAAAACACCTTGTTACCGCATCATACATTAGCGACGCCATGCAGGCATTGGATGAAGAGGCAAAAAAGAACAATTTGATCTTTATGAACGAAATTGGCCTCGATCCCGGAATTGACCACATGAGTGCCATGAAAGTGATTGACGAGATTAGAGCAAAAGGAGGTAAAATGCTCCTTTTTGAATCATTTTGCGGCGGATTAGTAGCTCCTGAGTCGGATAATAATTTATGGAATTACAAATTTACTTGGGCACCCAGAAATGTTGTTCTGGCTGGACAAGGTGGCGCAGCAAAGTTTATCCAGGAGGGCACTTATAAATACATTCCGTATGGCGCTTTATTTCGCAGAACTGAGTTTCTAGAAGTAGAAGGTTACGGCAAGTTTGAAGCTTACTCCAACCGAGATTCTCTTAAATACAGATCCATTTACGGTTTAGACAATATCTTGACTTTGTACCGCGGAACAATACGTAGAGTTGGCTTCTCTAAAGCATGGAATATGTTTGTGCAATTGGGTATGACAGACGACAGCTACATTATGGAAGGTTCTGAAAACATGAGTTACCGCCAATTTATAAATTCATTTTTACCTTATCACCCAACCGATTCTGCCGAGATAAAAACACGATTATTGTTGAAAATTGATCAGGATGATATTATGTGGGACAAACTTCTGGAATTGGATTTATTTAATGCAGATAAAAAAGTGAATTTGCCTAATGCTACACCTGCTCAAATTTTAGAAAAAATACTTTCTGACAGTTGGACATTGGAGCCCGAAGACAAAGACATGATTGTGATGTATCATAAATTTGGTTACGAACTAAACGGTGTGAAATCACAAATTGATTCGAAAATGGTTTGTATCGGAGACGATCAAACCTACACTGCAATGGCCAAAACAGTGGGATTGCCCGTTGCTATTGCCACTTTATTGATTTTGAATGAAAAAATTACAACTCCCGGAGTGCAACTCCCTATAAACAGAGAAGTTTATCTGCCAATTCTGGAGGAGTTAGAAGAATATGGTGTTGTTTTTAACGAGCAAACCATGCCTTATTTTGGATACAATCCGGACTTATTTTAGTCTTACCTTTTTTTTTAATTTTTATTTAAATTTTTTTTAGTTTTTAATTGTTATCCGCTTCCTTAAAGAAGCGGTTTTTTTTTATGTTTTGTCTCAATACTTGCTTATTTAATTTCTTGCTCTGAAATCAGTTGGCCATGATTGTATTTTCTTATGTCTGTTAATCTTCCTTTGTCTGAATAAAATTTCCACTCTCCGAAATAAAACCAATGCGTTTCTAAAGAATCGATTTCAACTTTCGTTTTTCCTTTTGATTGAAGCTTTCCGTTTTTGTAGTAATTTTTTACGGTACAAATTCCATTTTTGTATTTTTCGGTTTTATAAATTGTTCCGTTAATATACGTTTTCCACTTTTTTACGGGCTGATCATTTTTGTATTGCTCAACCGATTTGTAAATGACACTATCCTGTTCATAATTTTCTATCCAGATTCCTTCTTTCTTCTTGTCAACCATCCGATTGATTGGTTTGCTTTTGCATCCTGAAATTAATATTCCACAAAATAATATTATATAAAATTGACGCATATTTGTTTTTGTTTGAGTTTTTGTACTGCAAACGTAGCCTTTAAATTTTAAAATGTAAGAAAAAATACTTCATAGAAATTATTATTCAGGTGACAATTGAAATACGAAGATTTCTGACTAACGAGAATTGCGTTAGGGATGGGAGCGGCATCTCCCGATTTAGAAAAACAAGGCTTTTTTGCCGTAGTTTTTGTTAATTGGGAATACAGCGGACAGCCCGACCCTTGGGGAACGCCCATAAAAAAATCCGCTCATTGCTGAACGGATTTTGCGTTTTATCTCTAATTAAACTATTTTGAAAGTTCTACAAAATACTTGTAAAACAAAGGAATTGTTTCGATTCCTTTGAGGTAATTGAAGATTCCGAAATGCTCGTTTGGCGAGTGGATGGCATCGCTATCTAAGCCGAAGCCCATCAAAATTGTCTTGCTTTTTAATTCTTTTTCGAACAAGGCTACAATTGGAATACTACCACCAGAACGCACTGGAATAGCAGGAACTCCAAAAGTTTCGGTGTACGCCATGTTTGCAGCCTTATAACCAATACTATCAATTGGGGTCACGTAACCCTGACCACCATGATGCGGTGTTACTTTTACAGTAACTCCCGCTGGGGCAATACTGGTAAAATGTTTAACAAAAAGTTCGGTGATTTCTTCCCAGTCCTGGTTGGGAACCAAACGCATGGAGATTTTTGCGAAAGCTTTGCTTGCAATAACCGTTTTGGCTCCTTCGCCTTGATATCCGCCCCAGATTCCGTTTACATCTAATGTAGGACGAATTGAGTTGCGTTCGTTGGTTACATAGCCTTTTTCGCCATAAACATCGTTTAAGTCCAGTGCTTTTTTATATTTTTCTAAACTAAAAGGTGCTTTTGCCATTTCGGCTCTTTCTTCCAGCGATAATTCTTCAACTTTATCATAGAATCCTGGAATCGTAATATGATTGTTCTCGTCATGAAGCGAAGCGATCATTTTTGCCAGAATATTGATCGGGTTTGCCACTGCGCCACCGTATAATCCTGAATGCAAGTCGCGATTTGGACCTGTAACTTCAACCTCAACATAACTCAAACCACGTAATCCTGTAGTGATAGAAGGTTGTTGGTTGGAAATCATTCCGGTATCTGAAATCAAAATCACATCATTTTTTAATTTTTCGTGATTGCGTTCTACAAACCAGCCCAAACTTTTAGAGCCAACTTCTTCTTCTCCTTCAATCATAAACTTTACATTGCAAGGCAGCGTATTGTTTTGCACCATATATTCTAATGCTTTTACATGCATGTACATCTGACCTTTGTCATCGCACGCTCCGCGGGCAAAAATGGCTCCTTCGGGATGAATTTCGGTTTTTTTGATCACGGGTTCAAACGGAGGCGATGTCCATAATTCCATCGGATCCGGCGGTTGCACATCATAATGCCCATATACCAAAACAGTAGGCAAATTAGGGTCGATAATTTTCTCCCCATAAACAATTGGATAGCCCGGAGTATCGCAAATTTCGACAAAATCGCATCCTGCTTTTGATAAACTTTCTTTTACAGCGTCGGCTGTATCGATAACATCTTGCGAATAGGCAGTATCTGCACTTACCGAAGGAATCTTTAATAATTCGATCAATTCGTTGATAAACCGATCTTTATGTTGTTGAACGTAAGCTTTTATATCTTCCATTTAAATGATTTTTTATAGTGTCTCAAAAATACAAAAAAGAGAATTAATATTTTTTTCAGAAATTGCTTTGAAAATTAGAACTTATGATTATCTTTGCACCCACAAACACTAGTTCAATGAACTCCTCTTTACAACAAGAGCCAAGTGAATTAATTGAGCGGATATGGTGAAATTGGTAGACATGCCAGACTTAGGATCTGGTGCCGCAAGGCGTGTAGGTTCGAGTCCTATTATCCGCACTGAAAAAAGCTTCTGAGAAATCAGAAGCTTTTTTGTTTTACTATATGTCTTTCCAGAAATAGCGATACATAAAACATGGATCAACACATATTGTTGTGGGGAAATATTAAAATCTAGATATTTGTATTTTCAAATTATACCCTAATGCAAGATTCTTTTATCGATATCCTTAAGTTGTTACTGCCTGAGATACTAGTAGACT
>NZ_JAGFBV010000028.1 GCF_017948595.1 Flavobacterium geliluteum | reverse complement strand
TCGTAACTTAATCGTACTGCTGATGATTTAAACTCAGCACTGTAAACTCGTTTTTTCATAATTCTAAGATATTTATTTTTATTTAAACAGTCTTAAAATTTATGTCCCAGTAAATGTAGCAACTCCAGTTCAACTCATGTTCTTCTTCTGAGCAAGCCTCATCTGTTTTGCATTTTATTATTGGTACAGATTCTCCATAACCTTTAGCAATCATTCTCTTTGCATTTATACCCGATTCTATTAAAAAAGCTCTGGTAGAAGACGCTCTTTTTTGCGACAAATCTTCATTAAACTTAGCATTTCCTCTTGAATCTGTATGCGAACCTATTTCGATAATCATATCAGGATATTTCTTCATTAGAGCTACAACGCGACCTAAAACCACTTTAGATTCTTTTCGAATGTACCACATGTTGTAATCAAAATAAATAGGATTTGTTTTGATAATCAACCTGTCCTTATCTCGTACAACATCTTTTTCGTTGGCAATAATTTGATTGATTTTTTCCTTCTTCTTGGCTTGATCGGCCACAATTTGATCTGCTTTTGCTTTTTTCTCTTTTTCTTTCAAGGCAATAGCAGCAAGAACTTCTTTTTCTTTTTTCTCTTCTTCTATACGTTTTTCTTCTTTCTTCTGAGTTTCCTCGAGTTTCTTCTTCGTTTCTTCAATTTGCTTTTCTTCTTCTTTGATAACCTCTAAAGATTTGAGCGCCATCGAAGCATCATTAACAGCATTTCGGGTCGTTCCTATAACCAAAGACCTAGAATTGTTGGTGTAGTTTTCTTTGGCAGCCAAAACCACATAAGAAGCTTCGCAAGGAACGGTAAAACTAAATTTTCCGTCTGCAGTTGTCCTAACCAAATTCAATTGCTTTTTAGTAGCGTCTTCCAAAATAACAGTTGCATTTTCCAGAGGTAATCTGGTATCAACATCGGTAATAATTCCGGCAATAAACTGTTTGCAATCCTCAACAACTAGCTCTTTTATTTCTTTTAATTGATAAATATCATCGCTTCCTTTTCCTCCTTCTCTATTGGAAGCAAAATAACCTTCTTTTGTATCCGAATCAATTGTAAAAGAAAAATCATCCAAATTTGAATTTAACGGAAGCCCTACATTGACAGGTTTTGAATATTCTTTTCCTGTAATATCGGCAACAAAAATATCCAAAGATCCATATCCTAAATGTCCGTCTGAGGAAAAATAAAGCTTATTATCTTTAGAAACAAAAGGAAATTGTTCTCTCTTTTCAGTATTAATAATGGGGCCTAAATTTTTAGGCGTATCAAAAGCACCTTTGTTAATATTTACAGAATAAATATCAAAAGAACCCAATGTTCCTGACATATCCGAAGCAAAGTACAAAACGGTTTCATCTGCATTTAAAGCAGGATGTTCTACAGAATAATTAGCGCTATTAAAAGGAAGTGACGTTACATTTGTCCATTTACCATTAACCAACTCTGTCTTGAAAATTTGAAGATTCGAGATTTTTTGATCGTTTTTTGCTTTATGTCTGTTCTTAGAATTATTTCGCGTAAAATACATCGTTTTTCCGTCTTTTGTAAAAACAGCATTCGATTCGTGCATTCCTGTCTTTAATTCTTTTGCAAAATAATAGGTAATAGAATCATTGGTATTGCTGTTTTTTATTGGAATACTGACCAGATTCAGATAGGTTTCATTAATCCATTTGAACTTTTTATCAAACAATCCGGGTTTCAATTTTACTGCTGCAAAAACCAAACTGTCTCTGTATTGTACCGCTCCAAACTCAGAATTTGGCGTATTGATTGCCAGATTTTTTATTTCGTACCGATTACCAATAGCCGAAACATTTTCTAAGGTTTTTCTATTTTCTTCAAAAACGGCAACGTCTTCAGTATGGTCTGATTTCGAATAATATTCTCTGAGCGCCACATTAGCATCATCGTAACTATTGCTTGCTTTTAAGGTCTGAGCATATCTGAAATAATAATTTCTGTCTAAATCCTGATTGTATTGCGTCATTAAAAGTCTGTAATAACGCTGTGCTTTTATCAAATTATTGGTATAATAATAAGAATCTGCCAGATTTTTTATGACTTCCTGAGACGGTTTTTCATCTGCCAGTTTTTGATATAAAGTAATGGCTTCTGCATAATATGTTTTGTCAAAAAAACGCTTGGCTCTTGCCAAATCGTAATCCTGAGCATTTATAAACTGTATTGAAAATACGAATATAATAACGAGTAGTTTTTTCATATTTTTCATTTTAAAAGAATCTTGGTGATTTATCATAGCCTTTTCCTAATAAATCTAAATTAAAGAGCAACATAATTTCGTGAGTTCCGGAATTAAACTGACCCAAATTAGAAAGCGTGCGATCGTAGGCATAACCAACTCTAAGCGATGGCGTAATATTAATGTTCATCAATACGCTCATAGCATCATCAATTCGGTATGCAGCTCCCAATTCAAATTTGTCGCGGTACAAAACATTTGCCGTTACATCTAAAGAGAAAGGCGATCCTCCAACAAATCTGGACATAAATGCAGGTTTTAATTTGAAATCCTCACTAATTTTAAAAACATATCCAGCCGTTAGAAAACCATGAATTTCTTCTGCTCCGTAAGCATTTATTCCTGATTTTTCTTCGATATGTTTTCCGTTTAATAAATTAGGAACAGAAAACCCCACATAATAAGTATCTGTAAAGTAATAGGCTCCTACCCCAATATTTGGTCGGGTCACGTTTATATTTTCGGCGAAAGCCAAATCTGTAGCTACATTTCCGCTTTGCAAAACGAAACCATTAAAGTTGGTTTGCAAAGAGGTAAAACCAGCCTTTATACCAAATGAAAATTTGTGCCTGCCCGCCAATTTTAATACATAAGCGAAATCTGCGTAAAAATTATTCTCTTTTTTGGCTCCATCCCCAATATCGTCTGAAATTAATGAAGCTCCCAATTCTATTTTATCACTCAAAGCGGTATGCCCGAAAAAAGTAAATGTTTTGGGAGCACCAACAGCTCCAACCCATTGTGTTCTGTACAAACCGCCAACGTTAAGCATGGCTGCTGTACCGGTCGCATAGGCAGGATTGACCACGCTCATATTGTACATATAATGGGTGTATTCAGGATCTTGCTGCGCCGACATTGAGGATATATAAAAGAGGAAACTTATAAAAAGTAGTGTTTTTTTCATTTGAAAATTATATTAAATAAGGCAAAAACGAATTATCGGTTTAAATAAACACGTCCTTGCTGCGGAGGCCTGTTGTCTTTATTAAAACTGACAACATAAAAGTAGACGCCGTTTGGCACTATCCCGTCACCAAAACCTGAGGCTTCATCATTTTTTCCGTCCCAGTCGGGTTTATTTTTATTTCCTTTAAACAGTATATTTCCATACCTGTTGAAGATTTCGATGGAATAATCTGGATATAAATAATTAATGTCTGGAATCGTAAAAGTATCGTTTACGTTATCACCGTTTGGTGAAAATCCGTCAGGAATAAAAAAGGCGTACTGCGAAGTATCACAATCAAACAATGAAACAGTAACCTCGAGCGTATTCTCTGAAATACAACTTGTGATGGTCGAGAAATCAATTCCGTAATACGTTGCTTTGTCCGTAAGTAAACTGGTCGAAGCTAATAAATTTCCGTTATTTCGAGCATCATACCAAACAACTGTTGAAGGCACATTGGTATTATTAGATAAATCTGAAATTTTTGGATTTGCCAAACCGCAAAAATTTTGTCCATCTGGATTTAATACTGGAGCTGGCGTGTCGTTTACAACAACCGTAATCATAGTCGCCAGCGAGGTACAATTGGCCAAAGATGTTTCTCTTAGATAATAATTCTCAGATTTTAAAACATAAGTATCGGCCAGAGCTGTAGTTGATGTATCAGAATTATACCATTTGTATTGAACACCACTCGGACTTAAATTGGCAATCGTAGCACCATCTACTTTACAAAAAACCTGATTCGTTGCTGTTGGCGCTACCGGAATAGGATTTATTAAAAACGTATCGGAAACATTGGTTAAATTAACATCGCAACTGGTGATATTATTGATCAAATTTGTACCTAAAATTACGGTAGCTCCAGTGTTTACAAGTAAATTGGAAGGAATTATAAAATCAGTTTTTCCGTTCACGACTGCTAATGTAACTGTTTCCAATGCTGAGGAATTACTCCCCGAAAGTACATACGAAAATGTAACATTTGTCAGCGTTCCTAATCCTGAAACGGTTGCAATAACAGGATCATTAAAACAAACGTCATTTACCAAGATACTAATGGTGGCAGCATTTGGTAAAGGATTAATCATCAGATTTCCTTTTATGTTGGCTATATTAGTACAGAGAGTTGTATTGTTGGTAATATTGGTTATGGTTATGATTGATCCTCCACTATTACTGTTTAGACTTCCGGGAATTACAAAACTAGAATTTCCACCAACTACATTTATAATAGCTGTTTGTCCCAGTGCAAAATTATCGCCCGTTACATTATAAACAATAGTATAACTGCCATCTGCCAATCGAGAAGCATTTGAAAGAAGCACTAACGAACTTTTATTTTGGCACGTAGTAGTTGGTATGATGACAGTGCCATCGAGATAAGGTAAAGTATAGACATTTAGATCATCTGCCAGATTATTAATGGTGTTAAAACATGCTCCCTTACTTGCCGTAGCAACAATATTGATAATATTTACGGTAAAAGTTCCGACTTGTCTAAAATACGTGGATGCAATTGGAAAACTAATTACGCCATTTACAAAATTTGCAGTTACCGTTTGTGTTCCACCGTTAGGTCCGGAGACATTAAAAGTAACTTTATATTCTCCATTAGGAATCGCCTCAACTCCCTGTGTGATTCTTCCCGAATAGGTTGCGGTAGAAATTTCATTCTCGCAAATATCTGATGAAACCACAAGTCTTGCACCAGTAAAATCAAGCCTTTTTTCTATGGTAATGGTTAAACTCGAAGTTTTATCAGGGCAAATATTATTAGATGGCACAGAAACCGCAGTATAGGCATACGAATAATCCCCGGGTCCATTTACATTATACAAGCTCTCAAGGTCGACATTGTGATCTGTTCCCGACGTTATTCCGGGGCCGCTCCATTGACCTGTACTATCTTGTCCGCTGATTAAATTATTCAGGTCATAATTGGTATAGGCAGACAAACCATTGCTTCCGCACAATAATAAATCATTTGTCGTTCCTGATTTTGGTGCTCTAAAAATACTCACAATTACTTTTATCGAAGTTGGGTTTGTGGGGCAAGCAGCTACTACAGGAACTGTGTAAGTAAACTCAAAATCACCACTTATTCCAGAAATCGGAATGACTGATGGAACCACCTGACCCGCACTATTGGTCCAAATTCCATTAGAATGAGGCACCATAACCGTACTATTAAATGCTGTAAAAAGACTAAAGACTTCGCTGTCATTACATACTGTTGCATACGGAGCCGGAACTCCCGGATATGCTCCTATAGTAATAGTAACGGTAGATGTATTATCTGTGCAGCCTGAAGTGCTTGGTGCAGTATAGGTATATTGAAAAGTGCCGCCTCTGCGAATGACATGTCCGTTTAGAACTCCTGTTGAAGGATCCAAACCCCTTGATACTGAATCATCTGTCCAAGTTCCTCCCGGAGTTGGTGTTCCTCCTAATAAAGAAAACAAAGAGATTGATTTATTAACAGGATCAGAAATATCACAAATTGTAATGCTTGTATCATTTCCCGCACATTGGGCTGTAATATTTTGAGGAAATACAAACAAAAAAGCAAAAAAAATGATATATGTAAGAAATTAATGTATTTTTTGATCATCTATTGTTAATTTTTTATAAAAATAACAAATTAATACTATCATTTACTGCAAAACTAAATTTTCTTGTTAAATTTTAATAAAAAGAAAATGACCGTAAAAAATAATATACTGATAATCATAAAAATAGCCGATTAAACAAAAATCATACCTATAATTGGTCTTCTAACCTGAAACGAAATTTTAAAACAACACTATTTCGTTCTACTTCAAGGTTAATCCAAATATCCTCTTCTGATTTTAATAAATTATTAATTTGCTGCAACGTAAACTTGTAAGGCTTTGCCGCATTGATACTAATAATTATATCTCCTTTTTTTAAACCACATTTTTCTGCTGCTGAATTAGGTCTGATATTCACTATTTCAAAAACAGGTTTTAGTACAAATTTGTATTTAAAATTATCAAAATCTTTATCATATCCCTGTTGAACTTCTTTCATCGACGAAACGACCTGTACCGTCTCTAAATGAACGGTTTCCTGAACCCATTGCAAGCCATTATGTTGCACTGTAATTCCGCTTTTATTGTAAGTAAAGGGTTCATTAAATTTATTGTTTTTCTTCAGGTATAACTTTTCATCTTCATAATCAAAAATTACCGTAAAGCGCTTTAAAATTTCTCCTCCTACAGAACCAATTCTATCCGTAACCATTTTTACATTTCGTATCGAAGTTGAATCCGGAAAAGAAACAATTGGATTTTTGAACTTGAAATCACCAATTGAAAATTCTGAAATCTTGGCGCGATGTCCCTCGATATCACCGCTAAATCCTTTTCCTAGAAAGTCAGGAAAATTCTTTTTTGGAAGTTTTATTTTATTATTGTCAAAAACCCAAAAAGCATCACTATTACCAATATCAATCAGTAATTTTGCGTGAACATCACGACCATCAACAATGGCAGAACTGTAAATATAAGGTTTAGATTTTTCGATGTTTATTGGTACCGATTTGAATTTTTTTTCCAGCTTCTTTTTCGTTCCTTCCTTATTAAGATAAACAACTACTTTCTTTTTTTGATAATTGATTTCGACCAAATTATTCTTAAAAAACTTATGCCCGATAATGCCATTGACCGGAATTCCGATATGAGAGGATAAATTAAAATTTTGATCTAAAATAATATAAACCAAATGATTTTTCGACTTTAAGCCATGCGTTTCCAGCACATTATTAGCTGATTTTAAACCTTCAATATCATCTTCACTGCCCAAACCACGAAGCTTAATTTTTTCGACATTATAAAAAGTGACTTCCTGCTTTTCTTCCATGCTAAATAAAACAGTCTCTTCGACACCCGAATCCAGCAAAAAATTGAGTTCGACACCATTGACTTTTATCGGAATAAAAACGAGATTATTAATAAGTTTAATAGGTATTACTACCTTATTATGGCTACCTTCTATTAAAAAATTATCTTGTGCATTTAAAGGAAAAACTAAGAAAAGACCAAAAAATAAGACGAATATATTTTTCATTAACAATTTTTGAGATAAAATTAATAAAAATATTAATAATTGTTACATTTTTCTAAGTAAACGTATTGTTCTCGTTAAATTCGAAAAAAAAATGCAAATTTGCATTTCAATAATCAAACTCATGCCAACAATTTCAAGCAAAGGCAGAAACATGCCCGAATCACCGATACGCAAATTGGCTCCTTACGCAGACATTGCAAAACAAAAAGGACATAAAGTGTATCATTTAAACATTGGTCAACCCGATATCAAAACTCCGGAAGTGGCCATGGAGGCGATAAAAAACATTGATTTAAGTCTTATAGAATACAGTCCGTCTGCCGGATATGAAAGTTATAGAAACAAATTAGCTACGTTTTACCAACGTCAAAACGTAAATGTTAACTCAGAAGACATCATCATTACTACTGGTGGCTCAGAAGCCTTATTGTTTGCCTTGGCCACTATTACAGATCCGGGAGACGAAATTATCATTCCCGAGCCTTTTTACGCCAATTATCATGCTTTTGCCTCTTCGACCAGCGCAACGGTAATTCCTGTGATTTCGACCATCGAGTCTGGTTTTGCTTTGCCAAGTATTGATATTGTCGAAAAATTAATCACACCCAAAACCAAAGCTATTTTAATTTGCAATCCAGGGAATCCAACGGGTTATTTATACTCAGAAGCAGAAATAAAGCAATTGGCCAGTTTGATCAAAAAGTACGATTTGTACCTGATCGCAGATGAAGTATATCGTGAATTTTTGTACGATGGAGACGATGTACATTTTTCTGTAATGAATCTCGACGATGTTCAACAAAATGTAATTATGGTCGATTCGGTTTCAAAACGTTACAGTATGTGTGGCGCCAGAATTGGTTGTTTGGTGACCAAAAACAAAGACGTTTTGGCAACCGTAATGAAATTTGCTCAAGCTCGTTTGAGTCCGCCAACTATTGAGCAAATAGCCTGCGAAGCTGCAATAGACACTCCGCAGAGTTATTTTGATGAAGTAATAGCTGAATACAAAAGCCGTCGCGACACGCTCATAACCGAATTAAATAAAATTGAAGGTGTCGTTGTAACCAAACCAAAAGGTGCTTTTTACTGCATAGCAGAACTACCCATAAAAAACGCCGATGATTTTGCACAATGGCTTTTAGAAAGTTACAATTTGAATGGCGAAACCGTCATGGTCGCTCCTGCTGCGGGGTTTTATTCTACCCCCGGAATGGGCCTCAACCAAGTGAGAATTGCGTATGTTTTGAATAAAAAAGATCTAATAAGCGCCGTAAATGTTTTAAAAGAAGCACTTTTAGTTTATAACAAAAAATAAAAAGTTAACAAAACAATCGAACTTACAAAAGGCAATAACCTATCCCGTTATTGCCTTTTATGTTATATAAAAATACCCCTTCCACTTGAATTTAAATTATATTCAAAAAGTAGCTATTAAATAGTAAAAACGATAGAAAAGGTTTGCTTTTTATTAATTATCTTTACCGCCTTAAAAAGATATACCCATATTAATAGTAGTTTTTAATGATAAATAACGAAGATTTTTTAGACGAAATAGGTGACAATCATTTTAGCAGCAACGCACAAAATCCTGTAAGACAAGATGCTTTTGATTTAAGCGATGATGAAAAAATAGAAAAAATAAAAAAAGATGTTGAAAACATTTTGCAAACCTTAGGAATGGATTTGACAGATGACAGCATAAAAGGCACTCCAAACCGAGTAGCAAAAATGTTTGTAAAGGAGATTTTTGGCGGATTAAACCCAACAAAAAAACCAAAAGCTTCTACTTTTGACAATAATTACAAGTATGGCGAAATGTTGGTAGAGAAAAACATTACGCTTTATTCTACCTGCGAGCACCACTTATTGCCGATCATCGGAAGGGCTCATGTGGCTTATATCTCGAGTGGAAGAGTGATTGGTTTGTCAAAAATGAACAGAATTGTTGAGTATTACGCCAAAAGACCTCAGGTTCAGGAGCGTTTGACCATGCAAATTGTACAAGAACTACAAAAAGCTTTAGGTACTGAAGATGTTGCTTGTGTTATTGATGCCAAACACCTTTGCGTAAATTCCAGAGGGATTAAAGATATTGAAAGCAGCACCGTAACGTCTGAATTTGGCGGTAAATTTAAAGATCCTCAAACCAGAAGAGAATTTCTAGATTACATTAAGCTGGAAACACAGTTTTAAATATCAGGTTAATCGTTTATTTGTTAAACCGTTTAATAAGCCAACAAATAAACGATTTAACAAATAAATAAAAAAGCATGTATACTTTTTCTTTTGAAAAGCTAGAGGTTTGGCAAAACTCGAGAATGTTTATATTGGATATTTATAAATTGACTAGTAAATTTCCAGCAAATGAATTGTTCGGAATTACTTCTCAAATAAAAAGAAGTTCATCCTCAATAGCTACAAACATAGCAGAGGGAACATCTCGGAACACTAATAAAGACAAAGCACACTTTTTAACAATTTCATACTCGTCAGCAATGGAAACATTAAATCATTTAATTATTTCGAAAGATCTCAATTATTTATCTGATTTGGAATACACAGAATGTAGAGAAAAAATTGAAAAAATTTGTAATCAAATAAATAGCTTAAAAAAATACTATCTTTCAAAAGAATAAAACTTAATTGATCCAAACGGTTAAACGATTAGACAAAATCACGATTAAACAACAGAAACATATGCCTTTATATACATCTCAATCTCTGAAAATATACAATTCGTTATCGGGCGAAAAAGAAAATTTCAATCCAATCCATGAAGGAAATGTTGGAATGTATGTTTGCGGACCTACGGTTTACAGCAATGTACACTTGGGAAATGTGCGAACATTTATGTCTTTTGATGTGATTTTTAGATATTTTTTACACCTTGGCTATAAAGTGCGTTATGTGCGAAACATAACAGACGTGGGTCATATCGTGGATGATGTTGATGAAGGCGAAGACAAAATCGCCAAAAAGGCACGTTTGGAGCAATTAGAACCGATGGAAGTGGTACAGCGTTATACGGTAGATTTTCATGAAATTTTGAAAGCTTTTAACTTTTTACCTCCAAGTATTGAGCCTACTGCAACGGGACATATTATTGAACAAATTGAAATCATCAAAAAAATCATTGCTACCGGAATTGGTTATGAAGCCAACGGTTCAGTTTATTTTGATGTTGTAAAATATAACGAAACCAAAAATTACGGAGTTTTAAGCGGTCGAAATATCGATGATATGCTAGCCAATACACGTGATCTTGATGGTCAGTCTGACAAAAGAAACCCTCAGGATTTTGCTCTTTGGAAAAAAGCAGAACCACAGCATATTATGAGGTGGCCTTCTCCGTGGAGCGATGGTTTCCCAGGTTGGCACCTTGAATGTACTGCAATGAGCACCAAATATTTAGGCAATCATTTTGACATTCACGGAGGTGGAATGGATTTAAAATTCCCTCACCATGAATGCGAAATCGCTCAAAACGAAGCCTGTACAGGTCAGTCTCCGGTAAATTATTGGATGCATGCCAATATGCTTACTTTAAACGGTAAGAAAATGGCAAAATCGACAGGGAATAATATTTTACCCGGCGAAATTTTAAGTGGTGACAATACTATTTTAAGTAAAGCTTTTTCGGCTTCTGTAACTCGTTTTTTTATGTTGCAGGCGCATTACCGCAGTATTTTAGATTTTTCTGATGATGCTATTGTAGCTGCCGAAAAAGGATACAAAAGATTGATGGAAGCTGTAGATGAACTAAAAGAAGCAATAAAAAAGTTTGAGCAACCAAAAGAGTTCAAAAACCACACACTAAAAACAGACATACTAATCTCAAATATATTTGGCACGGGTGAAAACAATTTGGATATCCATACTTGGAGAAATTCTTGCTATGAAGCTATGAATGATGATTTCAATACGCCAATCCTCATTGCACATTTATTTGAAGGTGTTCGTTTTGTTAATTTAATAAAAGACCAAAAAGCATCTTTAAATGATGAAGATTTAAAATTATTTGCCTCAACAATGCATGCTTTTGTTTTTGATGTTTTGGGTTTGAGTGATGAAAACGTTGCTGACGGCAATAACGACAAACTAGAAGGCGTAGTTAATATGCTTATCGGAATGAGAAATCAAGCCAGAGCGGATAAAAACTTCGCACTTTCTGACCAGATACGCGATCAATTGATTGCCTTAGGTATCCAGTTGAAAGACGGAAAAGAAGGAACTTCGTTTAGTGTCAATTAATTTTAGATATTTGATTAACGATTTTTGATTTCAGAATGAATAAATTTATATGTTTAAAATTACCATTATAAAAAATCTAAAATCATAAATCAACAATCACTAATCTTAAATCATGAAATTCCTCATATACCCATTTGTATTGTTGGTTCGGTTTTATCAAAGTGCCATTTCGCCTTTCACTCCAGCGTCATGCCGATTTGAACCTACCTGTTCCAGCTACATGATTCAGGCTTTACAGCTACACGGATTATTTTATGGTGGTTATTTGGGGATCAAACGTATTTTGAGCTGCCACCCATGGGGAAGAACAGGCTACGACCCAGTTCCCGAAAAGAAATGTTTACACAAACATTAACTTTTTATAAAGACTAACTCTGCTTTTAATATTTATTTTTACAATCAATAAAAAAATAATACTACATGACACACACCTTAAACATGGTCTGGAACCCTTCTGAAGGAATCGATTTGGGATTTTTTATGATTCGTTATTACAGTTTAATGTTCGTAATTGCTTTTGGATTAGGCTGGTACCTGATGAAAAAGATTTTTGAACGCGAAAACGAATCTCTTGAAAAACTAGATTCTTTATTTGTTTGGACAGTCCTTGCTACCTTAATTGGAGCTCGTTTAGGACATGTTTTCTTTTATGACTGGGAATATTATCGAAATCACCTTATTGAAATCATTTTACCAATTAGAGAACATGCCGGTTCATCACTGTTTGGCTTTATAAAAGGCTGGGAATTTACCGGTTTTCAGGGTTTAGCAAGTCATGGAGCAGCGATTTCTATTATTGTAGCCATGTATTATTACAGTAAAAAAATCTTAAAACGCCCTTTAATCTGGATTTTAGACAGAGTTGTAATTCCAGTTGCGAGTGGCGCAGTTTTCGTTCGTTTAGGAAACTTTATGAATTCTGAAATCATCGGAAACGAAACTACTTCTTCATTCGGAATTCGTTTTCTTCACGATCATTTTAGCAAAGCCGATGCAGTAAAAGCGACAGGAATTTCAGATCCAAAAGAGGCCTACACTGCCATTGCAACCGATCCTAAATTTGCAAATCTTTTGGCCGAAGTTCCAGCACGACATGCCACACAATTGTACGAAGGTTTCTGTTATATATTTGTATTTGCAATCTTGTACTTTCTGTACTGGAAAACAAATGCCAGACTTAAATCAGGCTATTTATTCGGGTTGTTTTTGGTGCTTTTATTTGTAGTTCGTTTTGTTGTAGAAAGCGTAAAAGAAAGTCAAGGCGGTTTTGAAAGCGAGTTGGGCTTATTCTCAACAGGACAATGGCTAAGTATTCCATTTATCCTCATAGGAGCTTTCTTTATCATTAGAGCACATAAAAATCCTCTCGCGAATTCGTAAAAAATTTTATCAAATATATAACGCCCAATATCTTTAACGTATTGGGCGTTTTTTTTTAACTAAGAAGCAGAACCAAACGTTTCACAATAGCATTTAGTCCCGCTGTACGCTATATCTTTTCCTGGCTGGCCGCAGCCAGCAAAAGGATATCACTCCCATCGGGGCTAGATTAGAAATCTATCATTCATAAGACCTTTTAGTTTAATAAGTATTCTATTTTTTATGGTAAATTTTTAAAATCACTTTTTGTAAAATCTGTTTTAAGTTTTTTTCGTCATACATCGACGATTTTTCACACCCCCCCTTATATAACTTATATGATTTAAAAAACTCACAAACCATAAGATACACCCAATTCAATATTCTTAGTGTTATAACCCGCATTTTTATCATTAAAACCAGCATTAGAAACATGTCTTACGCTCGGACGAAAATCAAATTGAAATCTATCTGCTTTTATTGAAAAACCAACGGCTAAAACATCCGCAAAAGCAAAACCTTCAGACATCCTCTCTGTTTCAGTATCAGTAATCATAGGACCAATACTTCCTAAAACATAAAAAGAAAAAGTTTTGCTAATAGGTTTTCGAATAAGAAATCCGAGGTTTAAAACATATTCATGAACGGTTTTTAGTTTGGTAAATCGCTCTCTTTTTTCGAGATAATCAGGTTCAAATGGCTGAACAAAATAAAAATTAAGCAACTGATGTTTACCAAAATTAACTTCCGGCTGAACTAAAATTTCATATTGAAAGTTTTTCTTTTCCTTCAAAGTATAATACAATTGCATCTTATAAAAATGATTCGTAAACGTGTAGTTTCTGTTATTAAACTCACTACCAAAACCAAAATTAAAACCTATTTTAAAAGCGTTATTCTTTTCTTGCGCTGAAAGCTTTAGAAGAGTAAAAAGAAACAGCAGCGCTAAAAGTAATTTTCTATTCATAAGTGGTATTTACAAAACTAAAGATAACAAAAAAAAGAGCCAACTTTCGTTGGCTCTTTTCTATCTTGATAAACTTGCTTATTATGCTTGTTTGTGTTTCTCTTCGATGTTATGCTTGTCGTCTTTAGAAATCGTGTCAACCAAAACGGGTGTTGCGATAAATAATGAAGAATAAGTACCTACCACAATACCGATCAACATAGCGAAGATAAATCCTCTTATTGATTCTCCTCCAAAAAGGAACATTGTCAATAAAACGATAATCATCATTAATGAAGTATTCAACGTTCTTGATAATGTAGTATTAATAGAAGCATTTACAATATCTTCAAAACTACCTTTACGATTACCAATGATAAACTCTCTAATTCTATCAAATACAATTACGGTATCATTCATAGAGTAACCAATAACGGTAAGGATTGCTGCGATAAAGTGCTGGTCCATTTCCATGTGGAAAGGCATAAATTTATAGCATAAAGAATAGATTCCTAATACAAAGATTACGTCATGCGCAACCGCCGCAATCGCACCTAATGAATATTGCCATTTACGGAAAGAAATCATTAAGTATAAGAAAATAACCGCCATTGCACCAAGTACTGCCCAATATGAGTTGGTTTTGATGTCTTCAGAGATAGAAGCTCCTACTTTAGAAGCTTGTAATACTCCAACTTGTTTACCATCATAAGAATTGATGAATTTCTCATAAGAAGTATTTGGATAATATTTTGCCAAAGCAGCATATAATTTCTCGTTTACTTCTTTATCTACCGCTACTCCATCTTCTTTGATTTTATATTTTGTAGTAATTTTTAATTGATCGTCATCTCCTAAAATTTTAGCTTCAACAGGAGTTCCGAAAGCAGCAGATAATTCGTCTGAAACTACAGTTGCATCAACTGGTTTTTCAAATTTTACCTGAAAAGTTCTTCCTCCAACAAAGTCAACACCCTGATCTAATCCGTTAACGAAAAAGATAGAAATCAAACTCACAATTACTACAATTGAAGAGAAGATATAAGTGAATTTTTTAACTTTAATAAAATCAAAGTGGAAATTAGTAAACCAATTTTTAGTAATTGAAGTTGAGAAAGTCAAATCTCCCTTTCCAGCGATATTTCTATCGATAAAAATTCTAGCAATAAAGATTGATGTAAACAATGAAGTTGCGATACCAATAAGCAATGTTAAAGCAAAACCTTTGATAGGACCTGTTCCAAAGATAAACAAGATCGCTCCTGTTAATACGTGGGTAACGTTGGCATCAATAATAGAACGCATTGCACCGTGCCATCCGTATGAAGCGGCAACAGCCTCAGATAAAGATTTACCATCTCGCAATTCTTCTTTTGCTCTTTCATAAATAATAATGTTCGCATCTACCGCAGTACCTAACGTAAGTACGATACCCGCAATACCTGGCAATGTCAATACAAAACCAAAACTTGCCATAATTCCGAACAAGAAAAGTAAGTTTAATAATAATGCAAGATTTGCGTACCAACCTGCTTTACCATAATAAAATACCATCCAGATACATACCAATAAGAATCCAACGATTGAAGAAGTCATACCTGCATCAATTGCAGCCTGACCCAAAGATGGCCCTACTACAGTAGATTGAATAATATCTGCAGAAGCTGGAAGTTTACCTGCGTTTAATACGTTGGCTAAATCTTTAGTTTCAGCTACATCAAAAGAACCTGTAATTTCAGATCTTCCACCTGCAATTGGACCACTTGTAACTCCTGGAGCAGAATATACGATATTATCTAAAACGATCGCAATATATCCTTTTTGAGAAAAAGCTCTTCCTGTTAATTCTTCCCAAGTTCTCGCACCTTGGCTGTTCATTTGCATAGAAACAGCAGGTTTTCCTAATTGGTCAAAAGTATCTTTTGCATCTGTTACAACACCACCGCTCATTGCCGGAGCATTGTCTCTATTTCCTTTTAAAGCATATAATTCTACTACCTCAACATCTTTTTCTTTTGCATCTTTAATGGTAGTTGGTTTACTCCATACAAATTTTGCATTGTGTTGATCAACAGCCAATAAAACTCTAATTTCCGGTCTCTTAAAATAAGCATTGATAGTTGCCGTATCTTTTGGTGCAAAATACCCTAAAATTGGACCACCACCATTCATTATAATTTTATCAAACAAAGGATTATTTCCTTTTTTAACATCTGCAGAATCCTTAGTATCTGTCAATAAAGCATTCAATGAATCTTTAACAACGGGCTGAGTTTCTGTTTTTTTGATTTCAGTTTTCTTTAAAGCTTCGTTAGCAGCTCCTAAGAAATTACCAATTTCTTCGATTTTGTAGGTTTCCCAAAACTCTAATTGCGCTTTACCACCTAATAATTTTTTAATTCTATCAACATCTTTAGCACCAGGAAGCTCAACTAAAATTCTTCCGGTTTCTCCTAATTTTTGAATGTTAGGCTGTGTAACACCAAATTTGTCGATACGCTCTCTTAATACTTTGTAAGCACTTTCGATAGACTCCTCAACTTTTCTTTTGATTACTTTTTGCG
Organism: Flavobacterium geliluteum; assembly: GCF_017948595.1. Taxonomy (GTDB): domain Bacteria; phylum Bacteroidota; class Bacteroidia; order Flavobacteriales; family Flavobacteriaceae; genus Flavobacterium; species Flavobacterium flavipigmentatum. The sequence goes on along the minus strand of NZ_JAGFBV010000028.1, from coordinate 43,833 downwards.
CTTCAGAATCGCTCATTTTAATATCGATTCCGCCTTCACCTTGTAAACTTCTGTTAGCAAAAATATCAGAATCTGCTAATCTTGTAGTTCCTTTAGAATTGGCTTCAAAAGCTTCAAAAAATTTATTTAAATAAGTTTTATTTCCCTCTAAATTTGCTGTTGCATCTGCCAAAGATTTATTAAAAACAGGATTTTTAGAATTGTTTGACAATCCTTTCAATACATCTTTAATAGAAATTTGAAGAATTACATTGATTCCTCCTTCTAAGTCAAGACCTTTATTGATTTGCTTGTTTTTTACTTCATTATAAGTAAAGTTTGTAAAACCTAAATTTAGCACTGATACTTTATCAATAGAATCTAAATATTTTAGCTCTTTATCAGGATTATCTCCTGCAAAGGCTTTGGCTTCACTTTTGACATTATTTGCCACAAAAGTGAACGAAAGTTGGTAAATACTTACCAATGCAAATAGAATTGCGAAAAATTTAATAAGTCCTTTATTCTGCATTATTACTAAAAATTAATTAAGTTTTATTGTTTGTTTTGTTTTAAAGCCTCATAAAATAAGCCCTGACATGAGTTTTTAAAACTAAAAATCCAGATCACGGATCACCACATATTTTTTAAACCGAGCAAATATATAATTCTCGAAAAGATTAACCAATTTATTTATTAATTAATCTCAAAAAAAAGACTGCAAAAGTGCAGCCTTTTCCTTTTTTTACGAAATTCGTTATACTTAAATGGATTTTAAAGCATCATTCATGCTTCTAACCGCATCTGCACTTTTAGCAAACAACGCTTTTTCATGGTCATTTAGCTTAATATCAAGAATTTCCTCCACTCCATTTTTACCAATTATACAAGGAACTCCTATACAGATATCATTTTGCCCATACTCTCCCTCTACAAAAACAGAACAAGCGATCATTTTCTTTTGGTCATTTAAAATACTATCAACCAAATATGCTACAGAAGCACCTGGCGCATACCAAGCTGATGTTCCTAAAAGACCTGTAAGTGTGGCTCCTCCTACCATCGTATCGGCAGCTACTTTTTGAAGTACATCTTCTGAAAGGAATTCTGTTACCGGAATACCATTGTAAGATGCTAAACGTGTAAGCGGAATCATAGTTGTATCTCCATGACCACCTATCACCATTGCAGAAATATCATTTGCCGGTTTATCTAAAGCCAAAGATAAATACGTTCTAAAACGTGAGCTGTCTAACGCTCCACCCATACCGATGATTCTGTTTTTTGGTAATCCTGTAGATTTAAGGGCCAAATAGGTCATCGTATCCATAGGATTAGAAACCACAACAATAATGGTATTTGGCGAATGCTTTAATACATTCTCGGCAACTGTTTTTACAATTCCTGCATTAATACCTATTAGTTCTTCGCGGGTCATTCCTGGTTTTCTTGGAATTCCTGATGTAATAACTACCACATCACTTCCGGCAGTTTTAGAATAATCATTGGTTACTCCAGATACTTTGGTATTAAAACCGGTATTGGTCGCACATTGCATAATATCCAATGCTTTCCCTTCGGCAAAACCTTCTTTAATATCCAACAACACTACTTCGCTTGCAATTCCTCTATAAGAAATAACATCTGCACACGTAGCTCCAACATTTCCTGCTCCTACAATGGTAACTTTCATATTTTATACTTTATCGGTTATTTTTTTTATGTTTATTTGGTTAATCGTCTATTTGATTAATCGATTCAACGGTTAAACAAACAAACGGTTACAACTTTTAAGCGTCAATATTTGCGTAAACTGCATTTTTCTCGATAAACTCTCTACGTGGTGGTACTTCGTCACCCATTAGCATAGAAAAAACTCTGTCGGCTTCTGCCAAACTATCGATAGTTACCTGACGTAAAGTTCTAAAATTCGGATCCATGGTTGTTTCCCACAATTGCTCGGCATTCATCTCTCCAAGACCTTTATAACGTTGAATAGCGGCACTTCCACCCATTCTTTCGTTGGCCTGATCACGCTGAACATCATTCCATGCATATTCTTTTTTGTTTCCTTTTTTAACTAAATATAAAGGTGGTGCTGCAATATAAACGTGACCTTCTTCGATCAATTCTTTCATAAAACGGAAGAAGAATGTTAATATCAAGGTAGAAATGTGACTACCATCGACATCGGCATCACACATGATGATTACTTTATGATAACGCAGTTTCGAAAGATTCAATGCTTTACTGTCTTCTTCAGTTCCAACAGTAACACCAAGTGCCGTAAAAATATTTCGAATTTCTTCGTTTTCGAATACTTTATGGTGCATTGCTTTTTCAACATTCAGAATCTTACCACGCAAAGGTAAAATAGCCTGAAATGCACGATCACGACCTTGTTTCGCTGTTCCTCCAGCCGAATCTCCCTCGACAAGGTAAACTTCGCATCTTGCAGGATCCTGTTCAGAACAATCTGATAGTTTTCCAGGCAATCCTCCGCCACCCATAACGGTTTTACGCTGTACCATTTCACGCGCTTTTTTAGCCGCATGACGGGCCTGAGCAGCCAAAATTACTTTTTGAATAATGATACGGGCATCATTTGGATTTTCTTCCAAATAATTCTCTAACATTTCTCCAACCGCCTGAGAAACCGGAGAAACTACTTCTCTGTTTCCTAATTTTGTTTTGGTTTGTCCTTCAAATTGTGGTTCAGCAACTTTTACCGAAATAATCGCTGTTAATCCTTCACGGAAGTCATCCCCAGCAATTTCAAATTTTAATTTATCCAACATTCCGGAGGCATCAGCATATTTTTTAAGGGTTCTTGTTAAACCACTTCTAAAACCTTGCAAATGCGTTCCACCTTCGTGTGTATTGATATTATTTACATAAGAAAAAATATTCTCTGTGTAACTTGTATTGTAAATCAAAGCTACCTCAACAGGAATTTCGCCTTTTTCATGATCCATGCTGATCACATGAGAAATAATTGGCTCACGGTTACCATCTAAGTAACGAATGTATTCTTTAAGACCTTCATCAGAGTGAAAAACTTCCACTTTGAATTCGCCTTTTTCATCCACTTCTCTTTTATCTGTAAATGTGATGGTGATTCCTTTATTTAAATAAGAAAGCTCACGCATACGAGCCGACAAAGTATCATACGAAAACTCTGTTGTTTGCGTAAAAATAGTATCATCCGGATAAAAAGTCTGACGTGTACCTCTTTTATCCGTTTCGCCAATTTGTTTTACCGGATACATTGCTTTACCTCTCTCGTACTCTTGTTCGTAGATTTTACCGTCTCTAAAAACAGTAGATTTCATGTGAACAGAAAGGGCATTTACAACCGAAACCCCTACACCGTGCAAACCTCCGGAAACTTTATAAGAGTCTTTATCAAATTTACCTCCTGCACCAATTTTGGTCATTACAACTTCTAATGCAGAAACGCCTTCTTTTTTATGTAAGTCAACTGGAATACCACGACCGTTATCTTCAACCGTTACAGAACCGTCTTCGTTAATTGCAACACCTATGGTATCACAATGCCCGCCCATCGCCTCATCAATCGAGTTATCAACAACCTCATAAACCAAATGATGTAGCCCTCGAACTCCCACATCTCCAATATACATTGATGGACGCATTCTTACGTGCTCCATTCCTTCTAATGCCTGAATACTATCTGCTGAATAATTGTTCTTCTTGATTTCTTCGCTCATATAATTTATTCTAAAAAAATGTAATTATTGTCTAACACGCAAATATATAAAAACGCAAATTATATATGTGCCAAAATACAATTTAAAGCAGGTAAGTTATTAACATATTATCAAAAAAAGTCAATAAAAAAAGCAAATTACAAGGACTATATCGAAATCCATTTTGAATTTCAATTTTTTATTATCAAAAGTCAAAATCATAACTTTAAATTACCCCAAAAAGCAAATCCGAAACTAACATTTGAAATGTAGTTTCGGATTCTAAGAAATTACCTCATTTGGAAGTTGGAATTTCTGTTCTTTATAAAAAAACTAAAATTTATTTTTTAGTAAAATCTCCCGCATACACAGAAGTCATTTTTTCAAGACTGATGTATTTTTTCAAAACAGCATTGACATCCTGAACTTTTAAGGCTTTTACTTTGCTTTCTAAAGCATCATAATCTTCTAGCGGCACACCATACTGAAGATGAGAATTAACGAGGCTCATCAACGTATTATCGTTTCCTAATCTGGTTTTTCTTTCGTTTTGCCAGCTTACCAAATTGGTTTTTAATTCTTCTTCTGTAAATCCATCTTTCAACGCTTTTGCAATTTCTTCTTTAGTAGCGGCTTCTACAGCCCCTTTTTTAGTAGGATTTAAAAAAGCATAATATTCCCAAAAAGCAACATCATTGCTAATAGGCACATCAATAAATGAACCTGCTCCGTAACTGATACCTTCTTTTTCTCTAAGTCTCATCGGAATTCTTGCAGTCAAAAAACCTCCGTTTCCTATTATTTCATTAGCCATTACAAATGCAGGATAATCGGGGCTTTTTCTGTCCATTTTAAAGCTTATTTTACCCGTTGCTACAGCATTTTCTTTATCTGGCGTAACATAATCTTTATCTATTTTTTGGGTTTCAAAAAATACTGGCTTGGCCAATTCATATTTTGATTTTGAGTTCCATTTACCAAAAGTATTTTCAAGAATCGCTACTGTGCTCTTACCATCAAGATCTCCAATTACACTACCCACTCCATTATTTCCTCCTAAAATATTTTTATAAAAATCTACAATCTCAGATTGCTTTATTTTTTTGAAAGCTTCGATCTGTTCTGCAATTGTCGCTGTGTAAAAAATACTTTCTTTAGGATATTTTGAAGTTTGTCTCGAAATTTCTGTAAATGCAACTGCTTGCGGGTCATTCAAACTAGACTCCAAAGACGTACTGTATTCGTTGATCGTTTTTGTCAATTCGTTTTCAGGAAAAGTAGCATTGACCAATAAATCGCTTACAATCTCCATCACTTCCTTAAAACTTTCTTTGTAAGTATTTATATTTAATGCAAAATTCTGACCTGAAAAATTAAAATTCACACTCGATTTTAATTGATCTAATCTATCTTGTATTTGTTCTTTGGTTCTCGTTTTAGTCCCTGTTTTCATCAGCTGAGCAAGAATACCTCCAATATCACTTTTGCCCGCAAGATCTTTTTCATTACTTACCGGAAAAATAAAACTCGCCTGAACTTTTCCTCCTTTAATTTCCTTTTTAATCAAACCATATTTTGCACCATTGCTCAATGTTCCTTCTGTTAAGTTTTTTTTCAAATTCGAAATAGAAGATTCAAAAGCAGCAACTTCTTTTTCTAAAGCTTTTCCTTTATAATCTTTGGTCAAAGCCACTAACTGTTCATCGGTGTATTCGACCGTTTTTACTCTTTGTTCGTCTTTAGAAGGTATAAATATTCCAACCGTTCTATTGTTGCTTCTAAAATATTTCTCTGCAACTCTTTGTATGTCTTCTTTGGTTAGTTTTTCAACTGCATCTCGGTACAAATAACCTAATCTGTAATCTCCCGCTCCAATAATTTCGGTTAAATTAATGGCATAATTGATTGTATTGTTTTTTATACTTTCAATTTGTTTGATAATCTTTGCCTTGGCTCTGCTTACATCCTCATCTGTATATTTTGTTGTACCCACTTTATCCAGTTCTGCACGTACCAAATCCTTTGTTGCCTTAACATCCTTATCATTAGGCACCGCTACACCAAAATACATAAAACTAGCATCTCTAACAGTTGGCTGCCAATTATAAATACTGGAAATCTTTTGAGTTTCTACCAAAGATTTATACAAATAACCTGAAGGATCAGAGGTTAAAATTTCGCCCAAAGCGTCAAGTGCAGCATAATCTTTATCTGCATAAGGAACAGTGTGGTACAAAGCACCAATATTTTTGCTGTCACCTGCTCTGTTAAGCTCTACAAATTTCTCACCATCTTGAGCAGGCTCAATCGTGTAGGTTTTTGATAAAACTCTCTTAGGTTTTTCTAAAGATCCAAAATATTGTCCGATGTATTGCAAGGCTTTTTGCTCGTCAAATTTACCTGCAATAATCAAAGTTGCATTGTCCGGCTGATAATATTTTTCGTAAAAAACCCTTAGTGTGCTTGCTTTTACTCGTTCGATATCTTCTTTACTTCCAATGGTACTATTACCGTAATTGTGCCATAAATATGCTGTAGAAAGAATACGCTCAGTCAAAACACCATCTGGGCTGTTCTCCCCTATCTCAAACTCATTTCTTACAACAGAAAATTCCTTATCAAGATCGGTTTGCAGAATAGTTGCATTGAGCATTCTGTCAGCCTCCATCTCAATGCTCCACTTTAAATTTTCATCACTGGAAGGAAAAATTTCATAATAATTGGTTCTGTCTAACCAAGTAGTTCCGTTTGCATTTCCTCCTTTATCAGAAAGCATCTTTTTTATATCGCCCAGATTTTTGGTGCTCTTGAAAAGCATGTGCTCTAGTAAATGCGCCATTCCTTTTTCGCCATAGCCTTCATGTCTTGACCCCACATTGTAAACGATATTTACAACCATATTACTCTGAGATGCGTCAGGGATAAGAAGCACTTTTAAACCATTGCTTAATATATATTCTTTGGTACCCTCTACATTGGTAATGTACTTTGGAGCTTCAGCTTTTTGCGAATAAACTGTACTTATTGCCCCTAAAGAGCAGTACAAAATTCCGCTAAGTAGTATTTTCTTCATAAATTATTTAATTTGATTGATTGTTTATTTGGTTTTTTGAACTAACCAAATATAGTATATTTCTTAATTCATCCGAAAACTTGCGATTGATATCTAGAATTTTAACTTTTAATTTAGATTTACATCAACAAAAAATCCGAAACAAACATTTAAAATGTTGTCTCGGATTTTATCATTAACTAAGGTTGTCGTGAAGTTAAAAATTTTCCTCTAAACCGCTACACTCGATTTTGCTATTTCTGTATCTGCTTTTACATGGGCAGCATTGGCTCGTCCGCTCGGATCAAGGTTTTCCTGCCATTTCGGAATCCATTTTCGTACGGTTTGAGCCGCACTAAGTTGTGGATAATATTTATGAAAAATAGATCTGTATAAATACGCCTCTTTCGTTGTTGGGGAATTATACGGAAACTCTGCTGCTGCTCCAGCCAATTGCTCATCTGAAACTTGTGTCGCACAATATTCGATCAATTCATCAATCCAATTATAGCCCACTCCATCAGAAAACTGTTCTTTTTGTCTCCATAAAATTTCAGCAGGTAAATAAGGATCTTCCGGCGTATCAAATGCTTTTCTTAAGATATATTTTTCTACACCATCGTATGTTTTTGGTTGTTTTTCTTCGGGTTTAATGCGAACTGTTGCGTCTAAAAACTGTTTGTCCAAAAACGGAACTCTCGTTTCTAAACCAAAAGCCATTGTCGATTTATCTGCTCGAAGCAAATCGGCAGTAAACAATTTCTGAATTCTTTCGATGGTTTCTTTCTGAAAATCTTCTGCAGAGGGCGCATTTCTAAAATACAAATGTCCTCCAAAAATTTCATCAGCTCCTTCGCCGGAAAGAATTACTTTTATTCCTTTTTCGACAATTACTTTCGCTAATAAATACATCGGAACACTTGCTCTAACAGAAATCACGTCATACGTTTCGATATGCAAAATAATTTTTTCTAAAATAGCAACACCTTCCGCAACCGTAAAATGTACTTCATGATGCTCTGTTCCTAAAAATTCTGCTGCTTTTCTGGCTGCTTTTGCGTCGGGCGCATCAGCATCTAATGCAATAGAAAAAGACTGCAATTTTTGGCCATTTTCTGCCAATAATCTTGCTGCTATTGCAGAAGTCAAAGACGAATCTAAACCACCAGAAAGCAACACGCCAACTGGCACATTGCCTATCAATCTTTTACGGGTAGCCTCGATTAAACTTGATCTTATCAGAGCTAAATCAAGTTCTTGAGTAGCATTTTCATAATCTTCATATTCGGGATCATAATATTTTACAAAACCTGATTTTCCTGTATAATAATGTCCCGGAGGAAAAGTAGAAAACGATTTGCATTGATCTGCAATCGGTTTCATTTCTGATGAAAAATAAATTCTTCCTCTCTCATCAAGACCATAATACAATGGTTTTACTCCCATAGGATCTCTTCCTGCCATATACTCATCTCCATCCATGATGACAAAAGCCCAATCTCCATCTAGTTTATTACAAAAATCATATCCAAATTCTTCGTACAAATGCACGATGACTTCTGAATCTGATTTTGTTCTAAAAGTATGTTCCTTTAAAACGCCGTCTTTCAATTCCTGATAATTATAAATCTCCCCATCATGCACCATCCAAGCTTTACTGGTTCCCTGAATAGGCTGTTTACCCGATTGCAAATCGATAATAGACAAACTCTCATGACAAAGAATACTGCCATTTTCCATAATATGAAAATCACTTTCATCAGGACCTCGATGCGCCATTCTTTCAGAAAGCTCTTTTACAAGTTGCGGGTCTTTTCCTTTACCAATAACGGCCAATAATCCAGACATACTATTCTTTTTTTGTTATTTATTTATTCTAACTATTATCAAAAATTGCTTAAATCTTATAATATACAGCTAAATAAACTACTAAATCTTGTGTTTTCTTACTTGGGGCGTATGAATCTTAACAATTTAACTTTTTTCTTTAAACAAAGCCAAATATAAAAAAGAAAGTTAAAATATTACAAAAAAATATAACTAAAGTCTTGCAATAATCAAAAATTAACATTTTATAAAGCAAGAAAAACGCCCTCAAATAGAGAACGTCCTTCATACATATAACTAATTCTAAACTAAACCACTCTGCACTGAAAGTGCAGAGGTTTGTTTTACGAGGGACTGAAAGTCCCTCTTTCTATTTCATTCAAGAATGAAATTTGAATTATCATCTCCCTCTTTTCTTCTGTGATGTTCTAGATAATCATTTACCATTTCATCGGTAATATTTCCTATGCTCCAAACTCCATAGCCACTTGCCCAAAAATGCTGACCCCAATAGCGGGCTTGAAGTTCTGGAAATTCCATTTGCAACTTTCGTGATGTTCTTCCTTTTAAACTTTTCAAAATTGTGCTGACATTCTGCTTTGGCGCATATTCGATATGCATATGCACATGATCTGAACTCACAACTCCTTTTAAAATCTCAATACCTTCTGCTTCACATATTTGTATTAAAAGTTCACGACAACGCTTTTGAACATCGCCTTTCAAAACTTTAAATCTATACTTGGTAACCCAAACAACATGACAGGTTAATCTGCTTACTGTATGCGAACCTTTTCTTATATCTGTACTCATAATCTAAAGATAAAGATTTTTTCGCATTACTAAAGTACTGCAATAAATTGCAGGGTTTTAAACCCGAATCTGAGACCAATAAACAAACAACATCAAAATGTTGAACGCTCTGAAAAAAGCATTAAAAAGATAGAAAAAAAGATAGAAAAAGCAAAAACCGAAAATCAAAAATTAGTAGAAAAAATAACTAACAGCAAAGGTTCTGCAGAAGATATTAAAAAATTAAAAATTAAATCAACAAAGCAGGAACTTAATATTCATGAATTGGAACTTAAGCTTTTGGAAGAACAAAAAGAACTAGATGACTTTAAAAAATCATACTAATTAACGAAAAATCCTAATCTCAACCGATTAGGATTTTTTTATTCCATCTCTATTCTGATACTATTTTGGCGTCCTGAGAAAGGATCTTTTTTTCATTGTTATAAATCGTCAAACTAGCCGGTGATGCTCCTTTTTCGCGTAATGGAGCGATGTAACATTCGTAAAGATATTGCCCTTTTTTAAAATCAAAATGATGGTTGCCGCCTGTTCCGTCCTGAAACCATTTTCCGTTGGTAATCACCAAATCAGGTTCTTCACTCATTGCTTTTTTTAACGGCCATGAAGCATAACGGTAATTATCGTTGCCCAAATCATCAATTCTAACACGAAATTTACTGGTTTCTAAAATACAAACAGGCGTTTCGAAGTTCGCAATTGATGGATGTAACTTCCCTTTTGTGGCGGTAATTATTTTGGTACTTAAATTAGCTTCAAACTTCGATTGATAATTTACAGCAAATAACTCACCTTCTTCGGTCATCCAAATCGTTCCCTGATTGAGCATGATTCCGCGCCATCCCATTTGTGACCAATCTTTTGCGGGATCTGATTTTGAAATCTCATTGATCAAATCTGCATCAAAGATTTCGGTATATCTTTTTACAAATTCTGCTTTGCTTTTAATTGCTGGAATGGGATATTCCCTTTTTAAAGGATAAACAACCATTGCCGCAATTGCCTCTTTTTTACTGTTTTTTACATTTTCGATAAAGCTTTTTATAAACTTTTGCTGTTCGGGTTTCAAATCTTGAGCCAAGATCAAATTCGAACAAAAAAACAACACTCCAAAAAATAATATTTTAAATTTCATATAGCTTCAATTAGTTTAATAATATTTTAAAAACTTAAAAATCAACATTTAATTTAAACTCGCTTTGAACATTTTTAATTCGTCCCAAGTAAATTCCTCACCATGTTTTTCTTTCAAACCGTTTAATGATTCTTCCTGGTAAAACTCAAAAGCATCTCTAAGCGCCAGAATTTTATCATAAGGCAACACATCTGAAATTTCGATTTTTTTAGCCTGAATAAGTTTAACCAAATGCATTTCGATGGTTTGTACGGTTAGTTTTCTAATTCGGGCAATATCCTCAACCGAATTTTTCTCCACCCACAAATCATATGTTTCTTCGACAGTTGTTTTCTTGACCGTTTTTGACTGATTTTTATCCAATTTTTTCGAAACATATCTCGTAACAGGTTCATTCAAATTAAAAATATCACTATTCTTAATATTAAACTCTTCCCGAATCTTCGCAATTTTATCCAACTTGAAATTTTTGATGGCTGAAGATGACAGCTTTTCTTTAGAAATTGCTTCGCCAGAAACCACTGTTTCCATAAGTAATTTTGCTTTCATCAAGCGCAACACGGCTTTGGTTTGCAAATCATCCAAAAAAGCCAGTTCTTCATAAAATTCTTTGACTTTTTTAAAGTTTTGAATTTCTGCCATTTTTTCAATTAAATCGGTCACAAGCCTGTCCATTGGCTTAAAGAAATAATCATAGGCCGCTTCTACCCTTTCTTTCACAAAAAATAAATCGACCGTTTCTTTATTGAAAATTTTATTAAGCTGGTGAATGAATTTTTGCGAGGGATCAATAAGCAATTCTATCGTTTCCAGTCGTTTGTGTGCCCAGACAGCATGTTTGGCTTTTTCTGAACTTGGTGTATTCTCATTGTAACTAAAACGATGGTTGCGCCACTCTTGCGCCAAATCTGTCCAATTAAAACTGTTAATCAAATAGTTATGAATAAAATTTTTGGTTTCGAAGTGCAGGGATTTCTTCAAAACGTCTTCTGAAGCTTTATTCAAAGCATAATCCATTACGTCTTGATCGTTAGAAATACCATTCATCTGCATCTTAGAAAGCAAAATAAGCCCATTTAACGAACGCAAACGCGACAACGCTACATACGCTTGTCCAGGTAAAAAAACTTGCGATACATCGAGCGCAGCTTTGTCAAAAGTTAAACCTTGACTTTTGTGAACTGTAATCGCCCACGCTAACTTGAGCGGATAATGCGCAAACGTCCCCAAAACTTCTTCTTCTATCTCCTTGGTATGCTCGTTTACTTTGTATCGGATATTTTTCCATTCGTACTTCTCGACCTCGATGGTTTTATTTTCTTCTGGAAAGTGTACAAAAATTTCTTCACTCGCCAGTGACTTAATCACCCCCATTTTTCCGTTGAAGAACTTCTTTTCAAAACCGGCATCATTTTTTACAAACATGACCTGAGCTCCTACTTTCAATAAAAGATTTTCTTCAACGGGGTAAATTTTTTCAGGAAAATCACCGACCACAAAAGGCTGAAAAGCATATTCTTTACCCGCCAAGTCCTTAATAGCCTGTTCGTTAATAGAATCGGCTTTTGCATTATGCGTAGTCAGCGTGATGTATCCTTTGTTGTTTTTTAAATCAAAATCGGGCTGAACATATTGGTTAAGCACCTGCATATCTTCGGGCGTGATCTGATTGTTACGAAGATTATTTAAAACCGAAATAAAAACATCATCTGTTTGTCGGTAAATTTTAGACAATTCGATATAAATCGGCGGATTTTGCTGAATAACATGCGAATGAAAAAAGAATTTTCCTTTGTAATAATTGCGTAAAGTTCGCCACTCTTCATCCCGAATTACAGGTGGCAACTGCAATAAATCACCAATAAAAAGCACTTGAGTGCCACCAAAGGCGCGCGTATTTTTACGAACCGTTTGCATCATAAAATCGATAGCATCCAGTAAATCAGCACGTAACATACTCACTTCATCAATAATCAACAATTCCATGTTGCGGATCACATTTCGCTTGACATTGTTCATTTTAAAATGTCTGCGCAGGCTTTCCTTATTTTCAAATTTTACCGTTTCTGTAAATTGTGAACTCTCTTCATACGTTGGAATAAAAGCAGAAAACGGCAGTTGAAACATAGAATGAATCGTAACGCCGCCCGCATTCAAAGCTGCAATACCGGTTGGTGCCACAACCACTGTGTTTTTGTGTGTGGTGTTGATAATTTCGCGCAAAAGCGTCGTTTTTCCAGTACCTGCTTTTCCAGTCAGGAAAATCGATTTTTGCGTTTGATTAATAAATTGTAAGGTGTAAGCTGCTGCTTCTGAAACGGTTTGCATGAGGCGTGGATTAATAAACGAAAGTATTCAAATTTGACAAAACAAAAAAACCTAAATCTGCAATAGACTTAGGTTTTTTTAAATTAGTTATTTTTTGTATTATTTTTTTGCCTCTTCGCCTTCTTTTACAGCTGTTTTATCAGCTTTTGGCTCAGACTTGTATTTTTCGTTCAATGCTTTTATGATATCTTTTGTGATATCAAATTTCTCTTCAGCATACAAAACTGTTGCAGCATCACCTGTCCCGTAGATATATGAATATCCGTTTTTCTTACCGTAGTCTTTGATGAATTTTTTTACACCGCTTACAAGAGAATCCATTTCAACACCACTGTCTTGTTGCAATTGTTGTGCTAAAGCTTGTTGTGCGTAACCCAATTGTTGTTCTCTTTTTTGCAACTCAGCTCCTCTTTGTTGCGCCCAAGCCTGACCATTAGCCTGCGCTTGAGATTGAAAATTCGCTGCGTCTTGTTTAAAACGTGTAATTTCAGCTTGTAGTTGTCTTCCCTTTTCTTCAGATTGTGCTTTGTATTTTGCTTCAAGGTCTTTTGCTTCAGTGTACTCTTTCATTAAAACCGAAGTATCTACGTAAGCTGTTTTTACTTCCTTAACTTGAGCTGCTTTCTCACATGAAACAGCTAAAACAGAAAGCGCGATAATTACTAATGCTTTTTTCATTTTTTGGATTTCTATATTTTTTAAGTATTAAAGACAAAAATATAAAAAAATAAATAGCATCAACATAAAGTTTAAAAAATGCTAAAATTTTATCATATTGTTTTTATTTATCGAAAGAAAAAATCTTATAATTTCCCGCTATTAAAAGTGACTTTAATAGCTTTCGTTAAAAAGATTTTCTCAAAAAAGTCGATATTTCTCCTCGTTTAAGATGAAAAACGCGCTTAAATGCACTTAAAATACGTTTTACTTGTTTTTTAAGACATAAATGTGTGATGAATACTCTTTGGTCTTACTTGCTTTTAAATTAGATCGTAAACCGACTAAAAACGCACTGATGTAATTCATTTTTCCTGTTTTATATTTTTCGGATAAAAGACTCACGTAAAAAGAATCAAATTTCATTGGAAGCACTTTTGTGAGTTTCATATCTACTTTTTCAAAAAGAGACTGAATCGCTTTTTTAGAAAAATGCCAAAAATGAATTGGCACATCATAAGCTGCCCAAAATGATTTGTAATGTTGTGCATCGAACGATTTAAAATTTGGAACCGCAACAATTAAAGTTCCAGTTGGTTTTAACAAACGCTTCAATTCCTGAATTTGCAATTCTAAATTGGGAACGTGTTCCAGAACATGCCACATCGTAATCACGTCGAAAGAATTATTTTCAAGAACGCTAATTTCGTCCACAAAAGAAATTCCTTTTTGGGTCGCAATTTTTTTTGCTCTTTCGCTTGGTTCTACTCCAACAGTTTCCCAACCATTATTTTTTGCAGTTAACAAAAAATCTCCAGTTCCCGCACCAATATCCAAAATTTTACCTTTCTGTATTTGTTCTGCATTAATTAAATCTAATTTATTTTTAAGTGCAATATTTTTTACAAAATGATATGCTTTTTCAAACAACGAACGTTTGTTATCCGTGTGCGAAATATAATCTTCGCTTTCGTAATATTTTCCCAGATTTTGTAACTCAGGTTGTGGCGAAGTAATCAACATGTCTAAAGTTTCATCATGATACAACTCAAAAATTTCTTTAGAAACAGAATGGTCTTTTACAGTAAGAAAATGTTTTTTATTTAAAACGTCCATTTTTTAATTATAGGTTTTTTAATAGAATTTGGTAAAATTATTGTTTTGAATCATTAGTCGTTTCACGTGGAACAATTAAACAATTATTTTAGATTTTATTTATTTAAAGTATAGCTATGATAAAAAAATTGTTTCAGGATTTCCTTTTCAATAAGATCGAATTTAAAACCTGAAACAAAATATATATTCTTTATCTTCCCATGTAAATCAATAATACGGAAATATCGCTAGGTGAAACTCCGCTTATTCTTGAAGCTTGAGAAATAGTTACGGGACGAATCTTAGCTAATTTTTGCTTTGCTTCAATTGACATAGATTTTATTTTATCATAATCAAAATTTTCTGGAATTTTGACTTCCTCTAGGCGTGTTAATTTATCGGCATTATTTCGCTCTTTTTCTATATAACCAGAATATTTAACCTGAATTTCGGCTTGCTCCAAAATTTCCTGATCAACATCATTTTCTTCGATATATTGTTTTACTTTTTCAAATTTCATCATATCCTCTAAATCAATTTGCGGACGAGAAAAAACTTTAAACATTTTATCTCCTTGCGAAATAGCAGCTGTTTCTTTCGCCTCTAAAATTGGATTTGTTTCTACAACCGAAACACTGGTTTCTTTAAAAAACGCAACCATCTTTTCAGACTCATTTAGTTTATGTTCCATGCGACGCAAACGCGCTTCCGAAGCTAAACCGATTTCAAATGACATTGGCGTTAATCTAAAATCAGCATTATCCTGACGCAACAATGTTCTATATTCTGCTCTTGAGGTAAACATACGATAAGGCTCTTCTGTACCTTTTGTAATTAAGTCATCGATCAAAACTCCAATATAAGCTTCATCACGTTTTAGAATTAATGGTGCTTTTTCATGCACTTTTAAATGCGCATTTATTCCTGCCATCAAACCTTGCGATGCAGCCTCTTCGTATCCTGTTGTTCCATTAATTTGTCCGGCAAAATACAAACCTTCTACTAACTTTGTTTCCAAAGTATGTTTCAATTGCGTTGGAGGAAAATAATCATATTCTATTGCATAACCAGGACGAAAAAATTTCACTTTCTCAAATCCGGCAACAGAACTCAATGCTTTAAATTGAATATCCTCAGGAAGAGAAGTTGAAAATCCATTTACATAAACCTCACAAGTATTCCAACCTTCAGGCTCTACAAATAATTGATGACGTTCTTTATCAGCAAATCGATTTATTTTATCTTCTATCGAAGGACAATATCTTGGCCCGAGACTTTTTATTCTTCCGTTAAACATTGGTGAACGATCAAAACCTTCTCTCAAAATATCGTGAACATTCAGAGAAGTATAAGTCATGTAACACGACCTTTGATGTGTTAATGGTTTTGTTAGATCAGAATATGAAAATTTATCCGGTCTTATATCTCCTTTTTCTTCGTTCATTTTTGAATAATCCAAAGAACGGCCATCTACTCTCGGAGGCGTTCCTGTTTTCATTCTTCCAGATTCAAATCCGGCAGCAACCAAATCTTCGGTAATTCCTGTTGCAGCACTTTCGCCTGCTCTTCCTCCACCGAATTGTTTTTCTCCGATATGAATCAAGCCATTCAAGAAAGTTCCGTTTGTCAAGACAACAGACTTCGAACGTATCTCCACTCCCAACGAAGTTCTGATTCCTTTTATCTTTCCATTTTCAATAATCAAACCTTTTACCATCTCCTGATAAAAATCCAGATTTGGAGTTCCTTCCAACATCATTCTCCATTCTTCAGCAAAACGCATGCGATCACTTTGAACTCTTGGAGACCACATTGCAGGACCTTTTGATTTGTTCAACATCTTGAACTGAATAGCAGTTCGGTCTGAGACAATTCCAGAGTAACCTCCTAACGCATCGATTTCACGAACAATCTGTCCTTTTGCAATTCCACCCATTGCTGGGTTGCAAGACATCTGTGCAATGTTCTGCAAACTCATTGTTACCAATAAAGTTTTAGAGCCCAAATTTGCGGCCGCTGCCGCGGCTTCGGATCCTGCATGACCTGCACCAACTACAATAACATCGTACTCTTCTAAAAACATTTTGTTTTATTATTCTCTGAAAATCATTCAAAATACTTCTCAGAATTATTTTATTATTCTTTTGTTCCACGTGGAACCATTAAAAAAATCAGCTACAAAATTACCATGATAAGAAAGTTCCACGTGGAACATTGTATAGTCTTTTGTGAAATTGAATTACACATGTTCCACGTGAAACATACTTAGTTTTAAAATTTATAAAAATCATATTGTTTCACGTGGATCCTTTTATTATGATTATTTACAAACACGACATAGAAAAAAGATTATTGTTTCACGTGAAACATTTCAATTTTTTCATCTTCTTTTGATCGCATTAACTTAGCGTCAGCGTCTGTTTTGTCTTTATACCCACAGTAATGTAATATGCCGTGAGCAAGAACTCGTTTCAATTCTTCTGCAAATGAAACATTAAAATCCTTTGCGTTGTCTTCTACTCTTTCAATAGAAACAAAAATATCCCCGTTTAATTCATTACCAACAGTGTAATCAAAACTGATAATATCTGTTAGCGTATCGTGATTAAGATACTCCATATTAATCTTATGAAGATAATCGTCGTCACAAAATATGTAGTTTATCTCTCCTTCAATCTTGTTCTCTGAAACGATCACAACACTTAACCAATCCGAAAAGGCTTGTTCGTTATCTAAAGTAAATTCAGTTTCGTAATTAAAATTGATCATTTTGTATTAAAATATTCTTGAACCTTTTGGTTAAAATTTGAGCGCAAAGGTAGTGATTGTCTGTTTAAAATCTCTACACTGTTTAAATATTCCAACAGCGTGCTTGGTAAGGCGTTTGATTTATTAGTAAATTCAGTTTTATTAGTTTCAGATTGGCGTTTTGTATCCTGACCTTGTTGCTGTACAGCATTGTTTAATTTTAATAATTCTTGCTGAATATTTAGAATTCTTTGCAGGTTTTCATTTTTAAAACCTTTATTCAAAAGTTGTTTTTCAGACTGTTTCATCTGATCTAAAACTGACTTCCCTTGAGAATCTAAGCCTTGTTTTGCTAGTTCTTTTTGCAAAGCTTCACGAAGTTTTACTTGCTCTTTATAAATTTCCATAATGGCTTGAGCATTTCCTTCACCATCATCACCCTCTTTTCCTTCTTTACCATCTTTACCTTTGTCTCCAGATTGATTACCATTTCCATTCTTGCCTTGTCCATTTTTTCCTTTTCCATCTTTGCTTTCTTTTCCTTCACCGCTTTGCCCATCTTTTCCCTCACCCGGTTTACTACCCTTCATACCTTCTTTCATTTTATCGCCTAAACCTTTTTGCTTTTTAATAATATCTGGCAATTGCATTCCCTGACCATCACGCGATTTAGGTTTGCCAGAACCTGGACTCGACATAGCATTCTGCATATTGTTAAGAAGATCACTTAAAAAATCAGCCATTTTATTTGCAGAAGAAACTGCGTATTGTTGATGCGAAACCCCTTTTGGAACCTGAACTTCGGTCAATGTTTCAATTGCTTTGTCAATATTGTACTGTACATTACCGATGTCTTTTGTTACTTCTTCTCCCACTTTTGGATTCCTCAATGACATAGCAAAAAGACTATCATCTACAAATTTGAATTGCTGTTTTAAATTTTGCTGAATTTTGATATTCTTTGTGTAAGCAGAAGAACCCAATTTCATAGATTTAAATTGCTTCATCACCTCTTCTTGAGATAAAGAATATGCTAACAAATTGTCTAAAACCTGACGCAGCATTGCAACGTCTTCCTGAAGTTGTTCTTTATCGCCTGCCTCCATACTTGATTGCATTTTTTGCGCCATGCTTTTCATTTTCTTCGCCGCACTTTTTTGTTTTGGTTTGGCCTGAGATGCATTCTTTTTATCTAATTCTTCTGCGGCTTTTTTTAAATCTACACTTACTTCTTTCTCTTTTGAACCATCAGATGGAATGTCTAAAGGAGATTTTAATGTTTTGTTCTCCTCTTTCAAATCCTTTAAATCTTCCTGAATTTTATCAAATGCTTTATTAATTTCATCTTGTTTTTCGAGAGTATTATCTTTGTCTTTGTTTGAAAGTTGCTCCTGCTTCTCTGAAAGCTTTTCTAATTTATCAGCCACTTGTTCTGCTTTCTTCTCAACATAAAAACGCTTTGTAAGTTCTACTAATTGCTGTAAATTTTTAGATTGGTTTTTACTTGTCTGTTTGAACTTTTCCATCTTATCAAACAAATCTTCATTGTTGAGTTTGTCATTCAACTCTTTTAATTCATCTAACAATTTTTGGTTTTTTTCTAGATCTTTCTCTGCATTATCTAAACGTTTTTGCAAAGTTTCAGACATTTCATCTTTCTTATCACCTTTAAATTTTTCTAAATCTTTATTCATTTTCTCAGCAAATTGTTTCATCAATTCGTCTTGTTGTTTCTGACGTTTGATAAAATCATTAATTAATTGCTGGTCTTTAAACTCCAAATTATTTTTCTCTTTGCCTGTATTCTGAATCTTATCCATGTCGGATAATTGCTTCGTTTGATTTTTTAAAGATTTTTCTAAACTATTGATATTTTGATTCTGTTGTTGTAATTCTAAATCATGAACTTCTTCTGTAGTTGCAACTCTATCCGAAAAAACAGAAGACTTTGTACTCTTAAAATGATGTGGTGCATCATTATCAAAAACCTCAAAATAATAATCATAAGAAACCCCTTCTTCAACAGCCAAATTGCTTGGAAAAGAAAAAACAAACTGATCAAAAACACCTTGCTTCACAGGTATAGTACCACGCTTGGCAGTGTTTGGTTTGTTGCGTTCGTAATACACGATTTGTAATTTTGACAAACCGTAATCATCACTCAATTTTCCTAAAACATAATTTTTGTCCAGCTTTAAACTATCGGGCGCAGGACTTACATTGATTGTTGGATGTTGATCTTTGACTACGGCAAGCTGATAATCGAGTTTTTCATAGTTTTTAATGACATTATTGGATGTAAGAATTTGATATTCTGTATTTTGACTGATATTTTTTGTCAATCTAAACTCATTATCCGCTTTATTGAACTTAAAAATCGAATTCTGCTCTTTCCAAACAATTTCCTGAGTCGATTGTGTCACCATTTTCCAAGTTACAGAAGTTCCTTCAGGTACAATAGCATTACCTGTTCCTTGAATACTTTCAGATTTCTTTTTTAAGTACGAAGGAAAATTAAGCACCATTTCGAAGTTAGCAATAGACGGAACAGTGATCACTTTCAATTCATATTCTTCAGATGAAACAGAATTTCCTTCAAGAAAAAATTGCACATTTGATATTGGCTTTTCAACTTTAAACTCAAACTTACCAGCTTGGGAAGATTCCATAAAATAACTTTCATCACCAATATGAATAGTCACATTCTCAGGAAAAACTTTCCCAACGATTTCTACTTTCACAACAAAATCTTTATTCTGTTCTGTCTGTAAATTAGGATTTACGATCACGAATTTAAATGGAGCCGGAGGTAAAAACGTAGCATTAAAATGAACTACCCTATTTAAACTTTGAGAAATAATATTACTGTTTCCGGAAATATAAAACACCGCAAAAAGCAAAACCGGAATTAAGGCTAGAGGCAAATACTTTTTGTTTGAACTAAAATTAACAGCGTTACCAAAAGGAATTGGCTGCAACGAATTTGCTTTTTGTTCTATAGAAGCCAACATTAATTCAGAACTTTCTACTGAATTCTCAAAAGCCGAAAGCTGCAAAAAATTGGTTAGTTTATCACTTACTTCTGTAAAATGCTTTCCGATAATTTCCGAAGCTTGATTATAATCGATACCCTTTTGAAGTTTGAACAATTTAAAGATTGGAAACAATATAAATCGGAACAACAAAAAAGCTTCAACAACGATGAATATCCAAAATAAAAGAGTTCGCCCAGCCGGTTTGAGCCAGAGAAAATACTCGATTATGAGTGTAAATAGAAAATACAATAATCCAAAACCAATAAAAAGAAGCGTTCCTTTTATCAATTCATTCATGTAATATTTCTTTATAAATCCTTCTAACTTCTGATATATGGCAGATGATGTTTTCAAAATAAAATCTATTATGATTATAACCTATAAAAGTAATAATTATAACGATAAGTCTGAAAGTCAAAAGACGAAAGTCAAAAGTTATAATCTTCACCTAAAAGCTTTCAGACTTTCGACTTATGACTTTTGACTAATATTGTATCTTTGCATCAAAATTTAAACAAATGTCAAAGCAAGTTCGTGTGCGTTTTGCACCAAGTCCAACAGGACCATTACATATTGGCGGAGTTCGTACTGCCCTATTTAATTATTTATTTGCCAAAAAAAACAATGGTGTTTTTTATCTAAGAATAGAAGATACAGACCAAACTCGTTTTGTTCCTGGAGCTGAAGCTTATATTATGGAAGCATTAGAATGGTTAGGAATTGCACCCGATGAGACAGTTGGGAAAAACGAAAAGTTTGGTCCGTACAGACAAAGTGATCGTAAACATTTGTACCAAACGTATGCAGATCAACTGATCAATTCTGGTTGGGCATATTATGCTTTTGATACACCAGAAACTCTAGATGCTTTGAGAAAAGAACAAGAAGCTGAAGGAAAAACATTTATTTACAATCATACAATCCGTGAAAAGTTAGATACTTCTCTAGTAATTTCTACTGAAGAAGTTGCTAAAAGAATTGAAAATGGAGAACATTATGTAATCCGTTTTAAAACTCCTGTTGATGAAACTTTACATTTAATAGACATTATTCGTGGTGATGTAAAATTTGAAACCAGTTTACTTGATGATAAGGTTTTATTTAAAAGTGATGGAATGCCAACCTACCATTTAGCCAATATTGTAGATGATCATTTGATGGAAACTTCACACGTTATTCGTGGAGAAGAATGGTTGCCATCGATGCCACTTCACGTTTTATTGTACAGAGCTTTTGGTTGGGATGCGCCAGAATTCGCACATTTACCTTTAATTTTAAAACCAATTGGAAACGGAAAATTATCTAAAAGAGACGGTGATAAGTTAGGGTTTCCCGTATTTCCATTAGAATGGAAAACAGAAGAAGGAATTTCATCCGGTTACAGAGAGAATGGATTTTTCCCAGAAGCTGTTATAAACTTCCTTGCACTTTTAGGTTGGAATGACGGAACTGATAAAGAATTATTTTCTTTAGAAGAATTAGTGGAGGCTTTTGACTTAAACAGAGTGCATAAATCGGGAGCAAAATTTGATCCTGAAAAAAACAAATGGTTCAATCATCAATATTTAATCAAAGAAAATAATGAAAATTTAGCGAAAGACTTCACTCCTACTTTAACTGAAAAAGGTGTTGATATTTCTAAATTCGATATAACCAGAATCGTTTCATTAATTAAGGAAAGAGCTCATTTCGTTTATGAATTTTGGGATTTAACAGATTTCTTTTTCCAAGCTCCAATATCTTATGATGAAAAAGCAAGTAAAAACTGGAAAGAAGAAACGCCAACGTTAATGCAGGAATTGATTTCAGTTTTAGAAAATATTGAAGATTTTACTTCTATTAATATTGAAACGATCGTGAAAGATTGGATGACTAAAAACGAGATTGGAATGGGGAAAGTGATGCAGCCTTTTCGTCTAAGTTTGGTTGGAGCATTGAAAGGTCCTCACCTATTTGACATTGTAGAAATCATAGGAAAAGAAGAGACTATTTCTAGAATTCAGAAAGCAATAAGTACATTATAAAAGATAAAATTTATAATCAGAAACGCTAAGTAATATTAACAAAATGTTCTTAGCGTTTTTTTATATCAATAAATAGCAGAAATTTCGTAAATTACCGAACCTTAAAACTTAAATCAATATCATTATGAACATTCCATTTATTATTATTATTGTATTTCTTTTATTTATTTTCCTCTCCTCTTTTTTTACTGTCAAACAACAATCTTCAGTTGTTATAGAAAGATTTGGTAAGTTTTTGAGTGTTAGAAATTCAGGATTACAACTTAAAATTCCGATTGTTGACAGAATTGCCGGACGCGTGAATCTTAAAATTCAACAGTTAGATGTTATCATCGAAACCAAAACCAAAGACAACGTTTTTATCAAAATGAAAGTTTCGGTGCAATTCAAAGTAATCCAGGAAAAAGTATATGATGCTTTTTACAAATTAGAATATCCTCACGATCAGGTTACCGCTTATGTGTTTGATGTCGTTCGAGCAGAAGTTCCAAAACTAAAACTAGATGATGTTTTTGAGAGAAAAGACGATATCGCTATCGCTGTAAAAAGAGAATTGAATGAGGCGATGACAACTTACGGATATGATATTATTAATACTTTAGTAACCGATATTGATCCAGATATTCAGGTAAAGAATGCTATGAACAGAATCAACGCAGCCGACAGAGAGAAAACTGCTGCTGAATTTGAGGCAGAAAGCTCAAGAATTAGAATCGTTGCAAAAGCAAAAGCTGAAGCTGAAAGTAAACGTTTACAAGGTCAGGGTATTGCAGATCAACGTAGAGAAATTGCAAGAGGTTTGGTAGAAAGTGTCGAAGTTTTGAATAAAGTTGGAATCAATTCACAAGAGGCTTCTGCCCTGATTGTCGTTACTCAGCATTACGATACGTTGCAGGCTATTGGTGCAGATGCAAATTCTAACCTAATTTTATTACCAAACTCTCCACAAGCAGGAAGTGATATGCTCAATAATATGGTGGCTTCTTTCTCTGCTTCAAACCAGGTGGGTGAAATGATGAAGAAAACCAACAGACAAAAAAGCGAAAAACCTAAAAAAATAGAGCCACTACAATCTGGTTATGAAGACGATATTCAACCAGAAACAAAACCATCATAAAAAAAAGAGGCTTAATTGCCTCTTTTTTTATTTATAAACCAACCAAGTACATAAGGTAAAACCGTTTGTAAAATGGTCGTATACGAATTTGAAAAGTAATCGGTGTATGAAGAAATAAAACCATTTACAATTTTTTCAGGTGTTATACTCTCTTTGGTTTTTTCGAAACTTAAAATTAGTTTATTGTAATTGATCTCTTTCTCTAATTTGAGAATTTCAAGTTCCCGATCAATTTCAGCATAAGATGCGTATTTTTTTGTTTCCATAAATTAATCGTTAAAAAAGATTTCTGAAAATTTCTCTAAAATTGGTCCTTCAACAATTTTGTCTTTAATCAATAAAAGTAAAATTGTGGCCAATAAATAAATACCACCTACTGCCAAAAATCCGAAAGTGTAACTTCCAAACCAATTACTAAGAGCAAAACCGGCAGCGACTGAGCCAAAAAGTAAAACCATACTAAAGCACAATAAAACTAAAGTAAACTTCAAAATCAAAGTAGTCGATTTCATAGCTACCTTAAAACCCCAAAGTTTATAATAAGCCATGTGACTCTTAAAATAAACATTGGCTTGATCCTGAATATTTTCGGTATGTTCTTTTAATTCTTCAAAAGCCATAATATTTTTTTTAGTTGAAAAAATAAGCACAAAATACACTATCAAATAGTTGTACTTTAATTAAAAGTAACTAAAAAATCTGAAATACAACTAATACAACAAAAGTGAACTTTGTGCTTACAATAAATTTAGGTGCCTTACTTTTGAAGTTTAGCGTTTTGAGCCTTTAAATCTGCAAGTTTAGATTCTAGAAAAGTAATCACCTCCTCAGTTTTATAACTCATATTCGAAAGTAACTCGCCGTAAGTTCCGTCAAGATTTTCCTTAGCACTTGTAAATTTTTCACGAAGAACATCAGAACCGGCACTAAGACTATCTTTCAAATTATCTGTTGCATCGTCTAAACCTTCCTTAATTTTTGCACGAGTTTTAGAACCTTTATCCGGAGCGAACAAAATTCCGATCCCAGCTCCTATTGCTGCTCCTGCTAAAATTGCGGCAATTGTATTTACATTTTTTGACATGATATTTTTTTTAAAAGATTGTTAAAGATACTTATTTTTTAAGTATAAATTATTGATTTAAAGTTATTTGCATAAATTTAATATGCATAAGCTATCGCTTCATACTTTCCGTCATTCTCAACAATCGTTACAAAAGGATAACCATTTGAAGCCGACTGAGTTTTTACACGATTACTGGTATGCTTTACGTTTGCCATTGGCGGTTCACCTTTTGTTTTAGTTGAAACTCCTTTAAAATTAGCGACCTGCTTGAGTCCGATTGTCTTTTCTTTTGGCAACACTTGTACTAGTTTATAATCAGATTTTGAATCGACCACAATTCTATCCGTTATTTTTTGTGTAAGATTCGTTTGTTTATTGGTAATTTGGGAAACAGCATATTTGCTAATTTTGATTTCTTCAAAACTTCCGTTTAAAGAATAATGAAGCATATCATTTTCATATTTGATGAAATTAACATCTAACTGTTCTCCATTGTGTTTGAGAATTTGATGTGTTTGAGAAAAAGCCATATTGGCGAATAAAAAAGATAGCGTAAAAAGAATAGTTTTCATAATTGATACATTTTGAATTAAATTGAATTATGTCAGACAAAAATCCAGATTTGAAATAAACAACAAAAATTATTTCATGTTATTTTAAAAATTACGGAATAAGATTGAAAACTACTTTTACGCCAGAATAGTATCAAACTCAAACCGCAATAAAAATTAGAACATAAAAAAGTTTTTTAGAAATCACTTTTAGAATTTAGCTTTAAAACCAAAAATTCGTCATTTAAAAATTTTAAAGAAAACTCAGTTGGGTTTCTTACGTGAAAATTCAATTCGTGAAAAATCGTAACAGACTTTTTGTATAACTATAAAAATACCAACTTTATAAACAATTGAATGTTAACAACCCGTTAAACTAGCTAAAAGAACAGCTAAAATTAAAATAAAAGCTTCTATTGAAACGATTTTAAAAAGATGATTTATGAGGTGGAAGAACTAAAAAAACGCTTTAAAATTACGCTATTGAAGCCTTTGTTAATTAGGATAATCTATTAAAATATAAAAAATGATAGTTTTTAAAAATAATCAATAAATACAATTTAAAAAATATTTTATATCATTAAATTTGATATTATATCAAAGTCTAAATTTTGACAAAAGTCATGTTTTTAAAAACAAAAAAGACTTCATTTTAATTGAATAGTAAAGATTAAACTTTATAAACAATCCGTTGTTAATAACTGTAAATACTGGCTAAATCTGAATCTAAAACTAAAATGAGCATTATAAATTAAATATTTTTAAAAAGACAATACATTAGTCCAAAAAATAAAAAAAGATGCTTAAATCTAATTTATGAAAGTTATTTTTTAAATAAAAAATCTATTAAAAATAAAGTTTTAATAGATAATAGTAATAATAAGAAAAGCGCCTGTAAAAAGCGCTTTTCAATAGATTATGATGATATTATTTAATCATTTGAGATAAAATCTCCGTTTCTTTTTCTGAAACACTTTTAGGAGGATTTGAATATAATTTGAAAATATCATCTTCAAATTGCTTTTTTAAAATTGCGTCTTCTATATCTCTCAAATTTAAAAGTGCTTTTGACCTCACATAAGTAGATTCACTTCTCAGAGACATTGCATATAATTTTTTTACATCTTCTTCTTCAAAATCAGAGGACTTCCATTTTGAATATTTCAAAATAAATTGAGCAAACAATAATGAACCCTTATTATTGTTGATGTTTTTCTTTAATGAATTTTGTAATAAAGAAAAACTGGAAATCGTCGAAATACTCTCTCCTATCGCACTTTCTATTGCAATACGATCTTCTTTAGTTTCAACTTTAAAATATTTATTGATTTCTTTTAAAGAATTATTGATGCTGTTTTCTTCTTTTTTACCCTTTTCTTCCCAGGCATCTTTTAGTCCAACTGTTTTGTTAAATACTAATTTTGAAGCATTTGAATCTTTATCAACAGTAAAATAACCCAAACGCTGAAACTGAAATTTGTCTTCATTTTGAGCTGTCGCCAAACTTGGTTCTACAAAGCCAGTTACAATTTCTAAAGAATTTGGATTTACAAAATCCAAGAAATTTTTCTCTTTATAACTGTCAGGAGCTTCATCTGTAAATAGACGATCATATAGACGAACCTCAGCTTTCAAAGCATGCTGAATAGACACCCAATGCAAAGTTCCAGACACTTTTCTTTGGCTTGCTTCTGTACCGCTTCCGCTCAAAGAATCAGTATCATACGTTACGTGAATTTCTGTAATGTTTCCTTCTGAATCTTTTATAACACTTTCTCCTTTAATGATATACGCATTTTTAAGACGTACTTCTTTACCTAAAGTCAAACGGAAAAACTTTGCTGGAGCATCTTCTAAAAAGTCTTCTCTTTCTATGAATAATTCACGGGAAAAAGGAACTTTTCTAAATCCAGCGCTCTCATCTTCCTGATTATTCTCCGCTTCCAACCACTCTTCTTTTCCTTCCGGATAATTGGTAATAACCAATTTTACCGGATCTAAAACTGCCATGACGCGAGGTGCAATTTTGTTTAAATCTTCACGAATACAAAACTCCAAAACTGATACATTTATCAAATTATCACGTTTAGCAATTCCAATAGTATTGGCAAAATTACGCAGAGATGCAGCAGTATAACCACGTCTACGCAATCCAGAAATAGTAGACATTCTTGGATCGTCCCAACCGTTAACATGCTTTTCCTTAACAAGTTGCTGTAATTTTCTTTTACTAACAACGGTATGCGATAAGTTACGTCTGGCAAATTCTCTTTGTTTAGGACGTAGTTTATTATCTTCTAAAATCTGATCTAAAAACCAATCGTATAACTCACGGTGAGGCAGAAATTCTAAAGTACAAAACGAATGCGAAATTTGCTCTAAATAATCGCTTTGACCATGAGCCCAATCATACATTGGATAAATTTTCCAGGTATCACCGGTTCTATGATGATGCTTGTGTAAAATTCTATACATAATAGGATCTCGCATCAACATATTTGTAGATTTCATGTCTATTTTTGCGCGCAAAATATGAGTTCCGGCTTCAAATTCACCGTTTTTCATTCTTTCGAATAAATCTAAATTTTCTTGAACAGAACGATTTCTAAACGGACTATCTGTTCCAACTGTAGATGGAGTTCCTTTTTGAATGGCCATATCTTCAGAAGATTGACTGTCTACGTACGCCTTATCTTTTTTAATTAATTCAACAGCCCAATCATATAACTGCTGAAAATAATCAGAAGCATAACGTTCTTCAGACCACTTGTAACCCAACCATTCGACATCTTTTTTGATTGCATCTACAAATTCCTGCTCTTCTTTTTCAGGATTCGTATCATCAAATCTTAAATTTACAGGTGATTGATAATCAATACCTAATCCGAAATTTAATGCAATAGAACTTGCATGACCAATGTGTAAATAACCATTTGGTTCTGGTGGAAAACGAAAATGAAGTTTACTGTTTGGTAAACCTGATTTTAAATCTTCTTCTATGATTTGTTCAATAAAATTAAGTGATTTCTCTTCTGATGCCATTATTTTATAGTAATTTTAGCAAAGATAAAAAAAAGGTTTCAGGTTTCGGGTTTAAAGTTATTTAAGTGCTATTCAACCTAAAACTTTCAATAAAAACTACTAAAATGGGAATTATAAAATTAAAAAATATCAGAACTTTTTCGTACCACGGATGCATGATCGAGGAGGGAAAAATTGGTTCAGACTACACAGTTAATTTAAAAATTAAAACCAATTTACAGCAATCTGCTGACTCAGATAATCTTTCAGATACGGTAGATTATGTGCATTTGAATAAAATTGTTACCGAAGAAATGGCTATTCGAGCTCACTTATTAGAACATGTAGCCAAAAGAATCAATAATAGAATATTGGCTGAAATTCCTACTGTTGAAAAAACTACCGTTTCGGTTTCTAAAATTAATCCTCCCATTGGTGGTGATGTTGAATCAGTTACTATAAAAATGGCAGAAATAAGAAAGTAATTGATTATATTTTTTTAAAATAGTTTACATTAAACTTTTGAAGTTTAAAGATTTTAGTTACTTTTGCCGTCCGTTCAAGTACGGCGTCGTGGCCGAGCGGCTAGGCTGGGCTCTGCAAAAGCTCCTACTCCGGTTCGAATCCGGACGATGCCTCTAAAACCTTCAAGGAAACTTGGAGGTTTTTTTATGTGAAATTTTTAGAAAAAATTAAATAAATATGGTGTTCGAATCCGGACGATGACTCTAAAAACTTCAAAGTAAAATAATTTTTTTTTATCTGATTTTTCGTCAATCTTGTCATTCTGAGGAACGAAGAATCCCCGCAAGTAGCTCGACAAAGATTGATAAACTTTATAGATAATTGTCGCGAAGATTCCTCATTCGTCGGAATGACAAACTAAGTGTTTAAACTAAATTAAAACATAAAAAAACCTCTCAAATTGAGAGGTTTAAAATACAATTATCTAATTATTTTTTCTAACTTTTTAAGTTCCGATCGGATTCCAAAACCTTCAGTATCAACTTTAGTTCCATAAAAATGAGCTACTCCACATCCAAAACAAACCTTTGCAATACCAGTTATAGAATCATTTGTTTTGAAAACAAAAATATCACGATACATGGGAATACAACCTGAAAATGTCATTTGTATTGAGTCCTTTTGAGTAAATATTTTTTCAACTTCTTTTTTCTTTTCATTACTCAATTCTGTTTTTACAAAATTATATCTAAGTAAATCATATTCGAAATTTGGTCTTGAAATTGAGTCTGGATAATATCCTGATAATATCATACTTAATTTCCTTTGATCCTTTACAATGGTATCACCTTTAAGAACATTTAAAAGTGAATTATCAGAAATTTTTAAATAATAATGATCAATTTTATCTGAAGTAAAAAAAGGTTTAAACTCTTTTCTTTCTATCCATTCCACATCATGAAAATCATCCACAACTTTTTCTTTTTTTACAACAATTTTATCAGAGTCTTTACAACTAATAAAAATCACAATTAAAATAAGTAAAAGTCTTTTCATATAATTAATCTTATTATTTTTCTATCTTCTCAAAAGCATTTTTTACCATTTCTTTTTCTTTAGGAAACCAACCTTGTACGATTAAAACAAATCCAAAGACCATCAAAACAATACTGATTCCTTTTTTGATTTTAAGAATGTTTGTTGGAGTCATTTTTGATTTTAACTGTTTGGCTAATAATATTTTAAGACAATCCACCAACAAATAAGTAATGATAACTGCAGTAAAAAAAGTCATCATTCTTGAATTCTGCATTTCTAATTTTGGCCCAATTGAGATAATTACAGCCATCCAAAAACCTAAGACACCTATGTTTATAACATTCAACAAAAAACCTTTTACAAACAAACTTCCATAGTTTCTTTTGATAATATCACGATCAATTTCTTCTACATTTATTTTTTCATCTTTCCTTAATTTAACAAAAGAAATGATTCCGTACGCTAACATAATGATACCTCCAAAAATAAAAAGCGCCGGTTTGTCTTTTAAACTCTGAATTAATCTGTAACTTCCTAAATAAGCAACTGCAATAAAAACAATATCGCCCAAAACTACACCCAGATCAAAAACGATCGCAGCTCTAAATCCTTTGGTAATACTGGTTTCTAGTAGTATAAAAAATACTGGACCCACCATAAAACTTAAAAATATTCCCCATGGCAGTCCAGCTAAAATATCATTTATCATTCAAATACAATTTTTTATTTTACCTCTTCAATTTTACCTCCAAAAACTGTTTTTTGATTAATTTGTTTCGGTTTTCCATAGATGTAAATAGAGCCGCCTGCGCTTACTTTTGCTTCAACAAGCGTACTTGCATTTACATCTGCTTTTCCTCCAGCAGAAACACTTACATTAGTCTGAGACGTACTTAATTTACTTGCTAATAAATATCCGCCCGCACCTAATTTTGCATCCTGATTAGAAGCTTTACCTGATAACGTAATTTCTCCCCCGGATACAGAACTTACATTTAGTTTATCTACATCTACATCTACGTTGATTTTTCCTCCTTCTTGCGCACTAACTTTAAAAGAGGTTGCTTTAATGGTTTCCTTACTAGACACTGTAGCACCTTCGTTAACATCTATTAATTCTAAATGTTTGTAATACACCGTAATATCAAGATCATCACCTGATAATAATTTAGGAAAAGGCATTCTTAATTTTAATAATCCAGACTTATTAACAACCTCTACTTCTGACTCTCGAGCTCCTTTGATCACAATCTTATTTTCTGAAGACTGAACTAATTTTACACTTAATTTATCAAAAACTTTTACCGAATCAAAATCTCCTAATTCTTTGGTTACCTGACCAAAAGACATTTGTGCAACAAATAGTGCAACTCCTATTACTAATCTTTTCATTTTCATCATTTTTAAATTAATATTTATTCTGCTCTTCGTAAAAAATGAAAATCTAATTGTTTTTTTACTAAATCAGCATTTTTTACTTTCACATAAATTTCATCTCCTAACTGTAAAATACTGTCTGAAGTTGCTCCAACCAAAGCATATTGCTTTTCATCGAAAGTATAATAATCATCTTTAATTTCTCTGATTCTTACCATTCCCTCACATTTGTTAGACACAATCTCTACATAAATTCCCCATTCGGTAACACCGGAAATAACACCCAAAAATTCTTCGTCCTGGTGATCCTGCATGTATTTTACCTGCATGTACTTGATACTATCACGTTCAGCATTAGTTGCTAAACTTTCCATATTTGAACAATGCAGACATTTTGTTTCGTAACTTTCCTCATCAACAGATTTACCTCCGTCAAGATAAAATTGTAGCAAACGATGTACCATAACATCAGGATAACGACGAATTGGCGAAGTAAAATGACTATAATAATCAAACGCCAAACCATAATGACCAATATTTTCTGTTGAATATTTGGCTTTACTCATACTTCTAATCGCCAAAGTATCAATCAAATTTTGTTCTTTTTTACCGTTTACTTCTTCCATCAAAGCATTTAGCGATTTCGAAATATCACCTTTATTACGGAAATCTATTTTATAACCAAACTTTGCAATTACACTTGCCATTGCAATCAATTTATCTTCATTTGGTTCATCGTGTATTCTGTACACAAATGTTTTTTTCTGTTTTCCAATGTATTCAGCCACTTTTCTGTTGGCTAAAAGCATAAATTCTTCAATAAGATGGTTGGCATCTTTAGAAACTTTAAAATAAACGCCTTCTGGTTCGCCTTCGGCATCCAAATTGAATTTTACTTCCACTTTATCAAAAGAAATAGCACCATTTGCCATTCTTTTCTTTCTTAAAATCTTAGCCAGTTCATCTAATTTTAAAGTTGCAGCAACAATTTCATCAGAAACAACATAAGAATCTCCAGTAATGGAAATGTCAACCGGAATGGTATTGTCTTTAGTTTCGATGATATATTGTGCTTCTTCATAAGCAAATCGCTGGTCTGAATAAATAACAGTTCTTCCAAACCATTGGTTCATGACTTTTGCATCTTCTGAAACTTCAAAAACAGCCGAAAAAGTATATTTTTCTTCTTGCGGACGCAACGAACAGGCAAAATTAGACAAAACTTCAGGAAGCATTGGTACTACTCGATCTACTAAATATACCGAAGTTGCACGTTGAAAAGCTTCATCATCTAATATTGTTCCTTCTTCAAGATAATGTGAAACATCGGCAATATGAATTCCAATTTCGTAATTACCATTCTCTAATTTTTTGAAAGACAAGGCATCATCAAAATCTTTAGCATCTTTAGGATCAATCGTAAAAGTGAGTGTTTCTCGCATATCACGACGTTTTGCAATCTCACTTTCTTGGATAGAAGTATCTATTTTTTGAGCATAGACCTCTACTTCTACTGGAAAATCTGATGGCAAACCGTATTCAGCCAAAATAGCATGAATCTCAGTATTATGTTCACCTGGTTTTCCTAAGACCTTGATCACAGAACCAAACGGACTATCGGCTCTTTTTGGCCAATCTTCGATAGTAACCAAAACGACATCACCATTTTCTGCACCGCCAAATTTATCTTTTGGAATAAAAATATCCCTGTACATTTTAGGGTTTGCAGTAGATACAAAAGCAAAATTTGGCTGAATATCTATTACACCAACAAAATCTGTTTTGTTTCTTTCTATAACTTCAATTACTTCACCTTCAGGTCTTTTACCTTTTCTTCTGTTATAAACATAAACTTTTACTTTGTCTTTGTCTAAAGCTCTGTTTAAATTATTGGTAGGAATAAAAACATCCTCACTAAAATCGGGACAAACAAAATATGCCGTTTTTCTGCTGGTCATATCAATTGTTCCTTCGTAATAATCCAGGCTTTCGGCTTTTACTAAATATTTACCCGGTTCTGATTCAATAATTTTTTTTGAAGCTGCTAGAATCTTTAAATCTTTTATAATTTGATTTCTACTTTTGGTATCATCAAGTTCAAGCTTTGCTCCTATTTGTTTGTAATTAAATGCTTTATTAGGACTTTGCGATAAAATTTTTACTATTTTGGCAGAGAAATCAGTCTCATTTTTTATCGGCTTTCTAATTTTCTTATTCATATATCTTTTCTTAAAAAGTTAAAATTACAAATAAGATACCAGAT
Organism: Flavobacterium geliluteum; assembly: GCF_017948595.1. Taxonomy (GTDB): domain Bacteria; phylum Bacteroidota; class Bacteroidia; order Flavobacteriales; family Flavobacteriaceae; genus Flavobacterium; species Flavobacterium flavipigmentatum. Next base: position 10,532 of record NZ_JAGFBV010000028.1, on the reverse strand, counting down.
TATAGATTTTACCAAATAAATTATTAAAATTATAACTTTAGTATCTTTACAAAAAGACCCTTTATGGAAAGCTTTAAAACCATTGCAATATTCAATTTTGTACACGAAACCGTTGTACTCAAACATTTATTAGAACAAGAAGAGATTGCTTATTTTTTTGAAAACGAAATCACTTTATCTATTGTTCCTTTCTACAATTCGGCACTTGGCGGTATCAAACTTAAAATTCATCCCAACGATTTCGAGAGAGTTCAGGAAATTCTCGACAATCTTAATAACCCACTTAAAATTGTTTAAACCGATCTCTTTTTAAATTTTAAAAAAATAATTTTCGTTTTAAACTTTCAAAGTTGTCAACATATATTAAATACAACAAAAAGAAAAATTTAAATTTAATTAATTTTTGATGGTTATTATAGCGTGTTAATATGTCATATAAATTTATTTTTAAAAGCATTGAAATCAAGTTTTGCTTACTTATATAGAGTTATCAACATAGTTATTTTTAGGTAAAGGATTAATTTTTAAGTCTTTTTCAATTTTAATTAACAACGGTTAACAACCAAAAATTGATTCATTTTGTAGATAACTTGATAACTTGAATTTTGTTGAAAATTGCATTTTTGATATTGATAACTTTTCTAAAAATTCATTAAACTTTATTAGGTTTTTTAATTCCAGTTTTGGATTAGGTTTTTTTTTCACACCACCAAAAAAAACTTCTAATTTTCTATCTCAACTTATCAACAAATAATGTTAATTTAAAGTTAACTGAATATCAACGAATTAGGTTTTGGTATTAACAATCCAAAATTTTAACAAAAAAATATTTATTTCTAATTGATTATCAGATTCTTATAGAGATATTAAGATTGTTGATAACCTATAAGGTTTTGATATAAAGCTAGTTGTATTTTAAAAAAAAACCTCGTCAAAAACTTAACGAGGGTTAATTTATTACGGAAGTTATAGTATAAAATCTTTTTTAGAAACCATCGTTTAAAGGAATATAATTTTAACTTGAAACGTATCTAAGAGTAAAGAAAACTGTTTAAAAGGTATTTTAAGTTATTCTCCCATACTATATGAACTAAATTTTATTACTTCATAGATATTTATTTTTCCTCTTTTACTCTCCGAATTATCTATAATGTAGATAACTTTGCATTTTTCAAATGCTTCATAAGTACTTCGATAAATGCCATATTTTTCGAAAAAATCTATTGATATAATTTGTTTTTTATGTCTTCTTATATATGATTTTTTTACTGATCTAAAATCAGATTTTATACGTAGTTCTCTTCGTTCAGCAGATGTATAATCTTTATACCAAAATTGTAAATTAACTTTGCTGCTTTTGTTATTTAAATCTTCAAAATTGAATGTGTACCATCTATCACAAAAATTAAAATTATTTTTTGGAAGTATTTTTTTAGTTTGAAACTTATTTTCTTTAAAATTTACAAAAATTGTATCCAACGTTTTTATATATTAAATGTTTTGAGAATAAATACTGCTTGTAAATAATAATAATATTAAATATATCTTTTTCATATTTTATCTATCTAACTCGATTTTTCCACTTCTAACATATTGATTTAATAAAGATAGCTTATCAGATCCACTAGGAAAATCTTGCTTAAAACAACTTGCTTCATCCAATCCACTTAAACTTAAGTAAAAAATAAAAATCTGACCAATTAAATGGAGAAGATGTCAACGGATTTTGAGAAGTATACATAGTATATTGTTCTAAATTAGCTCTTTTTGTTGGTGTTGTGGCCAAATCTCTAATTTCAGAAAGCACCTTTTGCATGGTAGGAATCATTTGGTTATACATAAAATCATGTTGCTTATTAGCCGTTGGATACATGGTATTCAAAATTTTAACAAAATCTGCTCCTGCTGAAGGGAAATTTTCTTTTACAAAAAGATAAGAATGAATAGATTCATGTAAAATAGTTTTAGCATTCTCGATTTTAGTTTGACTTTACTTTTATACTAAATTTTAAAGCAGTTCTAATGAAACACTATAACTGCTTTTGATATTATTCTCCCATTGTGTAAGAACTATATTTTAAAACCCTGTATAAAATAATTTTTCCTTTTTTTTGTTCATCACAATCAATAATGTAAATCACATTACATTTTTCAAATGCTGTATAGGTACTTTTTACAATACCATATTTATTAAAAAAACTAATTCCAATAATATCTTTTTTATGTTTTTTAAGAAATGATTTTTGTTCATTTCTTGGAAGAAATGAACGTTTTTCATCTGTAGAATAATCTTTATAATCAGGTTTAGTAAAATTGAAATATTCTCGATTTTTATTATTTTCTAAATAAATTGTATAAAATCGATAATTTCCATTTTCTTTAATTTCTTTGATTTGATTTTTAGATTTTTTAAATTTTACATAAATAGTATCAAGTGTTTTTATGTGATTAATGTCTTGTGCATTGATAGAAATATGATATATAAGTAGTACGAAAATAAAAATTATTGATTTTTTCATCTTATTTAAATGTTATTTTTTAACGATCTAATTCTTGTGCACCATAACTAATATAATTTGAATACAATCTTAGTTTATCTGAAAGTATAGGAAAATCATTTTGAAATAAAATTATTTTATCTAATCCTTTTAAGCTAATATATTTATAATATTCATTCCAATCCCAGGAAATAGAAGTTAATGGTTCAAGTGTAGGATGCATAGTTAAACTTTCTACTTCTGTTCTTCCTCTTTGAGTTGTTACTAGATCTCTAATTTCAGAAAGAATTTTTTGCATTGTAGGAATCATATTATTATACATAAAGTTATGCTGTCCATTGTAATTTGGATAACCTGTTTGAATTGCTTTTTCAATATCAATACCTATTTTAGGATTATTTTCTTTAATAAATAGAAAAGCATGTATACATTCATGTAAAATAGTTTTAGCATTTTCTATTGTTATTTGACTTTTTGCAGTTAATTGACTTAGTATTTGTTTATTTATTTTTATTGTAATATTATTTGTACCTGATATTTGACTTGTAGTTGCATTTACTTCTCCCTTGCTTGGGTTATTATCTTCATATACATGTTCATCTATTTCAAATTTTACATTAAAACGATTACTATCACCAAATATATCAATAAATAATTTTTGAAATGCTGGAGAAGTTGTAAGAGCATTGTAAATAGTATTAAATTTAGCACCTTCGGGAGTAGCATTATTAATGCTTGTTCTATCAATATTTACAGGCGATCTTAGAGATGCCCTAACGTCTATAGTTGGGAAGTCATCCAGCATAAAATTAAAATTGTTTTTTACTGCATCCAAAACATTATTAACTAATATTTGTGTTTCTATAGAATATCCTCCTCCTAAAGTTTTATGACTTTCTAAATATTCATCAATTGCTGCTCTTGTTCCCGCATATTCAAATCTTGTTAAAAGATTTATGTCATCTGGTTGAAAAACACTTCCGTAGTAATTAAATGGATCTGTCATAGGAATAGTTAATACCGGTGTATAGGGTACGACTTTACTACAGCCTCCTCCAGAACTTTGTGATACGCAAACATATTGGGGAGTCCAATTTGTATTTATACTATTTTGTGAATAATAAATTCCACTATATGAATTAGCCCCTCCAACAGGTTCTACACAACCTGTACAGCCGGGACCAGGACCGGGACCAGGAGGCTGAGGAGATGGTATTGTAGTACAACTAACAGACACAATCCAGCCTGATGTACCACCTGAACTTGCTCCAGGATCACATGATTGACCTGGAGAATGGTTTCCGCCATTAGTACAATTTTTAGGAGTATAAGTTTCTACACAAATAGTTATAGGTTCTTCAATATTTTCATCTGAAATTGATTCCTCTGTATTTTTTCCTGTTTTAGATGTATCTTTATTTTCAATATTTACTTTTCTTTTATAATATAGATATTCAATTTTTTTACTTCCGGTATAATCAATATTATTGTTAGGAAGTAAATGTTTTTTGATCGATTCTTTATAATTATCATCAGGATAATAAGTTACCAGATAGACAGCATCTCTTAAAATATCTTTTTCAATTACTAGATTTTGAAAAATATATGAATTTCCATAATCATTAATAATAGGGATAGTATAGGATGTGTAATCGTTTAAACTATATTTTTTTACTTCGTTTGATAAATTTAAATTAAATAATAGTGAATTTATGTTTTTTGAGGAATTTCCATTGGTTTTGATTTTTTTAAAAGCCTTTTGTGTGATAGAACTTAGATATATATCATTCTTAATTTCATCAAGTGTTGTATTTTCTTGTTTAATATTGGATAAAATATTTGAAACTTCACTTTTTTCAATATTTTGTTCAGATGGATCTTGATTACAATTCCAAAAAAGAAAAGAAATTAGTATAAATAAAATAGGGCTAATAATTTTGGTTTTTTTCATAGTTATGAATTTTTGGTTTATTTTTGACTAAAATAATAAAAAACCTACAATAAAATACAACTTTAAAGGTTTTATTTAGGGTTATTTTTATCAATTAGTATGTTTATAATAAACTATATATAAATTTCTTTGTCTAAATTTGCAGCACACAACTTAATAGTATAAAAATGAAAATTTCGATAGGAAACGACCACGCAGGACCAGATTATAAAAAAGCGATTGTTACCATGCTCAAAGCAAAAGGATATGAAGTAACCAATTATGGTACAGATTCTGAGGATTCTGTTGATTATCCGGATTTTGGACATCCTGTTGCCAATGATGTTTCGGAAGGAAAAGCTGATTTTGGAATTGTAATCTGCGGAAGCGGAAACGGAATTGCCATGACGGTTAACAAACATCCTAAAGTTAGAGCTGGTTTGTGCTGGACTAAAGAAATTGCTTATTTAACACGTTTACACAATGATGCCAATATTGTAAGCATTCCAGCCCGTTTTACCTCTATTCCCCAAGCGGTTGAAATTGTTGAAACTTTCTTAACTACTGCATTTGAAGGAGGAAGACATCAAAATAGAGTGAATAAAATCGCTTGCCAGTAAGAAGGCAAAAAAAAATCGGGTGCTTCGCACCAAAATAATAAACACACCGGGCGAATTTTTAAATTCATCCGGTGTGTTTATTTAAATTAATTAAAACTATTTATTTAAGTAGTTTATAAATAGATAGTTATAGAGTTATTAACAATGTAATTGTTTAAAATTTATCGTTTAATTTTAGATAAATTACTAGGAGCTGGATTAATAAAATAAGAGTGAATTTTACAATAAATGAAGTTTTACTCGTTTTATGTCTAAAAAATAGCATTGCCAATAATAAACCGAGTGTTCCGCCAATTGCTTCAAAGAAAAACAGGGTATTTTCTGGAATTCTGCGTTTATTTTTTCTGGCTTGATATTTATCGTAACCAGCTATTATAAAGATGAAACTATTTACAATAAAAAAATATAGTAATAAAATATTCATTAGCATAAAATTACAAACAAAGATATTATTTTAGCGGAATTATTGATCAATTTACCTTTTTATTTTAACAAGTAAATTATATCGTTTTATAAATAAGAAATTATTTCATTCATCAAATGACAAACATTCAATTCATTGCCAAGACTGTTCAAACAGCCGCAATTAACATTCAAAAAACGGTACAATTATTAGAAGAAGATTGTACGATTCCGTTTATTTCACGTTATCGAAAAGATACGACAGGAAATCTTGATGAGGTTCAGATTGAGCAAATTGCTAAACTGCAAAAAGAATACGAAGCAATTGTAAAACGAAAAGAAGCAGTTTTAAAATCTATAGAAGAGCAAAAAGCACTTACTCCAGAATTGAAACAAAAAATCGATCAAAGTTTTGATTTACAAGAAATTGAAGATTTTTACCTTCCTTATAAAAAGAAGAAAAAAACCAAAGCCGATGTAGCTCGTGAATTTGGTTTAGAGCCTTTGGCAAAAATAATCATGTCTGAAAATGATGTGGATATCGATTTTATTTCGACCCAATATTTGAATGAAAATGTAATTAATGAAGAAGCTGCAATGCAAGGTGCGCGTGACATTGTTGCAGAATGGATTAACGAAAATATTTATGTTCGTAAACAATTGCGTAGATTATTTCAGCGTAAAGCAACAATTGGAACCAAAGTTGTAAAAAAGAAAGCAGAAGAAGAAGGAGCACAAAAATTCAGTCAATATTTTGATTGGGAAGAGCCTTTGACAAAAGCACCTTCGCACAGATTACTGGCCATGCTTCGTGCCGAAAATGAAGGTTTTGTAAAGTTGAAAGTAGATGTTGATATCGATGAAGCATACGATGTAATTGACGAAATTATCATTAAAAAACAAAACAGTACCACGGCGCATTTACAGTTAGCAATTGAAGATAGTTACAAAAGATTGCTAAATCCAGCAATTGGAAACGAAACTTTGCAAGAAGCTAAAGCAAAAGCGGATGCCAATTCTATTCAGGTATTTGCCAATAATTTGGGCCAGTTGTTATTGGCGCCCCCTTTGGGCGAAAAACGTATTTTGGCAATAGATCCGGGATTTAGAAGCGGTTGTAAAGTAGTTTGTTTGGACGAAAAAGGCGATTTATTGTACAACGAAACCATTTATCCGCACGCACCTCAAAATGAGGAAGCAATGGCGATCAAGAAAATCCGCTCGATGGTCAATGCGTATCAGATTGATGCGATTTCGATAGGAAACGGAACCGCTTCGCGCGAGACCGAATTTTTCATAAAAAAAATCGCGTTTGATAAACCGTTACAAGTTTTTATAGTTTCTGAGGCAGGAGCTTCGGTATATTCTGCATCAAAAATTGCGCGAGAAGAATTTCCTAATTATGATGTTACGGTTCGTGGTTCGGTTTCTATCGGAAGAAGGCTATCAGATCCTTTGGCCGAATTGGTAAAAATTGACCCGAAAGCCATCGGCGTAGGCCAATACCAACATGATGTTGATCAAACTAAACTCAAAGAAGAGCTTGATGCGACAGTTATTCGCTGTGTAAACTCGGTTGGAATCAATATTAATACTGCGAGTAAACATTTATTGAGTTATGTGAGTGGAATAGGGGAGAAACTGGCCGAAAACATCGTGCAATACCGCTCAGAAAATGGACCTTTTGAAGACCGAAAACAGCTCAAAAAAGTGCCTCGCTTAGGCGAGAAAGCCTATCAGCAAGGCGCCGCTTTTATCAGGATTTCGAATGCCAAAAATCCTTTGGATAATTCTGCAGTACATCCAGAGGCTTATCCCGTAGTAGAGAAAATGGCAAAAGATTTGAAACTTTCGGTAAACGATTTGATTGCCAACAAAGAAAAAACAGCCCTAATTAAGGCTGAAAACTATATTACTCCTGAAATTGGTTTATTAACCCTAAAAGACATCATTAAAGAGCTTGAAAAGCCTGGGTTAGATCCAAGAAAATCTGCCAAAGTATTTGAATTTGATGCGAATGTAAAATCTATCAAAGACCTGAGAACCGGAATGATTTTACCTGGAATTGTGAATAACATTACCAATTTTGGTTGTTTTGTTGATATCGGAATCAAGGAAAGCGGATTGGTTCATATTTCGCAACTAAAAGCTGGTTTTGTAAGCGACGTAAACGAAGTGGTGAAGCTTCACCAACATGTTGATGTAAAAGTGACAGAAGTTGATGAGGATAGAAAGAGGATTCAGTTGACGATGGTACTATAAAAGACAAAAGCCCCGATTTTTTTCGGGGCTTTTTATTCTATTTATCTAGAATCCAAGTACTCATTTTATCAAGCACTTTAGGAGAGATAGTTTGTTCTATTTCGGCATATTCAGCGAGTGCACCAGTTTTACATTCTTGAAACAGGTGATTCATTCCTTCGAATTCATAAGTTTCAAAATTTTTGTTTTTGGCTTTTTTTAATGATTTTTCAATTGCGGCTAAGTTATCTTTTGCGGGAACTTGAAAATCTAAACTTCCATTGATTGCTAGCACAGGTATTTTTATTTGTGATACATACTTATCTGGATTAAAACTTATAAAGTATCTAAACCAAGTATTTTTCAACTGTTTCATATTGTCTTCGTTTATTTCTTCCCCTTCTTTGGTTAGAAAATTTTTTAAATCTTTTTCATAATCATTTCCAGCGTAATTTTTTATAAAGGCAAATGTTTTTTGGTTTGATTGTAGTTCTTTTTGCAAATTTTCTTCCTTCATACCCATTAATTTTGATGATAAAAAAATTTGTTTAGCTAACAATTCATCGATAGGTGTTCCTGGACCAGCCATTAAAACCATAAAAGATACCTTTTTATTCAATGATGCCACTATTGGAGCAATCATTCCACCTTCGCTATGTCCTATTAATCCAATGTTTTGATAGCCTTTTTTTATCATGAAGTCTACAGCAGCACTAATATCGGTAGCATAATTATAGGTCGTTTCACTTTTGCTACCTTGTGAAGAGCCACCTATCCCGCGGTCATCCATTCTAAGAGTTGCAATTCCCTTTTTGGCAAAATCATCAGCAATAACAGCAAAAGGTTTGTGTTCAAAAAGCTCTTCATCACGATTTTGCCTACCAGAACCTGTTATCATGACTAAAATGGGTCTTTTTTTATCAAAATTTTTTGGTTCAGAGATTGTTCCTGCCAACGTATTTTTATCAGTTGGGTTTACAAAACTTATCTCTTCGGTAACATAATTAAAAGGTGCTTTAGGGGTTTGAGGCCTTTTGATTTTATTTGTAGTTTCACCATCCTTTAGTTTTGTAAAAATCAAAGGGATCTCCATGCCACCCTGTTTAAAAATACCATCAATTGTTTCATTATTATATTTTCCTGAATAGCTAAGACCTAAAGAAGTAGCATCAAATAAGAGTTGATTTTCAATAAAGCTTATAGTAGAAATTGGAATATTAGTAACGCCTTGTTTTGGACTTTCTAGACTTGAAACGAGTTTATTACCATCTTTTTTGATATGAATAATCAATGGAAGTTTCATTCCTTGAACGTCTAATTCGCCTTGCCAAGAGCCTGTTATTTCTTGAGCGAAAATAAATAGAATGCTTAATAGCATTAGGGTTAAAATTTTTGTTTTCATGGTTTTCAATTTTTTATTTTAGACAATAGATTGTTAGCCTTTTACAAATGATTTAAATTTGAAAGGTATGTTAATAAGAATAGAATTTTGATTTTAGAGGTTATATCAAAGATTCAAATTTTGAATATAAACCTGATGAAAAAGTATAAAAAAGAATAATAATACTATAAATAAGGCAATGTGCTGCCATTTTTTAAAGTTAGTAGCTGTTTTAAAACCGTTATAAATCAAAACAAAACCGTAAATAATAATGGCGAGTAGTATCAACATGCAAAAGACCAATGGTAATAACTCTAGAGGATTTATTTTTAAAGTATTCGCTGCTTCGGCATTTGTTTTTAGATTTTTAGCCAAACTATTCATGCTAGTAATTTTTATACATAGTAAGATAAGAAAGTTAGGTGCTTGCGAAATTAAAACGGTATTTGTAATATCAATAAATCGTGTTTTTTTATTAATTATAAGCGCCAATAAAAAAAGAAAAATGATGGCAGAGACGTTGCTAATAGTAACCAACAAAAAGCCAGAGGTTAGGCTTAGGTTTTCATTTTCAGTAAAATGAAAGAGGCTATCCATTTGGATTTTTGTAAAAAAGCAAGTGAAAAAGTTGATAATGAAATACAAAACACCAGTAATAAACAATTGTTTCTCTGAAAATTTTGAAAACGGATTAAATAGAAATTTCCAATTCATGGTTATGATTTTAATTTTTTAATTTTTTCAATGAGGTCATCCATTTTATTCCGCATAGTAGGATAAGAGTTTCCGGCTTGTTTAGCCATTTCTTTGATACTCCCACTTGAAAGAAAAAATTCTAGAATAAAATCTTGATCTTCTCTACTTAATTTTAAATACAGTGGCAAATCATAAGTACCACTTACTTCGGTTTGACACTGATCGCATTTCATCATGCTTACTCGTAAAGCATTATCGCAACTTGGGCAATTAACTGGTAGTTTCATTTTAACAAAGTTAAATATATTTTTAACAAAGTTAAATATATTTTTGATATTATATCATTTTTTCTAAAAAAATGAAGTCTAATTAAAAAAACAGTTAACAATTTAAACCATGAAATCAGAACAACATTACCAACTTTGGTTGTTTTGTTGATATCGGAATCAAGGAAAGCGGATTAGTTCATATTTCGCAATTGAAACCCGGTTTTGTGAGTGATGTAAATGAAGTGGTGAAGCTGCATCAGCATGTTGATGTTAAGGTTACAGAAGTTGATGAAGATAGAAAGAGAATCCAGTTGACGATGATTTTGTAAAATCAAATTCCAATAAAAAAAAGCCAAATTTCAGGTTGGAATAATTAATTCAAGTTGCTAGTTTGAGTATTAAAAATACAAAGCAAAGGTTAAGTAAATTTGTTTTGCCGACTAAAAAACAAAACCGATGCTTTGCAAAGACAAAATTATCTCAATTTTTTGTTTA
>NZ_JAGFBV010000027.1 GCF_017948595.1 Flavobacterium geliluteum | reverse complement strand
TCAAATCAAAAACAGTTATAAAACGAAAAACGCTTATAGCGGATTTTTTAAAGTCCTGTTATAAGCGTTTTTTTATTGTCTAAAAAATAAACCTGATCAAAATAAGGGATGTTTTTCAGTGCCCTCCATAATCGAGCAGGTTTTTTTTATGAATTTAGCTTTAGATAATCTTGCCATACCAATAAGGAGGAATCTCCACAAGAAACTAACACAAAGAATTACTTAGATTGTCGAGCTACTTACGGAGATCCCTCGTTCCTCGTGACAAAAAAAGAAACATTACACATAAAAATCAAACTTAAACTCTCTTATACAACTTATATGGTTTAAATTTCTTCAAATGGTTTAGCCTGAAAACAAAAAACCCGCTCTTTTCAGAACGGGTTTTGTAATAAGTAATCTAATGATTATGCTTCGAATGGAAGGATAGATACATAAGATTTGTTATCTCTTTTCTTTTGGAACTTAACAACACCAGCTACTCTTGCGTGTAGTGTGTGATCTTTACTGATGTAAACATTTTCACCTGGATTGTGTTTTGAACCTCTTTGTCTAACGATGATGTTCCCAGCAATAGCAGCTTGACCTCCAAAAATCTTCACGCCTAAACGTTTTGATTCTGATTCTCTACCATTCTTCGAACTACCGACACCTTTCTTGTGAGCCATGACGTATGAGTTTAAATATTGTTATTATTCTTTAGTAGCTTCTTTTTTTGCTTTTGGAGCTGCTTTTTTTGCTTTTGGAGCTTCTACTTCTTCAGTAGCTGCTTCTTCTGCTACAACTGCTTTTTTAGCTGCTGCTTTTTTAGTTCCTCCTGCTGCAGTAATACCTTCAATTACAATTTGAGTAAGATATTGTCTGTGACCATTTCTCTTTTTGTATCCTTTTCTTCTTTTCTTTTTGAAAACGATAACTTTATCTCCTTTTAAGTGTTGTAACACTTTAGCTTCTACTGAAGCACCTTCTATAGCTGGGGCGCCTAAAGTTACGCTACCGTTATCGTCTAATAAAAGAACTTTGTCAAAAGAAATTTTTGAACCTTCTTCGTTAGTCAAACGGTTAACATAAACCTTTAAGTCTTTGCTTACTTTAAATTGTTGCCCTGCTATCTCTACGATTGCATACATACCAAATTGATTTATTGATTTTTAAGGTTGCAAATATACAATTAATAATTTACTGTGCAATCTCTTACTTCAAATTTATTTTTTTCTCTTTAAGCGCTGTTTTTCAAGCTTTCTAACCACTATCAAAATCACGTTTCGAAGTAAAAGATTGTTAAAATACTCAAAAAACGAGTAGCATTCTTTAAATAATAATTAAAAAAACTTATTTTTGATGTAACTATAACCCACTATTGGCTACCTATTGTCAGGTAACTAAAAATTATTAATCTTTTATGAAAAATTCAATAATGATGTTAAGTGTTGCACTCATGCTCGGCGGAGTAGCCAATGCTCAAAAAGTAGTTTTTGACGAATATAATTTAGACAATGGCATGCATGTTATTTTGCACAACGATCCATCTGCTCCAGTAGTAATTACTTCTGTAATGTATCATGTGGGCTCAAAAGACGAACGTCCTGACAGAACAGGTTTTGCACATTTCTTCGAGCATTTATTATTTGAAGGAACTCAAAACATAAAACGTGGCGAATGGTTTAAGATCGTAACAGCTAATGGAGGAGTAAATAATGCCAACACTTCAGATGACAGAACCTATTATTACGAAGTTTTTCCATCAAATAGCTTAGAGCTTGGCCTTTGGATGGAATCGGAGCGATTGCTACATCCGGTGATCAACAAAATTGGTGTTGATACTCAAAATGAAGTTGTTAAAGAAGAAAAAAGAACACGTTACGACAATCAGCCTTACGGGAATATTTTGCCGGTTGTAAAAGAAAACATGTTCAAAAAACACCCTTATCGTTGGACCACTATTGGTTCTATGAAAGATTTGGATGCTGCAACTCTGGAAGAATTTCAAGCCTTTAATAAAAAATTCTACACACCTAATAATGCAGTTTTGGTAGTAGCAGGTGATTTTGATAAAGGAAAAGCCAAAGAATGGATTCAGAAATATTTTGGTTCAATTCCGAGAGGAGAAGAAGTTAAAAAACAAACTTTCGTAGAAGAACCCATTACGCAAACCATAAAAGCCACTTACGAAGATCCTAATATTCAAATTCCAATGGTCGTGGCTTCTTACAGAACACCATCAATGAAAACAAGAGATGCCAGAGTTTTGGATTTAATCTCTTCTTATCTGAGTGATGGAAAAAGCTCTAAATTGTACAAAAAAATAGTTGATGATAAAAAAATGGCGCTTCAAATTGGAGCCGTCGGATTTAGTCAGGAAGACTACGGAATGTACATTTTATACGGTTTACCAATGGGAACCTACACATCATCAGACCTTTTGAAAGAAATGGATGAAGAAATTGTAAAAATTCAAACCGATTTGATTTCTGAAAAAGATTACGAAAAATTACAAAATAAATTTGATAATAATTTTGTGAATGCTAACTCTACCGTAGAAGGAATTGCAGAAAATCTAGCTTCTTTTTATATGCTTTATGGCGACGTAAACCTCATCAATACAGAGATTGATATGTATCATTCTATTACAAGAGAAGAGATTAGAGAGGTTGCCAAGAAGTACTTAAACCCTAATCAGCGTTTAATTTTAGATTATGTTCCTTCAAAAAAAGTTCAAAACTAAGAGTATCGAATCATGAAAAAAATACACACAATTTTAATCCTTTTATTCGTAACAGGAAGTATGCTAGCACAAGATCGTCCGCAACCTAAACCAGGAAATTCTCCCGTGGTCAACATCAAAAAACCACAAACTTTTGTTTTGGCAAACGGCATGAAAGTCCTGATAGTTGAAAACCATAAATTACCACGAGTAAGCTTTAATCTTTCTCTGGACAACGCACCTTTTACAGAAGGAAATAAAAAAGGAGTTGATGAACTGACCAGCAGCCTTATTGGCAATGGAACAAAAAAAACACCTAAAGAAACCTTCAACGAAGAGATTGATTTCTACGGAGCAAATATCAATTTTAGCTCTAATGGAGCTTTTGCCAGTTCGCTTTCTAAATATTCTGGTCGTGTTTTAGAACTTTTGGCCGAAGGAGCTTTGCAGCCTAATTTCACGCAAGTAGAATTTGATAAAGAAAAAGCCAAATTAATTGAAGGACTAAAAGCAGACGAAAAAAGCGTTCCTGCAATTGCCAACCGTGTTGTAGACGTTTTGGCTTTTGGAAAAAATCATCCATCTGGAGAATTTATATCGGAAGAAACCTTAAAAAATGTTACTCTTGCTGATGTTGAAGCAAATTATAACAACTATTTTGTTCCCGAAAACGCTTATTTGGTGGTTATTGGAGACATTAAATTTAAAGAAACAAAAGCAGCTGTAGAAAAACTTTTTAGCGGATGGAAAAAACAAACTGCTCCAAAAAGCACGTATCCAAATCCTGAAAATGTATCCAAACTTCAGATTGATTTTGTCGATGTTCCAAACGCTGTGCAGTCTGAGATTACATTGGTCAATACTGTAAATTTAAAAATGAGCGATCCTGATTTTTTTCCTGCTGTAATTGCAAATCAAATTTTGGGTGGTGATTTTAATAGTTATTTGAACATGAATTTACGCGAAAAGCACGCCTGGACGTACGGAGCAAGATCCAGCATAGGAAGCGGAAAATATGTAACTACTTTTAAAGCAACTTCTGCCGTGAGAAACGCCGTTACAGATAGTGCAGTAGTTGAATTTGTAAAAGAAATCAAACGCATTAGAACGGACAAAGTTGACCCAGAAGTTTTGAAAAATGTAAAAGCTGGTTACATTGGAAGATTTGTGATGCAAGTTGAAAAACCACAAACTGTTGCGCGTTATGCCCTTAACATAGAGACAGAAAAACTTCCGGCAGATTTTTACGAAAAATACATTCAGACCGTAAATAATGTAACTCCTGAGGACATTTATCGCGTTGCCAACAAATATTTCTTACTGGACAACATGAGAATTGTAATTGCCGGAAAAGGTTCAGAAGTAATTGCCGGTTTGGAGAAAACTCAAATTCCATTGTTCTTTTTCGATAAATACGGAAATCCTGTAGAAAAACCAGTGACCAAAAAAGAACTTCCTGCGGGAATAACTGCAAAAAGTGTAATAGACAATTACATTAAAGCAATTGGTGGAGAAAAAGCGGTTTCGGCTGCCAAAACATTGTCAATGACAGGTTCGACTACAATTCCGCAAGCACCTACTCCTTTGAGTTTTGTTTCTAAATTAGATTCGAAAGGGAAAATGATGATCTCACTTTCTATGGGCACTATGGCTTTGATGAAACAAGTGGTAAACGAAAAAGGTGCTTATATTGAGCAGCAGGGACAACGCAAAAACTTAGAAGGAGCTGATCTTGCCGAAATGAAAGCCAGCGCCACTCCGTTTGAAGAATTACAATTAAGTAAAAGAACCGACCTGAAAGTAGACAGAATCGAAGCGGTAAACGGCAATGATGCGTATGTTATTAAAGATGGCAAAACGGCTTATTTTTATGATGTAAAATCAGGTTTAAAAGTTGCCGAGTCGAAAGTAAGAGAACAAGGCGGACAATCGATGACTCAAATCACCAACTTCAATGATTACAAAGAGGTAAAAGGAGTAAAAGTTCCTTTTAATATTGTACAAAATGTAGGTTTTGAATTGGATATTAAAATGTCTGATATCAAAATCAACGAAGGGGTTTCGGATGCCGATTTTCAATAATAAAATATTTCTAAAATAAATGAAGGCTATCGTAATTGATAGCCTTCATTATTTAAAAAAACAAAAATTAAAATAAAAAAAACTAAATTTCTACTGTATTTTCAACAGTAAGTCTCATCTGTTGCGCAGCAGCAACCATTTCTACCAAAGCTTTTTTGGTTTCCTCCCAATGACGTGTTTTTAATCCGCAATCTGGATTTACCCATAACTGATCGACAGGAACAACCGCCGAAGCTTTTTCTAACAATCGCACCATTTCCTGGCTCGAAGGAACACGAGGCGAGTGAATATCATACACTCCCGGACCAATTTCGTTTGGATATTTAAAATTCGCAAAAGCGTCTAACAATTCCATTTGAGAACGCGAGCACTCAATCGTGATTACGTCTGCATCCATATCAGCAATATTCTGAATGATGTCATTAAATTCTCTGTAACACATGTGTGTATGGATTTGCGTATCATCTTTAACACCTGAAGCCGAAATCCTGAAAGCTTTTACCGCCCAATCTAAATAATTGGCCCATTCTTCTTTACGCAATGGCAATCCTTCTCGAATCGCTGGCTCATCAATCTGAATGATTTTAATTCCGGCTTTTTCCAGATCAACAACCTCGTCACGAATCGCCAAAGCAATTTGCGTACACGTTACCGAACGCGGCTGATCGTTACGTACAAACGACCATTGCAAAATAGTTACAGGCCCGGTAAGCATCCCTTTTACCCACTTATTTGTCAAAGATTGCGCATACTCTGACCATTTTACAGTCATTGGGTTTGGTCTCGAAACATCACCGTAAATTACGGGCGGTTTTACACAACGACTGCCGTAACTTTGCACCCATCCATTTTTGGTAAACGTAAAACCGGCCAATTGTTCGCCAAAATATTCAACCATATCGTTGCGTTCAAATTCTCCATGAACGAGAACATCAATACCTGTTTCTTCCTGAAAACGAATTGTAGCTTCGGTTTCTTTTTTAATCAAATCATTGTATTCCTGTGTCGTTAATTCTCCCTTTTTTAATTTTGCACGCCAGCTTCTTACCTCTACAGTTTGCGGAAAAGAGCCTATTGTTGTAGTTGGAAACAACGGTAGATTAAGAACTTCTGCCTGAGTTTTTCTTCGAACAGCAAAAACATTTTTTCGCTGATCATCAGCAGAAGTAACGCCCGCAACACGATTTTTAACTTCATTATTATGAATTAATTTTGATGTTTTACGGTTGTCATTGGCACTGGTGTTTTCTTGAAACTCAGCAGATGTTTTAGTATCTACTTCATTAGACGCAAATTGTTTTAAAAGTACAATTTCGTTTATTTTTTGTTTCGAAAAAGCCATCCATTGCTTGATTTCAGGATTCAATGTGGCCTCATTGGTTTCTAAGTCCAAATCACACGGACTATGAATTAAAGAACAAGATGGCGCCACAAAAACTCTATTTTCGCCTAAAGCTGCTGTTGCTTTTTGAATCAATGCTAATGAATGCTTAAAATCATTTTTCCAGATATTTCTTCCGTCAACCACTCCCAAAGAAAGGCTAACTGAAGGAGATAACTGAGCTGATTCTAAAATATCATCCAACTGCGCAGGACAACGTACCAAATCTAAATGCAAAGTGTGAACTGGTAAAGCCAAAACAGTTTCTAAATTTTCGCCAAAACAATCAAAATAATTAGCCAGAATGATTTTTATTTTCGGGAAACGTATGTGAATTTCATTATACACTTCCGTGAAAGTTTTACGCTCTTTGTCTGTTAAATTTAAAGCCAAAAAGGGCTCATCGAACTGAATATACGCTACATTTTCGGCTTGAAGTTTTTCGAAAATTTCAAAATAAACAGGAAGTAATTCATCAATAAGATCAATTCTATGAAAACCTTCTTCTTTTTCTTTTCCTAAAAGCAAATACGAAATTGGACCAATCAAAACAGGCTTTGTCACAATTCCGATAGCATTTGCTTCTTTAAACTCGTTAATTATTTTTTCTGAAAACAGCGCAAACTTCTGATTTTTGGTGAACTCGGGTACGATATAATGATAATTGGTGTCAAACCATTTTGTCATCTCCATAGCCACAACGTCCTGACCGTTTTTTTGAGCACCTCTCGCCATTGCAAAATACAAATCGAGAGACGAATTTGTATTGGCAAATTCGTTGTAACGGTCAGGAATCGCTCCTAAAGTCAAAGTCAGGTCAAGTACCTGATCGTAGAATGAAAAATCATTAGACGGAATTAAATCTACTCCCGCCAACGATTGCAATTTCCAGTTCTGACAGCGAATTTCTTTTCCAACTTCGATAAGTTCTTCTGCCGAAATTTCTCCTGCCCAATACAATTCACTGGCTCTTTTTAATTCTCTGGTGCTTCCAATTCTAGGATAGCCTAAATTATTAGTTTTCATTTTTATAACAGTATTTTTTACTGAACAAATTTATCTCTTTAGATTATAAAACTTATATTTGACTATTATTTAAGTAATTAAAATTACAAATGCACATTTTTTAAGTTTATAATACTAAGAATTGTTTTTAGAATGAACTTTAGCCGTAAAAAATACTATGGAAAACTTAGACAACACCGATTTACAGATACTGAAACACCTTCAGGAAAACTCAAATATCAACACAAAAGACCTCGCAAGTAAATTATTTCTGACGGTTACGCCCGTTTATGAGCGTATCAAAAGACTGGAACGCGATGGTTATATTACCAAATATGTAGCCTTACTGGATAAGAAAAAAATGAATCGCGGCATGACTGTCTTTTGCAACGTTCGCCTTAAAGAACACGCCAAAAACGTTGGAAGCAACTTTGTAAAAGACATTGTCGCACTACCCGAAATCATAGAATGCTACAATATTGCCGGTGATTATGATTTCATGCTCAAAATTTTGGTGGCCGATATGCCCAGCTATCAGGATTTTGTCATGAATAAATTATCAACTATTGAAAACATAGGAAATACAAATAGTATTTTTGTAATGGGCGAAATCAAACACAGCACAGCATTAGAGTTTTAAGATTCTAATGACTTGAAAACATTAAATAAAATGTATTTTTGATTCTTCTAAAATCATAATTCTAAAATCTAAAATCATAATGAACTGGGAACAACTTTTATCACTCAAACGACAAGGCGACACAAGCAAAAGATTACGTATCGAACAAGACGATACCCGACTGGGATTTGAAGTGGATTATGATCGAATTATATTTTCGTCAGCATTTCGATCGTTGCAGGATAAAACACAAGTGATTCCGCTTTCTAAAACCGATTTTGTTCATACCCGACTCACCCATAGTTTGGAAGTTTCGGTGGTAGGACGCTCTCTTGGACGTTTGGTGGGAAAAAAAATCATCGAAAAATATCCTTATTTAAAAGAAGTGCACGGTTATCACATGAATGATTTTGGCGCTATCGTTGCGGCTGCTTCTTTGGCACACGACATTGGGAATCCTCCTTTTGGGCATTCGGGTGAAAAAGCCATCGGAGAATACTTTTCTATAGGAAACGGACAACAATTTAAAGATCAACTAACCGATAAACAGTGGCAGGATTTAATTGATTTTGAAGGAAATGCTAATGGCTTTTCAGTCTTGACAGCAAGTCGTCCCGGAATTGAAGGCGGACTTAGAATTTCGTACGCCACTTTGGGTGCTTTTATGAAATATCCAAAAGAAAGTTTGCCTAAAAAACCAACCAATAATATTGCCGACAAAAAATATGGTTTTTTCCAGACCGATAAAGCTTTTTTTGAAGAAGTTGCTAAAGACATGGGTATGATTGCCAATAAATCAGGCGATGATATTGGTTTTGAAAGACATCCGCTGGCTTATTTAGTCGAGGCGGCAGATGATATTTGCTACACCATAATCGATTTTGAAGACGGCATCAACCTTGGTTTAGTGTCTGAAGATTATGCTTTAGAATACCTTATTAAACTTGTAAAAGACACTATTGGGGTTGCCAAATACAAAACTTTAACTACCAAAGAAGACCGAATTAGTTATTTGCGTGCTTTGGCTATTGGGAATTTGATCAACGATGCAGTGCGAGTTTTTATCGAAAACGAAGAAGCTATTCTGGCAGGAAAATTTCCTTTTGCCTTAACAGATAAAAGCAAATACAAAGCACAAATGGATGATATTATCAACCTTAGTGTTAAAAAAATATATCAGAGCCGCGAAGTAATAGAGAAAGAAATCGTGGGATATGAAATCATTCAAACCTTATTAAACAAATTTATAACAGCTTTCAACAACCAATACGAAGGAAAAGCTTCTAACTACGACAAATTGATTTTGAAAATGCTGCCTGAAAAACATCATTTAGACAAAACCAATTTGTACGAGCGTTTGTTGCACATTTGCCACTATGTTTCGCTTTTAACCGATGGAAATGCATTAGAATTGTTCGAAACTATTAATGGCCGAAAAAAGAATTAAAACCTTAGAAAGCATAAACAATCCCAACGCCTAAAACCTGCTTCAATTGTAATCGCGGACCATCATTAACCTGAGTGGTGGTTCCTGCATCATCAACAACATCTTTTTTGGTCTTGATGTCATCATCATAAATTAGATGAACGCCAACATTGGCCTTCACATAAGCATTTACAACCAAATCCAGACGGGTATCATAATCAACATCAACATTACCAAACTTATTTAAGTAATCTGTGTAAAGGTTCAGCCTGTTCTCAAAAAAGATGTTTTTGTATATTTCGCTTTTCATATAACCGGTAAACAAAATACCAAATTCTGCCTTTACCTGTTCTCCTTCTTCTACAATAATCTGTGCCGTCGGATCGTTTGGATCTGCCATATAGACTGCTTTTTTAACACCAAAAGCACCTTGATTAGCCAAATACTGATCTAAAACCAGAGTGGTTTTTAAAGTAATTGGAGAGAAATAAAAAGTCCTGTTTTTTTCTTTATTCGAATTCTCAGCTCCCGCTCCTAAGAAAATATAAGCGGGTGCAAATGGTTTCGAAATTGCAATGTCCTTATTTGGATAATTATAACCGTTTGTAAATTGGGTATTGAAGTTGAATTTGGCAGAATAAAACCAATTCGAGGTAGTATCTTTCCTAAAACCATAGGTCGAGTTAAGTGCCATCGCATCATCAGTTTTACGAAGCTCTATACCGTCTTGCTTATTTAAACCATATTTAAGAAGAAGCTCGTTTGACCATCTATGATTTCCTTTATTATAAACTCTTGAAAATTCGCCCTTAAAAAGTCCTGAAATCGAACTTGTTCCCCCGGCACTCCAGTTTACAAAAGCAATCTCAGAAATATCAAAGCCTAATTTATTTTTTTTGGTCCAATTTGAAGGTGGCGGTGGTAATTGATTTGGACTTAGTGTGGTCTGAATAATACTTTGGGCGGATACATTTAAAGCAATCGAAAAAAGAAGCAATAAAAGAGGGAATCGAAATGATCTCATTAGGCTGATTTTTGGTTTTTTTGGTTGCGCAAAATAATTATTTTCAATGATTTGAAAAAAGATTTACCAAACTTTTAACGTCTAATTTGCATAATTGTTGTAGCTGGCTCACAGTTCCGTGCTCTATAAATGCATCTGGAACACCCAAAATTGTAATCTTATTACTAAAGTTATTTGCTGCTGCAAACTCTAAAATAGCGCTTCCAAAACCGCCGCTTATTGTGCCGTCTTCTACTGTAATAATCTCTTTAAAACTAGAAAAAGTATAATTTAAAACCTTATAATCCAGAGGTTTAATAAAAGAAAAATCATAATGCGCAATATCATCCGCATTACTACATTCTTTGATAGCCAAAGCCACATTATTACCAATTGTTCCTGTAGATAAAACAGCTACTTTTGAACCTTCTTTTAATTGATTTGCAGCTCCAATTTCGATAGGTTCATAATGTCCGAAATTTGCTACTTGCCAATTTGGCAAAACACCACGACCTCTCGGATATCGAATTGCAATTGGATTTTCTAACCCCAATTGGGCGGTATATAAAATGTTTTGCAGCGCGATTTCATTCATTGGCGCATAAATAATCATATTGGGGATCAGCCTTAAATACGCAATATCAAAAACCCCATGATGTGTCGCACCGTCCTCACCTACCAGACCCGCACGATCGAGACAAAAAATGACAGGTAGATTCTGCAACGCCACGTCATGAATCACCTGATCATAAGCGCGCTGCAGAAAAGTCGAATAGATATTGCAAAAAACAACCATACCCTGCGTCGCCATTCCTGCCGCCAAAGTTACAGCGTGTTGCTCGGCGATACCTACATCAAAAGCACGTTCTGGGATTTCCTCCATCATAAATTTTAAGGAGCTTCCGGAAGGCATGGCGGGCGTGATCCCGATAATCTTGTTGTTCTTTTTGGCCAAATCTAATACCGTCAAGCCAAAAACATCCTGATATTTGGGCGGTAAATTTTCTTCCGATTTTAAGTGAATTTCACCCGTAGCAGCGTCAAACTTTCCGGGCGCATGATACACCACCTGATTTTCTTCGGCTTGTTGCAACCCCTTGCCTTTGGTCGTAACAATATGAAGAAACTTTGGCCCTTTTATCTTTTTTAATCGATTTAATTCTTTGACCAAAGCAGGAAGATCGTGCCCGTCAATAGGGCCCGAATAATCAAAATTTAATGATTTGATCATGTTATTCTGCTTCGGGTTCTTTCCGTTTTTAACTGCCGTTAAATATTTTTTCAAAGCGCCCACACTAGGGTCAATCCCGATGGCGTTGTCGTTTAAGATGACCAAAATATTCGCATCGGTTACCCCTGCGTGGTTCAAACCTTCAAACGCCATACCCGACGCTATAGAGGCATCGCCAATAACCGCAATATGCTGTTTATCTGTTTCTCCCTTGAGTTGAGAAGCAATCGCCATCCCGAGAGCGGCAGAAATTGAGGTAGAAGAATGCCCGACACCAAAGGCATCGTAACTACTTTCGCTTCTTTTAGGAAAACCAGAAATTCCTCCGATTTGTCTGTTGGTATGAAAATTTTCTCTTCGTTCGGTTAGTATTTTATGACCATAGGCTTGATGTCCTACATCCCAAACGAGTAAATCTTCGGGTGTATTAAAAACATAATGCAACGCAATCGTCAACTCAATCACACCCAGACTAGCGCCCAAATGCCCTTCTTTTACAGACACCACATCTATAATAAATTGGCGCAGTTCCTGAGCAACCTGAGGAAGTTGTTCTTCTTCTAGTAAACGTAAATGTGCCGGATTGAATATGTTTGAAAGTAAGTTGCTTTTCATTATAAGATAAAAAGCAAATTTACGGTTTTAAATTTAATTTTCTATTCTAGATTACAGCCTCGATATAAGAGAATGCTATTGATTATTGATTTGATATTTTGAGAACTCCCCCTTGCAAACTTATTGGCAAAACATATTGTATTCGTATTTTTCTTCCGTTAGATTCTCCAGGATGCCATTTAGGAGATAATTTTAAAACTCTTGCAATCTCTTCGTCTACTTTATACCCAATCTCCTCCGAAGGTCTCCTATAAATTAAAGAGCCGTCTCTTTCGACTATAAAAGTAATACGCATCTTAGTTGTTAATTGCGCTGCATCTCCAGGAATATGGAATTCATTTATAAAAAAATCGTAAAATTTTTCTATGCCACCATCAAATTCAGGTTGTATTTCGAAGGATATACCTCCGTTATATATTGGTTCTTCTTCTTTATTTTTTTTATGAACTACCGTTTCTCCACAACTAATTTTAGTAGGTTTAAAATGTTTCTCATTATTTATTTTAGCCTTCCCTTTCACAAATTTCACCTGATCCACTTTTGGAGGTGGTGGAGGTGGCAGCACACTGTCTTTCGAAACATTTTTTGCAGGCAAAGTCAGTCCCACCGTTATAGGCTCTTTCTTTGTGCTATCAGCAACCACCTCTACGTTATCAATTTTTTGCTTCTTCCCATCTTTATCTGCGCAACTAAACAAAGTGGTACTCATAGCAATAAACAGCGCCAGCAAAAACATTTTATGATATTGTGTTTGCGTATGCAAAACACGTATCGGAATCTGGATCGATATTGTATCTAATTGTGATGCTTTAAACCTGCCGCAAATATTTTGGTTTTGATTTTGAATAAAAAATTGCTGCACTTCAGCTGGTAACATCGTACTAAAATCTACAACTGTCTTGACACAGCTGGCACAAAAACGACCGTTTTCAGTGGGCGTCATCTGGTTCCAGTCTTGGCTGCAAGGCTCAGGAATCGCGAGTTTAAATTTTCTTTCCATTAAATGATTGTAATTGGTAAAGTATAAGAGGAACGAACGATAGCATTATTCCGTTTTCCAGGTATCCAATTTGGAGACGTCTTCAAAACTCTAATGACCTCTTCTCCTATTGCTTTGGGGGTATTCTTAACGATGTTAAAATTACTCAAACTGCCATCTTCTTCGATAACAAATAAAATGAATATTTTTCCTTTAAACTTTTCTGTCTTGTTTGGGGCTACATAATTTTTGGAGAAAAAATCGTAGAATTTTTTCATCCCACTTTCTGGAACAGGCAAAACATCCAAATCGGTTGAATGATATACAACGTGATACTTAAAACTCCCTGTTTCAATAGTATTAGGTGCAACCAACGCTCCTACAGTAAACCCATGACTGGGTTGCTTCTTTTCTATTTTAGATTCAACTTAATGACCATAACATGACGAAACAGCCTCGCTTTCATCTTCACTTTGCGCTGTATTGCCAACAATCTCAATTTTATCAATGCTATTTTTGTTGCCGTCTTTATCTGCGCAACTAAATAAAGTGGTACCCATAGCAATAAACAGCGCAAGCAAAAACATTTTATGATATTGTGTTTGCGTATGCAAAACACGTATCGGAATCTGGATCGATATCGTATCTAATTGTGATGTTTTAAACCTACCACAAATAGTTTGGTTTTGATTTTGAATAAAAAATTGCTGCACTTCAGCAGGCAACATCGCACTAAAATCGACAACTGTCTTGACACAGCTGGCACAAAAACGACCATTTTCAGCGGGCGCCATCTGGTTCCAGTCTTCGCTGCAAGGCTCAGGAATCGCGAGTTTAAATTTTCTTTCCATGGTTCTGAATAGCAATATTTAAATGTAATAAAAATAATTACTTCCCTAACGCAAAACACTTTTTTTGTCCTTTCTCTACTTAAATCCTGCCTAATTAAGGGTAATAATAAATTTAAACCCCAATATTGGCGTCTTCGATGTAAAATTTCACGTCACTTACGTGAAAGTTGACATGCTGGATGTGAAATTTGGCGTCTTCGGTGTGAAAGTTCACATCACTTACGTGAAAGTTGACGTACTTGATGTAAAATTTGGCGTCTTCGATGTAAACTTTCACGTCACTTACGTGAAATTTGACGTCTTTTATGTAAAAGTTGGCGTCACTTACGTGAAAGTTGGCGTGCTTGACGTGAAATTTGGCGTCCTTGATGTGAAATTTGACGTCTCTTTATAAAAGTACAGATCATTACTATCCTAAAGAGATCCTCTGTTTAGGACGGATGCTGGTGGCGAAAGCACTTTATTAATTTGGAAGAAGAGGTTTGTTATACGCTGTAAAATATTATTTTTGCGGTTATGATAAATCCTTTCACCGACGATTATTTTATGAAAAAGGCCTTGCAGGAAGCCGAAATGGCTTTTGAAAAAGGCGAGATTCCAGTGGGAGCCGTGATTGTTGTAGCCGACAAAATCATTGCCAGAAGCCATAACTTGACCGAATTGCTGCATGATGTTACGGCTCATGCCGAAATGCAGGCCATAACTGCCGCTGCCAATTTTCTAGGCGGAAAATACCTGAAAGATTGCACCCTATATGTTACCCTAGAGCCTTGCCAAATGTGTGCGGGAGCTTTGTATTGGAGTCAGATTTCGAAAATTGTTTTTGGTGCCCGCGATCAGCAACGCGGTTTTATAACTATGGGTACAAAATTGCACCCAAAAACTACTGTAGTAAGCGGAATTATGGCCAACGAAGCCGCCGAACTCATGACTCGCTTTTTTGCCGAAAGGCGTAAATAAAGGTATTAAAGCAAAATTTACTCTGTACACTTCTTTATAAATTTACCCCCTTAAAAGTTCTTCTACCGCATGGCTTCAACTTTGCCTGTACAGTACTGAAGTACTCGTTAAAAACAGATTTTCTACTGAAAACCAGTGCCCTAGCCCTGATGGAAGCGGTATCCTTTTTATTTTTTCTTTAAAAATAAAAAGATACAAGCGGACAGCAGGAAATAGCTCCCGATTCTTTTTATTTTGAAGAGTAATTATTCTCGAAATTGCCTGTTTTACTGGGTTCGGATTGCGAAAATAAAAATATTTTAGCCTACCGAATTTTCCTCTTAAAAAAATCAATAAAATATTCTACATTTACTACAATATAATGTGCCCTTCGCTAGTTATCGTCTTAACTGTAAAGGCCAAATGTTCTGATATTTTTTTAAGTTCGTAACCCATTAACTCTAAATAAAAGTGAAAGCAAAAGGATTGTTTCTCGTTTTTTGTATGTTTTTTATTTTTCAAGCGTGTAATAAGAAGTCAGCCGCAGATTTCAATTCCGATTTTTCATTATTTAAAGAGTATATAGTCAGTTTTACGGGGGGAATCGTCTCCTCGGAATCCGATATTAGGGTAGTTTTGGCTTTTGATAAAAAAGAATGGAAGGCCAATCAGGTTTTAGACAGTGATTTGTTTGATATTTCTCCAAGTGTAGACGGAAAAGTCGTGGCGCTTTCGAGTAATACCATTGCTTTTATTCCCGAAAAAAAGCTGGATCCTGGCACAGAATATCAGGTTACTTTAAACCTGGATAAACTTATTAGTCTACCGAAAGAGAAAGAAGAAACGCTTTCTAAATTTAATTTTACCATTAAAACGATCAAGCAGGATTTTGTGATCAATACTGCCGATGTGCAATCGTACAGCAAGGAATTTCAATATCTGAATTGCGTGCTTAAAACAGCCGATAATATTGATATTGAAACTGCTAAGCAATTGGTTTCGGCGCAACAGAA
This sequence comes from Flavobacterium geliluteum, assembly GCF_017948595.1. GTDB lineage: Bacteria > Bacteroidota > Bacteroidia > Flavobacteriales > Flavobacteriaceae > Flavobacterium > Flavobacterium flavipigmentatum. The sequence goes on along the minus strand of NZ_JAGFBV010000027.1, from coordinate 52,659 downwards.
AGGAAATAACCTGAAAATTAAGTTTGAAAAAACAGCTGGTTCTGGCAAAGAATTTAATTTTATTATTGATAGTATTCAACGATTTTCTGCACCTTCTGAAGTAGAAATCGCCTATGACGGCAATGATGTTGATATTGATAGAAAAGGCACAACGATTTATCCGGTTTCGGCTTTAAACGAATTTAAAATTATTACTGTTGAAACGCCCGAAGACAGCAACCAATCTATTTTGATTAATTTTTCGGAGCCCTTGGAAAAAGGACAAGATTTTAAAGGTTTGGTTTCGCTTGAAAACGCCAATAACTTAAAATTTTCGACTCAAGGCAATGTTTTGAAGGTTTATTTTAGCAACGAAACTCCTGTGCGCCAAGCTCCAGTTACAGTAGTAGAAAGTGCTGTTACGGTGGTAGATTCTGCATCTGCCATAGTTGATAGTGCTGCAACAGTAGAAGTAGAAGCTGAAGTTACTGCCCCGCCGCCTCCTGCCGAGGAAGTACCAACCGTTGCCGACCAGATTTTATCGGGCGAATTATTGCTGGAAGTTTTTCAGGGAATTGAAAGTCAAGATGGTCAAAAACTAAAGAATAATTTTGCTCAGAAAATTTCGTTTGACCAAATAAAACCTAACATTAAATTTGTAAAAAACGGTACTATTTTACCAAGTTCTAACAATTTAAAACTAAATTTTGAAGCCGTAAATTTGAGTGCTGTCGATGTAAAAGTGTATAAAATTTACAAAAATAACATCCTACAATTTCTTCAGTACAATGAATTGAATGGCAATCAAAACCTTAAAAGGGTCGCGCAGCCAATTGCCAAAACAACCCTCAACTTAAAAGAAAACACCTTACTCAATCTAGGCAAATGGAATACTTTTGCTTTAGATTTATCCAAAATTATTACGCCAGAACCGGGCGCAATTTATAGAGTAGAATTTGTTTATAAGAAGAAATATTCTTTGTACAAATGCGAAACAACCGAAGAAGAATCATCAGAAGAGGAAGAAGAAGATGTTGATGAAAATGATGTGAATTACAGCGGAAACGCCTATGACGACTACTATTATGATGATTACGAATGGCGAGAAAGTCAAGATCCTTGCTCGGGTTCTTATTTTTACAATGCAAAAATAGCCACTAATATTCTGGCGACCGATTTGGGTGTGATTGCCAAAAGAGGCGAAAACAAATCGTATTTGTTTGCCGTAAATAATATCGTTACAACCGAACCTGTGTCTAACGCGAGAGTAGATTTGTACACGTTTCAACAACAAAAAATAACCACCGGAACGACCAGTAGCGAAGGAATTGCTTCTTTTCAGCTGGATAAATTTGCCTATTTTGCAATTGTTACTTTGGGCGATCAGTCTACTTATGTAAAACTAGAGGACGGAACTTCTTTGTCAGTCAGTAATTTTGATGTTGCCGGTGAGACGCTTCAAAAGGGATTAAAAGGCTTTTTGTACGGAGAACGCGGCGTTTGGCGCCCGGGAGACAATTTGTATTTGTCTTTTATTTTGAATGATGCTTCGAATAAATTACCCGAAGCGCATCCGATAAAATTTAGATTGACAGACCCGAACGGAAAAATAACGTATCAAACGGTACAAAAGATAAACTCTTTAAATCATTATGCTTTTACGGTTCCAACAAGTGCTGATGCGCCTACCGGAAACTGGGAGGCGATGGTGAGCGTGGGCGGTGCCAAATTTTATAAAAGCATTAAAATTGAAACGATCAAACCGAATCGTTTGAAAATAAAAAATAACTTTTCAAGAAAAACACTTTCGTCTTCCTATTCTAACACAAGCAACCTTGAAGTAACTTGGCTTCACGGAGCAATTGCTAAGAATTTGAATGTAGAAATGCAAGCGAAATTTTCGCAACAAACTACTACTTTTAAAGGCTTTGAGAAATATACTTTTGATGATGAAGTACGTCAATTTAGTACTGAAGAAATTAATATCTTCTCTGGAAAATTAAACGAAAATGGAAAGGCTGCTGTACCCATTAACCCCGAATTACAAGGACAGGCTCCGGGAATGTTGCGCGCTGCTTTTATAACAAAAGTATATGAAGAAGGCGGTGATTTTAGTGCCGATGTGATCTCGACGACTTACTCGCCTTACGACACGTATGTAGGGATCAAATCGCCTGAACCTAATAAATACGGAATGCTGGAAACCAGAACCATGAACCGATTTGATATTGTTACGGTGGATGAAAATGGAAACCCAAAAGCTGTCAAAAATCTAGAGGTAAAAGTCTATAAAATCGAATGGCGCTGGTGGTGGGATGCTTCAAGCGATAATTTATCCAATTATAATTCGTCTGACGCTACCACATCGTACAAAACCTACCGCATAAACACCAATGCCAGCGGAAAAGGAAGCATTGCATTTTCTCTAACCGATGAAGAATGGGGACGCTATTTGATAAGAGCCTCTGATAACACAGGCGGTCATGCAACTGCTTTGACAGTAAACATCGACTGGCCTATATGGTCAGGAAAAACACGAAACAGAGATGCTTCTACGGCAAATATGTTAATCTTTTCGACAGATAAGAAAAATTATGCTGTGGGCGAAAAAGCGCAGATCTCTTTCCCGTCAAGCGAAGGTGGACGCGCTTTAATCTCGATAGAAAATGGTTCTAAAGTAGTGCAAACACTTTGGGCAAAAACCACTCAAGGAGAGACTAAAATCGAGATTCCGATCACGGCGGCAATGGCGCCAAATGTGTACTTTAATATTACACTTTTACAGCCACATGCCTCCACTAAAAACGACTCACCTATAAGAATGTACGGTATTGTTCCGATTGAAGTTATCGATAAAAATACCATTTTGGCCCCTACCCTCTCAATGCCTGATGTCTTAAAACCCGAACAAACCTTTAGCGTTAAGGTAGGCGAAAAAACAGGCAAAGAAATGACGTATACTATTGCCGTAGTAGACGAAGGTTTATTAGACTTAACACGATTTAAAACACCCAATGCCTGGGATAGTTTTTATGTACGTGAAGCCTTGGGCGTAAAAACCTGGGACATTTATGATGATGTTATTGGTGCTTATGGCGGAAAAATAAATCAAATTTTCAGTATTGGTGGTGACCAGGATTTAGGTGGCGGAAAAGCCAAAAAAGCCAATCGATTTAAACCCGTTGTGCTTTATTACGGGCCATTTAAACTTGAAAAAGGGGCAACTAAAACACACCAATTAAAATTACCAAAATACATCGGTTCTGTTCGCACTATGATCGTGGCTGGTGATGCTGCAACCAGCGCCTACGGAAGTGTAGAAAAAGCAACTCCTGTTCGCAGTCCTTTGATGGTCTTGGCTTCATTGCCGAGAAAAATTTCGCCATCAGAGAAAGTGACCATTCCTGTGACGGTTTTTGCGACAGAAAAAAACATCAAAAATGTTAGTATTCAAATCAAAACCAATAACGGATTAAAAGTAGTAGGAAGCGCCACTCAAAAACTAACCTTTACAGAACCTGATGAAAAAATGGCGTACTTTAATTTAGTGGTTGGTTCTGCAACGGGAATAGGGAAAGTACAAATTATTGCAACCTCAGGAAGTCAAAAGTCGGTTTATGATGTTGAAATTGATATGACGAACCCAAATCCGGTAACGAATACCTTTACCGATGTGATTTTGGGACCTAACGGCACCAAGACCATTTCGTGGAAAACGTTTGGAATTTCAGGAAGCAACAAAGCAAGAATAGAGGTTTCTTCTATGCCGATGATCAATTTAAACGGAAGATTGCAATATCTTATTCAATACCCGCACGGTTGTGTAGAGCAAACCACTTCTTCTGTTTTTCCGCAATTGTACTTAAATGATGTGGCCGATCTGAATCAGAACCGTAAAGAATTAATTCAAAAAAATATTACTGCAGGCATTGCAAGATTGGGAAGTTTTCAATTAGCAAATGGAGGATTATCCTATTGGCAGGGCAACACCACAGCCGATGATTGGGGTAGTTCGTATGCGGGACACTTTTTGATCGAAGCAGAGAAAAAAGGGTACGTTTTGCCTATTAACTTTAAATCGAAATGGGTTTCTTATCAAAAAAGAGAAGCCAAACAATGGCGCTTTGAACCTAAATATGGTAATGATCTGGCACAATCGTACCGATTATATACTTTGGCGTTATCAGGCAACGCCGACTTATCTTCTATGAACAGATTGCGCGAGACAAAGGGCATTTCGAACGAAAGTATGCTGCGTTTAGCTGCTGCTTATGTTTTGGCAGGACAAAAATCGGCAGGACAAAATCTACTGCTACACACTAAAATTGATAACGAATCGAGCAATTACAATTATTACTATTATGGCTCAAGCGAAAGAAACAGAGCCATGGCACTCGAAACCATGTTGTTGCTCGGGCAAAAACAAAAAGCGTTTGTTATGGCAACAAAATTAGCCAAAGAAATGGCGAGCAATCAGTGGATGAGTACTCAGACTACCGCTTATTGCTTGTATGCCATGTCTAAATTTGCTTTGAATAATGGCCCAAAAGGAATCGAAGTTCAGTTTAATAAAGATGGGAAAGGAGAAACAATTTCTTCGGCAAAAACAATTGCAGACCGTAATCTTAGCGTTACAACAGGTTCGAATAGCCTTACGATAAAAAACAATAAAAAGAATACACTGTATGTTCGCATACTCAACACTGGTATATTGCCAATTGGTCAGGAAAAAGCAATACAAAGTGATGTTTCGGCGGCCATAGTATTCAAAAACAGAAAAGGGGCTACGCTCAATGTTTCAAAAATTAGCCAGGGAACTGAGTTTATTGCCGAAGTGACGATTAGAAATCAAAGAAATGAAAATGTAGAAAATGTAGCCTTGTCGCAAATTTTGCCTTCTGGCTTTGAAATTGTTAATACTCGTTTTACAGATTATGGCGATGCCACCAACAATATTGCCGATTATATCGACATTCGAGATGACAGGACTAATTTTTATTTTAGAATGAAAGCAGGTGAAACCAAAACCTTCAAAATTTTACTCAACGCCTCCTATTTAGGAAAATATTATTTGCCTGGATTGCAATGCGAAGCGATGTATGACAATACTTTCTTAGCCCGAACAAAAGGTTTTTGGGTCGAAGTTGTGAAGTAAAATTTAAAAAAAACTACTGGTTATTTGTCTATACTAACAGGTTTTAAAAACCTGTTAGTAGTTTTTATTAATTATCCCTAAAATAGTAATCCCTAACAGGTTTTGGAAACCTGTTAGGATGCTAAAAAACCTTCGAATTACTTTGAAAAACAAATTACAAGCCGTTTTAAAACGTATTTTTAACTGGATAAAAAAGAACAAAATAAAATCAGCAATTGCAGCTGTGCTGTTACTGGTTTATTATTTTTCGCTACCTCGAACCATATTTCAAGAGCCATATTCTACCGTTATTGAAAGCAAAGAGGGCGAATTATTAGGCGCAAAAATTGCTCGTGACGGTCAATGGAGATTTCCGGCTCAGGATAGTGTCCCAGACAAATTCAAAAAATGTATTGTCTATTTTGAAGACGAATATTTCTACAAACATCCTGGTTTTAATCCGGTGGCTATGGTCAACGCCATCAAGCAAAACCGAAAAGCAGGAAAAGTGGTTCGAGGAGGAAGTACCATCACCCAACAAGTGATTCGATTGTCTCGAAAGGGAAAAGGAAGAACTTATTTTGAAAAATTAATCGAAATTACACTTGCAACACGCTTAGAATTAGGTTATTCAAAAAATAAAATTTTGGAATTATATGCTGCCCATGCGCCTTTTGGCGGCAATGTGGTGGGACTAGAAATGGCTTCATGGCGTTATTTTGGCGTACAATCGAATCAGTTGTCGTGGGCCGAAAATGCTACTTTGGCAGTTTTACCAAATGCGCCAAGTTTAATTTATCCCGGTAAAAACCAGATTAAATTATTGAAGAAACGTAACCGACTTTTATTAAAATTACATCAGGAAGGTGTTATAGACGAACAAACTTACAAGCTTTCTATTGACGAACCTTTGCCGCAAAAACCCTATGATTTGCCACAAATTGCGCCTCATTTATTACAACGAGTTGCCAAAAATGAAGAAGGAACCCGCATAAAAACCACTGTAGAATATGCCTTGCAAAATAGGGTCAACCAAATTGCAAAATATTATTACAACCAGTACAAACAAAACGAAGTGCACAATTTGGCTATTTTGGTCATCGACGTTTCCAATCGGAACGTGATGAGTTATGTTGGGAATTCATCAACAGACGCCAACCATCAAAAAGATGTTGATATTATTGATGCTCCCAGAAGTACTGGAAGTATTCTAAAACCTTTGTTGTATGGCGCAATGCTGGATGATGGTGAATTATTGCCTAATACTTTGGTCGCTGATATTCCCACACAAATTGCGGGTTATACACCACAGAATTTCAACTTGACTTTTGATGGTGCTGTCCCTGCACATCGTGCGTTGTCACGTTCGCTAAATATTCCGGCTGTGTTGATGCTACAGGATTTTGGAGTACATAAATTTTATGAAGAATTGCAAAAGTTTAAACTGAGAGACATTAATAAAACTCCAGATCACTACGGATTATCTCTTATTTTGGGAGGAGCCGAAAGTAATTTGTGGGATTTATGTCGAACATACGCCAGCATGTCCTCAACTGTAAATTATTTTAATCGAAATCAAGGAAAATACCGTACCAAAGAATTTACAGAACTGAATTATAAAAATGATTTTGAACCTGATTTTGGATCAGAAAGTGATCAGAAAAACATTCTGGGTGCCGGTTCGATCTGGTTGACGTATAATGCCATGGAACAGGTCAACAGGCCCGAAGGAGACGAAGCCTGGAAATTTTATGACAGTTCGCTAAAAATTGCCTGGAAAACCGGAACCAGTTTTGGGAATCGTGATGCTTGGGCTATTGGCACAAATTCCCGATATGTGGTAGGTGTTTGGGTTGGAAATGCCACTGGCGAAGGCCGTCCGACTTTGACTGGAGTAACAAGTGCTGCGCCTATTTTGTTTGATATTTTTAATGTATTGCCCCGACAAAGATGGTTTGCAACACCTTATAAAGATCTGGAAGCAGTAGAAGTTTGCAAATTAAGTGGTTATTTGGCCAAAGAAGATTGTCCTAAAAGCATGGAATGGGTTCCGAAAAAGGGCAAATCTACCAAAGTTTGTCCGTATCATAAAATGGTACATCTGGACAAAACAGAACGGTTTCAGGTCAATAGCAGTTGCGAAAGCATTGACAATATTGTGACCAAAAACTGGTTTGTACTCCCGCCTGTTATGGCTTGGTATTACAAAAGTCAGCATATTGAGTACTTGCCTCTACCTCCTTTTAAAGAAGGCTGCGAAGGAATTCAATCTAAAACGATGGATTTTATTTACCCAAAGAGCAACAGCAAAATTTATTTGACAAAGAATTTTAATAGTGAGGTGCAACCTGTGATTCTAAAAGTGGCTTATTCTGAAAGAGATAAGGAATTGTTCTGGTATGTTGATCATGTTTTTAAAGCGAAGACAAAAACTTTTCACGAATTGCCTATTACACCAACTTCGGGAGTACATTATATAACGGTAGTAGATGCTTATGGAAATGAAATTAGGAGGAAAATTGAAATTATTAGGGAATAGGGAGTTAAAATAAATTCGAAAGTTTTGAAATTCCAAATACCAAATTTCTGAAATTATAAATTCTAATTTTGAAGAAAATATTCTTATGAAAATGAGTGCCCTAGCCCAGATAGAAGTGGAAATCCTTTTGTTTTTTTCTTTAAAAAAATAAAAGATTGAAACGAATAGCTGGAAATAGCTCCTGAAGAAAATTAAATTTCAATTATTCTAAAATCTAAAATCTAAAATTTGATAGTGAGATTACTTCGTTCCTCGCAATGACGCATAAAAAAACCGCCAATCTTTCGAGAGGCGGTTTCTTTTTATTCTGAAATAGCATTTCCTTTTGTATCGTAGAAATGGTATTCTAAGTACGTGTAAGCGTCACGAGGTATGATTTTCACCCATTTTTTATGCTCAAAAAACCATTTTGAACGTAATGATGGAAAACCTTTACTGAGGTATGCAGCCACAAACGGATGTGTGTTAAGCACAACTTTTTTGTGGATTTTTAAAATTCTTTCTAAATCCAGCGCAATTTTGTCAATGATCTGAATTGGCGCTTCAATTTCGCCATGTTCATTGTTTGGATCTTCTTCTCTGGTTTTAATATTTACTTCTGGCCTTACACGCTGTCTTGTAATTTGAACCAAGCCAAATTTACTAGGCGGTAAGATTTTGTGTTTGGCTTTATCATCGCTCATTTCTTCTCGTAAGAACTCGAACAAAACCTTCCTGTTTTCAGGATTCGACATATCGATAAAATCTACTACGATTATTCCGCCCATATCACGCAAACGCAATTGTCTGGCAATTTCGGCTGCGGCAATCATATTTACTTCCATGGCGGTATCTTCTTGATTGGTCGCTTTATTAGAACGATTTCCGCTGTTCACGTCTATAACGTGCAAAGCTTCAGTATGTTCGATAATAAGATAAGCGCCTTTGCTCATAGAAACCGTTCTCCCGAAGGAAGTCTTGATTTGTCTCTCTATATTGTATTTCTCAAAAATTGGAGTATCGTTTGATTGATAAAACTTCACAATTGATTGTTTTGAAGGTGCAATTTCTTGCAGATATTCCTTCGTTTGATGGTACAACTCTTCATCATCTATTTGGATACCACTAAAGGTATCATTAAACACATCTCTTAATATCGAAGAAGCTCTATTAAGCTCTCCTAATACTTTTGATGGATGATGAGCAGTTGGTAATTTTTTACACATTGCAGTCCATCTGCCAAGCAGGTTCTGCAAATCTTTTTCTAATTCGGCTGTATTTTTGCCTTCGGCTACTGTACGAACAATAACACCAAATCCTTTTGGTTTGATAGATAATACAAGTTTTTTTAGACGATCCTTTTCCTTTTTGTCTTCTATCTTTTGAGAAATAGAAACACGGTCAGAAAACGGAACGAGAACAATAAATCTTCCTGCCAATGAAAGCTCAGCGCTTATCCTTGGACCTTTGGTAGATATAGGTTCTTTTACAACTTGTACTAAAACAGATTGATTGGCACTTAAAATATCAGTAATGATGCCATCTTTGTCAATCTCTTTTTCAAACTGAAAGGTTTTTAGGGAGAAATCTTTTATTTTACCTGCGCTTACAAGTTTTATGAATTTCAGTTGGGAAGATAAGTTAGGCCCTAAATCGTGATAATGTAAAAAAGCATCTTTTTCGAAGCCTACATTTACAAAAGCAGCGTTAAGTCCAGCAACAGGTTTTCTAATTTTGGCAATAAAAATATCACCAACCTGAAAGTTGCTTTTCTCCTCTTCTTTGTGCAATTCAATTAGTTTTCCATCTTTTAATAAGGCAAAATCTACGGCTTCAGAACTAGATCTAATGATTAATTCTTTATTCACACTGTAAATTTTTATCCGAACTTTCTAGCAGTAGGCAGTAGGCAATAGGCAATAGGCAAAATAAATTGCGTAAAGCTTATGGCTTAAAGCTTAAGGCCTAATTGTAAGGATGGATTAAACAATATTTTTAACAGGTATTGAACCCGGTGAAAAGAAGATTAACAGAGAAAAGAACAAAGAGAATAGATTTTACGTCTATTTTCTATTTTCTTTACTCTTTCATCTTTTTTCAATTTCAATGAACTTTTAAAAAGAAAAAAGTAGTTTAAAACTACTTTTTCTTTTTGTGACGGTTAGCTCTCGCTCTTTTCTTTCTTTTGTGAGTAGCTACCTTATGTCTCTTTCTTTTTTTACCACTTGGCATATCGTGTCGATTTTATGATTAATTAATAGTATTATTTTGCTTCGTTGTTTGTTTTTACTCCTTCTACAAATACTTTTGCAGGTTTAAAAGCAGGAATGTTGTGTGCTGGAATTTTGATAGTGGTGTTTTTAGAAATGTTTCTACCTGTTTTTTCAGCTCTAGTTTTTACGATAAAACTGCCAAAACCTCTTAAGTAAACGTTGTCTCCAGTTTCTAATGAAGTTTTAACTTCTTCCATAAAAGTTTCTACTGTTGCTTGAACATCTCCTTTTTCAAGACCTAGTTTCTCTGAAATTTTCGCTACGATATCTGCTTTCGTCATTTTCTTACCTATTTTATTTTATAAATGATGTACTGTTTTTTTGAGTTTGCAAATATAGGAATTAAAAAAATAATTAATCAAGCTAATTCGTTAAATTTTAATTACATAAAGAATTACTTTTGTTTTCTAAGTTTTTTGCAATGAAATTTCATAACCTACTGACAGATTGGTATTTAAAAACAAAAAGAGATTTGCCTTGGCGAAATACAACCAATCCATACGCTATTTGGCTCTCAGAAATAATGCTGCAACAGACACGAGTTGCTCAGGGAACGCCCTATTTTTTAACTTTTACAAAGGAATTTCCTACTGTCTTTGATTTGGCAAATGCCGATGAAGAAAAAGTTTTAAAACTTTGGCAAGGATTAGGATATTATTCTCGTGCACGAAATCTACACAAAACCGCCCAACACATTGCTCATGACCTAAAAGGTGTTTTTCCTCCTACTTATAATGAGTTATTAAAATTAAAAGGTGTGGGCGAATATACCGCCGCCGCAATTGCCTCTTTTGCTTATAACGAAGCTGTTCCTGTTGTTGACGGAAATGTTTTTCGGGTATTATCGCGTTATTTTGATATCGAATCAGATATTTCGTTGCCAGCGACAAAAAAAGAATTTACGTCTTTGGCCCATGAATTAATGCCTAAAGACAACCCCGCAACCTTCAATCAGGCCATTATGGAGTTTGGCGCTCTGCAATGTGTTCCGAAAAATCCAGATTGCGATAACTGTATCTTTAATGATAGCTGTGCCGCACTTCAAAAGAAAAAAGTAAACGTTTTACCTTTTAAATCAAAAAAACTAAAAGTCACCAATCGATTTTTTAATTATCTGATTTTGGAAGATATTTTAGGAAATACTCTAATTCAAAAACGAACGGCAAAAGGCATCTGGCATAATTTATATGAATTTCCGCTTTTGGAAACTTCTACGATTGCAGATTTTGAATTTGTTTCTAATGCAGTACAAAATGATTTTTTTGAGCAGTACACCATTATAAGTATCGAAGAATGCAGTGATGCAACGGTTCTTCACAAGTTATCGCACCAACATTTGCACATTCAGTTCTGGAAAATAAAAATTAAGGAACAAATTGAAAACGGTATCAATCAAACCAATTTAAAAACATTTCCGTTTCCGATTGTGATTTATAATTTTATCGATAAGAAAGAATTAAATTATTAAAAAAAACTTATCTTTGATATAAATACCACTATCAAACCATGAACGGAACATTAAATAAAGTGATGCTAATTGGCCATTTAGGCGATGATGTAAAAATGCATTATTTTGATGGAGGCAATTGTATAGGTCGCTTCCAATTGGCTACGAATGAAATTTACATCAACAAAACCACAAATGAAAAAATAGCCTCAACAGAATGGCATAATCTGGTAGTACGCAACAAAGCTGCCGAAATTTGTGAAAAATACCTTTCTAAAGGAGATAAAATATATGTTGAAGGCCGCATAAAATCACGTCAGTGGCAAGCCGAAGATGGAACTACAAAACATACCACCGAAATTCAGGTAACCGAATTTACTTTTTTGACTACCAAAAAAGAAACCGAACAACACAAACAAAATCAGGCAGCCGAATCGACAAAAAACACTAACTTTGAAGCTCCCAACGAAGGTTTACCTATAAACGATTTACCTTTTTGATTGTTTAACTAATATTATATAATTTGGACTCAGAGCCCAGTTTATTTTTTACTACAACTATAGACACCAATTTGATTATTGGTTGTGTCGCCATCTTTATTTTGCTCTTTTTGTCGGCCATTGTCTCAGGTGCAGAAGTTGCGCTTTTTTCTTTATCACAAAAAGATATTAACGAGACTTTGCAAGAAAACCAATCTAAAGGAAAGATTATCTCTAACCTATTAGACAAACCCAAAAAACTCCTTGCAACACTGCTCGTCGCCAATAATTTTTTTAACATCGGAGTGGTAATTCTATTTTCATTTGTTGGAGACAATTTTTTTGCAAATATTGATTCTCCCATCTTAAAGTTTATTCTGGAAGTCATTGTCATTACTTTTCTAATTTTATTGTTTGGAGAAGTTTTACCAAAAGTGTACGCCAGCAGAAACAACATAAAATTTGCCAAACAAATCGCGTATCCTCTCGCATTTTTAGACAAATTGCTTTCGCCAGTAAGTTTGCCCATGCGATCGGTTACCTTATATTTGCACAATAAATTAGGGAAACAAAAAAATAATTTTTCGGTAGATCAACTTTCGCAAGCCTTAGAATTAACTGATTCTGAAGGAACATCTAGCGAAGAACAAAAGATTCTGGAAGGAATTGTTTCTTTTGGAAATACCGATACCAAGCAAGTTATGAGTCCGAGGATTGATATTTTTGCTCTAGAAATAACCGAATCCTTTGCTGCAATTTATCCAAAAATTATTGAGAAAGGTTTTTCGAGAATTCCGGTTTATCGCGACAATATTGACCAAATAGAAGGCGTTTTATTTGTAAAAGATTTATTGCCTCATATTGAAAAAGAAGAATTCGATTGGACTTCTTTGATGAGAGAAGCCTTTTTTGTTCCGGAGAATAAAAAATTAGACAATCTCTTAAAAGATTTTCAAGGCCTTAAAAGCCATTTGGCGATAGTTGTTGATGAATACGGAGGGACTTCCGGATTAGTATCTCTTGAAGATGTGATCGAAGAAATAGTAGGCGATATCAGCGACGAATTTGATGATGAAAATTTAAATTTCTCTCAAATCGATGATAAAAATTTTCTCTTTGAAGGAAAAATAAACCTAAAAGATTTTTACAGAATTATTGATGTAAAGGAAGATCTTTTTGAATCCAGCAAAGGCGAAGCGGAAACATTGGCGGGTTTTATTTTAGAAATTCTTGGCAATTTCCCTAAAAAAGGACAAAAAATCGCTTTTGAAAACTGTGTTTTCACCATCGAAACGGTTGACAACAAGCGCATAAAACAAATAAAAGTAACAATAGAATAAAATGTTTAAAAGAATACTTTCGATAGCAGTCCTCTTACTTGCCTTAACTTTTTTGAGTTGCAAAGATGATGTGCTGCCAAAACCGGCAAGCTTTTTACGACTAGATTACCCAGAAGCAAAATATGTCAATTTTGAGAATACTTGTCCTTTTTCTTTCGAAATGAATGAAAACGCTATCATAAAAGGAGAGCAAAATTGCGGTTTTGCAATTACGTATCCGAAAATGAAAGCGACCATTTATCTGACTTACAAACCGGTAAATAACGATATTGAAAAATTACTAAAAGATGCACAAAAACTGACCTATGAACATGTTATTAAAGCAGACGACATCTTAGAACAGCCCTATTTGAATCCTAAGAAAAAAGTTTACGGAATGTTTTATCAGGTAGATGGAAATGCGGCTACCAACTCACAATTTTATGTCACAGATAGTACCAAACATTTTATCACGGGTTCTGTTTATTTTTATGCAAAACCCAACTTCGACTCTATTATGCCGGCAGCCAGTTATGTAAAAAACGACATGCAGCGACTGATGGAAACCCTGAAATGGAAATAGAATAAAAAAGGCGTCTAAATTAAATCTAGACGCCTTTTTTACTATTATTCTTTCGAATTATGATTTCATATTTGACACTTTGTATGTCTTTCCGTCTCCGGTTTCCTGGACTACTTTGGTCAGACTTTCTGGATTTTGAACTGTTTTATCAAAAGTAACGGTTGCTGTTTTTTTCTCAAAATCAACAGCTGCTTTTTCAACGCCATTCAAGTCAGATAATTTTTGCTCGATCGTTTTTGCACAGCCTTCTGGACATGTCATACCATCCACTGTAAAGCTTGCCGTTTGTACATTTTCAGCAGCAATAGGCTGTTTTACTTTTGGCGCATTTGTTTCTGCGTTTGCTTCTGTTAAGCTTTCAGTAGTGTTTTTTTTACAGCTCACCAAGACCAAAGTAGCAATAGCAATAGACGCTATAATTTTTGTAAATTTCATTATATTTTTATTAAGAGTTATTGACAAATGATTTTTACAAAATTAATAAAAAACTAGAGGTCAATTCATAAAATTATTACAAATTTGCATCAAAATAATAGTGATGGAAGCAAAACAACTTAAATGGGTTTATTTACTGATTCTTTCTCTAATCTGGGGGAGTTCTTTTATATTAATCAAAAGAGGTTTAGTAGGCTTGACTGCCATCCAAGTGGGTTCGTTTAGAATTATTTTTGCTGCTTTGTTCCTTTTAATTATTGGATTTAAAAGTTTAAAAAAAATCCCAGCTCATAAATGGAAATTCATTGCGTTAACCTCTCTTTTCGGCACATTTGTCCCTGCTTATTTTTTTGCTATCGCCGAAACACAAGTTGACAGTTCTATAGTTGCGATTCTTAATGCACTCACACCTTTAAATACATTAGTTTTAGGTGCTATTCTTTTTGGAATTCAATTTCAAAAGAGACAGTTTTTGGGCGTTTTTGTTGGATTGATCGGCTGTCTTATACTCGTTTTTAACGGTGCCGAAAATCATCCTAATCAAAATTATTATTACACCATATTAGTCGTAATTGCTACTATCTGTTATGCCATAAATGTCAATTTAATCAAAAAACATCTATCCGATTTAAGTTCGCTAAGTATTACCACTGGAAATTTTGCCGTTTTACTTTTGCCTTCTTTAATTATTTTGTCCACTACCGATATTACACAAAGAATGCATCTGGAAGCGACTCAAACTTCTATTTTATTTGTATTGATTTTGGGTGTAATCGGAACCGGAATTGCAAATATTTTATTCTTTAAACTAATACAAATGTCCTCTCCTGTTTTTGCGACCTCCGTAACTTATTTAATTCCTATCGTTGCCTTTTTTTGGGGATTATTAGATAACGAAATGCTAACGCAAATACAGTTTTTAGGGGCTTTAATTGTCCTTGTTGGTGTCTATCTATCGGCTAAAAAATAGTTACTATTTTTGTATAATGTATATAAGAATCAGTTTTTGACAAAGCCAAAGAATTCTATGAAAGCATGCTGCAAACAATAAATATTTAAATTTCGTCCATCATCAAATTGTGTTTGGATAAAAATAAATATTTCATAAACAAAAAAAGCACCCCAATTGGAGTGCTTTTTGAAATTGAACTATATTCTAGATTAGAAATTTTTAGAAACTCCAATGTTAAATGCTTTTCCAAAATTAAAATCAAAACTTTTAAATTCTGGACCATTGTTATCATAGTTAATAGTATTGTAACCTAGACCACCAATGTTGAAGTTTAGACCAAAACCTTTTTTCATATCGATAAAAAGAGCCGGTGTTATTCCAACATATAAACCATCACCTTTGGCAGTAGTAGTAATTGGACCTGTATAGGTTTTATCCTTTTCGCTCTGGAAACCAGCTCCTAATTCAGCATAGAAAGCAAAAGTTTGGTTCAAAGGCATGGTGTAACGTAAGAAAGCACCCAGTTTAGTAGTATTGAATCTTTCCTCGTTTGTTCCTTGTTTTGTTTTTGAAGAACCAAAAGAAGCTTCACCTCCTACAGTCCAGTTTTGATGAAATTGGTAACCCACTTTAGGAGAAAACTCAAATTCATTGTTTTTAACTTCATTGTTACCAAGCGTTCTAGTGTCTGAAGTATAACCAATACTACCCATTACTAAAACTGACCCTTTTTGAGCATTTGCAAAGCTGAACATAGCCAATGCAAGAACAACTAACATTTTTTTCATTTGTATTATTTTTTAAATTTTATATTCTCTTAGCAACAACAATGCCGTGACTAATGTTAAAATTTAAATTTTTATAAATTCTTTAAAAAACAAATTTTAGCAATCCAGCGTATTTCTGTTTACTTTTGTAGCAAATAAAAAGTCATGTCGATAGAAGTAAACAACATATCAAAAAGTTACGGAACTCAAAAAGCCTTAAATGAAATTTCGTTTTCTATTCAGAAAGGAGAAATCGTCGGATTTCTTGGTCCAAATGGTGCAGGAAAATCGACATTGATGAAAATTTTGACTACTTATTTACTTGCAGATGGAGGCTCAGCGCTTGTAAATGGTCACGATGTCATGACAAATGCAAAAGCGGTTCAGCTTTCTATAGGGTATTTGCCAGAGCATAATCCGTTGTATTTGGATCTGTATGTTCGTGAGTATTTGGCTTTTAATGCCGATTTTTATAAAGTTGCCACATCACGAATTGAAGAAGTCATACAACTGACAGGCCTGTCACCTGAAAGTCATAAAAAAATAAGTCAGTTATCAAAAGGATATCGTCAGCGCGTGGGACTTGCCAACGCATTACTGCACAATCCAGATGTTTTGATTTTGGATGAGCCCACTACAGGTCTGGATCCCAATCAATTGATGGAAATTCGAAATGTGATCAAGAATGTAGGGAAAGACAAAACCGTTTTTCTTTCTACGCACATTATGCAAGAAGTAGAAGCTATTTGCGACCGTGTCATTATTATTGACAAAGGACAAATTGTAGCCGATAAAAAACTCGATAAATTAATTTCTGCTGATGCTGAGCAAGTAATCGAAGTAGAATTTGACTATAAAATAGAAGAACAGGTAATCGCTAAACTCGAAAACTTAACTTCATACAAAAACACCCATGATATGACTTGGGAGCTGACTTTTATAGCTGACAAAGATATGCGTCCGGCCATCTTTGATTTTGCCAACGAAAATGGCTTAAAAACGCTTCAGCTGAATCAGAAGAACAAAAATCTCGAAGCTGTATTTAGAGAAATTACAAAATAATTTTTCGCCCTGATTTTTTAGATCAAAAAAGAGCTCGTTTATAATTGTTAAACGAGCTCCTTTTTTTATTTCATCAATGACTTCAAGTACATTGTAAATAATAATGACAGGATTACCGCAGAAGACCTCAACACATTTTTTACAATAGGGCTTTTACTACTGAGCGTTGGTAAACTGCTTTTGGTTTTTAGAAAAAATTCGATCCATTTTTTATGCTCCAGAATTATTAAAAATGTAACTCCAATTAATAAAAGTATCGACTGCATCAGAGCTCCAGCGTTCATTTGATAAAAAATATTAATCAAAGTTAAATTCAGAAGTAAAGAAAACAGTATTAATGCGCCGATAATTAATGTTTTTCTGGACAATAACAAATATCCTCCAACAATTTGCATTACTGCGATTATGATTCCAAAACCATGCGAATATCCAAAATAAAACCAAGTTAGCCATTCGCCCGACTGCTGATTCATTGGCATATTGGAGATTCCTGTAGGCACAATAAATTGAAGTCCATAAAATTTTTTCCACCCAAAAGCAGCCATGTTGAATGCAATACAATAGCGAATTGCGCTATAAAGAAATCCATAAACTTTTGCAGAATCAATTTTTTGTTTTCGATCTAAATAATGCCACACAAACGGAAAAAATAGTGCACTTACTAGCGAAACACCAATTAAGGAAAAAACCAATATAGGCGGCATCCATTTGATATTTCCGCCGTTGCCCAGTAGTAATAATAAGGCCGAAACTTCTAAGCAAAAAATTAATGATACGCTAATTTTTTTTCCAATTGAATTTGGAACTTGTAAAACGGATTGTTCTAACATCGTGTTTTTATTTAAATTAATAGTCGAACAAAATTGAATATTAATTAAATAAGGATCGTTCTGATGTATGCATTCGAACATATTTTAAGGCTCTTTTTCGGTTTTAATTTTATTTAGTTTCACAAATTCTGTCGGAGAAAGACCTGTATGTTTTTTGAAAGTCGTATTAAAAGTAGTTTTAGAATTAAATCCCGCTTCGTAAGCAATTCCTAAAATATTTAACTGACTGTATGCTTCTGATAACAAGAGCTTTTTGGCTTCTTCAATTCGATATCTATTTATAAAATTATAAAAATTATCATGATATAATTCGTTGATAACAAAAGAAGTTTCATTGCAACTTGCGCCAATTTTGGCTGCTAATATTGGCAGGCTCAAATCGTTATTCAAATATACTTTTTCAGAATTGATACTAAAATACAACTTTTGATCCAGCTCATTCAACCTGATTTCAGAAACTCTTTTCGGAGCTTCTTTTTTATTCTCTTTGATTGCTGACAAGTCATTTAATTCGCTTTTACTAAAGTCAAAAATTTCTTTTTGCTGCAAAGAAAAATACGCTAGAAAAAACACGCTAACTAAATACACCAATGGCGTAAATTTTATTAAACCGTTCAAATTAAAAAACAAAAGATTTAGCCATCCCAATAAAATAAATAACAAAACCAATAAAAAGTATTTCAACCAAGAGAGATCGATTTCTTGGGCAGATGATGAAATTTCACGCACGTTTGTCAGGTGTTTTTGTAATCTTCTAAACGACAAACACCAATAAACTATAGTCTGAAGCGGCAATGATACTTTTAGAATAAAAAATACGACCCTACCCGTTTCGTAACTAAACTCAAAGTTTTTTCCTGTAATAAAAAAAGGAAATCTAAAAATCAAGAAAAGCAGAAAAGGTAAAAAATGCCATAAATTTTTCTTTTCGAATTTTTTATTAAATGATGTAAAATACAAAATACTAATGTATAAAAATGGAGCCGTCAAAAATCTGACAAGGCCGATCATCTCGAAAAGATTAGGATATTCTAAGTATATTTTTTGATAAAACAAAGGGATTTCGATCATAGCAAACCCGAGTACAAGGGCAAATAAGCCTAAATATCGATTTGCAATCAGGTTAACTTTTCTCGAATTGGAAAGAAGCAAAAAGCCTAGTAAAAATGAAGCTCCCGAAGTAATACCCATTATGATTGGAAAATTCATCATATAAAAAGATATTTTTTATTTTTTAAGAAACTATCTACAGCCGAATTACATTTTCAGATCAACAAGTACTGCTTTCATTTCTTCGATCGCAATTGCAATATCATTCTCTTTTGTTCGCCAATTTACAAAAGAGGCTCTAATTCCTTTTCGTCCATTATAGAAAGTCGGAGTCATAAAAACTTTTCCTCTATCATTTAAACGGCTTAAAAACTCCGTAACTTTTTCCTCATTATGATCTCCTTTCAATGTAAAACAGACATTATTGAGGCGAATGGGTGCCAAAAGCTCAAAAACATCTTCTTCAATTAATGCATTCCCAAAATGCAAAGCCAATGCAACACTGTTTTCTACAACATCTTTAAAACCCTCTTTTCCATAAGCTAATAAAGAAAACCAGACAGGCAAAGCTCTCAGACGTCTCGAGTTTTCTGGCAATACATTTAAATAATTGAAATTTTCTAACGGATTCCCTAAATAAGGCGCATTCGAATTCTGAAACGTCTCTATCTGCAGATCTGCATGCTCTTTTTTAATCAAATAGAAAGCGCTATCATACGGCACATTCAGCCATTTATGGCAATCTACTGTAATACTATCTGCTTCTTCCCATCCTTTTACAAGATGCTTAAATTTATCCGAAACTGCTGCAAAACCTCCAAAAGCAGCATCAATATGCCACCAGAAAGTATGTTTTTGTCTTAGATTTGCAATGGCTTCAAAATCATCAAAATCTGCAGTGTTTACAGTCCCTGCACTTGAAATCAACAAGAAAGGTTGTCCGTTTAAAGCAGCAATAGTTTTTTCTAAATCGGCGATATCAATAGCTTCACGATTTCCTTTAATTGTTTTGACTGTGGTATAATTTTGACTTCCAATTCCTAACATGGATAATGTTTTTACAGAAGAGGAATGTGGTGTTGCCGTTAGTATATTTATTGTTTCAGATATTCCGTTTTTAGCAAAATCTTTCCCAAGTTGCTTTCCAAACCATTGTCTTGCCACGCCCAAACAAGTAAAATTAGACATGGTTGCACCAGTTACAAATCCGCCTAAAAACGAATTTGGCAAATCTAATAATTGCAATAATAAATTGATGGTTTCAAATTCTATTAAAGCCGAAGCGCCACCTTGTGCTTTTATCGATTGCGTATTTTGGTCGTAAACAGCTGCAAGCCAATCTCCCACTATCGAGGCCGGAGTTGATCCGCCAGTTACAAACCCCCAATATCGTGGCCCAGATGAGGAGACTATTAAAGGCGCCAATCTTTCATTAAATTCCTTTAAAGCCTCCAAGGATCCCAAACCCAGCTCGTTTAACGCACGATTAGGATCAATTGATACTGTGTTGGAGGTGGGAATATTTTCGATATTATTTAAAAAATCAATTCCTTGTTGTTTTGTTTTTTCTAAAATATTTTCGAACGTATTTAGGTCTTGCTGTACTATTGCATTCATTTTACTTTTGTTAATTGGATTCTTGCTATTGATTTAGATTTTGTACCGATTTGATCTTTTTTAGAATAGAAAAATACCAAAGCTACCATTTGGTTTTTTCGGAAAATCTTGCCACCATCATCGAACAAATTAGGTCTCCATTTGCGTTTAATAACGTTGCAACAGGGTCTACAAGAGTACCCAGAATCATGGCTACCGGCAAAGCCTGCTCCATAGGCAAACCGTATACCGTAATGGCCAAAATTTCTCCGATGTATCCCCCATTCGGAATTCCGCCTTCTACAATAGAAACAATTACCGTAATGCCCAACGCCAAAAGAATCGTACTTGGCTCCGTAAAATCTTTTCCAAACATGGCAAAAAGAACGGTGATTTTTAAGATTGAAGACATACTTGAACCATCTTTGTGCAAAGGGCCTCCCAGCGGAATGACCAAATTTCTGACATGATTGGGTATCTTCATTTTTTCTGCCGCTTCAAGATTGGCCGGAATAGTGGCAATGCTACTGCAAGTACCAACTGCCGTTAGCGAAGGTGTAATATTATTGCTCCAAAACACTATAAAAGCTTTCTTTCCTCCTGCAAGAAAAGCGTAGAGGCTAAAAAACACAAAGAAATAAAAAATACAAGCTCCATAATAAACGCCCAATGGTTTAGCATAAGCACCAAATAATTGTGGTCCAAAAACCCCGACCTGATAAGCAAAATAAGCGCCCAAACCTATTGGAGCCAATTTCATAATCATGGTTAATAATTGTTTCATGACTTCGTTTCCAGAATCCAGGAAGCTTCTAAAAGAACTTCCTTTTTCTCCAGATTGCAGACTTGCAAAACCAATTAAAAACGAAAAGATAATAAGTGCCAACATGCTTTTTCGAGACAATAATTCGAAAAAATCGTTTACTGTAACCAACTGCGCTATTTGGTCTCCTATGCTTCCTGAGGCAATATTTTCGAGAGGAACTTTAGAAATAATTATACTTTGATGAATGGGAAAAATATATACTGCCAAAATCATTACAATGGCCGAAATTAGAAGCGTTCCTAAAAAGACAGCGATCATAATCAAAAAAAGCTTCCCTAATTTTTCTGTTTTCTCTAAATTGGCAATCGAAGACGCAATCGTAAAGAAAATAAGGGGAATAATAGCCGTAAAAAGCAAATTTAGAAATATGTCCCCTAACGGTTTTATGACGCCTACTTTTTCTCCGAAAACTAAACCGAGGATACTACCCAGAATGATACCTCCCAGAAGCAAGAGAATACTACTGTAATTTTGTAGAAAATTGATTTTTTTGACTTCCATAGTTTAAAAGTATTTAGCGTTTAGAATGATACACACGAAATAAAAATCAATTAAATTACTCAAAAAAACAGTATTAAAAACTGTATCGTTGGAATTTTGCTACTTTTCTAAAACCAAAGTAGTAAAAGCCCTTTCGACTAACTCGCCTGTTTTATTTTTTATTTTTTCTGTCGAAATCTCTTTTTTTATTACTTTGAAAGGAGTTTTTTGAATTAATTCCTGAGCTTTTTCAGTACTGTAGAGCTCAAACTCATATCTTGTAAAAGGAAGTTGTTTCATAAAACTTTCTTCTGCAAATGTTAAGCAGAAGACTCCTTTTTCTTTCAGAACCTTGTAAATTTCGAATAAGAATTTTTCAGGTTCTTTCCAAAAGTAAAGCGTATTTACCGTAAATATTTTATCGAAAAAAGCATCCTGAAACGGAATGTGATTTCCGTCATAAAGAAAAAATGAAGCTTTTTTATTGGTTACAAAATGGTTGTTGATTTGCTGAGCTTCATAAAACATCAGATCAGAGATTTCGAGTCCGTAATAGGTGAGATCATCTGTTTGTTGGAATAAATGTGATACATGTAGTGCATTTCCGTGCCCTAATTCCAGGACTTTATTTCCCTTTGCCAAATTCAGGTTTTGAATCGAATGAAGGGTCATATTGATGTTAGTCTCATGCATCATATTGGCCATTTCTATTCCTTTTTCCCCTGTCGGATGTTTTAATTGAGATGCTATGGCTTGTAATTCTTCGTTTTTCATAAAATTTTTAATTCCAGTTAAAAAAATCCAAATTCCAAGCTGTTTTGGTCATTGCGAGGAACGAAGCAACCACACTAGCATAACCGTTAAAGACATGCTGTATGAGATTGGTTCGTTCCTCGCAAAGACCCAGTGGGCTTAAAAAACCTGACTTGCAATTTGTCGGATATTTTCAGACTTCCCCATAGAATAATAATGTAAAACAGGAACTCCGGCGGCTTTTAATTCTAATGATTGTTGAATCGCCCATTCGATTCCGACTTGTTTTATTTGAGCGTTGTCCTTGCATTTATCGACAGCCTGGATCAAATCTTCTGGCAAATCGATACGGAAAATTTGTGGCAAAACCTGTAAATGCCTCTGTACTGCAATTGGTTTTATCCCCGGAATAATCGGAATTGTAATACCCATTTCTCTTGCTTTTTCTACAAATTTGAAATATTTTGAGTTGTCGAAAAACATTTGTGTTACGACATAATCAGCTCCGGCATCTACTTTTTCTTTTAGTCTTTTTAAGTCTGACTGCAACGAAGGTGACTCTAAATGTTTCTCTGGGTAACCTGCAACTCCGATACAAAAATCGGCCTTGTTATCAATATCCATCACTTCATGAAGGTACTTTCCTTGATTCAGCAAACTGATTTGTTTTACGAGATCAATCGCATAATTGTTTCCTCCTGCTTTCGGAATAAAATATTGTTCGTCTTTCATAGCATCGCCACGCAAAGCCATGATATTATCAATTCCTAGGTAATTACAATCTACCAAAAGATATTCGGTTTCTTCTTTGGTAAAACCTCCGCAAAGTACGTGCGGTACGGTATCTACATTGTATTTGTGTTTTATAGAAGCACAAATTCCGAGTGTTCCCGGACGCATTCGAGTGAGTTTTTTGTCTAAAAGTCCGTTGCCTTTATCAATATAAATATACTCTTCACGAGAAGTGGTTACATCAATAAACGGGGGTTGAAACTCCATCAACGGATCGATATTATCATACAATTCCTGAATACTTTTCCCCTTTTGAGGCGGAATAATTTCAAATGAGAATAATGTATTTCCTTTTGCGTTTTCTATATGGTCTGTTACTTTCATTGTAAGTCTTAAAGTTTGAATGTCGAAAGTCAAAAGTCATGTCCTTTGAGACTTTATGACTTTTGACTTTATGACTATGTTTTAGTCTGCTATATTAGGATTTAACCATTTGCTTGCATATTCAGTTGAAACATTACGACGTTTGGCGTAGTCTATTACCTGATCTTCTTTTATTTTTCCGAGTCCGAAATATTTACTTTCCGGATTTCCAAAATAATATCCTGACACAGAGGAAGCAGGCCACATGGCCATACTTTCTGTTAGTGTTACTCCTATTTCTTTTTCTACATTTAAGAGTTTCCAGATTGTTGGTTTTTCTAAATGATCGGGACAAGCCGGATATCCAGGTGCGGGGCGGATTCCTTTGTACTCTTCTGCAATCATTTCTTCTGCATTCAGATTTTCATCAGAAGCATAACCCCAAATTTCTTTACGGATTTTCTCGTGTAAATATTCGGCAAAAGCCTCAGCAAAACGATCTGCTAATGCCTTTACCATAATCGAATTATAATCATCTAGAGCGGCCTCAAACTCGGCAGCCCATTCGTCTACACCAAAACCTGTGGTGACGCAAAATGCGCCCATATAATCTGTTTTTCCGCTGTCTTTTGGAGCAATAAAATCGGCCAATGCAATATTAGGTGCTCCTTTTGTTTTTTGTGATTGCTGACGAAGTGTTAAGAATTTCTCCAAAACTTTTCCGTTTTCATCACGCAATTCGATATCGTCATCATCAACTTGATTCGCTGGAAAAATGCCGTAAATTCCTTTTGCAGATAATTTTTTCTCTTCCAAAATCACTTTTAACATCGCTTGCGCATCAGCAAAAACAGCAGTTGCCTGTTCGCCCACCACCTCATCGGTTAAAATTGCGGGATATTTCCCGAACAATTCCCATGTTCTAAAAAACGGTGTCCAATCGATATAAGGAACCAAATCGTCCAATTCTACTTCGACTATCTGTTCTCCAATTATGTTTGGTTTCACTGGAGTGAAATTATCCCAATCCAATTGTAATTTGTTTTTACGAGCCTGTTCAATCGTGAGGAAGTTTTTATCTCTAGAACGGTTTAAAAACGTCTCTCTAAATGCATCATATTCTGCACGAATATCGTTTGCATATATTTTTCGGTTATGATCTAATAGATTTCCTGCAACCGTCACAGCTCTCGACGCATCATTTACGTGAATGACAGTTTCTCTGTATTGCGGAGCGATTTTCACGGCTGTATGTGCACGCGAAGTCGTTGCTCCACCAATCATAATCGGAATCTTAATATTTTGTTTGTCTAATTCTTTGGCCAGATACACCATTTCGTCAAGCGAAGGCGTAATTAGCCCGCTTAAACCAATAATATCGACATTGTGCTCGATCGCTGCCGCAATAATTTTTTCGGGAGGCACCATAACGCCAAGATCTACAATCTCATAATTGTTACAAGCCAAAACTACCGAAACGATGTTTTTACCAATATCATGAACGTCGCCTTTTACAGTCGCCATCAATATTTTTCCATTCCCTTGTTTATCACCGGCCTGTTTACTAGCTTCAATAAATGGCAACAAATACGCCACCGCTTTTTTCATCACACGTGCCGATTTTACTACCTGAGGCAGAAACATTTTTCCGCTTCCAAATAAATCTCCAACGACATTCATTCCCGTCATCAAATTGATTTCGATCACTTCAATGGGTTTTGTTGCCGCAAGGCGTGCTTCTTCTACATCAATTTCGATAAAAGCATCAACTCCTTTTACCAACGAATGCGTAATACGTTCCTGAACCGTTCCTAGACGCCATTCCTGAACCGCTTTTTCATCGCTCTTTACTTCGCCTTTTACGTTTTCTGCAAAATCCAGAAGTCTTTCTGTTGCATCGTCACGTCTGTTTAGAATTACATCTTCAACGTGCTCTAATAAATCTTTCGGAATATCATCATAAATAGAAAGCATTTCCGGATTTACGATTCCCATCGTCATTCCGTTCTGAATTGCGTGATACAAAAACACCGAGTGCATCGCTTCACGAACCGTATCATTTCCTCTAAAAGAAAACGAAACATTACTCACACCACCACTAATATGGGCATGTGGCAGGTTTTCACGAACCCATTTTGTACCTCTAAAAAAATCCAAAGCATTCAAACGATGTTCTTCCATTCCGGTTGCGACGGGAAAAATATTCAAATCGAAAATAATATCCTGCGGCGGAAAACCAACTTTATCAACTAAAATATCATACGAACGCTGACAAATCTCCACTCTACGCTCAAAATTATCAGCCTGACCCACTTCGTCAAAAGCCATGATAATCGCCGCTGCTCCGTAACGTTTGATTAATTTGGCGTGGTGAATAAACGCTTCTTCGCCTTCTTTCAACGAAATCGAGTTAACAACGCTTTTTCCCTGTACTACTTTCAGACCCGCTTCGATGATTTCCCACTTCGAACTGTCAATCATAATCGGCACTCTCGAAATGTCCGGTTCTGATGCAATTAAATTCAAAAATTTTGTCATCGCCTGAACGCCATCCAGCATTCCTTCATCCATATTAATATCGATGATCTGTGCTCCTCCTTCTACCTGCTGTCTTGCAATATCAAGTGCCTCGTCATATTTTTCTTCCTTGATTAAGCGCAGGAATTTTCTCGAACCCGTTACATTCGTGCGCTCCCCAATGTTTACAAAAACACTTTCGGGCGTAATAATCAACGGTTCTAATCCTGCTAATACAAGGTCTCTTCTTTTTTCAGCCATTTTCTTTACGTTACTAAGGTCCTAAGTTGCTTAGGTTCTGAGTTTTTTTATTCTTTATCTTTATTCAACGTCTTGCTTGTCTTTGCGAGGAACGAAGCAATCTCATCCTACTTTTCAATATCTTATTTTGGGCGTGTCCCAAGGGCCGGGCTATTCGTTCTTAGTCCTCGCTCTTCCTTCGTCAGGCTGTGGGCTAACCACTTCTATCCCTCACGCAAATTTATTCTCTTAAAGGTTTTATCCCAAATTCATATAATAAAATACCTTCTTCTTTTAGAGTAAAACCATTCCACCAATCAGAAGGGCCTTCTTTAGCTAATCCACTAGATAATAATAATGATTCGGAATCATAATCTCTATTCCCTTCAAATTCATGGCCTATTATGTAATTTACTTCTTCTAAAGAGATGAAAAAGCTGTATGAAGATGGATGTAATCTTTCCATTGAAATTGAAATAGATACAAATTTCTCAAATGAAATCTTTTCCTCTACATAAGCTTTTAACAAATTCGCTAAAATCAAAGATTTTTTTATATCATTAAATCTATCAAGACAAATCATAATCTGCTCCGTTGCTTTCTTCCTGAACTTCGGATCATCATATATCTTTTGTTGAAATTTCACTTTTTTCTCTTCGTCAATTTGTCCAGTATTAAATTCTCTAATAAAAGAAAGTAATTTCTTGGCAAAGAAAAATTTATTTATTGAAATGCCTGTTTTAATAACACCAACAACAGTTTTAATAATTGGAACTTCATTTATTGCTTCGTTCTGAATTAAATCATCAATATAAATTTCTGAATAATCAATTACTAGATCAATACTTGGATTCAATAACTCTTTTGTGAATTGCTCACTCATGCTATTGTTTGAATTAACCGGTAAATTATCCATAATTTATTTTTTACAATTAGAAATATGAAAATACATCAATGTCATTACACAAAAACCGGCGCTACTCTAGGCTTATAATCCTTAGCAACCTCAGCAATTAACCTGATATGATCCGGAGTTGTACCACAACAGCCTCCAATGATATTGATTAAATTATCGTCTAAATATTCTTTGATAAATGCCTGCATTTGCTCAGGTGTTTCGTCATATTGACCAAATGCGTTGGGTAAACCAGCATTTGGATGTGCCGAAACATTAAATTGTGTATGTTGCGATAATGTTTTTAGGTACGGCTTTAACAAATCGGCTCCAAGAGCACAATTGAAACCTACACTCAACAGCGGAATATGTGATACCGAAATCAAAAAGGCTTCTACAGTCTGACCCGAAAGTGTTCTTCCCGATGCATCGGTAATCGTTCCTGAAACCATGATCGGAATATCGATATTTCGGTCGTCTTTTACTTCTTCGATCGCAAAAAGTGCTGCTTTGGCATTTAAAGTATCAAAAATAGTTTCTACCAAAAGCAAATCACAACCGCCATCCATTAAGGCCTCAACTTGTTGTTTATACGCAATGCGCAAATCATCAAACGTTACGGCTCTGTAACCCGGATCGTTTACGTCTGGCGACATGCTTGCGGTTCTGTTGGTTGGCCCGATGGATCCCGCTACAAAACGCGGTTTTTCAGGGTTTTTGGCTGTAAATTCATCGGCTACTTCCCGGGCAATTTTTGCCGATTCGTAGTTTAATTCGTAAACTAGATCTTCCAGAAAATAATCGGCCATACCGATTGTCGTTCCTGAGAAAGTGTTTGTTTCTACGATGTCTGCGCCTGCTTCGTAATAAGCAGCGTGAACATCCCGAATGGCTTTTGGCTGTGTTAGTGACAATAAATCGTTGTTGCCTTTTAGCGGATGCGGGAAATCCTTGAAACGCTCTCCTCTAAAGTCTTCTTCTGAGAAATTATAGCGCTGCAACATGGTTCCCATTGCTCCATCTAGGATTAGGATGTTTTTTTTTATTGCTTCCTGAATTGTTATTGACATATTTTTTTTCTTTTAGCTGCTAAGGCACTGAGATTCTGAGATGCTAAGTTTTTATTTAATTATATTTTCCGATTTTTGATTTACTTTAATTCCAAAAATTCACTATTGAAAGCTAATTAGCCCCGATTGAGCCGGTATCCTCGCAATAAAATGGAGAGATATAGGCGAAAGCGGGAACGATGACAGCAAAAATGCGCCAATGATTCGCTCTTGATACTGAAGTTTATTCAGTAAAAAATAGTATACGTTGTCAGGAAGAGTTTTGAGAAATACTTGATGTATTTGTGTTATCTATCTTTGATACTAAGAATAGTATAAAGTAGAATGTAGCACCTTCTTTATGATAAAGGGTTGCTAAGGTTTCATTGGGTCTTTCCCTCCGCCTTTCGTGATAACTTTCAATAATTTTAAGAACAGTGCAAAGTAAAGACATAGCGTTTACAATTGCAAGTTTTTTTTAAGGTTCTAAGAGGATTAGCTGCTAAGATTCTGAGTTTAAATAAAGCTAATGTTTAGTTCTTTGCTTTGTTCCTCTAAAGTTGATGATTTCAACAATTTTAGACTCTTTATTTAACTTGTAAACTAGATAATTATTTTTATCTACAATGGCTTTGTATAAGGATTCGCTTTTTTTAGATTTTGGAAATTGTTCCGGATTAAAATTAATTTGATTGATAACCTGTTGGATTTTATTTTCTAAGTTTAAAATTTCTTTTGTCGTCCATTTCGCTTCTAAATAATCAATGACCTTATTAAAACCTTTTACAGCTTGTGAAGTCCAAATGAATTTTTAATGTCATTTTGAAAATCTTTTCATAACATCTTCATTACTTGTAAATTCGCCTTTTTCAGCCTGATCTAATCCAATTTGAATTTCAATTTGTTCCGATTCCGATAATTCATCAAACCAATCTCCTTGATTAGCTTTCAAAACCAGTTCCAATTTTTCTAAAACACTCTCGTCATCGACCTTAACCAATTGTTGAATAAACTGATACTTTCTAGCTTCTAAATCCATGATAATTAAAATTTATATATTACAAAGATACGAATAAAAAAAGCCCAAACTATATTACAAGTTTGAGCCTTATATAAAAATCTCAGCAACTTAGACAATCGCTTTCACAACCGCTTTTGGTGCTTCTTTTCTAGTTCCGTCGAAACCGTCTACACCCGAAACTGTTGTATATTTCAATACATATTTTTTGCCCGGATTGATGATTTGATAAGCCGCCTGACACATTAAGGTTGCTTCGTGGAATCCGCAAAGAATTAATTTTAATTTTCCAGGATACGTATTAACATCACCAATAGCAAAGATTCCTGGAATATTGGTTTGGTAGTCTAAGGCATTATTTACCTTAATAGCATTTTTCTCAATCTCTAATCCCCAGTCACCAATTGGACCTAATTTTGGTGTTAGTCCGAAAAGCGGAATAAAGAAATCTGTTTCGATCTTGCGTTGAGCTCCGTTTTCTTCAATTATTAAAGATTCAACGTGTTCAGCACCATCAATTCCGATTACTTCTGCTGGAGTAATGAGCTTGATTTTTCCCGCTGTTTTTAATTCCTGTACTTTTTCTACAGAGTCTAAAGCACCTCTAAATTCGTTTCTACGATGAATTAAAGTTACTTCTGAAGCTACATTTGCCAGGAAAATACTCCAGTCTAATGCAGAATCTCCACCACCAGCAATCACGACTCTTTTGTCTCTAAATTTCTCCGGATTTTTGATAAAATATTTTACTCCTTTATTTTCATAAAACTCAATATCTTCAATCAGTGGTTTACGTGGTTCAAAACTTCCTAAACCTCCCGCAATAGCAATCACTGGCGCATGAAATTTGGTACCTTTGTTTGACGTAACAATAAAACTTCCGTCTTCTTGTTTTTCGATAGTTTCAGCACGTTCTCCTAAAGTATAACCAGGCTCAAACTGTTTAATTTGCTCTTGTAAATTGTCTATTAAATCTCCTGCTAATACTTCTGGAAATCCAGGAATATCATAAATAGGTTTTTTAGGATATAATTCTGATAGTTGCCCGCCTGCTTGTGGCAACGCATCTAAAATATGGCATTTTAATTTTAATAATCCTGCCTCGAATACAGCAAATAAACCAGTTGGTCCTGCTCCAATTATAAGTATATCTGTTTTAATCATTATGTTGTTGTTTATAATCATTCTTAATAATACAAAGAAACGAATAATTTATTCTAATTTCTATGATTTTTATCATTCCTTTTCTTTTCGTTTTTTACTCTTTATTTTTAAGCGAAGCGGTAATTTCATTCATCTTTTTTACCTTATCCTCAAAGTCACCTTTTAATGTTTTTCTGTATTCATTAAGGTTTCCTACCATTTGATTAATATCTTCGGGAATCACTTCTTCAAAAAACTCTCGCAATCTTTTGGCGGTTGTTGGTGATTTTCCGTTGGTCGAAATGGCGATTTTTACATTTCCCTTGGTTACGATTCCGCCCAAGTAATAATCACACAAATCTGGCGTATCGGCAATATTACAAATCAAATAGCGCTTTCGGCATAGATCGAATACTCTTTTATTCACTTTTAAATCATCCGTACAAGCGATAACCATGTGGCGCTTTTTGAGCATCTTTTTCTTGAATTTTGCTTCGGTTAAGGTAACTGACGGATGGTTTTCTGCCAGAACCTTAATTTCGAGATGAAAATGCGGTGCCACAACCTCAACATTGGCATTTGGACTCGACTTTAATAAAAAAGAAAGCTTTTCTAATCCTACATTTCCACCGCCGACAATCAATACCTTTAGATTGTGCAGTTTTAAAAACACAGGATATAATTCGTTTTGTTCCATTTTAATTTATTTTCATCTCACCAAAAATAGATGATTTTTATTTTATCGAATAATTTCCTTTGATAGAAATTCTTCGTAAAATCCTTTTAATTTATTGCTTTTGCGAACTACTTCTCCCAAAACGATAATCGCAGGTGAACTCAGTTTTTGCTCTTTTACAATATCCAGAATCGAATTGACTGTTCCAACGCCTACTTTTTCTTCAGAGGTCGTTCCGTTTTGAATGATCGCAACAGGTAATTTTCCTTTATTTTCTTTTTGAAATAATTCGATAATTTGAGGTAATTTATGCATTCCCATCAAAATTACAACAGTCGCAGATGATTGTGCCGCCAAAGCAACATCTGAAGATAATTTTCTATCAGAAGTTGTGCCTGTAATGGCCCAAAAACTTTCTGAAACACCTCTTTTTGTAATCGAAATTCCCTGACTCGCTGGTACCGCCACTACTGATGAAATTCCGGGTATAACAACCGTTTCAATTCCGAAACTTTCTACATATTCTATCTCTTCACTTCCACGCCCAAAAATAAAAGGGTCACCTCCTTTTAAACGCACTACATTTCCGTACGTTAACGCATTATCAACAATCAACTGATTGATTTGGTCTTGCGAGTAAGCGTGATTCCCTATTTTTTTTCCAACAAAAATTTTGATCGCTTTTTTGGGAGCGTATGCCAATATTTGTTCGTTTGCCAAAGCATCATACAAAACCACATTGGCCAAAGCAAGTGCTTTTACCGCTTTTAATGTCAGCAAATCTGGATCACCGGGACCTGCTCCCACTAAAGTTACTTTGGGTTTTACTGTCTTAAGCATCTGCTAAATCTTTGGCTCTAAAGGTTTCAATTTTATCAAAGAAAACAACTGCTGCTGCGATATATTGTTTAGCAAATTCTTCTGATGGTTCATTTTTATTGATTTGATACACCAACTCTTTAAAACTAGAATTTAATTGAATTTTACCACTTTCGATAAAAACAGTATCAAACAAATCTACGATTCCCGCATGGTGATTTGTTTTTTGGTTTTCTGCTAATAAAATAGCTTTTGCTCCGTTTACAAATCCTGCATACGCCTGATAAATCGCATCTGCCCATTTTTTATCTTCAAAAGATTCCTGAGCAAGGGTGATTTTTTCTTTGGCTTCTAATAATAATGTAGCTACCAAATCGATTACAACACCAGCACATTCTCCTATTCCTACTGCTTTTACATAATTGTCTGCATTGCCCCAGTCTACAAAATCATCTTCTGTAAGGTTGGTCACATCTGCAAGAGGTTTCAAAATTTCATAAAAATATTTCTCTCCTTTTGTATCATAATAATCCAGAAATGAAGCTCCGTTTGCGTTTGACTCAAAATCATTTAAAATAAAACGCAATGCATCGGGACCTCTACGACTCGGAATTTTTATTACTTTATCAGAAAATCTTCCGTTTCCGTTTCCTAGAGCACCTCCTCCTAACAATACCTGAAGTGCGGGAGCCACCAATTTTCCTGAATTGATAGACATTCCCTGAAAACCAATAGCAGACATATTGTGCTGCCCACAAGCATTCATACAACCGCTAATTTTAATTTCGATTTCACGATTGTTATTATATTTTGGATATTCTGTTGCCAAAACCCTTTCTAGTTCTACAGCAATTCCAGTACTGCTTGCAATCCCCAAATTGCAAGTATCAGTACCCGGACATGCTGTAATATCTGAAGTTGAGTTGTATCCTAAAGTTACAAAATCTAACTTGGCGAGTTCTTGGTAAAAGAAAGGTAAATTTTCTTCTTTGATATGACGAAGCACAATATTTTGGCGTAATGAAAAACGCAATTCATTTGCACCATAATTCTTAATTAATGCTGCCAAAGCTCTTGCTTTATCGGTGTAAAAATCACCCAAAGCCACTTTGATGCCGATCGCTACATATCCTTCTTGCTTTTGTTGAATAACATTTGATCGTTTCCATGCTTCAAATGCTGCTGTATCTTCAATGATAACTTGAGGAGCTTCTAATAATGGAGATGCTATAGGCCCATCAAAATCAGTAGTATCAATCTCGTAAGATTGCACTGCCAAGGCTTTTTTCTCGTCTTCAACCAATTGCAAAAAGGCATCGCGCCCAATATCTTTTATCAAAAACTTCATTCGCGCTTTTAATCTTTTGGCTCTTTCTCCATAACGGTCAAAAATTCTTAGAACGCCTTCTGCCGTTGGGATAATCTGATTTACCGGAATAAAATCTGAAAGCAATTCGGCATGGCTCGGTTGCGAACCTAAACCTCCGCCCAACATTACTTTAAAACCTCTTTTGCCGTCTATAATTTTTGGAATAAATCCTAAATCGTGCAAGTAGCTCAAAGCGGTATCTTCGTCTGAGGATGAGAACGAAATTTTGACTTTACGCCCCATTTCCTGACAAATTGGATTCCTTAACAAATATTGAAACAAAGCATGTGCGTAAGGCGAAACATCGAAGGGCTCGTTAACGTCTACACCAGCCAATTCGCTTGCTGTAATGTTACGAACAGTGTTTCCGCACGCTTCTCTAAGCGTTACATCGTCTTTGGCCAATTCTGCCCAAAGTTCAGGAGTTCTATCCAAACTTACATAGTGAATCTGGATATCCTGACGCGTTGTAATATGCAAACGTCCTGTAGAATATTCATCTGAAACTTTTGTAATACGAACCAATTGCTCGCTTGTAACTCTTCCAAACGGAATCTTGATACGAATCATCTGAACGCCTTCCTGACGCTGGCCGTAAACACCACGTGCCAAACGAAGACTACGAAAACGCTCATCATCGATTTTTCCGTCTCGAAACAACGCAATTTTTCTTTCTAAATCGATGATTTCCTTTTGTACAATCGGATTTTCTATTTCTGTTCTAAAACTTTCCATATTTTTACGCTTTAGGCTTTAAGCTTTACGCTCTAGGCTTTTTTAACTTTGTGTTTTTTGCTTAAGGCTTATTGCTTAAAGCCTAATGCATTTATCGAATGAATCCCACTCCTGCTGTTGTGTTGGTTGCTGTATCGATTAATATAAAAGCACCATTTGATTTGTTGTCGTTGTAAGCGTCAAAATATAAAGGTTTACTGAGTTTGATACTCACTTCCCCTATTTCGTTGATCGCTAATTGCGAAGCTTCTGTAGTTCCCGAATAATCTGTGGCAATTGTATTTTTAATGGCTTCAATTTTTGCTAAAACGCTGTTGGTATTGTGCTGTACAATGTATTTTGTACCTGCAACCAACTTTTTACTGTCCATCCAACAAATCGTTGTACTAATTTCTTTTTCAATTTTTGGCAATTCTGATGATTTTACGATCATGTCGCCTCTTGTTACATTGATATCGTTTTCTAATTCGATTGTGATCGAAGAACCTGCAACGGCTTCGTCAAATGTTTTATCGAAGAAATGAATTTTAGCTACTTTTGATTCGGTTAAAGAAGGCAAAACGGTTACAGCATCGCCTACTTTTATTGAATTTCCGTATAATTTCCCTGCGTAACCTCTAAAATCATGATATTCTTCTGTTTTGGGACGAATAACTGTTTGAACCGGGAAACGTGCCTTACCTGTTTCAAAAACATCTGAAGAATGCAATCCTTCCAGATGTTCTAAAACGGTTTGACCGTCGTACCATTTCATGTTTTCAGATTTATCTACTACGTTTCCACCATTGATGGCGCTTAACGGAATGTAACTTACGTTTTGTTCTTTAAAAGTACTTTTAGCATTTAAAGCCTGAAAATCGGCTTTGATTTTATTGAAAACTTCTTCCGAATAATCTACCAAATCCATTTTGTTGATGGCAACAATTACCTCTTTTACTCTTAATAAATTATTGATAAAAAAGTGACGGTACGTTTGCTCAATAACTCCTTTTCTGGCATCAATTAAAATAATAGAAACCTGGGAAGTAGAGGCTCCTGTCACCATATTTCTGGTATATTCTACGTGTCCCGGAGTATCGGCAATAATATAACTTTTCTTTGCAGTCGAAAAATAAATGTGCGCTACATCTATCGTAATTCCCTGCTCTCTCTCGGCAACCAAACCATCAGTAGCCAAAGAAAAATCAAGATAATCGTATCCTTTTTTTTTGCTGCTTTTTTCGATTGCTTCGATTTTATCTGTAGTCAATGATTTTGTATCGTACAATAATCTTCCGATCAAAGTGCTTTTCCCGTCATCTACACTTCCTGCTGTTGCTATTTTTAAAACTTCCATCTTAATATTTGTTTCAGGTTTAATTTTTTTTGTTTCAGGTTTCAAGTTGCTTGCCTTTGAACTAAAATTTAAATCTGTTTGTTTTTTGTGATTCTTACTTTTTACAATTTACTTTTTACAAATATTAAAAGTATCCTTGTTGTTTTCTCTTTTCCATCGCGGCTTCAGAACGTTTGTCATCAATTCTGGCACCTCTTTCAGAAATAGTAGATTCTCTTATTTCTCCCACTACTTCCTCAATAGTTGCTGCATAAGAATCAACCGCGGCCGTACAAGTCATATCTCCGACGGTTCTAAAACGAACAATTCGTTCTTCGATTTGTTCGTCTTCTTCTTGGTACACAAAAGGAGAATGCGACCAAATTAAACCGTCTCTCAAAAAAACTTTTCTTTTATGTGAAAAATAAATCGATGGAATCTCGATATGTTCTTTTTCGATATAACTCCAAACATCTAATTCTGTCCAGTTTGAAATCGGGAAAACGCGAACGTTTTGACCATTTTCTATTTTTCCATTCAAAATATCAAATAATTCAGGGCGTTGGTTTTTTTCATCCCACTGACCAAAATCATCACGAACTGAAAAAATACGTTCTTTAGCTCTTGCTTTTTCCTCATCACGTCGCGCACCACCAATACAAGCATCAAACTTAAATTCTTCAATAGCATCTAAAAGTGTTATGGTCTGTAAGCTGTTTCTGCTGGAATATTTACCAGTTTCCTCAACCACTTTTCCTTCGTCAATGGCATCCTGAACATTTCGAACAATCAATTCTAATCCTAATTCTTCTACTAATTTATCTCTAAAAGCAATCGTTTCAGGAAAATTATGCCCTGTATCAACATGCAAAAGAGGAAACGGAATTTTTGCCGGAAAAAATGCCTTTTGTGCCAAACGCACCAATGTTATAGAATCTTTTCCTCCAGAAAAAAGCAAAACAGGTTTGTCAAACTGTGAAATTACTTCTCTGAAAATGTATATGGCTTCACTCTCTAAAGCATTTGTTTTTAATACTGAACTCATTTTTATTTGTTTAAAAAGTTTCAAGTTTCAGGTTTGCTTCGCCTATTCGAGCAAAGCTCTCGAGTAAGGTTTTTTCTGCTGATCTAAATCTCTCCGCTACTATTTTATTATCTTGATTCTTTATTCTATTCTCTTTTTACTCTTTCTTGGCTCCATGCAAACCACATTCTTTATGGCTTGACTCCCACCACCATCTTCCCGCTCTAATATCCTCACCTGGGAGAATCGCTCTTGTACAAGGTGCGCAACCAATGCTTACAAATCCTTGTTTGTGCAAGGCATTTTGAGGAACATTATTTTCTTGCAAATATGTTTCGACCTCCGCCAACGACCATTTAAGCAAAGGATTAAATTTTATTATTTCGAAATTTCCATCGTATTCAAATAACTGTAAATCGTTTCTGTTTTCTGATTGTTCGGCTCTTAAACCTGTAATCCACACCGAATTTCCAGCTAAAGCTTTTCGTAGCGGCACTACTTTTCGAATAAAACAGCACTCTTTTCTATTCTCTACCGATTCATAAAAACTATTAGGTCCTTTTTGTTTCAGTAAATTTTCAACCACCGCTGCTTCCGGAAAATAAACCTCGATTTGCTTTTTGTATTTTTTTAATGTTTTGTGAAAAACATCATAAGTTTCCTGAAATAATCTTCCCGTGTCCAAAGTAAAAATGGTAATATCCGAATTACTTTTCGCAATAAAATCTGTAATTACCTGATCTTCTTGCCCAAAAGAAGTCGAGAAAACGACTTTTCCCTTATATTCATTAGACAAAAAAAACAAAGTCTCTTCTAACGAAAAATCTTTTGTTTTATCTATTAAGGAAGTTGCAACTGTTGTATCCATTTTATTTTTATTTATCTGAAATCTATTACCCTATCGGCTTAATAGATTACTTTGCAAAAATAGTACTTATTTCTAAATAACAAAACAATATTATTATTTTTTACACTATTAAACAGGAGATTATATTTCGAAACTTAAATACTTTTAAAGCAATTAATATGGATGCTTTACAATATTAAGAAACAAATAATTTGATGTCTTTTTTTAGTACGTAACTAAATAGGGTACTTTTTAAAGATTTTGAAATATATTTTTAATAGTCTACCAAACCTATAGGATTATTATAAAATACTTATTACTTTTGTAAAAAAAAGTCTTTATGGATTTTCAGATAGGTCTTGTAGTTGCAGGGTTAGTGGTAGGATTTGTGGTAGGATTAACAGGTGTTGGCGGTGGTTCTTTGATGACTCCTATTTTATTATGGTTCGGGATTCCTCCAACAACAGCAGTGGGTACCGACTTACTATATGCCGCTTTTACCAAAATGGGAGGTGTATTTGTGCATCATAAAAAAGGCAATATAAACTGGACAATCACTGGCTGGCTCACCTTAGGAAGTGTTCCTGCTGCTCTAATAACTTTATGGATCTTAAACAGCATAAAGACCGATATTAGCACTATAAATGCAGTCATAAAATACAGTTTGGGATGGGCATTGCTTTTAACATCTGTTGCAATTCTATTCAAAAAGAAACTGTTGGTACTTTCTCAAAGACATGCCGGCGATAAATTTCATAGCGAAAGTCATACTCAAAATATGTTGACCATTGCAATTGGTATATTGTTAGGAGCAACTGTTACGCTAACTTCAATTGGCGCTGGTGCTTTAGGTACAGTAACTTTATTTTTCCTCTACCCGTTATTGCCAACGCCACGTTTAGTAGGAACAGAAATTGCACATGCTGTGCCTTTAACCTTGGTTGCTGGAATAGGACATGCTTCTATGGGAAATTTGGATTTGTTTTTGTTAGCTCAATTATTAATGGGGTCTCTTCCGGGAATTTTTATAGGAAGTATGTTAAGCGGAAAAGTTCCTGACTTACTCCTTAGAAATGCCATTGCAATAATGCTTTTTTTCGTAGGATATAAATTAATTTTTTAAAGCTCTTCCTAAAAGAGATTTCTTTTGGAAGTCAGAAAAAATGTAAAATTGCAATATTACTTAAAACGCAATATCTGCCAGAGAGTTACTTTCTAATATTTTGAGTGTATTGTCCCTAACCTCAGTCATTAAGCGACGTGCAGCACAGTTAGATTCGTCATCACAATCATCACATTTTTCATAAAAATTGTGACTTGCGCACGGAAGAAGCGCAATCGGCCCCTCAAGAATGCGGTATACTTTGGCCATACTGATATCTTTAGGGTCTTTTATCAGATAATAACCACCACCTTTTCCTTTTTTTGCTCCCAGAAATCCTGAATTTCTAAGTAACAACAAAATACTTTCTAAAAATTTAATCGAAATATGCTCACTTCTTGCGATTTCGGCAATTTGCACAGGCTCGTTATTCTCACGCCTGGCCAAATAAGTTAAAGCTTTGATTCCGTATTTTGTTTTCTTTGAAAGCACTTATATAAATATTTTAGATTTTAGATTGCTGATTTTAGATTGCTAATTTTAGATTACTGACTAAAATAACAGCTGAATATTTTTCTGCAACAAAAATACGCTTTTTGAACGAGAAAAATAATATCCCGAATTACTAAATTCTACCAAATTAGTCTAGTTTATTTAACTTGCTTCCTCAACACCAATTAATTTAAAATCATGAAACATTTTTATACTTTCCTCTAATGCTTTTTTCTCTACCACATAAGTATCTGTAATCGAATCATGCCAGCCTCTACTGCCAAAAAAAGACAACCCATCAAACGGAATCAAGCGACAAAGGCTTCTTTTAAGGGCAGAAACAAAATTTATTTTTTCTCCATTTTCATCCACCACAACAGTACCTGTAATGAATTTTCCTACTGATCTGCCAAAAAAACCTTCTATAAGAGTATAGTACACTAATAAAATTGTTACACCAATCAAATTCC
The DNA here is from genome assembly GCF_017948595.1 of Flavobacterium geliluteum. GTDB lineage: Bacteria > Bacteroidota > Bacteroidia > Flavobacteriales > Flavobacteriaceae > Flavobacterium > Flavobacterium flavipigmentatum. The sequence goes on along the minus strand of NZ_JAGFBV010000027.1, from coordinate 13,370 downwards.
AACCAAGATCTCCTAAACCTTGCATCCAAAACGATATACCTTCAAACCCTAATGCAATTAAAATGCCTAAAAACAAGCCAAACAAGTACATTACGATTACAAAAAAAATCATATCAATAATGTAGTTTAGAAATCTTTTTCCGGTAGAAGCTACTAATGCATCATCGAGAATATAAACAGAATCATTCATTTTACAACAGATTTAAGTTTAAGATTAATATTTTTTGCATTAGTTTTCAAACAAAAATATACTTTTTACTTTAACAACCGCTAAAAAAATAACGCTTTTTAACGGTACAAAAGTTACAGTTAAAAAACGTCATTAAATTATAATCTTCAATCTAAAATCTCCTAAGAAAGCGCCTGCGCTAAATCGGCTATTACATCTTGTACGGTTTCTAAACCTACTGAAACGCGCACCAAACCTTGCGTGATACCAACCGCTAACTGATCTTCTTCTGACAATTTACTGTGTGTCGTTGAAGCAGGATGCGTAACAATAGACCTCGTATCGCCAATATTGGCCGATAGGGAGCAAAGTTTTATTTTATCTAAAAATTTCCTTCCAGCCTCTATTCCTCCTTTGATTTCAAACGCAATAATATTACCGCCTAACTTCATCTGTTTTTTGGCAATTTCATATTGCGGATGCGATTTTAAAAAAGGATATTTCACACTATTTACATTTGGATGCGCTTCTAAAAACTCAGCTACTTTCAACGCATTTTCACAGTGTTTCTCGACACGAATCGCTAAAGTTTCTAAACTTTTTGATAAAATCCACGCATTAAAAGGTGATAACGCTGGACCCGTATTTCTTGAAAACAAATAAATTTGTCTAATCAATTCTTCACTACCAACCGTAACTCCTCCTAGAACGCGACCTTGACCATCAATTAGTTTCGTTGCTGAGTGAACAACCAAATGCGCTCCAAATTTTAGCGGCTGTTGTAGGTATGGCGTTGCAAAACAATTGTCGATAATTAAGATCAAGTTGTGCTTTTTGGCAATGTCACCTAACAATTCCAAATCGATTACATCTACACCTGGGTTTGTAGGCGATTCAGCGTAAAGTATTTTTGTGTTCGGTTGAATGAAACTCTCAATTGTTTCTGGCTTATTAATATCAAAGTAAGAGGTTTCAATATTCCACTTTGGAAAATAGGTTTTAAACAATGCGTGAGTCGAACCAAAAACACTGCTTGCAGACACAATGTGATCTCCCGCATTTAACAAAGCTGCAAATGTAGAATAAACCGCCGCCATTCCGGTTGCAAAAGCATAACCCGCTTCAGCACCTTCCATCTTGCAAATTTTATCAACAAATTCGGTCGTATTTGGGTTACTAAAACGACTGTAAATATTGCGTTCTTTTTCTTCTGTAAAAGAAGCTCGCATGTCTTCGGCATCTTCAAATACAAAGCTTGACGATAAGTATAATGGCACTGAATGCTCTAAATACTGAGATCTTTCTAATTGTGTTCTGATGGCTTGCGTTTCGAAACCAAATTCTTGTTCGTTCATTTTTTTATTTTTCTTGTTTCAAGTTTCAAGTTCCAAACTTGTGTGATAGGCAAAACTGGACTTGAATTTTAAATTTAAATGAGTCATTATTTACTAATTAGTCTAAAGAATTATCTAATAGACTAATTTCCCAATTCTGTCTTATTCAAGACAACTTTATATTTTATAGTAGCTGTCGGTTCAACCGTTTTAGCAACAGAGCAGTATTTCTCAAAAGAAAGTTCTGCTGCACGTTGCGCTTTTTCGGGATTGATATCGCCTTCTAAATAAAAAACCACAAAGATTTCTTTAAAAGGTTTTGCCTCGCCTACTTGTACACGTTCGCCTTCTACCTCAGCACTAAAAGAGGTGATTTCCTGACGTTGTTTTTTCAATATCGAAATCATATCAATCGCGCTACAACCTGCAACTCCCATCAAAACCAACTCCATCGGACTCGCACCCAAATCGCTTCCGCCAAATTCGGCTCTGCTATCAACATCTACAATATGACCACGCTCATTTTTTAATTTAAAATGAAAAGCGTCATTCACTCTGTTTAAGGTTACTTTCATGTTTTTTCTTTTTTGTTTTTTGTTTGATTTGAAAATATAAACTTCAAAATCTGCAATCTAAATTTTTATTCTTTATCCGATAATCTCAAAATATCTCCAAAAACACCTCTGGCCGTTACGGCAGATCCTGCACCGGCTCCCTGAATTACGATTGGTCGATCTCCGTATGATTCGGTATAAATTTCGAAGAAAGAATCAGAACCTTTCAAACCTCCTAAAGCTGTATCTGATGGCACCGAAACCAATTTTACTTCGAGATTTCCTTTATCATTCTGCAAATCTCCCGACAATTCACCAATATATCGCAACACATGATTTGGTTTTTGCTCTTGCTTTATTTTTTCATAAATTGGATCAAATTCTTTCAATTTAGTTAAAAAATCAGTCACATTTCCTTCACGTAAATGTTCCGGAATAAGATTTTGAATATCAATTTCTTCAAACTCATTTTGAAGGTCTAATTCTCTTGCTAATATCAATAATTTTCTTCCAACATCATTTCCGCATAAATCCTCGCGCGGGTCTGGCTCGGTGTAACCATTGTCAATTGCTTCCTGCAAAATTTCGCTAAACGGCACTTCTTTTGCAGAGAAATTATTAAATAAATAACTCAATGTCCCCGAGAAAACACCTTTTATTTTAGTGATATTTTCGCCCGAAAGATGCAACAATTTTATCGTATCAATCAGTGGTAAACCTGCACCAACATTAGTCTCGTACAAATAATTCTTTTGATTTTCTGCCAATGATTTTCTTATCTGCTTATAAAAGCCATAACTTAATGTATTGGCTACTTTATTAGAAGAAATCAAATCAAAACTGCTCTCGATAAGCGGAATATAATTCTCTACAAACGGCGCGCTCGCAGTGTTGTCTATCGCAATTAGATTTTCTAAATGATGCAAATTGGCATATTCAATAATATCGTTTATGGTGTAAGCAGCGCCTTCTTTCTGAATGTCATTTTTCCAGTTTGAAGTTACGCCGTTTTTATTTAAAAGCAATTTTTTAGAATTGGCAATAGCAAAAACATTCAGCTTAATATCTTTTCGTTTTTCAATCGCCGAAGCCGATTCAAGTATTTGATTTATTAAAGTTCCACCCACTAATCCGTGACCAAAAATGGCTATGTTAATTTTTTTAGAAACTCCAAAAATCTCCCCGTGAATGACGTTTAAAGCTTTGTTAAGTTCTGATTTTTTAACCACCAAACTCACGTTTTTACCCGTAACGGTGTTGTTAAACAATATCGGAATGATTTTATTTTTGATTAAAGCCGTGTAAGGCTTGTGAAAAGTGCTTAAATCCTGACCGATAATCGAAATTACCGAAACATTATCGGTTACCGTAATTTGATTGACATCTTTTGAATAAAAATCATTTTCGAACTCTTTTTCTAGTTCAACCATAGCCGTTGTTGCCTGGTCTGTGGCAACCACCAAGCCAATTCCTCTTTCTGAAGAACCCTGAGAAATGATACTCACACTAATATTATGATCGCCCATTACCTTAAAAATTCGGGCATCAACTCCCGCTTTTCCTAATAATCCTCGTCCTTCTAGGTTTACCAAAGAAACATTCTCTAGAACTGAAAGTGTTTTAATTCCTTCTTTTGAAGAATCTGAAGTGATTAAAGTACCTCGGTTTTCATGATTAAACGTATTTAAAATACGAAGCGGAATGTTTTTTTCTAATAAAGGAATGATCGTTTTGGCATGCAAAATCGTCGCTCCAAAATTGGCCAGCTCATTGGCTTCATTAAATGATAAAAATTCAATTTTTTTAGCATCGGCTACTAAATCTGGATTTGCGGTATAAATTCCGTCAACGTGCGTAAAATTCTGAAGTTCTTCGGCATCTAAGTAATTTGCAATTAGCGAAGCGGTATAATTACTGCCGTTTCTACCCAAAGTGGTGGTATCATTATTATTGTTTGAACCAATAAAACCGGTTACGACATTGACAGTTGAACCGTTGTGTTCTTTAAAATAATTGATAACATTCTTCTTAGAAAGCTGTTCTAAAGGTTGCGCATCACCAAATTTTGAATCTGTTTTAAGAAGCTCTCTTGAATCTGCAAAATTGGCCGGAACTCCCTTTTCGATCAAAATAGCAGTCAATAATTTGGCAGAAAGTAATTCTCCTTTAGACAAAATCTGATCTTTAATTTTGTTGCTGTAATCACCAATCAAACTTACGCCTTCAAAAAGTTTATCCAAAATAGTAAACTCCTCAGACAAATCAACGTGCTGAAAATCTGCGGTCTGATACTCTTTAAAGGTTTCTAATAAAGGTTTATAATCTCCGTTTTTAGCTGCAATCTTTAAAATATATTCCAGCTCATCTGTAGCGTTTCCACGTGCCGAAACGACAACGGCAATTTGTTCGCCTTGGTTTACTTTATCTAAAATAATCGAAACGACTTTGTTTAATCCTTCTCCGTTTGATAACGATTTGCCTCCAAATTTTAATATTTTCATTTTATTTTTCTATTGTTTCTGCCTTAAAAATTGTGGCAAGTAAATGATCTAATTGTTTGTACTCGATTAAAAAAGCGTCATGTCCGTGCACAGAATCTATTTCGCTGTAAAAAACATTGTCTTTAAACTTCTTTAATTCATTATAAGTTTCCAGATTTTCTTTTGGTATAAAAAACAAATCCGAATTGATTGCGATGATATGAATAGAAGCTTCTGTTTTGCCGACTAAAGTTTCCAAGTCACCGCCATTTCTAGTAATATCAATAGTTTTTAGCAATTGGTTCATCAATTTATAAGACGATAATTGGTACCTTTTTTGTAATTTTTCGCCATGATGTGCCAGCCAGCTTTCTATGTTAAATATCTTGAGATTTTCGTTTATCGTTCTCTTAAATTTTTCTTTGAATGATTCGGGGGAACGGTAACACAACATAGCGTGAATCCTCGCATCTTCGACAGGTTTTGATGAATTATTGAGAATTTGTTCCTGTAAATAACAGTTGGCTATCATCCAATCTGTCGATTTCCAATCGGTTGCAATAGGTATCAAATGTTGGGTACAATTGGGTGCTAAGGCCAACATCTCCCATGCAATTCCTCCCCCAACAGAACCTCCAATGATGGCAAATGTCTTCTGGATATGCAGCGCTTTAATTCCCTCTAAGAAAATTCTAGCAATGTCTCTGGTGGTAAAATCTTGATACTTTTCGATGATAAAAGAATCATTACCGTTACCCGGAACGTTAAATGCTAGGATGGTGTATTTATTAATATCAATTGTTTTCCCTAGACCAATTAAATCACTCCACCAGCCATTTTCTCCCGTAACCTGAGCATTTCCGGTCAAAGCATGATTGACCAGAATAACGGGTGCAGTATGCAAAGTCAAGCCAAAAAGTGAATAACTTAAAGGTAACGAATGATATAAAACACCACTTTCTGTAGTGAAATTTTGTATGTTGATAAGGTTTTGTATATTTTCCAATTTCAAATCTGTTGTATTATTGATTTGTATGTGGAAATATTAGAAAGAAAGTCTAGAGTATATTACTAGAAAAATTCTTGTTGTTATCTTTCCACGTTTGGGCGTGGTAGAATGCAGCACCTTCTTCGCTTTAACGAAGGGTTGCTAAGGATTCATCGGGTCTAATCCCTCGTCCTTTCTTTATAACATTTCAATACGTTTCTGAACTTAAAGGCACAAATTAACTACTAATTTCTTAAACAAACAAATTTATCTCAAGAGATTCTCTTGTTTACTACTTATTATTTTACTGTAAAATTATGGCATACAAAAATTTACCGAACAAAATGTCCAGTAAATTCAGGTAGGTATAACCCTATTTTAAAATACTCTTTAATTTAAATAAAAAGTGTTTCATTTTCTTTCGAATACATCAAAAAAAGTAATGAATTTGGTGCTTTCTTTTGGTTCTGAGTATCCTCAGAAGCGGTTAATCCAAATCTTGGATGAACCAATTCATTTGTTAATGGCGTTAAACTATTTCTTTTTGCCCTTAATCTCCTGAGAGCAGAAAATGTTCTTGTTAAGTAGTTTATTGTTTTCATAATTATGCTAGTTTATGATGTTTATAAATGTGCTATTTTTATATTAAGTTCAGTATTACTGTATTTTTTTTGTTTTGACAAATTGATAAAATAAAAAAACCCTTTTGGATTGAGATACCAAAAGGGTTTAAGTTGTTACAACTTATATACTTTCGAATATCAATAGATAACTATACAAATAGGCGCAACATTGACCATCTTGTCTATCTGGAAACTATTCATCTGCGATTTATATTTTATTTTAAAAAATTCTTGCATTGTTTTAAATTTAAAAAGCCCCCCATTTGTTTTTTGAGAGGCTTTGCTATAGTATATTGTTTTTTACAATTTTAACCACAAAACTTCCCAACGGTTTTATCCGAAATGGCATAACACATCTTATCGACAATTAAATTCATGTTAGTAGTTTTTGGGTTTAACAAATATGCAAATATTATTTTATTTACACAAATGAAAATCAATAAATTAATCAGAAAAAACGATAAAAACTTACAATTTTTCAATATCAAACATCTTACAAAAAAATTGTTTCAAAAAAACAAGGCAAAAACTTACAAAAACCAATTACCATACACTTTTAACCGATCCCCACAAATCAATTTATCAAAGAACATTTTTTATACTTTGGGTTTATTCTCAATTATGCCCAAATCGCTTCTTTATTTTTAATTTTTTCAGCCACTTTAAGAATATCCGCAATTAATCCTCTGGAAATAGCTTGTTTACATGCTGCTCCGCTTTGTATTACGATAGGAGCCTCTGAATACGATTGGGTGTAAATTTCAAAAATTGTATCGGCACCCTTTAATTGAGCAACAGAAGAACTACTTGGTTCAGAGACCAATTTTACCTCCATCTTATTTTTTTCCACATCATATTCGCCTATATATCGTAAAACATGATTTTCAGCTTGGGTTATTTTTGCGATTTTGTATGATTTATCTAAAGCCTCTTTATTAAGAATTCCGTTTTTTTCTAAATGTCCCTCCTTTATAAGTGAATTTATTTTTATATCTGATAATTCAACATCTTTACCAATTTCTCTTGCCAGAATAAGCAGTTTTTTTGCCGTGTCATTTCCAGATAAATCCTCTCTGAATGTCGCACGCATTAATCCTAGCAAACTCGCATCTTTTAAAATAGAAGAAAAAGAAGTCTCTTCGGCAGAAAAACGATTAAAAACATAACTCAGATTAGCAGAAAAAACACCTCTTATTTTAGTGATTTTTTCTCCTGAATAATACAGATCTCTCAGAGTTTGTAGTACCGGAAACCCGATATCTAAAGACGTTTCGTAGAGAAATTCTTTATCGTACTTTTTTAAATTCTCACGGATTTCTTTGTACAAATCAATCGACAATGTATTGGCTTTTTTGTTTACCGCCACAATATTAAATCCGTTTTGAATCAAAGTAGTATAATGATCTATCAATTCATTGCTGGCGGTGGCGTCTACGGCAATTAAATTTTCGAACTCATTTTCTTTGGCAAATTCAATAATATCTTCTACTCTAAAAGGAACCGCCAACTGCAAAAAATTGGTTTCCCATGCATAACCGACACCTTCTTTTTCGAAAAAAGCCACGTTAGAATTAGTGATAATCGGAAAATGAAAATCGATATTTTTACTTTCCAGAAAAAACTCCTGACTTTCTACAATCTGGTTGATTAGAGTGCTTCCGATGTTCCCGATTCCAAACAGAACAATGTTTATTTTAAGCTTTGACATACCGTATCTATTAAATAAATTCTTAAAAAAATCACCTTTAGCAAAACTCACATCGCTAAAGGCAATTTTTCAAACAAAAAACAAAAAACTAATTTTTAAGACTGTATTGAGATTGAGCAACACTTGCGAAAACGGTTTTCAAATCTTCAATTAAATCCTCGATATCTTCGATTCCGACAGAAAGTCGAATCAAATCTTTTGAAACGCCTGTCTCTAATTGCTCATCATCAGACAATTGTTGATGCGTGGTACTTGCGGGATGAATAATGAGTGATTTGGTATCGCCAATATTGGCCAAAAGCGAGAATAATTGGGTTTCATCGGCTACTTTTTTGGCCGCTTCAAAACCACCTTTCAAACCAAAAGTTATAATGCCGCTTTGCCCTTTTGGCAAATATTCCTGCGCTAAATCATAATATTTACTCGATTTTAAACCTGGATAATTTACCCACACAACTTCTTCCTGTTTTTCTAACCAGGTTGCCAAAGCCAGCGCATTTTCGCTGTGTTTTTTGATTCGGATGGGCAATGTTTCTAATCCCTGAATGATTTGAAAAGCATTAAACGGACTCAAAGCTGATCCAAAATCTCTTAATCCTTCGATTCTGGCTTTAGCAATAAACGCTGCATTTCCTAAAGCTTCATGGTACACCAACCCGTGATATCCTGCGGAAGGTGTTGTAAATTCCGGGAATTTTCCGTTAGACCAATCAAAAGTTCCTGCATCAATAATGACGCCTCCGAGCGAAGTCCCATTTCCTGAAATATATTTGGTAAGAGAATGAATCACGATGTTGGCTCCGTGCTCAATCGGATTTAATAAATAGGGCGTGGCTACTGTATTATCAACGATCAAAGGAACCTTGAAGTTTTTGGCTTGCGCCGAAATGGCTTTCACATCTAAAACATCCAATTTTGGATTCCCCAACGATTCAATAAAAAAAGCTCGGGTATTTTCTTGGGCTGCTTTTGTAAAATTTTCTGGTTTTGAAGGATCTACAAAGGTTGTCGTAATTCCTAATCGAGGCAAAGTTACCTTTAATAGATTATAGGTTCCGCCATACAGACTATTTGATGCTACGATATGATCGCCCGCTTTTAGCAAAGTCAGAAAAGTGGTCGAAATAGCGGCGGCTCCAGACGCTGTAACTACCGCTCCGATTCCGCCTTCTAGGGCTGCCAATCGTTGTTCGAGGACATCATTTGTAGGATTATTTAATCGTGTATAAATAAATCCCGCCTCGGCCAGACCAAATAAATTGGCCGTATGCTCTGAATTATTAAAAACATACGATGATGTTTGATAGATAGGAACTGCTCGTGTTCCTCCATTTTTAGTAACATCGTGTCCGGCATGTAATGCGTTTGTTGCAAATTTTTGTGTGCTCATGATTTCTTGGTTTTTTGATAAGATTAATAATTTGATACGTATTGATACATTATTTTTTAGACAAAAAGCATTTCATTATCAGCCGAATACATTTGTAAATGCAATGAATTCAGTTCATCCGAATACAATACTCCTCTAAGTATATTTAGTTTTATAGTCTGACTTCTAATGGCACTGATCACTTTTTTTGATGTCAGTATTTTTATGATTCTATATATTGTTTTCATGATTTTTAATTTTAATTTATCGAAATAAAAAAGCCCTCTTGGATGGCTTACCAAAAGGGCTTATAGTTGAACTATAACAAAGATTTACTCTTTCACTTTTGGCAATAGCAGATTGGGATGCACATCGGCATCTTACAACACATCATCATATTATTTACTACTGAGTTATTCATTTTCTTAATTTTTATTTTTGATCGTAAGTAATGGACTTCCATTAAAATTTTACTAACTCAAAACTTATATGATTTAAACTCTTTTTCAATTTATCAAAAAAAAACCTCCGCGATTGGCAGAGGTTCTATTGGTATTTTTAGATTTAAGTACTAAACAATAGCGAGCTCTGCGGTAATTTCCGGCATCATACAACACATATTTTTAATAATTAAATTCATTTTCTACTTGTTTTGTTTGGCAAATTTGAGGACTTTTTTTCACACCACCAAACAAAAAGCAAAATAATTTCTATTATCCTATCAAATTAGTATAATATGTTAAATTTATGTTTATAAAATTAAAAAAAGCAGAACTTTAATTTGCAAATCAAAATGGTTTTATACCTTTGCACTCGAATACAGAGGAAAAATTTGAACTGATTGCAACCTCTTCATAATGAAAGGTTTCGTTATGAATGCTGAAAGATTTAGATTTCAGTAGTAAAAAATGCTAAAGCAGAAACTCTCCTTTAGCCTTACTGCCCACCTGTATTCCCTCAAATTAATTTTAATTTAATAAATTATTATGGCTTATTTATTTACGTCAGAATCTGTTAGTGAAGGGCATCCAGACAAAGTTGCAGATCAAATTTCGGATGCATTAATTGACAACTTTTTGGCATTTGATGCTGACTCAAAAGTAGCTTGTGAAACTTTGGTTACCACTGGTCAAGTAATTTTGGCAGGAGAAGTAAAATCAAATACGTATCTTGATGTACAGCAAATCGCTCGTGATGTAATTCGTAAAATCGGTTACACCAAAAGCGAATATATGTTTGAAGCAAATTCTTGCGGAATCTTATCTGCAATTCATGAACAATCAGCAGATATTAATCAAGGTGTTGACAGAGCTAAGCCAGAAGAGCAAGGTGCGGGTGATCAAGGAATGATGTTTGGTTATGCTACTAATGAAACCGAAAATTTTATGCCGCTTGCGCTTGATTTATCACATAAATTATTGCAGGAACTGGCTATTTTAAGACGTGAAAACAAAGAGATTACCTATTTACGTCCTGATGCAAAATCACAAGTAACTTTAGAATATAGCGACGACAACAAACCAACTCGTATTGATGCGATTGTAATCTCGACTCAGCATGATGATTTTGATGAAGAAGCGACCATGTTGGCAAAAATTAAAAAGGATATCATCGAAATTTTGATTCCTAGGATCATCGCAAAAAATCCAACTCACGCTCATTTATTCAATGATAAAATCAACTACCACATCAACCCAACAGGAAAATTCGTTATCGGAGGACCTCACGGAGATACTGGTTTAACAGGAAGAAAAATCATTGTGGATACTTATGGAGGAAAAGGTGCTCACGGTGGTGGTGCTTTTTCAGGAAAAGACCCAAGTAAGGTAGATAGAAGTGCTGCGTATGCAACACGTCATATCGCTAAAAACTTAGTTGCTGCCGGTGTTGCTGACGAAATCTTGGTGCAGGTTTCTTATGCTATTGGAGTTGCTGAACCAATGGGAATTTTTATTGATACTTACGGAACTTCTAAAGTAAATTTGACTAACGGTGAAATCGCTAAAAAAGTAGAAGCAATCTTTGATATGCGTCCTTACTTTATCGAACAACGTTTGAAATTAAGAAACCCAATATATAGCGAAACTGCTGCTTACGGACACATGGGACGCAAACCAGAAACCGTAACTAAAACTTTTTCTGCTCCTGGAGGAAACGAAAAAACTGTTATTGTAGAATTGTTTACTTGGGAAAAACTTGATTTTGTTGACCAAGTAAAAACTGCTTTTGGATTGTAAATTCATCTACAATATACCTAACAAAAAGGCTTTCTACACGTGTAGAAAGCCTTTTATATTTTGATCAAAACAGCTGATTTAAAATTATTTCAATCTGTTTTTTTGTGTTTTCACGAAAGTAAAAATGCACACAAAACTGATTTTTTCTTACTTTATTACAACATCTTGCAAGTTCTATCGCTCCAATTTTACGTTGGGTAAAGTTTTAGGACGATTGGTATCATTTGATAAAATCCAACCTGTGCGATACATCCATTCGGTCATTTTGTGTAATTTTTTATAATCAATATTCTCAGACTCATCCATTGGAGTGTGGTATTGGCTATGCAAAACACTGGTAAAAAATACAGACGGAATTCCTTTTCGCGCATAAGGTAAATGGTCTGAACGGAAATAAAAATACTCCGGATGCTCTGGTTTGTCCCAAAGTTTGTCAAGATCAAATTTTGGTCCTTCATCATTTGCTCTTTTAGCAATAGCAACCAAATCAGAGGAGTTTTCGTGAGGAGAACTAGAGCCCAACAAAGCCGCCTGATTTACATCATTTCTTCCAATCATATCACCATTTAGAACTGCTACAATAGAGGCTTCCGGCACTGTTGGATGGGCTGCATACCATCTTGAACCTAACAAACCTCGCTCTTCAGAACCGTGAAAAACAAATAATGCACTTCTTTTTCCTGGTTGTATTTTATAAGCCCTTGCAATGGCCAACATGGCAACGCAAGTACTGGCATTGTCATCGGCTCCGTTATAAATAGAATCCTGACCGTATTTTTGCCTCACACCATCGTGATCCTGATGACCACTAAAAAGCACATTTTCACTTTTCAATTTGGCATCTGTTCCGTCAATTCGCCCCACCACATTTACTGATGGATATTTATAGGTTTCTGTAAACACTTCTGTTGAAAGAAGTTCTTTTGTGTTTTTTAAAAATTCTAACTGATCTTTGTGTAACCAAAAAACGGGCATTGTAACAGCCACTTTATCACGAAAACCTTCGATACCGTAAATACCTCTTGTCATTTGAGGCTCTACCTGAGACCAGCTTTGTTCTGCTAAATCATCGGTAATAAAGATTAATGCTGCCGCTCCTTTTTTTACCAAAAGGTCATAATATTTAGTTCTTACAAGTCCCGGATAACGTCTGTCAAAAAGCGAAATATCATCTGCTATACCCTCTTTAGATGCTAATAAAACAACTGCTTTTCCGCTAACATCTGTCTTTTCGATTTCTTCTTTTGTTGCGGCACCTAAATACAATAACGAAGCTTCAACTTTTGTATTGGTCGCTTCGGCAACCAAAACTTCGCTCCATAATTTATATTCTTTTTTACCAATTTTAAATTTTGTATTAGGCGAAACCTGATGTCTGTACAAATCAAAAAATTGGAAATAAGTTCCGTCATCACCTGCCGGAGCCATTCCTGCTTCTTTTGCTTTATTGGCCAACCACATCGAAACCTTTAATTCGTCTAATGTTCCCGCTTCGCGACCGTTAAAATGATCACCTGCCATTTGATACATATCGGTTTTAAGATCTTTTTCTGTAATGGCAGCAACTAGAGGCTTTTTGATTCCTTGCGCAGCAACAATACCTGCACTAAGCAGTAATCCTAAAATTATTTTATTTTTCATGTTTTGAAATTTAGTTCTTCAAACTTAACAATTAATACAGAAATACTTGCTTCAATTCTTCCTTTTTATACCGATTTAGAATTGAATTTCAATTAAAAACAAAAAACACTATTAAAAAAGAAACCCGACAGATTTTAAAATTTGGACTGCACCCAAAAGTTTAGACGAATTTATAATTAAATTTGATAATAATGAGCTCGATATTGTATCGGGCTCATTCCTTTTAAATTAAGTTTTATTCGATCATTATTGTAATAGTCTATATAT
>NZ_JAGFBV010000026.1 GCF_017948595.1 Flavobacterium geliluteum | reverse complement strand
TAAACAAAAAATTGATATAATTTTGTCTTTACAAAGCATTGGTGAGGTTTATTGGTTCGCAAAACAAATTTACTAAACCTCTGCTTTGTTTTTTATACTATAGAAACTAGCAACTTGAATTAATTACATTAATTTAATATCCAAACGTCAATATAATCAACAGGTACAAATTCGTTATTTGTATCATAAAAATGGCAATTCAGCAAACATTCTCCATTTTCTAATAAATCTGCATGTCCTGTTCCCCATGCCTTTTGAATTTCGCCCTTTGATACCATTGAATATATGCCTTGTTTACCATCTAACAAACTTGGGAAATTCTCTCCTTTTATTCCTCCTTGTAAGGCAGTATAATGTTTATAACTTGATGAAGAGGTACCAAAAGTTTTTTTCATCCAAATGTTAAGAGCTCTTGCATTTATTATGTATTTTTTGCCATCAGAACCTAGAGCCGTATTTTTACTTCCATCTGGATTATCTGGTAAGGAAGGAATTATAATTCCAGAATAATTAAGAGCTCGAGATATTCTAATTGCACAAGTATTTAAGTTTTTTCCTTTTGCAATAACGGCATTATACATAGTCAAAATTTCACCTCCAATATCAGTACAAAGGCTTTGAGCATTAGTATATTTACTTGGACAAGCACTTTTGAAATCAATAAATGTTGGCAAATTCTGTTTTTGAAAAGTCAAATTAGGATTTTCCCAATAAGCAGCATCATAATCTCCATCTTGTCCTTCTGAAGTTCCCATAAACCAATTTTTAAATTGATTGATTGTTACATTAGGATTTTGCATTAAATAATTTATTGACCAAATTGCAAAAATCTTACTTTCCTCAGAAAAGATATTTTGTTCCAAATATTTATTTATAGTATTCATTGCATCGGCCCTATCTCTCAAAAAAGCTATTTGGGTAGAAGAAAGGGCTAATTCTTTACCTAAAATTTTTATCATAGGCATTGTATTCACGGGTACATTACCAGAGGGTGGAACTAAATCCGGACAGTCAGTGGCATTTTTTTCAGTATGAGAATGAGGAGGACGAACATCTCCTGCGAAATACCAAAATTGACCATTGCTTCCATAACAATTAGAGTGATTGTGCCCGCCACTTCCTCCAGTAGAAGGACCAGGGGAACTACCTCCCGTATGTCCAGGTGCATTATAACCAGGAACACTGGTGTTATAGCCTGGCGATCCCGAGGAGCCACTACCTCCACTTCCTGCGGGAACCCCTGTGCCAGAGTTAGTGCCTGAATTGTTAGTAGGGATATAAATTTTAGGACAATCGTCATCTCCACTATTTGTTTTTGAAGTTAGAGTTGAATTTGAGGGTGAGGAAGCTAAACTAATTTCAGTAATCCCAACAAAATAGTTGAAATCAAAATTATGCGCTTTAAAATTTTCAAAATTTTCCGGATTGCAAATATATTTAAATATGTATGTTGAATGTTCTCCTGTAGGCAGTACATTAATAACAAGATTATAGAAGATGTTTTCGGGTGTGTTCGGGTAGTAAAAACTAATACTATAATTGGTTTATTGGCGTATTTGGATTGTTTTTAATTACTGTCCTTATCACTAATTAAATCAGTTAATCCATATAAGCTTTATCAGGAGTCATGTTTGGCCCATATAATATTTATCCTTGCAAGGTTTATAATTTATACATATAACTAAAAATTGCTTTCACTCATTTTCATTTCATAACCCCACCTTTTTGTATTCCCCATAAGCTTTTTTAGCAATAGAATCTAACTCTTTGCTATTATAATAATGCAAGCAATTTGACATATAATAATTTACTCCTTCTTTACAGTTTTCACACATTATAGGTTCTGGAATATTTTTAATAATATTGCTTCCTAATTTTTTTGTTTCATTTAAATCATCAAGACTTAATCCATCATAAGGATTTAATGCATCTTTTTCTTCAATAAGTATAAAAATGGAATCATTTTTATAACTCTCTTTTAGACATGCAAAAAAAACATTGTCCTTATAGGCTGTTATCCATGGATTTTTACTTTTATTGTAGTCGAACGTCTGATAATTACCTTTGCCACATGAGCAAAAACACAATAATAATATCACTATATTTTTCATAATAAATTTATAATTTAATTTAAAATCCATACATCTAATCGATAAATAGGCGCATCATAAAAATGGCATTGATTCCCACACGTAGCATCACTTTTCAATAAATCTGCATGTCCTGTAGCCCATTTAAAATTACTGGAATAAATGGAATATATACCTTGTTTTCCTGATAATAATCCGGGTAAATTTACACCGTGAGCTCCAACATCAGCCTAAAAACAATTAGCTTTGTCTAAATCTTTTATAATTAGGTGTTTATAATGTTGTTCCAAATCCAAGGTGATGATGCAGATGGGTTATGGGTTAGTTTTAGCAGTTGGGCACATTGTATATAACGTCTCTAGATTATTTCTATCATTCAATACTTGGACAATAATTCATTGATATAGCTCTATATAACATTATGTTCTTGTTTTTTCTCTGTGAAAAATCAAAAACATAAATTATTTTTAATCGATTAAAAACATCGCATGCAATATATTTATAGTCAAAACCTTTTAAAGAATCTATTTCAACTATTTTTTTTGATTTTTTTTTAAAATCATTCTATTCATTATAAAATTGACACTTTAATATACTTTTGAATTTATTCAATTGGATCGCAGGAAAATGATGGATTGACTTCATATAAAGTTGTTTTTCTTTTTTTCCTTTCAACAGTATCAATAATATAAACTACCTTGTTAAAAAATACATCTCTTAAAGCACAAATATCATAGTTCTTAAAAAAATCAATTCCTACAATTTGGTTTTTATGTTTTTTTAAAAATGAATTTTTTACAAGTCGTATATCCGATTTGTTGTTCATCTCTCTTCTTCTATATCCAGGGTATTCACTAACCCAAAAATATAAATTCTCCTTCTTGTTGTTTTTCTCAAAATAAAAAACATACCATCTCTGAAAACCTTTACTGTTTGCAGGAAGAACAGTCTTAATTTGAAACGAATCTTCTTTGAAGCTCACAAAAATAGTGTCCAAAGTCTTTATATATGAAATATCTTGACAATACACATTAGTTGTAAAAAAAAGTAATAATAATGATATGTTGTTTTTCATAATATTATCTGTCTAATTCGTTATTGCCAGCGTTTATATATTGTTTATACAAGCTATATCTATCTGATCCGTCAGGAAAATTCTGAGTAAAAGAATTTGTTCCTTGTAATCCTGCTAAACTTATGTATTTATAATAATTATCCCAATTAAAAGGTTCAGAAGTCAAAGGATTTGCTGTTGGATGCATTGTATACGCTTCTAATTTTACTCTATTAGAAGGAGTTGTTATTAGATCTCTAATTTGAGAGAGGATTGTTTGCATTGTTGGTACCATATTATTTGTCATAAAGTTGTGTTGCTCATTAGCGTTAGGGTATTTTTTGTTAAAAAGGCTTACAATATCGGTTGGGCCAATAATTGGGTTATTGGTTACCGTAAAAAGATAAGCATGAATAAACTCATGTATAATAGTTCTGGCATTTTCAATTTTTGTTTGCCCCATAATACTGTTATTTAATATTTTTTTATTGATTTTAATAACTAGATAAAGTAAATTAGGATCGTAAATGGTACTACCATTTATCTCTTTTGTAGGATCTTTTTCGTCATAAACAGCATCAGCAAGTTCAAATTTTACATTATGTCTATAATTTCCCAAAAGGATATCTGCTCCAAACATGTCCATAAACAATTCTTTAAATTTAGGAGAATTTGTAAGAGTGTCATAAATTTCGTTAAATTTTTTTCCTTCTGGTGTTGCGTTTGTAATTGTAGATCTTTCAATATTCATGGGTGATCTAAAGGAAGCATTGATATCAAATCTTAAGTTGGGGTTATTAATGATTTCTACTAATAATTTACTCATAAATTCTTTACTGTTATAAGAAAAGCTATTTTCTTCCATAAATTGATTTACAGCATTCATTACATCGGCCCTATCTCTCAAAAAAGCTATTTGGGTAGAAGAAAGGGCTAATTCTTTACCTAAAACTTTTATCATAGGCATTGTATTCACGGGTACATTACCAGAGGGTGGAACTAAATCCGGACAGTCATTGGCATTTTTTTCAGTATGAGAATGAGGAGGACGAACATCTCCTGCGAAATACCAAAATTGACCATTGCTTCCATAACAATTAGAGTGATTGTGCCCGCCACTTCCTCCAGTAGAAGGACCAGGGGAACTACCTCCCGTATGTCCGGGTGCATTATAACCAGGAACACTGGTGTTATAGCCTGGCGATCCCGAGGAACCACTACCTCCACTTCCTGCGGGAACCCCTGTGCCAGAGTTAGTGCCTGAATTGTTAGTAGGGATATAAATTTTAGGACAATCGTCATCTCCACTATTAATTTTTGAAGTTAGAGTTGAATTTGAGGGTGAGGAAGCTAAACTAATTTCAGTAACCCCAACAAAATAGTTGAAATCAAAATTATGCGCTTTAAAATTTTCAAAATTTTCCGGATTGCAAATATATTTAAATATGTATGTTGAATGTTCTCCTGTAGGCAGTACATTAATAACAAGATTATAGAAGATATTTTCGGGTGTGTTCGGGTAGTAAAAACTAATACTATAATTGGTAATATTTTTATCATCAGTCATACTGATAATGTCATGCTTTGTAAATATAGCGGAGCTTAAATTCGTTCCATTACTATTTGATTTGGCACTATTATTTGCATTATTTTGGATAAAATAATTTTGAAATTCTGAGGGAAGTTCTTCTGCATTAAGGTATTTTGTGGCAATAGGCTTTGTGCCTTGGGTACTAGAATCCTGAACAGATTCTTTTTCACAACTCCATAAAATGATAGTGGCAAGAATAATGGTGTATTTTATTATTTTATTTGTCATTATTATACTTATAAATCATTGTTAAAATTATTTTTTTTCGCAAATATATACAATTAAAGCTACAATTATTTGTGTATTGTGAATGATTTTTTAATTATATATAGTTTGTAATGAAGTAGCTTTTTTTTTGACTTTCGGAATTAAACATTGTAAATTTGCTTTCTCAATTTGTATTCATGCTTGATATTAAAAATATTTCTTTTTCATATACTGATAAACCAGTTATTAAAAATCTCAATTTCACTATTAATAAAGGTGAAAATATTGCTATTATTGGCGAAAGTGGGTGCGGAAAAAGTACACTGCTTAAATTGATTTATGGATTGTACGACCTAGATGAAGGCGAAATTTTTTATGACGGGAAACCTGTTTTAGGACCAAAATACAATTTGATTCCCGGAATGCCGTATATGAAATATCTGGCGCAGGATTTTGATTTGTCTCCTTTTGAAACAGTGGCAGAAAATGTGGGCAAGTTTCTTTCTAATGGTTTTGCCAATATGAAGAAATTGCGTGTTCAGGAATTGCTCGAAATGGTAGAAATGGAACAGTTTTCTAATGTAAAAGCTAAATTTTTAAGCGGAGGACAACAACAACGGGTGGCTCTGGTAAGAGTACTGGCACTGGAACCCGAAGTGATTTTACTGGATGAGCCTTTTAGCCAAATTGATGCTTTTAGGAAAAATGCTTTACGCCGAAATTTATTTAAATATTTAAAACAAAAAAATATTACTTGTATACTCGCCACTCATGATAGTAGTGACGCACTTTCTTTTGCAGATGAGACAATCGTGATGCGCAACGGAGAAATAATAGTAAAAGACAATCCCGCAAAAATTTATGAAGATCCTGAAAGCCGTTATGTAGCATCGCTTTTTGGAGAAGTAAACGAAATTGCGACACATTTACTCCTTTCTTACGAAGATGAAAATCATAAAACATTAGTGTATCCGCATCAGTTAAAAATGACTGCTGAGTCGGATTTGCCGGTAAAAATCAGGCGAACTTATTTTAGAGGAAATCATTATCTGATCGAATCGGTTTACAAACGACAACTGATATTTTTTGAAAGTGAAATAGATTTACCGCTAGAAGAAAATGTCTTTTTGAAGTTGAATTACTTATAAAAACACAAAAACAAACCCGACAGTTTTCAAAATCTGTCGGGTTTGTTTTTTAATAATGTAAAGAAATATTAGTTCTTTAAATATTTTTCTAAAAACTGATCTTGCTCCCAAAGCAAATGCAAAATATTTTCTTTGGCCACATAACCGTGTGCTTCTTTAGGTAAAATCACCATTCTTGCAGGAGCTCCCAAACCTTTTAAAGCTTGAAAATAACGCTCTGTCTGTAAGGTAAAAGTCCCTGGATTATTATCGGCTTCGCCATGAACCAATAAAAGAGGAGTTTTCATTTTGTTGGCATTCATAAACGGAGACATGGTGTTGTACACATCTGTAGCCTCCCAATAATTGCGCTGTTCCGTTTGAAAACCGAATGGAGTTAAAGTTCTGTTGTAGGCACCACTTCTGGCAATTCCGCAGGTAAAAAGATTAGAATGCGTCAATAAATTAGCGGTCATAAAAGCTCCGTAGGAATGTCCTCCAACGGCAACTTTTTTTCTATTGATATAACCTAAGGCATCAACAGCATCAATTGCTGCTGCGGCATTATCAACCAATTGCGAGATAAAGTTGTCGTTGGGTTCTGTGGTTCCTTCACCAATGATCGGGAAAGCAGCATCGTCAAGAACAACATATCCTCTTGTTACCCAGTAAACAAAGGAACCGTAATACGGGAGCGTAAATTCGTTTGAGTTTTGAGTCGATTGTCCAGCACTATTTTTGTCCTTATACTCAGCAGGATAAGCCCAGATCAATAAAGGTAGTTTTTCTTTTTTTACTTTGTCGTAACCAGCCGGAAGATATAAAGTTCCAGATAATTCAACGCCATCTTTACGTTTGTATTTGATGACTTCTTTACTCACATCTTTGATACTTTCGAAAGGATTTTTGAAAAAAGTAATCGGCGTTAAGCTGTTTTGTTTTTTGATGTTTCTAAAATAATAATTTGGATACTCGCTTTTAGATTGAATCTGTACCAAAACTTTTCCGGTTTTATAATCTTCAATTTCCAGTAAATCTTCTTTTTTGTCTTTATAAGGAGAAGTATAAATTCGTTTGGATTGTAAAGTTTTTAAATTGAATGCATCAATAAAAGGAAATTGTCCTTCTTTGGTGTAACCATCACCAATACGATAAGCATTGTCACCTTCTATCGCGAGCACATATTTGTTATACGCATTTTTCTTCGTTTCAAAAACTCCCGGATCTGCATAAACATCCTGTTGGTTTCTGTCTGTAATGACTTTTGGCTGTTGTGCCGGATTTGAAGGATTAATGACATACGTTTTTGTGTTTCGAGTGTCGTACCATTCGTCAGAAAGAATAGCAATATTGTCATTACCCCAAATAATATCACTATAGCGCTGAGGTGTTTTTACCAATGAAGTTGCTTCAGCATCAAAAGGAGCATTCCATAAAAAAACTTCGTCTCTAAAATCTACTTTATTGGCAGGATTTCCTTCGTCTAATGCTACTACGTAAGATAAAGTGGCAGGTTTGTCGTTTCTCCACGCCATCTCTCTTTTTCCTTTTCGAACGGCCATAAAGCCTTTAGGAATTATTTCGTTCAAAGGAACTTCATTTACCACTTTTATTTCTTTTCCATTACTGTCGTATACTACTGTTTTAGAAGGAAATCGGTATAGCGGAACGACATAAGAAAATGGTTTTTGAATAGTGCTTAACATAATATAGTTTCCGTCTGGCGAAATTTTTTCTCCAGCGTACATAGCAGCTTCTTTAAATAAAGTCGCTGTTCCGTTAAGGTCTATTTTATATAATTCAGAAGTCATGATGTTTTCAAAATTGGCTTCGTCATTTTTGTTTTTCAACATGTCCGGATAAGTTCTGTTTTGAGATTTTTCTCCCGAAGCATTCGAAATAATCGGTCCAGTTGGCAAATCTTTTTTAGAATCTAATAGTGGTTGTCTGTTTTTAGGCAGCATTTTTACTAAAATGGTTTCATTGTCCAAAAGCCAATTAAACGGATTTCCAAGGTTGGCGTTTACAGTAGCATCAGTTAGTTTTTTGGCTTGTGCGGTTGCTACATCCAAAACCCATAATTCAACTCCTGAGTTTGTTGTATTCGAAAATAAGATTTTCTTATCGTTTGGTGACCACGAAATATTACTGATTTTAGGATTAGAAGGTAATCCTGCAACCTGCATTTCGGAGACACCCGATATTTTTCGTACTTTTAGATTGGTGATATACGTTACTGTACTTGAAATATTAGTAACAGGATTGATTCGTAAACCTGCTAAACGAAGTTCGTCTTGGTTCAGATCATCCAAAGTTTTATAAGTGCTTCGGTACATAAAAAGCATGTATTCTTTTTTAGTATCCATAGAAACAGTTGGAGCTTTTTCGTAATCGGCTAAATCGAGGATCGATTTTGGTGGTTTTTGATACGTTAAATTTTCCTGGGCAAAAGCAATAAAGCCAATGTTTAAGAATAAGAGTAAAGTAACCTTTAATTTCATAATTTGAATTTTTATGGTTTGAGAATGGTATTTATAAAGTTTGTCTAAAGTACTTTGATCTTGTTACACTTTTTAGGCAATTTTTCATGCTTTTTATAAAATGAAGCAGAAAATAGATTTTTTGATAATAAAAAAATGAATGTTAGCAGGTTTTTAAAGAATAATAGATTGTCAATTTCGAAAAAAACAGTAATTTGGACGCTTATGTTTTAAAGTATAAGTAAATTTGCAATGCAATTTTTTAACAAATAATAAAAAGAATATGTATCATTCAAAAATAGCGGGCTTAGGATATTATGTTCCTGCAAATGTCGTAACCAATGATGATCTGTCTAAGATTATTGATACCAATGACGAATGGATTCAGGAAAGAACAGGGATTCAGGAACGCAGACATATTATTCGTGGAGAGGATACCACCACTACGATGGGAGTAAAAGCTGCTAAAATAGCGATAGAAAGATCGGGCATTGCCAAAGAAGATATTGATTTTGTGGTTTTTGCTACCTTAAGTCCGGATTATTATTTTCCAGGACCAGGAGTTTTGGTACAGCGTGATTTAGGATTGCGAACAGTAGGAGCATTAGATGTTAGAAATCAATGTTCGGGCTTTATTTATGCTATCTCGGTTGCAGATCAATACATCAAGACCGGAATGTATAAAAATATTTTGGTAATCGGCTCAGAAGTACATTCAACAGGTTTAGACATGACTACTCGCGGACGCGGTGTTTCGGTAATTTTTGGAGACGGAGCGGGAGCAGCTGTTTTAAGTCGTGAAGAAGATCTGACAAAAGGAATTTTATCTACTCATTTGCATTCAGAAGGACAACATGCAGAAGAATTGGCTCTGCAGGCACCGGGAATGGGAGCCCGTTGGGTAACTGATATTCTGGCAGATAATGATCCTAATGATGAAAGTTATTATCCTTATATGAATGGGCAATTTGTGTTTAAAAATGCAGTTGTTCGTTTTGCTGAGGTAATCAATGAAGGTT
This sequence comes from Flavobacterium geliluteum, assembly GCF_017948595.1. Lineage (GTDB taxonomy): Bacteria > Bacteroidota > Bacteroidia > Flavobacteriales > Flavobacteriaceae > Flavobacterium > Flavobacterium flavipigmentatum. The sequence goes on along the minus strand of NZ_JAGFBV010000026.1, from coordinate 64,191 downwards.
TGGAAGCAAACGGTTTACAGGTTTCGGATATTGATATGTTGATTCCGCATCAGGCCAATTTGAGAATTTCGCAGTTCATTCAAAATAAATTTAAATTGACTGATGATCAAGTCCACAACAATATTCAGAAATACGGTAACACCACGGCAGCCTCGATTCCGATTGCTTTAACAGAAGCTTGGGAACAAGGAAAGATTAAATCTGGCGACACCGTTGTTCTCGCTGCTTTCGGAAGTGGGTTTACATGGGCAAGTGCCATCATAAAATGGTAAATTTAATATTGAAATAAGTAAAGAACCCCTAAAAATGTAATTTATAGGGGTTTTGTTTTTAATGTTTGGGTTCGTAAATTAGTCTTAAAAAAGTACTAAATCTTTCATTTTCCCTACTGATTGGGATTCCTGTAACTATTCCAATTAATAGATTTTCTGCAACACCAACTCTCATTTGAGGACGTATAATCATATCAAAATCTTTATTATTAATTTCTTTATTCAATTCAATACCAATAAAGTTTTTGGTCCCCGGAATCATATAATGAAAATTAGTGTTTATTTGCCAGGAAGTTGAGCTTGTATTATCCTCAAAATGATTTTCAATTACTGGTCCTGTGTAAAGAAGTGTGTGAAAATTATTTCCCCATCGTTTTGCAATTACAAAAAAAGGATTGTAACTGTTTCCCGTAAATAATTTACTCTCGCCGTATCGATTAAACTCAGTCAATTCAAATTCATGAATATACCCGATAGCCATTGATGTTTTTAGTTTTTCGGATACGAAAAATGAGTATTGGGCTGCTAATTTCAAACCATTTAGTTTACTGCCCGGTACATCAGAATTTTTATTGGATGGATAAATGGTGAAAGGCAATTCAACTTCAAGTCCCAATCGATTTATTGGTGCCCATTCGTATTCTATTAGTGTTAAATATTCGTCGTATTTATTCTTATCCGTAAGTCCAAAACCTACGTTCCATTCTTTTTCGCCTTTTCGGGCTCCAAGATCTCTTATTAAGTCAATATATAAAGGTTCAGCATGTAAAATTTTTACAGGCTCTTTTTTAGTTTCTACTTCTTGAATATAGAGACTGTCAAGTGTATTTTCGTTTTCGTTTTTAATTTGAGCGTTTGCTGTATATGTCAATACGACCATGATAGAAAACATGGTATTATTGAATGATTTTTTTTTCATTATAATTTGCTAATTTGTTAAAAATAAAGTCGCTTTGTTTTTCTTTTTGGAAAAACAAGATCAATTGAAACAGAATAAAACAAATTAAACCTCAGGAGGAGGTGAATGAATTTCTAAATAAGTTTTTAAAGGATATGAATTAGTAAAACAAGTTGTTTTAGTTTTCGATGTATGTTCGAACGGATTAATATTCATATTGAAAAAGGGAAGCGTAAAAAAGTCTAACGCGACAATTTTCTTCAATATTGTATGGTTGTCAGAATCGCAGTCATCTATTTCAGGAATTGCATTTTGATAACCTAAAACTTTTTCTACAACAAGTTCTATAATACTTTCCTGATCGTTAAGAGATAAATTTTCTGCTACAAAATTTGAGTTAAAATCACTAGTGTCAACACTGCAATTAAGAAGGTACAGCGCCATAAAAGCACAAAAGAATTTAAGTTTTTTGTTTTGTCTGATTGCCTTTAACATTAGGCAAAAATATAAACTTTAAGAGGAATGAAATTTTTATTAGCATTTTATTAAGAGATTTTTAGAGAGCACAAACGATAATTTATATTTTAGCGTTTTATTATTGTCATCTAGAAAAACAGGGCCTCTTTGGCTTTTATTTCTTTTGTGAAATGTGAGAACAGTAAATAAATATTTTTAATTTAAATGAAAAATCAACTCGAAATAGCTTGTTTTAATCTTGAATCTGCTTTAACAGCCCAAGAAAATGGTGCTGACAGAATAGAACTGTGCGAAAACATGAAATTGGGCGGGACCACACCAAACTATATTTTGGCACTCAAAGTAAGAGAACAGTTGGCTACAAAAATGCATGTTATTATAAGACCAAGAGGTGGAGATTTTGTGTATTCTGATGACGAGATTGTAGAAATGAAACAAGACATCAAACAATTCAAAAAATTAAAAGTGGATGGTTTTGTTTTCGGAATTTTAAATGCAGACGGTACTGTTAATACGACCCGAAATAGGGAATTGGTGCAATTGGCGAGTCCGTTGCCATGTACTTTTCATCGTGCTTTTGATGTTGTAAAAGACGTAGAGCAATCGCTGGAAGAGGTAATCAGTTGTGGTTTTTCGACGATTTTAACTTCCGGGCAGGGTAAATCTGTGGTTGAGGGAATTTCTGTTTTAAAACAAATTCAAAAATTAAGCAAAAACAGGATTGTAATCATGCCGGGCGGTGGTTTGCGTTCTGCGAATGTTTTGACAATAAAAGAAAAATTAAAACCAACTTTTTATCATTCTTCGGCGATTACCGGGAATGACGAAACTGCGGATCCTCAAGAAATAAAGGCGTTGGTGACACATTTACAGAAATAAAAAAGCTCAGAGTTGGCAGACTCCGAGCTTTTCTTCTACTAAAAAATAATTTTAAAAAATATTAAATCTACTAATAAGAGCGGGACTAAAACATTCCGCCACCACCTTTATTAGTGTTGTCATCTCTTTGTTTACGTTGCAAAGTTTTGCTTTTCGCACCTCCAAAATTGTAGGTTAAACCAAAATAAACCGTTTGGCTCTCCCAAGTAAATTCTCCGGTTTGCGGATAAGGATACAAACTATCAAAAGCATATCTCATTGTATTGAAAACATCATTAAAACGTACGCTTAGATTCATTTTGTTGTTTAATAAAGTGTATCTCGCGCCAGTGTCAACTTTGTACATCTCTTTTCTGTTATTTTGAATTTCATTAACAGGACCTCTGTAGAATCCGAATAACAAAAAGCTTAAACGTTTATTGGCTTTAAAATTAGAGTTTAATCTCGCGTTAAATGCCGATGTAGTAACGCTTCTCTCAAGAGGGCTGCTAGTTTGAGTTACCGGATCATAAGCAAAAATTACTCCTTCTTGATTGATGCTTGAGAAATCAATTGACGGCTGGATATCCCACCATTTTGTGATTTTATAATTGGCAGAAACCTCAAAACCATACGATGTATTGCTATCATTGTTTGTAAAAGTCATGATTTGTTTCTCGTTTGTAGCGTCATTTTCATCAGGATATAGTACTCTGCTAATCTGATCGTTAATTCTTCTCACAAAAACTCCGGCAGTAAAACTTCCTTTTTCAAGGGTTTTGGTATAATTCACCTCAACTGAGTTTGTAAATTGAGGACGTAACTCTGGATTTCCAAAAGAAGTTACCAATGGGGTCGAAAATTCACGAATAGGCTTTGTTTGCTCTAAGCTAGGACGGTCTACACGACGGCTATAACTCAACTGAAACATGTTTTTTTCGTTCAAATTATATGTTAAATAAGCAGACGGATACAAGGTAATATAGTCATCATCAAACTTCGTTTCGCCGCGATTTAAGTTGGCCGCAACTTTATAACTCTCAAAACGAGCTCCCACTTGATAGCTAAGTTTTTTAAATTTTTGTCCAAAAGTTACATAGGCAGAATAAATATCAATATCATACGTATAGTTAGAAATCTGATCCTCAACTGCAACCGAAGAATTACCTGTGATGTAATTATTCTCTGTTCTTGTTAATCTTGCCTCAGCTCCGGCTTCAAGTGTAGATTTTTCGCTTAACGGATTTACGTAGTCAATGTTTAAAGTACTTAGTTTTTGGTCGTCTTTAATATTATCTGTATAAAAATTATTGCTCACCGAATTGTTGGTCAAGGTGGTGTTGGTGTCAAAAAAAGCATTTTGAGTTTCTTTTGAGTCGTTATAATTTCCTTCAACGTCTAATGTATGTCCTTCTTTGAATATGTGTTTGTAAGCCAAATTGTAAGTTCCGTTAGTACTTGGTCCATCATATTGTGATTTCTGAAAAAGGTTTCGGGTCTGCGAACCATTAAAATAATCAATATTGGTGTCTACATATCCTATACCGGTCGATTTGTTTTGATTGGTATAAATCGAAATAGTATTGTTGTCGTTGATAAAATAATCCATCCCGATTTTATACAAATACGATTCGTTATCATTCAAAATATCTAGTCTTTGTTGGATATCCTGATCCAATCTTAATATTTCTCCTTTATTGTGATATGTTCCAAAATTTTGACCTGCATTTCCAAAGAAATTTACTTTTCCGGTTTTGTAGTTCAAGTCTAAAGATTGATTGTATTTGGCTGTTTCTCCAAAAGTAATTCCGCCACTATAACTTCCGTTAAAGCCAGAATTAGCATTTTTATGCAACACGACATTAATGATTCCGGACATTCCTTCTGGGTTATATTTTGCACTTGGATTGGTGATCAACTCAATTTTTTTGATAGATGTTGACGGAATTTGCTTCAACAATTGCGCTGGGTCAATATTGGTCGGTCTTCCATCAATTAAAACACGAACATTCGAATTTCCGCGAAGCGAAAGTTTTCCGTCCTGATCAACATTCACAGAAGGAATATTGTTCATAATATCAGAGGCCGAAGCTCCTGCGGTAGTCAAATCTTTTCCAACAGTAATTACTTTTCGGTCAATTTTTTGTTCGATAGTCGAGCGCTCACTAATGATGTTAACACCTTTTAGTTGTGTCGCTTCTTCTTCCAGCCCTACTTTAAAAATCGCTTCTTTTTTGTTGTCACTTAAAAGTACAGAACCAATGTATTTTCTAAAGCCAATGTATTGAATTTCGATGGTATAATTTTTTAAAGCCAAATTTTTAATGATAAAATCACCATTATCGTCTGTATTTACGCCCGATACTACTTTTCCGTTGTCTTTAATCGACACGGTAGCGTAAGAGATTGGGGCGTTGTTTGATTTTTCGGTAATTTTTCCGGAAACTGTTCCTGAGTTCTGAGCTTGCGCTATTCCCATTACACCCAGTAATGCGAACAGAAAGAATTTTAATTTCATAGTTTAATTTGATTATTTTGATTGATTGATGATGCTTATTTTTTTCTTCAAATAAAATCTGAAGTTGCTATTAAGACTCTTTAATTCCCGATATGTTACAGGAAATTTTGAAAAAAAATGTAATTTTTTACAGAACGGCTGTTTTAGAGCAGTTTAAGGTTTTGATTTTTTAATAAAAATCACCTTGTATTGATGTGATATTTTGAGAAATTTAGATCGATTTGTTTTATTTTATATGTTTTTCGTTTTCTCTAATTGATGAATAAGCAGTATATTTGCTCACTTTAAAAATAAGTTTACATGTCATTATCACAAATTCTTACACCCTCTATACAAAGCGCCATCCAGGCATTATTTGATGTAACTGTTGATAAAATCGAGTTTCAAACTACTAGAAAAGAGTTTGAAGGCGATATTACAATGGTTATTTTTCCTTTATTGAAAGTAATAAAAAGTAATCCTGCCGAATTAGGAAATAAAATCGGAGATTATCTTGTTGAAAATGTTGCCGAAGTTGCCCGTTTTAACGTGGTTTCAGGTTTCTTGAATATCGTAATTGCAGACACTTATTATTTGAATTTCTTTAATGAAATAAAAGACAACAATACGTTTGGATTTGTAACGCCAAACCCAGATGATAAAGCAATAATGGTCGAATATTCTTCTCCAAACACCAACAAACCGTTGCATCTAGGTCACGTTCGTAACAATTTGTTAGGATATTCTGTTGCTGAAATTATTAAAGCTTCGGGTAAAAAAGTATACAAAACACAGATCATCAACGATCGTGGAATTCATATCTGCAAGTCGATGTTGGCCTGGGAAAAGTTTGGAAACGGCGAAACACCGGAAAGTTCAAATTTAAAAGGAGATAAATTAGTTGGTAAATATTATGTTGAGTTTGATAAAGCATACAAAGCCGAAATCAGTCAACTAATGGAGACGGGCAAAACAGAGGAAGAGGCAAAAAAACAAGCTCCGATTATTATTGAAGCACAAGAAATGCTTCAAAAATGGGAATCTGGGGATGAAGAAGTTATTTCACTTTGGAAAATGATGAACCAATGGGTTTATGATGGTTTTGCAACGACGTATACTAATTTGGGAGTTAATTTTGATAAATATTACTACGAAAGCAATACCTATTTGTTAGGTAAAGACGTGGTTCAGGTAGGTCTTGATAAAGGTGTTTTTGAGAAAGATCCTGATGGTTCTGTTTGGATAGACCTTACAGACGAAGGTTTAGACCGTAAAATCGTATTGCGTTCAGACGGAACGGCGGTGTATATGACACAAGATATTGGTACTGCGATTCAGCGTGTAAAAGATATGCCGGATGTTGGAGGAATGGTATATACTGTCGGTAATGAACAGGATTATCATTTCAAAGTATTGTTTTTGATTCTAAAAAAATTAGGTTTTGATTGGGCTTCAAGCCTCTATCATTTATCTTACGGAATGGTAGATTTGCCTTCCGGAAAAATGAAAAGCCGTGAAGGAACTGTCGTAGATGCGGATGATTTGATGCAGGATATGACCGATACGGCAAAACAAATTTCTGAAGATTTAGGTAAATTGGATAGTTACTCTGAAGAGGAAAAAGCCAAATTATACAAAACAATTGGTTTGGGGGCCTTAAAATATTATATCTTAAAAGTAGATCCTAAAAAACGTATTTTGTTTAACCCAGAAGAATCTGTTGATTTTGCTGGTAATACGGGACCTTTTATACAATATACGTATGCGAGAATTCAATCGATTATTCGTAAAGCCGATTTTGATTTTTCAGCGAAAGCGGATATCCAAGAACTACATGAAAAAGAAAAGGAACTGGTAAAACAAATCGAACTTTTTCCGGAAGTCATTCAAAATGCGGCGCATAACCACAGTCCGGCTTTGCTTGCCAATTATACGTATGATTTGGTAAAAGAATACAACTCGTTCTACCAATCGGTACACATATTGGGAGAAGTAGATTTGACCAAAAAAATATTCAGAGTACAGCTTTCTCAAAAAGTAGCCGAAGTGATTAAAGCTGCTTTTACACTATTAGGAATTGAAGTTCCGGAGAGAATGTAAAAAAGCAAATTTGTTCTCATATAAAAAAGGCCAGTCGTTCTAAAACTACTGGCCTTTTTACAACTAACACAAACATTTTTATTTTACAAACTTGTCGATAATGGCATCAGTATCGGCTTTTTTAGTGTCTGGTTTTAAATCAAACAAAAGCGAGTAAAGTGCTTTTTTATCTACTTTTGCTTCCAGGTTTAAGTCTTTATGTCTGTCAAAGAGTGTTTGCCATTTGTCACGTACGTTTTTCCAAAGTACCGTATTCTCTTTCCACCAGTTTTGTGCTGCGATACATTTAATATCCGGAACTTTAGTGTATACATCCATTCCTTTTTCTTGCGCAAGCAAAACATCTTTTCCGCTATTATCTCTGATCAACTTGTCATTGTCCTCCTCATGGTTCCAGCCCGTAGCAGTAATTTGGTGAATATTTCTTCTCTTCAAAACATTATAATCATTGCGCTTTGTATGTTCTCTTCGCGGAAGCGGAGCATCTGTAGTATTGGTCCAATAATTTTGCCCATCAACATGTACCCATGTGGCAGATCCTTCATATCTTGGGCTATCATCTACTTGATATACTTTTTGTGTCCATTGCCCTTTTACGTCTTTTTTGTCTCGTTTTTGATACTTCCAGGAGGTGTTTTTATCAAAGGCATAAAAGTCGGTATTTTCGAATAACCAATCTTGTCTCCAGTGTTTGATGATCATGTCATCGCTCACAATCAGTAAATGCTGCATTACGATTTTATTTGGAGTGTCTTCTACCAATTCTACCCATTCCAAACCACTTTCATGTTTTGTTGGAGAGGGTTTGTATGTAAGGGTATCTTTAGGATATTGAAAAGTTTCGGCAAAATTAAATTTCACTTCATAACAACCACACATCGACTTAATCGATTTAATATCTTGTTGTTTTTTAGCATCCTGACCAAATCCAATGCTGCATGTCAAGGCCATTACGGCCGAAAAATAGAGACTTTTTGTAATCATAATTCTTTTCTTTTACTTTTAAAAAATTTCAGCAAATATATAAATTTTATTTAGATTGAATAAAAATAATTATATATTTGCCGAGTTATTAAGAATGAATAAAAATAATGAAAATAAAAATCACCCTTTTTACAGTGCTTCTTTTTGGACAACTTTCTCACTCGCAGGAGAAAGACACTACGGCTGTAAACAAACTTTCTGAAGTTGTTGTGACAGGTCAGTTTAAGCCTCAATCGATAAAAAAGTCTGTGTTTAATGTGAGACTGATAACGAGTAAAGACATTCAGAATCTAGCAGCTACGAATTTAGCAGATGTATTAAATCAGTATTTGAATATTACAGTAAGACCAAGCGGAAACGATGGGCGATCAACTGTTTCTATGTTTGGATTGGATGCGCAATATTTTAAAATTTTAGTAGATAATGTACCATTGGTTAATGAGGCCGGTTTAGGAAACAATATCGATTTGTCTCAGATAAATTTAAATGATGTAGAACAAATCGAAATAATAGAAGGCTCAATGGGAGTTACACACGGAGCAAATGCCGTGAGTGGTGTTTTGAACATTATTACAAAAACGTCATCAAAGTACAAATTGAGTATTGCTGCAACGGCTCAGGAAGAAACTGTTGGCGATGAGTATTCTCTTTTTGATAAAGGACGCCATATCCAGAATTTAAAAGTTTCTTATAATATTAATAAAAACTGGTTTGTCTCTATCGGAGCAAACAGGAATGATTTTCAGGGTTTTTTAAGTACTAAAAAAGGAAAAGATTATAGCGAAAATGACGGTTTACGCGGTTATACATGGCTTCCAAAAGAGCAATTAAATACAACAGCTTTAATTTCATACAAAAAAAATGATTTCAGCTTTTTCTACAAATTTGAATTTTTAGATGAAGATGTTGATTTCTATAACAGTACAGTGCAATCTGGTTTTAGTACAACTTTGGGTTCGTACAGATATTCACTTGATAAAAGATACTTAACCAATAGATTTTTTCATCACTTAAATACAACCGGAAAAATATTCTCTCAACTTAACTATAATGTTTCTGTTTCACATCAAAAACAGGCAAGAGATGTTGAAAATTTTAGATATTATCTGGCTGCTAAAACGGAGGCAGATAATGTTAAAGTAGAAGATCAATCTATGGAAGTGTTGTATTCTACAGGAACTTTAAGCAATTTCTTTCCGAACAGTAAAGTCGATATGCAAATTGGTTATGAATTTGTAAACAATCTTGGGTTCTCTTTGGTTCAGGAAGCTAATAATGTATTTGTTCCGGTTACCAAACGTCTTGAGAATTATGACTTTTTCGTAGCTTCAGAAATAAAAGCGACAGAGCGCCTTTCAATTAGACCCGGACTTCGTTTTTCTGATCAGTCAAAATTTAAAGATCAATATGCTTCTTCTTTAGGACTGCGTTATTTATTCGAAAAAGGAATTGAGCTTCGTGGTTCTGCCGGAAAATCTTTTAGAACACCGACTTTTAATGAATTGTATTCTAAATTAATTTTTGATAGTCACTTTTTTATCGGAAACGAAAATCTTGTTCCTGAAACAAGCAGCTCTTACGAAATCAGCCTTAAAAAATTAACGCTTTATTCGTCAGGATTGCAAATGTCGAACATGCTTACAGGTAGTTTTCTGGATGTAAATGACAGAATCGATATGGCATTGGTTGGTTTCAATGACGCAACCGGATCGCCGGAATACCAATACATCAATATTAGTAAATATCGAATGTGGAATGCTTCAACAATGCATCTATTTAAAAAAGACAATTTGACTTTTAATTTTGGAGCTTCTTTGGTTGGAATATCTCAAAAAATTGACAATCTGACTTTTACTTCAGATGATAAATTTTTGTATTCTTTTAATTTGAATAGCAGTATTTCTTACACTGTTCCAAAATGGAATACTGTTTTCTCCGCCTATTATAAATACAATGGAAAATCCCAACAATTTATAGAAACTAGCAATGCTTTTGTTATTTCAGAAATAGATTCAAGCAATTGGCTTGATGCTTCTGCGAGAAAGACTTTTTTCAATAATAAATTAGAAGCTACTATTGGAGCAAGAAATCTATTTGATATAAAAAATATCAATCAAACAAGAACGAGTGAAACTGCAGGACATGCAACTTCTAGTGAAGTAATGCTTGCCTACGGACGTTCTTATTTTGTAAAATTAACATATAACCTTAATCTTTAATATAAATCAAATACAATGAAAAAATCATTTTTAATCTTATCATTTGCCTTACTAAGTCTCGCGTCTTGTTCTAGTGACGATGAAGCTTCTGTTGAAATTCCTTCTGTTGGAGCTGTTTTACAACCATCAGTTGGAGGGCCAAACCAGCCAAATCAGGTTTATCTTGATTTAAGCAGTGAGGAATCTAAATCTGTAAACAGAACTGCATGGGATTTCGGATTCTCAACTGGAGCTGACTTTAGAGTAGTGATCAACGGATCTCTTAAAATGGCTGTAAAAAAATTAGAAACTACTGATATGTCTTTGGTTCAGACTAGCGACGCTAATGTAGCTGTTGGAGGTGGTACAACTCTTTCTTCTAATGGATTTGTTGATAACCCAACCGGAGTTTTGGCTGGTGCTGGTGCTGGAATCGGAACTGCAATTGCTGAGATTTCTGCTAATGATGCTGACAACAAAGTATATTTAGTAAATCTTGGATTTGGTATTGGTACTACTAAACCGGCTGTTGGTTCAGCTGCTGTTGATGGTGATGCTAGAGGGTGGAAAAAAGTTAGAATCTTAAGAAACGGAACAGGATACAAAATTCAATATGCCGACTTAGCTGCAACTACTTTTACTGAAAAAACAATTACTAAAGATGCAGATTTCAACTTTACATTTTTTAGTTTGACAACTGCAACTACTGTTGCTGTTGAGCCTCAAAAAACAAAATGGGATTTGAATTTTACAACATTTACTAACTACCTGAATATGGGTACTGGTGATGTAACTTATGGTTATGCAGATTTTATTACTACAAATTCAAAAGGAGGAACCTTGGCTTACCAGGTTTTAGTAACAGAAGCAGTAACGTATGCAAATTTCACAAAAGCAAGTGTAGTGGAGGCTAATTTTACAGTTTCGGCAACAGATCAAAGAGTTATTGGTGCTAACTGGAGAATTGGTGGAGGACCAACTACTTTACCAAGTGTAAGAACAGATCGTTTTTATGTAGTGAAAGATGCTTCCGGAAATTACTATAAAGTAAAATTCCTCGCAATGACAAACCAAGCAGGCGAAAGAGGACATGCTGCTTTTGAGTACGCAATTTTATTATAATTGAATGAGTTAGTGACTTTGTTTTTTTTATTTTTTTTTGGAAAAGGGGTTGGATTTATCTGACCTCTTTTTTTATTTCTAAGACATTCCAGTATTGGTTTTTCCGAATGAAATAAAACAGCTTTAAACTTTAAACCTTTGCGCCTCTGAATCTTTGAAACTTTCTAACTTTGTTCTATATTTGCAACTTCAAAAAAAACAATACTATGTTTGATAATTTAAGTGATAAATTAGATAAAGCGTTCCATATATTAAAAGGACACGGGAAAATTACAGAAGTAAACGTTGCCGATACCTTAAAAGAAGTGCGTCGTGCCTTATTAGATGCCGATGTTAACTTTAAAATTGCAAAAGATTTTACCACCAAAGTAAAAGAAAAAGCAATTGGTCAAGACGTTTTAACGACGCTTCAGCCAGGACAATTGTTGGTAAAGTTAGTAAAAGACGAGTTGACAGAGTTGATGGGAGGCGATGTCGCAGGGATTAATCTTTCTGGAAATCCTTCGGTTATTTTAATGTCGGGATTGCAAGGTTCTGGTAAAACGACTTTCTCAGGAAAACTAGCCAATTTTTTAAAAACAAAGAAAAATAAAAAACCACTTTTGGTAGCGTGTGATATCTACCGTCCTGCGGCGATTAATCAGTTGCATGTAGTGGGAGATCAAATAGGAGTTGAGGTCTACTCAGAGCCAGAGAATAAAAATCCTGTTGAAATTGCACAAAACGCAATCAAACACGCCAAAGCAAACGGCTTCAATGTTGTGATTGTCGATACCGCCGGTCGTTTGGCAGTAGACAAAGAAATGATGGACGAGATTGCTCGTGTTCACAAAGCCATTCAGCCACAGGAAACCTTGTTTGTTGTAGATGCAATGACTGGGCAAGATGCTGTAAATACTGCAAAAGCATTCAATGATATCCTGAATTTTGATGGAGTTATCTTAACCAAATTAGATGGTGATACTCGTGGTGGAGCTGCAATTTCGATTAAATCGGTTGTAAACAAACCAATCAAATTTGTTGGTACAGGCGAAAAGATGGAAGCAATTGATGTTTTCTATCCAGATCGTATGGCCGAGCGTATCTTAGGGATGGGTGACGTTGTGTCGCTTGTAGAGAGAGCGCAGGAGCAGTTTGATGAAGAGGAAGCCAGAAAACTGCAAAAGAAAATCGCTAAAAACGAATTTGGTTTTGATGATTTCCTTACTCAGATTCAACAAGTGAAGAAAATGGGTAATATGAAAGACTTGGTCGGAATGATTCCGGGTGCTTCAAAAGCCATGAAAGATGTAGAAATAGAAGATGATGCTTTTAAGCATATCGAAGCCATCATACACTCGATGACACCAGTCGAAAGAAGTAAACCTGCCATAATCGATGTAAAAAGGAAAGCCAGAATCGCCAAAGGTTCGGGAACCAAAATTGAGCAAGTAAACCAGCTGATGAAGCAGTTTGAGCAAATGAGCAAGATGATGAAAATGATGCAGGGCCCGGGCGGAAAAAACCTGATGAAAATGATGGGAGGCATGAAAGGAATGCCAGGCGGAATGCCGAGATAAAATAATAAAAGTTTCAAGTTTCATGGTTCAAGTTTTGAGCCTGAAATTTGAAACTTTTTTAATATAACAACATATCAGTTCCATTTTTCAAAACTTGAAACTTGAAACTAAAAATTTTAAACTTGAAACTTTTTTAAACAATGCAACTACTAGACGGTAAAAAAACATCAGAGGACATTAAAAACGAAATAGCAGCCGAAGTTCAATCGATAAAAGATGCGGGAGGCAAAGTGCCTCATTTGGCCGCAGTAATCGTGGGAAACAACGGAGCAAGTTTAACTTACGTAGGAAGTAAAGTAAAATCTTGCCAGCAAATTGGTTTCGATTCAACTTTGATTGCTTTACCCGAAACTATTACTGAAGCTGAGTTGCTTGATAAAATAAAAGAGCTAAACGAAGATGATAACCTGGACGGTTTTATTGTACAGTTGCCGTTGCCAAAACATATCGACGAGCAAAAAATTTTAATGGCAATTGATCCTGATAAAGATGTCGATGGTTTTCATCCGACCAACTTCGGTAAAATGGCGCTAGACATGGAAACATTTATTCCAGCTACACCATTCGGAATCATGCAATTATTAGAGCGTTACAACGTAGAAACTGCCGGAAAGCATACTGTTGTTATTGGTAGAAGTCATATTGTAGGTCGTCCAATGAGTATCCTGATGAGCCGTAAAGGAAATCCGGGAGATTCAACTGTTACCCTAACGCACAGCCGTACAAAAAACTTAGCCGAATTTACTAAAAATGCAGATATTATTATTACAGCTTTAGGAGTTCCTGAATTTTTAAAAGGAGATATGGTGAAAGACGGAGTTGTAATCGTAGATGTTGGAATTACAAGAGTTGACGATGCATCAAACCCAAAAGGTTATGTTATAAAAGGGGATGTCGATTTTGATGAAGTAAGCAAAAAGTCATCTTTTATTACGCCAGTTCCCGGTGGAGTAGGACCAATGACAATTGCAATGTTGCTTAAAAATACGCTTCTGGCACGTAAAATGAGAAGCGCAAAAAAATAATTTTTGTTAAGATTACGATAAAGAGAGCCTATTCTAATCAGAGTAGGCTTTGTTGTTTTTAATAAATAATTAGTATTTTAAAGTTTTAGGTTTAAAAAAATAAAAGATACTTTTGCAGCACTTAAAAAAAACTTCTCCAATGGACGATTATTATTCGTTAGTATTAAACTGAAAATAGCTTTTTGAATCTTTCAAAATGCTGTTATAAAAACTTATAATTTTGAAATGAAAGCCTTTTACAAAAACAACAACGGAGTAATCGCAATTCCAGAATGGACTTCAAATTGCTGGATAAATATTGAAAATCCAACCGCAGCAGAACGAAAATATTTGTTGGAAGAACTTCAAATTCCCGAAGCATTTTACAATGATATAGAAGATGTTGATGAAAGACCTCGTATCGAGATCGAAGACGGCTGGACACTCATCATCATGCGTGTGCCCATAAAAAGCGACGATGTGAAGCTCCCTTTTCAGACCGTCCCGATGGGTTTGATTTTTAGAGAAGATATTTGCGTTACGATCAGCTTTTACAAAACAGAAATTATTGCCGACTTTGTACTGTATTCTCAACGAAAAAATATCGAAATCAGAGATAACCACGATTTGGTGCTCCGATTATTGTTGTCTTCAAGTGTCTGGTATTTAAAATACCTCAAACAAATCAATCAGAAAATAAAGCTCGCAGAAGATAATTTAGAAAAATCAATCAAAAACGAAGAATTACAGGCTTTGTTGCAAATCGAGAAATGTCTCGTATTTTTTATCACTTCCTTAAAAGGGAATGATGTTTTATTTCATCGAATAAAAAACTTAAAAGCACAAAAAGCCAATTACGACCTCGATTTGCTGGAAGATGTTGAAATCGAATTGAGTCAGGCGCAAGATACCGCAAACATTTACAGCAATATTTTGACCGGAATGATGGATGCTTATGCTTCGGTAATTTCGAACAACATGAATAATATCATGAAGCAAATGACCTCCATTTCAATCATCTTAATGATTCCCACCTTAATCGCCAGTTTGTATGGGATGAACGTGCCAAACGGCCTCGAAGAAAGTAAATACGGAATCTGGATCCTGCTTTTTGTTTCAGTTGTGCTATCTGCTTTTGGCGTATTTTTGTTTAAAAGACGAAGATGGTTCTGATACAATTTTAGAAAAAAAATATACAAATTAGTGTAAAAGTCTGTTTATTAGAATAGGCTTTTTTTGTTCTATATATTGGGCGTGACCGTATTTACAAAAGGCGCATCGTAACAACCGCATATTGCGCGCCTTTTGCAAATACGGTCGGGCTATCCGCACTGCTTTGGCAGTTAGCTCCTATCCCTCACGCATTTTCTCGGTAATAGTGGCACTGGTTTTGGTGAGATTTTTAAGTGTTAAAGAGTTGTTTTTACAACAGTAAATAAAAAGCTATTTTTTGTTGCTCAATTCAAAATAAAACATAACTTTGCAATACAAAGTACTTTAATTATGAATCAAAAGCACCAGGAAGACTTATCACATATTCGCTCAATGATGGAGCGTTCTTCAAGATTTATATCCCTAAGCGGACTCTCAGGAGTTTTTGCAGGATTGTCTGCCTTGATTGGCGGGTTGTATGTGTACCAACTGTTAGAGTTAAACGGGCTCGATTATCTTCATGACGAGCATAGATTGTATTCGGGCAATTTGGTTTCAGAGTTATTTTGGATCGCTTTTATCGTGCTAGTATTTGCATTTGCGTTCGGTATTTTTTTTACCATCAGAAAAAGCAAAAAATACAATTTGCCTATCTGGACAACCGCCACAAAAAAAATGCTTTTCAATCTTGCCATTCCTCTCGTTGTCGGAGGTGTTTTTTGTCTGTCACTTTTATACCATCAAATTTATGTGTTGGTGGCTCCTGCTACTTTAATTTTTTATGGTTTGGCATTGATCAATGCAGAAAAATACACATTTTCAGACGTGAAATATTTAGGCTTTAGCGAACTTCTTTTAGGTTGTGTTTCTCTTTTCTATTTAGGATACGGCTTGGTCTTCTGGATATTGGGATTTGGCGTTCTACACATTTTATATGGACTGGTGATGTTCAAAAAATATAAATAAACCTCAATGGGAATTATTGATAAATTAAATAAAGATTTTGAAAGTCGCGTCAGATTAGGCATCATGTCTATCCTGATGGTCAATGATTGGATAGATTTTACAGAAATGAAAACGCTTTTGAACATCACAGACGGCAATTTGGCAAGTCATTCCTCAGCTTTAGAGAAATCTGAATACATAGAAGTAAAGAAAGAATTTGTGGGTAAAAAACCCAAAACTTCTTATAGGGTCACTAATAGAGGACGTGCGGCCTTTAACGAACATTTAAATAGTCTTGAAAAATTAATGAAATCCAATAAATAAAATTTTTTATCCAAAAACTTTGAATTACAAAGTACTTTTAAATTAATCAACATGAAAAAACATCATTTTATTTTAGTCAGCAGTTTGATTTTTACACTGCTTTTTTACAATCAGGGATTAGGCGTAAATCTCGCCCTATTCGGAATGGCTCTTACAGCCCTAATTTGCTATCACTTTCAGGAGCAATTTACCAGTCGCACACATTTGGTTTTGGTGCTGACATCGGTTTTGTCGTGTTTTGCGTTTGCCTGGTACGGCGATTTTGTTTCTTTTCTAGCTTTGGCCTTGTCGGTTCTTTTTTTGCAATTTAAAACGCAGGAAAACAACCTTAAAGTGGTACAGGTTTTTCCGCTTATAATAGTAAATGCATTTGCTTCTTTAGGTCGCATCCTCATGTTCAGCCAGTGGCTTCCGGAGCGTAAAATTCACAACAACTTAGCCAAAAAAATCATTGCCTATTTTATTATTCCTTTAGTATTTTTAGGGCTGTTTCTTATCGTTTACTCTTTCGGAAGTGCGCATTTTTCATCGTTATTTACCGATTATTATTTAGACATAGACGTTTGGCAGCTGATCATTATTGCGGTCCTCGGATTTTATATTTCTTTTAATTTCTGGAATTATTGGATCCCTGAAATTTGTTACGAAAAAAATGTACTGTTAGACAATGATTTTAGTACTGAAAGTAAGAATCAAAGGCAAAATACATTTTCGTTTCTGGATATTGATTTTGAGAGAAAAAGTGGTGAAATTACTTTGTTTTTGCTCAATGCTTTGCTTTTGGTTTTTATAGCGACATATATTTACGAACAGTTTTTTGAAGTTATTCAAACATCAAATTTAAGCGCTGATACACACGAAAGAGTAAATGCTGTTATTTTTTCTATCGTTATGGCTGTCGGAGTCTTGTTGTTTTATTTTAAAGGCGGATTTAATTTTGATGAAAAAGCCAAAAAACTAAAACGTCTCTCAAAAATTTGGATTTTTTTAAACGCAGTTCTGATTACAAGTACTATTTTCAAAAATTCAGAATACATTTCTTTTTATGGACTCACTTACAAAAGATTAGGGGTTTATGCTTTCCTTATTTTAGCAATAATTGGGTTGTTTTATGCTTTTCTTAAAATCACCAAGCAAAAAACCAACGCTTATCTTTTTAATCAAATGCTGTGGTATTTTTACGCGACAATTTTGTTGTGCAGTTTTATCAATTGGGGAAACCTGATTACGACCTATAATATTTCTGTAAATAAAGGAGTTGAGCCAAAATTTTTGAGTAATTTAAATTTTAATGATGATGCACGTCGCGAATATTTTCTGCTTCATTCTCTTGATGGGCAATTTATAGAGTCATATCGAGAGGAGGAAATTGCCAGAAGACAAAAAGATCCTTTGCTGTCAAAAGTTTTTTATTACGAATTTGTAAAAGACAAAAAATAATTTTAAAAACCCATTCAGTTTAGAATGGGTTTTTTTAGAATTTCAAGAGTGTGTAGGGCTATTTTTATGAAATGTTGAGGTGTAAAATTGTTAATTAATATAGTTATTACAAAGGGTTAAAACTTATTAAGAAAATCTTTATTATATTTGAATTATGAAAATTTAAAATTTTTGTATTTCCAAAACAAATAAGCAAGATTTTGCTTAAAAATTTAAGTAATCAATAATTTAATCCTAATAACAAATACCATGGAAAAAACTACCCAAAAATCGTGTACTGAAATTAATTTACCTCCAGGCAGTGTGATCGTTTCAGGAGAAAGTACTCCTCAATTAGGGAGCGTAACATTTCCTCAGACAAAGTCTGTAGATATTTTATCACCTTATGTGGAGGCATACTATAATGCCAAAGATAATTCGCTTACTGCAACCGCTGTTGTTTATGTTGATGACACGACTATTCAAAATGGAACATTTTATTATAGTGTGTTTCAAAACTCATATATAGATATTGCAGGAGCTCCTCAATTGCAATTTTTTATTGTGTACGACATGCCAGAAGAATTATCAGTGAATTTTGGTATTTATGAAATAACTTTTCAGGCAGACGCAACTATTTTTTCTGGTGGACTTTCAAATGTAGAATCAATCCAGACTTTTTTGTGGGATGCTGATCCTATAACCTCAAGAGGTACCGAAACAACCGTTCAACACGGATAATTAATAAATAAAGATTCTTACTTAAATGACGTAAAAGCGACAGGAATAAGTCTTGTACGCTTTTATGTCATTGTCATCTTTTAAATATAAAGCATAATAGTGTAATGATTAAAATTAGATCGTTTACTTATTTAATATTATTTTTTGTTTCCTTACCTCTCTTTTCACAAGAGTCACAACATGTTGTTTCCTTGATAGATACAGAAGTTAAAGCCAAATCCCTACAATTTAAAGAGAGGGTTAATTTTGATAAAGCTCAAACATTTTTCAGAGAAAGTAACTGGGATTCGACTTTAGTTTACTCCATGAAAGAAATGAGTAACTCTAAAAATATTGAACTCATAGATTATTGTCATTATTTTAGGGGAATTAGTTTTCAGGAAAAAAAACTACTCGATGAATCTAAAAAAGAGTTTGGTAAAATTTCACAAAGTTTCCGCTTTCTTTTTAAGGTTAAAATGAAATTAGGTGAAATTGCTTTAGACCAAAAAGAATTTAAAAAAGCATTAAAATATTTTCAACAAGTCGAAAAAGCATCTAAGATTGCTTCTCATGATATGAAAAAAAGTACTGTTATACATAACATAGGCCTATGTTATTTACATCTTGAGAAATTCGATAAGGCAGAAAAGTATTTATTCGAAAGTGTGAAATTACAAGAAATTCAAAAAGATACTTTAATGATTATAAGTTCTTATATGGATATTGCTAATTTATATTACACACAATATAAAGATGCACAGGCAATTCCGTATTTTCAAAAAGCATATTTTTTATCAAAAAAGGCCAACTCATTTAATTTGAAAAAAACGGCAGCTATGAATATGGCCGTTGTAGAAGAAAATAGAAAAAATTTGTCGCTGGCATTGGCTTACAGAAAAGAATACGAAATATGGAAAGATTCTTTAAACGATCAGAATAAAGTTTGGGCCATTGCTGATCTCGAAAAAAAGTTTGCGATAAAACAAAAGCAAAAGGAGGTAGATGTTCTTGCAGCTGAAAATAAAGCAAAAATAGCCGAGAGAAACGGATTTATTCTTTCTTCGGTTTTACTGTTCGTATTGTTTGGTACAGGCGTTTATTTTTATCGTCAGAAGATAAAAAGTAGTAAGATCATTTTGGCTCAGAAAAATGAGTTAGACCAACTGAATGCAACTAAGGATAAGTTGTTTTCGATAGTAAGTCATGATTTAAGGTCTTCGGTCAATGCTTTAAAGACGAGTAATGGCAAACTGATGGAAAATCTGGAAAATAAAAATTTTACAGAGCTAGATGTTTTGCTTCATAACAACAGCACCATAGCCAATGGCGCTTATAATTTATTGGACAATTTGCTCAATTGGGCTTTGTTACAGACCAAGCAAGCTTATTTTTATCAGGAATCGCTGCATTTGGCTTCTATTGTACAGCATGTAGAGTACAATTATAAACCCTTGATGCTAAACAAAAATCTCCATTATAAAAATAATGTTTCTGCGACAGATTATGTATTTGCAGACATGGATTCTCTCAAAATAATGATTCGAAATCTGCTGGATAATGCCATTAAATTCTCCAAAGAAAACGGAACGATCTCTATTTATACGAGACCTTCATCAGAGGATTTTTGCTTTTTGGTGATAGAGGATACGGGATCTGGAATGAATGATTCAACAAAAGAAGAATTGCTTAAAGACACCGTTTTACTTTCGAAAAAGAAAGATGACGAGGCGATAGGAACTGGCTTAGGAATGCAGTTGTGTAAAAGCCTGATTCGCAAAAATGGTGGAAAATTAGACATCGAAAGCGAAGAAAATGTGGGTACTAAAATAATCATTGCATTACAAAAGTTTAAAAATCATGGATAATATTAACGTACTTATTATCGAGGACACTCCTGTTGAAAGTGATGCGCTTGTAAAAGTCCTTACGGAAAACAATTATAATGTTGTAGGTGTTGCTGCAAACTATAACGATGCACTAAAACTTTTTTATCAAAACACGGTTGATATTGTTATTATCGATGTTTTTTTAGATGGAAAACCAGACGGAATCACTTTTGCAGAAACCATCAATATCGTTCCAAATGGATTAAAACCATTTGTTTTTTTAACGAGCTCTAAAGATCGCCAAATTTTTGAAAGAGCAAAATTGACTAAACCTTTCAGTTTTTTGTTGAAGCCGTTTAATGAACTCGAAATTCTCTACGCATTAGAGATGGCAGTGGAGAAGTTTTACGGTCAGGCGAATGTTTTTCACAGCGAAGATCAAAATACAGTGGTAAGCAACGATTCCCTTTTTATCAAAAAGAATAAAGTTCTAAAAAAAGTCCAAGTAGAAGATATTGTTTATATCGAGGTGGAAGATCGCTATTGTAACATCATAACTGAAGTTGAAAAATTTGTTATTTTAATATCATTAACCAAAATTATACAGCTTTTGGATGCGACTAAATTTTGTCAGACACATCGCAATTATATCGTAAATATTAGTAAAATTGAAGAGATAATTGTCAATGATAACTTGGTGATACTAAAAGGGAATCATAAAGTAACTTTAAGCGATAAGTATAAAGATTTTGTGAAAAACTTCCGAATTTTGAGATAACGGAATTATAAATCAAAAAAAAGAGCCTTTTTTTAAGGCTCTTTTTTTTTGATTCTAAACAAATTAGTAATCTCCTTTTTTCTTAAATCGAGGATCATTTTTTGAGATGAATTCGGTTCTACGCTTTGGTGCTTCCGTTTTTGGCAAGCTAGCTTCCTGAGTTTTACTCGATGGCTCGATTAACGCATTTAGTTCTTTGATTTCGGCATCTGTTAGATCGCGATAGCGCCCCACGGGAACGTCCAGTGAGATATTGATAATTCGAATACGTTTAAGAGCCGTTACTTCATAGCCTAAATATTCGCACATTCTACGAATCTGTCTGTTCAGTCCTTGAGTCAGAATGATTTTAAAAATGTATTTACTAATTTGTTCTACTTTGCAATCTCGCGTTACAGTGTCCAAAATCGGTACTCCACTTCCCATTCGTTGTATAAAACGATCTGTAATAGGTTTGTTCACGGTTACGGTATATTCTTTTTCGTGGTTGTTTCTGGCACGTAAAATCTTGTTTACGATATCACCATCATTTGTCATAAAAATCAACCCTTCGCTCGCTTTGTCTAGTCTTCCAATTGGAAAAATACGTTTTGGGTAATTGATGTAATCGACAATGTTATTTCGAACCTCTAAATTGGTAGTGCATTCAATTCCAACAGGTTTGTTAAAAGCCAAATAAACCAATTTTTCGTGTTTCTCAACGATTAATTTTCCATCAATGCGTACTTCGTCACTTGGAGAAACTTTGGTTCCCATTTCTGGCACAACACCATTTATTGTTACGCGTCCTTCTTCAATCAATTTATCGGCTTCACGACGGGAGCAATACCCGGTTTCACCAATAAATTTATTAAGACGTTTTAAATTCTCTTCCATGATGCAAAAGTAGTCAAAATTTAGATTTTAGACTTCAGATTTCAGTTTTTAGATTTTTCCTTTCAAAAAATATCGTAAATCAGAATCTTAAAAAGTCTCTATTCCTTTAAAACTTTAAAAATTTATGAGAACAAAAAATCATAGACTTTTTGATACAATTCATCATCATGCATGCCGTGTCCCAAACCTTTGGTTTCAATAAACTGACTGTTTTTCCAGTTGCTGGCAATTTTTTTTCCTTCTTCAAAAGCAACGATTTTATCAGTGGTATCGTGAGCAATTAACCCGGAAACATTAAATTGAGAGGCAAATTTTTGTCCTGAAAAATCCTCTAGTTTAAAATTGAAACGTGTTAGGAAGCGATCCTCCAAGAGAGAGTACATTTTAGTATTCAGGCTTAGCATCGAAACATAATTGGTTATCAAGATTTTTAAGTCTGAGGGTGCTCCAAGAATTACCATTTTATTGATACTTGTATTTGGAAATAAATATTGATGATATACGCAAGCCGCACCTCCAATTGAATGTCCGATTATGATAGACGGCTGGTATTTTTCTACCGCTTTGTTGATGAATTCGGCATAAAGTGGCACATTAAATTCTTTTCCACTGCTTTGTCCGTGAGCAGGGGCATCAATGGCAATAATAGTACTTCCTGACTTTTGTAAATGAGGCAATGTTTTTTTCCAGCGGGAAGAATTGCTTTCCCACCCGTGTACGAGAAGTATTTTGGTTTCATTTCCTTTCCAAATATACGTTTGAAAATGATGTTCGTTGTGATGAAAGGTTTCTGTTTCTGTATTTCTTAAAACTTTAGGTAAGTTTTCTTTCTGCAATCGACCAATTCTGGGCTGACTAAAAAGTGCGTACGAGAGCGCTATGGCTTTTTGCGGTCGAACATGGCTTAAGAAATTGATGTATTGTCCAACCGATTTTACGGTAATAAAACGTATTCCTTTTTTAATTCCCAAAACAAGTGGTTTAATGATGAAAAAATATAAGTATTTGCGATCTGATCTAAAAAAGTTCGCCACGAATAACACAAATTTAGCACGAATTTTTATTCTTAGATATAAAGAAAATATAAATTAGTGAAATTAAGGAAATTCATGGCAAAAAAAAGTCCCGATTAGATCGGGACAATGTTATTTAGAATTTAGAGAACAATTGTTCCATTTTTTCTTTTTCTTCTTCAGCCAATGCGCTGTCAACCAAAATTCTTCCAGAGTGCTCATCAGTAATGATTTTCTTTCTTGAAGCAATCTCTACTTGCGTTTGAGGCGGAATCGTAAAGAATGATCCTGCAGAAGCACCTCTTTCGATAGAAACTACAGCCAAACCGTTACGAACACTGCTTCTGATTCTGTTGTAAGCAGCCAATAATCTTTCTTCTATCTGAGCCGAAAATTCAGCAGATTTCTCAGACAAGAAGATTTCTTCTTTTTGAGTTTCTGCCATAATTGCATCCAATTCAGATTTTTTATGTTTCAAATGCGAACTTTTAGCATCAAGTTTTTCCTTTAAATTAGAAATAACTTCTTTTTTATGCTCGATAGAAGCTTTCATTTCTTTGATTTGCTTTTCAGCCAATTGAATTTCTAATTCCTGAAATTCAACCTCTTTAGTCAAAGAATTAAATTCTCTGTTATTACGAACTGATTCTTGTTGTTTTGTGTATTTTTTGATAAATTCTTTGTGCTCATCAATAGCATTTTTCTTTGCTTTGATTTGCTCTTCAACCACCTCAAGTTCACCTTTCAGTTTCTCTGAACGAGTGCTTAAACCTGCAACTTCATCTTCTAAATCTTCAACCTCTAAAGGAAGTTCTCCTCTTACGTTTCTGATCTCGTCAATTCTAGAGTCAATAAGCTGTAAATCGTATATTGCTCTTAACTTGTCCTCAACACTTAATTCTTTCGTATTCGCCATATTCTATAAGTACTTAACTGGATTTGTATTTTCTTCTGATAAAATGATGGCAAAATTAAGGATTTTTTTTCGAAGATAATCAACAATATAGTTTTTTGTATAGCGTTCGCTCTCAAAATGACCAATATCTGCCAAAAGCAACTTGTTTTCGGCTTCATAAAACTGATGGTATTTTAAATCGGCCGTCAAAAAAACATCCGCTCCCGCTTGAATAGCATTTTTTATCGCGTAACTTCCAGAACCTCCCAAGACCGCTACTTTTTTTATTTTTTTTCCTAGAAAGACAGAATGACGGATTCCATCGGCAATCATTTTGTCTTTCACGAAAGTGAGAAACTCTTTTTCATCCATTTCTGACGAAAGTTCACCAATCATTCCTAAACCAATATTTTGATGAGAATTTTCTAAAGTATAGATTTCATAAGCGACTTCTTCGTAAATATGATTCGAAAAAAGCGCTTTTAAAATTTTAGATTGTAAATGTTTTTCAAAAATAACTTCTATTTTTATTTCGGTTCCAGTGTGTAGTTTTCCTTTTTCTCCGATTACAGGATTACTCTCTTCGTTTCCTTGAAAAGTAAAAAAACCTTCGGTATTAAAACTACAATTGTCATAATTACCAATGGTTCCAGCACCAGCTTCAAACAAAGCATTTCGAACCTTTTCAGAATTATCAGGAGTGGTATAAGTGACTAATTTTTGAATAAAATTTAGCTTCGGTATTAAAACCTTAGTATTGGTTAAGCCCAAAGCATCACAGAAGATTTTATTAACGCCAGCCGAATGATTGTCTAAGGCAGTATGAACAGCATAGATAGCAATGTCATTTTTTATGGCTTTTAAAATCGCGCGCTCGACATAGTTTTTGCCTGTAATTTTCTTAATTCCCGAGAATAAAATCGGATGAAAACACACCACGAGATTGCAGTTTTTGGTAATCGCTTCTTCGATAACATTTTCCAGGGCATCATGGCAAACCAGTACGCCCGTAGTTTCGGACTGAGAATCGCCAACCAAAAGGCCAACATTGTCAAAATCTTCGGCGTAAGCCAAAGGAGCCATTTCTTCGAGAACTTCGATGATATCTTTGATTTTCATTTTAATTTTTGTTTCAGGTTTCAGGTTTCAAGTTTTTACGAGATGCAGAAAACTTGAAACTTGCAACAAATTAACGAAAAAAAATATACTTTCGTAAAATGAATCTACTTCGAAAAATACTTTTCCCATTCGCCATTTTATATGGATTTATTACTTCATTTCGGAATTTTCTTTTTGATAAAGGAGTTCTAAAATCGACTTCATTTGATATTCCTGTAATTGCAGTAGGAAATCTAAGCGTTGGCGGAACAGGAAAAACACCTCAGATAGAATATCTCATTCGATTATTATCAAACCAATATAAAATTGCTACTCTAAGTCGTGGCTACAAACGTCAGTCCAAAGGTTTTGTTTTTGCTAATGCAAGTTCAAATGCCTTGATTTTAGGAGATGAACCTTTTCAGTTTTATCAAAAATTCCCTAACATTCAGGTGGCGGTTGATGCCGATCGTACCAACGGAATTACTCAGCTTATTTCTCAGCAGGAAAGACCGCAAATAATTTTGCTTGACGATGCATATCAGCACCGAAAAGTAAAAGCCGGTTTTTATATTCTGCTTACTTCCTATGGAGATTTATATGCAGATGATTGTATGTTGCCCACTGGAAATTTGCGGGAGAGCAGGAGCGGAGCTAATCGTGCCAATATTATTATCGTGACCAAATGCCCGAAAGATTTGCCGGATGAAATACAAAATGATATTAGAAAAAAATTAAGGATTAATTCTTCGCAACAACTGTATTTTACCGGTATCGATTATGATGATTTTATTGGTGATCAAGAGAAAAAAATAGCGGTAAGCGACATAAAAAAAGAACCAAAGCTTCTTTTGGCGGGTATTGCAAAACCAAAACCTTTTTTTGATTATTTAAAAAATAAAAACGACGAATGTCTTACGTTTCCTGATCATCATCATTTTTCTGAAGCTGATATAGAATCGATTTTGATCAAAGCACAAGGCAAAAAAATTGTCACTACCGAAAAAGATTATGTACGATTGAAAGATTCTAAATTGGCGACGCAATTGTATTATTTGCCCATAAGAAGTCATTTTCTGGGTAATAAGCAAAATTTTGATGCAACAGTTTTAGAATATGTTAAAAGGAGTGCTAATTTGAATTTTGAAAACCTCTAACAAGGATCAAAATATTTGGCAATTGTACTGTAGAATTCTTCTGGTACAAATGGTTTTGTGATAACATCGTTCATTCCGTAAGATAAAAGTGTATCTCTGTTTTCGTTAAGCGAAATAGCTGTTAGGGCAATAATAGGTGTTGTTTTGTCAAATTCGCGTATTTGTTTTGTAGCTGTCGTTCCGTTAATTCCGGGCAAATGTACATCCATCAAAATCATATCAAATGGTTTTACTTTTAGTAGTTCTACAGCCTCTTCGCCGTTGTCTATTATTTGGCAGGTGACAGCTTTGTTCTCGAGCATTTTTCTTGTAATCATCTGATTGATTTTGTTGTCTTCAACTAACAAAATAGATTTGTCGCGCAACTGCAAATCATTGTAAGACTTAGCTTCTGATGCACTGAGTAACGGCTCGTTATTGATTTGGAGTTTTAACTTAAAGTTAAAAGTAGATCCTTTTCCAATTTCACTTTTTAAGTTGATCTCACCGCCCAAAATTTCGATCAATTTTTTTACAATCGTAAGTCCCAAACCCGTTCCGCCATATTTTCTGTTAATTTCGACCGAGCCTTGAACAAAACTTTCAAAAACAGTTTGCAATTTGTCCTCAGGAATTCCGATTCCGTTATCGACAATCTCAAAATAAATAGTAGCTTTTTCATCCTCAATCGAATGTAATTTTGCGATTAAATTCACATCTCCGTTTTGTGTAAACTTCAATGCATTGTTAATCAAATTCATAATGATTTGAGATATTTTGGTAGGATCGCCAATCAAATGATCGGGTATCGCTTCGTCTATTTCTAAGTTGAAATTGTTTTTGTTGGCTGCAGCCAATTCTTCGAGGGAACGCTGAATGTTAACCAATAACATTTTTAGATTAAAACCAATGTTTTCAATTTCTATTTTGGTCGAATCTATTTTGTTAATTTCGAGAATTTCATTGATAAAATTAGTCAGGTAATTGCCAGAAAATTTTAGAGATTCCAAATACTTTAATTGTGATGGATTTGGATTTTCTTCGAGTAAAAGATGTGTGATTCCGTTAATAGCATTTAAGGGAGTTCTAAGTTCATGGCTTACTGTCGATAAAAATTCAGAACGTGCTTTTGATGCTTCTTCTGCTTTATTTTTGGCCAAAATAAGTTCTTTGTTTTTCTCTCTTAAAAGTAAATTGCTTTGATTTCTAATGATGTTGTTCTTGTATAAAGCTAGACTCAGTAAGGATAATATTGAGATTAAGGCAATGGCCAGAATACTGATAAGTTTTGAGTAACGATATGTTTTGATCTGAACTTTTTCTTCGTTTTTTCTTTTTAATTCATTGTCTTTGAGTTTTTTATATTCTTCAGAATTTAAGTTGTTATTTTTAAGTTTTAAAATATACTTTTCTACAACATAATGTTCATGGAGATAGTGAAAAGCGTTTTGATACTCTTTCTGATCTTTACAATATTGACTGATTGCCAGTAATATTTTTGATTTTTGTTTGAGATCACTACTTTTTTTGCTCAAATTGAGAGCACGATTAAAATAGAAAAGTGCCGAATCATTTTTGTGAAGTTGTGTTTCGGCTAAACCAAACTGGTGGTATATCGTACCAAGTTTAAGATTTTGATTGGCTAAATCCTGAGCTTGACGAGTTTTTGTACAATAAGCTATCGATTGTTTGGTGATCCCGATAGCTTTTTTATAGTTTTTCTCTTTTAAATTTTTAGTAATGAGTTCATTGTAATAAGCAATGCTATCTGTATTCTGTTTGGTTTGAGAATACAAAAATGAATTTAAAAAACTAAAAAGAATAAAAAGTCTGTACTTCATGTTTTGCAAGCCTACTTGACATTGAATATTATTTTTTTCTTATCAGTAAAATCAAATCTATCAATCTCGACGAATACCCAATTTCGTTATCATACCATCCCACAACTTTTACCATTTTATCGATAACAGAGGTGAGTTGAGCATCAAACAAACACGAGTGTCTATTGCCTATTACGTCGACCGAAACGATTGGATCTTCTGTATAATCAAGTATTCCTTTCAGAGTACTTTTTGATGCTTTCTCAAAGGCTTCATTGATTTCTTCGATAGTTACAGCACGCTTTACATTAAACGTAATATCAGTTAATGAGCCGTCTGGAACAGGAACTCGAATCCCGCAACCTCCAATTTTATTATGCAAGTTAGGGAAAATTTTTGTTAATGCTTTGGCTGCACCAGTAGTTGTTGGTACAATTGATTGACTTGCACCTCTGGCTCTTCGTAAATCCTTGTGTGGTTGGTCGTGTAAACTTTGGTCTGTGGTGTACGAATGTATAGTGGTAATATACGCCTGCTCAATGCCACATAGCTCATTAATGATTTTGATCATCGGAGCAGCGTTGTTGGTTGTGCAACTTGCATTAGAAACAATATCTTCTTCTCCGTCTAAAATACTTTCATTAACTCCTAAAACAACTGTTTTTATGGTGTCTACTTCTGATGGAGCAGAAAGAATTACTTTTTTCGCTCCTGCGGTAATATGAGCCTGTAATTCTTCATGCGTTTTATATTTTCCGGTAGATTCTATCACAAAGTCTATAGCATTGCTTTTCCAGTCAAGATCTGCTATTTTTTTTTCGTGAAAAAACAAATAATGTTTCCCATCTACAATAATTCCTTTTTCGTCATGACTTACGGGATAAGGTAAGACACCATGAATGCTGTCATATTTTATCAAATGTGACATGGTTTTTTTGTCGGCAATATCATTGATGGCAATGACTTCAATATCAGGGTGGTTGATTAATAATCGAAATAAATTTCGACCTATTCTACCAAAACCATTAATAGCAATTCTAGTTTTCAAACTTTTTGATTATTCGGTTAATTGTTCCAACGATTAATTGGTTAATCGCTTAATCAGGTTGGTGATTACACGATTAACCAATTAAACGAATAAACTTTTTTTATAAAATGTGTTTTTGCGCTTTATAAGAAGAACGCACCAAAGGCCCGCTCTCTACATGACGGAAGCCCAATTCCAGACCAAACTTTTCGTATTTGGCAAATTGATCCGGCGTGATAAATTCCTTTACAGGTAAATGTTTTTTACTGGGTTGCAGATATTGCCCAATAGTTACGACATCTACATTCGCATTTCGCAAGTCGGTCATGGTCTGAAAAACTTCTTCTTCAGTTTCGCCAAGACCCAACATAATGCCCGATTTGGTTCTGTTGATTCCTTTTTCTTTCAGATAGCGCAAAACTTCGAGACTACGATCATATTTTGCCTGAATACGCACTTCTCTTGTTAAACGTCGAACGGTTTCTACGTTGTGCGACACCACTTCGGGATTGGCTGCTACAATTCTGTCTATATTTCTTTCAATTCCTTGAAAATCAGGAATTAAAGTCTCAAGAGTGGTATTTGGGTTCATTCTACGAATCGCTTTTACGGTTTCTATCCAAATAATAGAACCTCCATCTTTCAAATCATCTCTGTCTACACTCGTAATTACAGCATGTTTGATGTTCATTATTTTTATAGAGCGCGCTACTTTTTCAGGTTCGTCCCAATCTACCGTTTCTGGTCGTCCCGTTTTTACACCGCAAAACCCACAAGAGCGTGTACATACGTTACCCAAAATCATAAACGTAGCTGTTCCTTCGCCCCAGCATTCGCCCATATTCGGGCAACTTCCAGAAGTACAAATGGTGTTTAAGCTATATTTATCGACCAAACCACGAAGTTCGGTATATTTTTGTCCAATAGGAAGTTTAACTTTTAACCATTTAGGTTTTCCTGTTGGTATATTTTCAGTAATAGTTTCCATATATTTAAATTCAAAATGCAAAGATAAGCATTGTAGTTTATTTCAAGATTGGTTTAGAGGTTATTTTGATAAGCAGCCTTTTTTAGTTATCCAATTAAAAAATTTACAAAAGAGTTAAATGTTAAAATGCTTAATTGAAGTATTTTATATTGTTAATTTTTTTGTTTTTTAAACTGTTATTTCTTTAAAACAATAGTATTGTAAATTATTTTAAGATTTAGGAAAAATAAGTACCTTTAAAGTGAAATTCTTTAAGCTGATAAAATTTTATTCGGCATTAAAATTGTAGTACATTTGGTGTTAAATAAATAAAAATAAAAAATGAAAAAGAAATTTATAGTTTTAGGAGTGTTGTTTGCCATGTTTGGTGTTACAAAAACGAATGCGCAAATTAATCTGGGAGACAGAGCGATGGGAGCTGTTTCTAAAGGGATTTCCGGATTTACTTTTAGTGATGCTGATGCAGCAACGTTGTCGAAGGCGGCTGTAGCACAAATGGATAAAGAGCATGAAGTTGCGGGACCAACAGACCCTTACACCTTGAGATTGAACAGGGTTTTTGGGAAACATACCGCCGGAGACGGATATACTTTAAATTATAAAGTGTATAAAATAAAAGAGGTGAATGCTTTTGCCACAGCAGATGGCAGTGTGCGTGTTTATTCTGGCTTGATGGATATCATGGATGATAACGAATTACTAGCTGTAATTGGTCACGAAATTGGTCACGTTGCCAACCACGACTCCAGAGATGCGGTAAAGGCTGCTTATCAAAAAGAAGCGCTAATAGATGCTGTAGCGTCTCAATCTAAAACTGTTAGTACGCTTACCGATAGTGAATATGGAAAAATTGGTAGTGCGATGATTGATAGCAAACATAGCCGTAAACAAGAAGCCGAAGCCGATTTGTTTTCGTATGATTTTTTGAAAAAAAATGGTTATAATGTAAACGCCGAAGAATCTGCATTTAGAATTTTGGCTAAAATGAGTGAAGGTGCAGAAGCTTCCTTTATTGATCAGATGATGAGTTCGCATCCAGATTCTAAGAAAAGAGCTGAGGATGCAAAAATGAGAGCAGAAAAGGACGGAATGTACAAGCCTTATGTGCAGCAAAAAATTGTAAATACGGTACCTGTTCCAGCTAAGAAAAAAGCAGTTAAAAAAACAGCTACTAAAAAGAAATAATTTTTAGTAAAAAAAATAAAACCCGACAGATTTTGAAATTTTCCTTCAAATGTGTCGGGTTTGCTGTTTTTATGGGTTAACCTAAAACGTGATGTGCTAGTACTTTTTGCACTTCATAAACATTTACAGATTTATTAAATTGTTTGATGATACTGGGTTGCAATTCGCTGGAAACCCAAATTTTTAATTCGGCATCGAGATCAAACGTACCTGCTGTTTCTACACTAAATCTTGTAATGCTTTTGTATGCAATAGATTTGTATTCGGTTTTGCTTCCTGTAAGACCTTGTTTGTCTACCAAAATCAATCGCTTGTTGGTAAAGATAAAAGTGTCTCTGATGAGTTTGAAACCCATTTCGATTTCTTCATTTGCCGTCAAAAGCTGACCGTAATTTTTAATTAATTCTTCTTGATTCACAGCGCCTGCGTTACCAAGAATAGCAGAAAATATTCCCATTTTTTTGTTTTTTTAATTGAATTGTTGCTTTTTACTTTATAATTTGTAAAAATAGAAGTTTTGAATATGTTTTACGAATTAACTTTCAATTTTATTAAAAATGGTGTTAGAATCAGAGCAATCATTAAAGCCGAAATTATAGAAACAATGGCGTTTCCGATCGCATTAATGTTGAAGTTAACTGATAATCTAATCATTAGAATAAATAAAACTAATACTGCTACAATAAACCAATATTTTTTATTGGGATAAGACTTGTAAATTTTGTTTTTTGGCATCTTTAATAATGAGAGTATAATGACAAACATTCCCACTAAAGAACTTAAATGTTGTGCGATTTTATAGTATGGAATTTCAAAATCAGCAATATAGATAGTGTTTTGAAGAACCTTAATTTCATTGACAAAATAACCGGTTTCATGAGTAAAACTGTCCCAGAAAAGATGAGAAGCAATTCCGATTAGAAAGGAGATGATTATGACAATCCAGTTTTCTTTGAAATAATCATTCCAATTAAATTCGGTAAAAAATAAAACTCTTGATTTAATTACTTTAGGTAGATTATAGAATAAACTGTCGCGAACAATATTGTGAAAGACAAAAGCTAGTAAAAGACCAAGAGGCAAATCAAACCAGAAAATTCCATAAACAGTATGGCTGTAAGTGCTTTGAACTTTCATTCGAAGAAAATATTCAAAATCTGGAGTTAGGGTGCCAATAATAAGGCTGGTGAGAGAAAACCATTTTTTTGGTAAAAAATGTAGAGGTAAAACGATTGCTGGATGCGAAAAAGTAAAAGGCATTTAGGAATTTGATTATTTTTAAAAGGTAAATTTAAAATTTTAGATTGATGATATAAAAAAAGCAGAACCTAAATTCTGCTTTTTGCTTTTTATTATTCTGCTTCCGTTTTTATGGTAATTGGAAGGCTGTATAAGGTTCGTACTGCTTTTCCGTTAAGAATTCCAGGACTCCATTTTGTTTTTATTGATTTTAAGACACGAATCGCTTCTTTTCCAATGCCATATCCCGGGTCATTTTTTACCATGACATCAGTGATAGAACCGTCTTTTTCGATCACAAAAGTAACATATACTTTTAATGTTCTTTCGGCATCTAGTTCCGGTCTGTTGAAATTGTTGCCAACATAAGTGTAAAATTTGCTCATTCCTCCAGGAAATTCCGGCATTTTGTCTAGTACGCCTGGTGCAACCGGATCATTTGTAGGGGCTGCTGGCTGCATTGCTTCGCCACCACCTGTTGATGGTAATACATTAGTAACTCCTGTAGTTCCAGTGGTCGAAGTATTGTCTGAAACTGGCGTGTTGTTGTTATTAACAGCAATTTCAGTTGTTGCTTGCTCCGTAGGAACGATTTCCGGGTTTACCAACTGATCTGTTTCTGATGAAGTTGCGGCGGCTTGTTGCTGTTGCTGAATTGGTTCTTCTGTCCTAGGTTGCTCAATTCGAGGCGTTAAATCGACTGGTGTAATAGGGTCAGTAAAAGCTTCCGGCGGAGCTGGTGCCACATTGACGTGACTAAATTTACTTACTAAAGCAGATACGCTTCCAATAGTTGCTATAATTAGCAAGGCCATGAATAATGCTGCGAATGAATTTTTTGAGGTTTCTTGGCGCAATTGATAAGCACCGTACTCTTTGTTTTTGTTCTCGAAAACAAGGTCAGTCCATTTGGTTTCGTAAAGGCTTAATTTTGACATAATTGATTGGATTTTAAGGTTAAGTAACATTAAATCATAAGCATCATTTTTTGGTTGGGACTCATTACGAAATCGATTGAGTTTTTATTAAGTTAGTATTTAGATAATTAAGAAAAAAGATACTAATATCTTAATCTTTTCTTAAAGATAATGAATTATCTGTTACTTTCGATGATTTCTGCTAATAATTTTTTAGCGCGTAGTAATTTTACTTTGACATTACTCAAAGGTTCGTCAATTTTTACTGCAATTTCCTGATAACTCATTTCCTGAAAATAGCGTAACTGAATGACTTCCTGATAATGTGGTTTGAGTTCTTTAACACATTGTAGTAATCGGGAGAGGTTTTGCTCCTTAATTAAAGCATCTTCTGCAGACGGAGTGGTGTCGGCAATATTGTAAGCTTGTTGGTCTTCGGCGTCTGTGATTTCTAT
Organism: Flavobacterium geliluteum; assembly: GCF_017948595.1. Taxonomy (GTDB): domain Bacteria; phylum Bacteroidota; class Bacteroidia; order Flavobacteriales; family Flavobacteriaceae; genus Flavobacterium; species Flavobacterium flavipigmentatum. The sequence goes on along the minus strand of NZ_JAGFBV010000026.1, from coordinate 30,406 downwards.
AAAAAGATTGGTTTTTCTTTTACGTAACAAATCAATATAGACATTTTTTGCAATAGCAATTAGCCAAGTGTTAAATTGAAATTCAGAGTTGTATGAAGCAATTTTGTCAAAGGCTTTGGCAAACGTTTCAATTGCAATATCTTCTGCTGTGGTTTCGTTTTCGGTGCGTTTTAGCATAAAACCGTACACTTCATTCCAGTAATAATCTAATAAAAAAGTGAAGGCTATTTGGTCGCCTTTTTTTGCTTTTTCTATTTTAGAATTTATTTCCAATGTACAGGTTTTGAAAAGATATTAGTAATAAAGATATTAATTTGTGTAAATATAAGCGCTATTTCTAAAACGGGAAACCAAATTTTAATATCGTGTTCCTTTAGTTTGCCCGCAGAAAAACCTACTACAATCCATGCAATGGTGTAACGTGTGGCAAGCAAAGCCAGTACAGCGATCCATTGAAATTGGAAAGCCAATAAAACGATAACTGATAAAAAGAAAAATAATTGTGAGCTGTAGAAAATTCCCAACTGAATTTTATCAAAAGCTTTGTAGTAATTTGCTGTAGTAACGTGTCGTCTTTTTTGGGTGAACCACTCTTTGTAGCTTTCTTTTGGTTTTGAATACGTAAAACTTTCGGGGATGTACGAAATAGAAGTATTGGCTTTATTGGCAGCCTGATTGATAAATAAATCGTCGTCTCCCGAACGAACCTGAATGTGCTCTATAAAGCCATTTACATTAAAAAATTCTTCTTTTTTATACGCTAAGTTGCGACCAACACCCATATATGGCAAGCCTACTTTTGCCCACGAGAAATATTGTAGCGCGGTACAAACGGTTTCAAAACGAATGATTTTATTCAATAAAGAACGCTCTATTTTTTCATAACCTCCATATCCTAAAACAATGGTTTTATTCATTGTAAATTGAGAAGTCATTGCCGTGATCCATTCTGTAGAGGTTGGGTAACAGTCGGCGTCTGTAAATAACAAATACTCTTTTTTGGATGCTTTTATTCCTAATGTCAAGGCATATTTTTTGTTGCCCCAAAAGGCTTCGTTGTTTTGCACTTTTACCAAACGAATATTGGAATATTGTTTTTCAAATTCTTCAAAAACTTCTAATGTTTCGTCGCTGGACGCATCATCAATCAAAACAATTTCGAAATCAGGATAATTTTGCTGAGCCAGTAGCGGAATAAAGTTTTTTACGTTTTCTTCTTCGTTTTTGGCACAAACAATTACAGAAACCGGAAGGTTTTTTTGTGTGATTTGTTGCGGTTTAGCAAAAGCAAATTTTCCAAAGATTCCTAAATAATAAGCAATTTGGATTACAACAATAGCAATAAAAAAGTAAAAAGTAATTGTAAGCATCTGATTTTAATGTCTTTTAATTTCAAGTCTTGCGCGTGCAAATGTACTTATGAATTCTTAATTTTCAATACCTAAAACCAATTTACTTTCGGCATTTAGACATTTCTTTTGCAACGGCAATAGCCTGAGGGTTTTCGGTTTTTTCTAACGCTGTGATTATGTTTTTATAATTAGTATCATCTCTGTTCTGAGACATTTTTTTAGTGGCTTGGATTTCATCAATTTCTATTTCAAAAGCATAGATTCCTCTGGCTTCGCGCATTGTTTTTTCAGACAAATCCTCGATGCGTACTGGGTTTGCAGAGTTGGCTTCGTATTTGTCTACTAATTTTTTTAAAGATGCAATTGCTGCCTCTTCGTCTACAATTTTTATGCGGCCGTAAACATGTACGGCAATATAATTCCATGTCGGTACATTTTCGTGGTCGTACCAAGAGGAAGAAATGTACGCATGTGGTCCTGTAAAAACCGCCAAAACCTGATCGTTTTCTGCAAAACCTTCCGCTTGCGGATTGAGTTTAGAAAGATGTCCCTGCAGAATTTCTTGTCCATCAGCATTCATCTCCAGCTCTATCGGAATGTGAGTTGCACACAACTTTCCGTGAGTTTGATTGATTAAAATTCCAAAACTATTTTCTTTAAGAAAAGTTCTTATGGCTTCCTGATCTTCGTTTTTATAGAGGTTGGGTGTGTACATAACAATTTTTTTGTCCTTAATTTAAAATGTCTTTATTATAAATTTGTGTTTTAAATCACATTGACTTCTGCTTCGATAGCGATGCCAAATGTTTCAAAAACAGTTGTTTGAACGGCTTTTGAAACGGCTAATATTTCCTGACCTGTAGCATTACCATAATTGACCAAAACCAACGCTTGATTTTTATGTACTCCTGCATCGCCAAAACGTTTTCCTTTAAAACCTGCCTGTTCGATCAACCATCCGGCGGGTACTTTTACTTCGGTTTCTGAAACTTCGTAGAATTTCATTTCGGGAAATTTTTGATGAATAGGTTCAAAATCTGTTTTTAATAAAATAGGGTTTTTAAAAAAACTACCACTATTTCCTAATTCTTTTGGGTCGGGTAATTTGCTTTTTCTGATGGCAATTACGGCATTGCTCACGTCTTTTAGGGTGGGAGCAGTGACGTTGTTTTTTGCCAATTCGGTGGTAATATCACCGTACGAAATATTTATTTTATGATTGCGTTTGGTGAGTTTGTACACTACCGAAGTAATGATGTATTGGTCTTTGGCTTTGTTTTTAAAGATACTTTCGCGATAGCCAAAATTACATTCGGCATTGGTGAAAGTTTTTGTTTCCTGAGTGGTCATGTTCATGGCGTTGCAGGAAACAAAGGTGTCTTTTATTTCGGTTCCGTAGGCGCCAATGTTCTGCACGGGCGTGGTGCCAACGTTGCCCGGAATGAGTGACATGTTTTCTAAACCTCCAAAATTATGGTCAATTGTCCAGAGAACAAAATCATGCCAGTTCTCGCCAGCCTGACTTTCTACCCAAACAAAATCATCGTTTTCTTCGATTATTTTTTTGCCTTTTAAATCAATATGAATCACCAAAGCATCAATATCTTGGGTTAAAAGCATGTTGCTGCCGCCACCTAAAATAAATTTTTTCTGCGTTTTGTTTTCCTCTAAAATACTTTTTAATTCAGCTATCGAATGCACAGCGATAAACTGTTTTGCCTTGGCTTCGATACCAAAAGTGTTGTGGTTTTTTAGAGAAAAATTAGATTGAATTTCCATAAATAAAAGACTTTTTTGAAGAATTGATTCCGACTTCAAAAGTAAGGATTATAATTTATTTGTGTTGAATTTTGAAGAAATATCCAATAGGGATTTTGGATGTATTTCTTCAATAAAATAAATAACGTTTTGCGGCTTGTTGAAAGAGCAAAGCAATACGAAAATAGGGCGTTGTTGAATTTTATACCTTAAAAAGATCAATACTTTTCATCCAAAAGATATCTGATGCTAAGAATTGTAGTTTTGTTTTGATTATTTTGTCTGTTTTATTTCTTGGAGATTTGATGATCAATCGTGCTTTGGTGTTGGTAAAGTCTAGAGCATGTTTGTCGTCAAAATCTTTTTCTTTATCAGCAAAAAATGAAACCACGTTGTTTGCTATCGTCCAGTTTCCTTTGCCGTATTTATTGCTCTCGGGTGGAATTCCAGACTTAATATTTGAATAGTAGTGGAAGAAAAATGTGCCGTCTGGATTTAGCGTCAGATTGTATTTGAGTAAATGAGTCTCTTTGTTTTCGAGTTGAAGCGTGTAGTTACCAACCACTTTTTCTGCCTGAGCGAAAGAGGCGAGATTAGTAATAAAAAATATAATTGTAACGATTGCTTTCATGGTTTTTTATGGCTAATTGGTAAAAGAGAGGTGTTTTTTTGCCTAGTACTTCTTTTTATTACAAACGAAGTTATCGAAAATTTTGTTACTGTTTTAATTTATGCGTTTTCCATACGTTTTTAGACTTTGTGCATGCATTTTCAGACTTTGTGTATGCGTTTACAGAGATTGTGCATGCGTTTATAGACTTTGTGTATGCATTAATAGAGATTGTGCATACGTTTTCAGACTTTCTGTATGCGTTTATAGAGATTGTGCATGCGTTAATAGAGATTGTGCATACGTTTATAGAGATTGTGTATGCGTTTTCAGAGATTGTGCATGCATTTATAGAGACCGCGTAACTATATTTTTTAGTTATAACTTTGTCGGTATTCGATTGGTGTTAAATTGGTTTTGGTTTTGAATAATTTGCTGAAAGATTGTGGGTATTCAAAACCTAAATGGTAGGCAATTTCACTAACAGTCAAATTGGTGGTAGTTAGAATTTCTTTTGCTTTTTCGATAAGTTTATCATGTATGTGTTGTTGCGTATTTTGTCCTGTGAGGTTTCGCAACATATCACTTAAATAAGAAGAAGAAACATGGAGTTCGGTGGCTAGTTTTTCGACCGTTGGTAATTTTAAATCGGAATTATCACTAAAATAATTTTCTAAAAGATGCTCAAAGTTGGTTAGCAAGTCATTGGTTGCCATTTTTCGGGTAATAAATTGCCTGTTGTAGAAACGGTTGCAGTAACTTAAAAGTAACTCGAGATTGGAGACGATCACGTCTTGACTAAAATTATCTAATCTCGAATTTATTTCTTTTTGTATGTTTTGCACAAGGGCTTCCAACGTTTTTTCTTCCTCTTCTGAAAGATGCAGTGCTTCGTTTACTCCGTAAGAAAAAAAGCCGTAATTTTTGATTGCCTTGCCCAACGGATATTGCCTGATGAGGTCAGGATGGAACAATAATGACCAGCCATCTGTGTTTCTATCCTCTTCGTTATCGACGCTAATGATTTGGTTGGGCGCAATAAAAGACATTGTGCCATCGTCAAAATCATAGCGATTTTTGCCGTATTTTAATTTTCCTTTAAAACTTCGTTTGATGGATATATTATAAAAATCTAAAAGCAGTTTTTGAGACGAAGGCAGATTGTTTTTTTGGGTTTGAGCATGATCAATTATGGTAATTAAAGGATTTAAGGGACTTGGTAAGCCCATAAAAGTGTGTAATTCTTTTACCGAAACAATTTTTTTTATGTTTTGTTCTGTGTTTTTCATCATCAAAAATGAGCAGGCAGCATTATTTTACTGCCTGCTAGTATGTAAATTTAAGCATTTAAAAAATCAACTCCTGCACTACTTCTGTCCATCGTCATGATTTCTAAAACATTTGCAGGATATTCTACAGGCAATTTGCTGACTTCGTTTAACAAATCTAATTCTTCTTTTGTAAATGTAACCGCAACCGCTTTTAGATTGTCCTGAAGCTGATGTAATTTGGTAGCACCAATAATCACGCTGCTTACAACGGGCTGATGTAATAACCACGCCAATGCCAGTTGAGAAACTGAAACCTTTTTTTGCTCTGCCATTGGTATCAGTACGTCTAAAACATCGTAGGCTCTGTCTTCGTGAAAAGGAGGGAACGGAAAATTGTTTAATCGGCCTTCTTGGTTGCTTCCGTTTCTGGTGTATTTGCCTGTAAGCAAGCCACCACTTAAAGGGCTCCAAACCATTAAACCTACTTTTTGGTCAAGGAGCATTGGTACAATTTCTCGTTCTGCATCTCTTACATCTAAGGAGTAATTGGCTTGAAGAGAGGCAAATTTATCCAAATGATTGTAGTGCGAATATCCCACACCTTTCATTAATTGCCAAGCCGACATGTTGCTAGCACCAAAGTATCTTATTTTGCCGCTTCGTACTAAATCGTCTAGTGTTTTAATGGTTTCTTCGATGGGCGTTAAAGGATCGGCTGTGTGAATTTGATAAAGATCAATATAGTCGGTGCCGAGTCTTTTTAGGCTGGCTTCGACTTGCTGAATAATGTGTTTTTTTGAAAGTCCTCTGTCGTTTTCGCCATTACCCATTGAACCTCTGACTTTGGTAGCCAAAACCAAATCGTCTCTGTTGATCGAAAGATTTTTGATGGCCTGTCCGATCATCGTCTCAGAAAGCCCTTCTGAATAAATATTTGCGGTGTCAATAAAGTTTACGCCAGCTTCTGTTACGGTTTTTATTTGTTCATCAACTGCTTTCTGATCAAGATTGCCCATGTAGCCAAAGAAACCTTTTCCTCCGTAATTCATTGTGCCCAAACAAAGTGTTGAAACTTTCAATCCTGTATTTCCTAAAATTTTGTACTTCATCTTTTTTTACTTTAATTGTGAAGTACAAAAGTCAGCAGTTTATCTAGCGTATACGTGTTCAAAATGAAGTTGTTTGTGTTCAAAATGAAGTTGGATACTTCTGCGGTCTGTGGATGTTATTATTATTGAAGTTTAAACATGTGAATTAATTTCATCACATATTGTTTTCAGACGCTATTATTTTTGCAAATTCAACAATGCATGATATTGTTCAGAAATGATTTTCATGTTAAGATCATAATTTGCGTTTTCTTCAACAAACTTTCTGTTTTGTAGAATGGCCTGATTTCGGGAAGCGGAATTTTCAAAAGTCAATACCAATGCTTCGGCAAGTTTTTCGATATTGTCAATTTCAATCAATTGTCCGTTTTGTCCGTGTGTAATCCAACTTTGATTTCCAGGAATGTCTGAAACGATAGGGTAAGTACAACAAGCCATTGCTTCAAATAAAGAAGCCGAAACTCCTTCTGTAGTGGGCATGCTGATATAAATATTCGATTCTTGTAATAATTTAGGAAGGGTTGTATTAGGAATTCTTCCAGTAAAAATCACCTTGTTGTCAATTTGTAATGCTGTGGCTAAATCTTTCAGAAATTGCAAACGACTTCCATCTCCCACAATTGTCAGCGAAAAGTCAATTTGTTTCTGATGTAAAATTCCGAAAGCTTTCAGGATAATTTCATGGCGGTATTCGGGCTGTAAAGAGCGGGTGACAATGGCTTCGATTTTGTTTGAAGTATTGATCGAAGGTGTAAAAAGCGATAAGTCAATTCCTTTTGGAAGCACCAAAACTTTGCGCATATCAACACCAATGGCTTTCATAGAAACGGTCATGACGGGGCCCCAAGCGTGAATTAAATGTGCTTTTTTGAAGGCATGTTTTTGTATTAATTTCTTGAAAGGATATAAAAAAGAACCTTCCGGCCATAAATCGGTGCGGCCTTGTTGGGCAATAGCAATGGTTTTCATACCAGAAATAGCAGCGAGAAAGCCGTAACTGGTGGTGCGCTCGGCAATAATCATGTCGGGCTGTTCTTTTCGAATGGTTTTTCGAATCGAAATAGGAGCAAAGAGGTATTCGAGAATTCGTTTGAATTTCTTGCTGTTTGGAGTTTGCAGTTCCCAGGTGCAAATTTCAAAATCGCCAAATTCTTTCAGGCCCTTCATCCAAGTAATGGCGTCTGCTCGGTAAGATTCTCCAAGAAAAAGTATTTTCCTTTTGTTCATCAAGTGATTTGTTTTTTGCCACAGATTAAAAGATTTTTTAATGTGTGCGAATCCTTCAAATCAGTGGCGACCTTTTTAAAATTTAAAATTCTTCTGTTTCTAAAGCGCGATTGATGAATTCGTTCAGAGGTTTTAAAGCGATTAATCTCTGACTCATTTTGGTCACAAAATCTTTTTGAGTGACTTCTGAAATATCAAATTTTTGAGCAGCCGTAAAGCTTTTTAGTTTTAAGAACTCAATTGCAGGATGGTCTTTTTCGTAACCTCTTGGCGGATTTTTAAGCGCATTACTTTCGTTAACATCCAAACTGCCAAACTCTTTTTTGAAGTTTTTATCGTTCAGAATAGCTTCTAAATCATCGTAAAAAAAAGCAATTTCTTTGCGTACTTTTTTTAGTTCTTCCGCTTCAGGCGAATAAAATCCTCCAGCGATAAAACTCGCCCCTTTTTCGATATGAAGGTAATAACCAGAACGATTTTGACCTTTAGCGCCAGACGAGAGCCAAATGCCTAAATGTGCTTTATAAGGTGATTTGTCTTTAGAAAAACGAATGTCACGATTGATTCTGAATGTGCAATTTTTAACTTCTAATAATTCTAAAGATGGGTCCAGCGGTTTCATCGCATCCAGAAAGTCTTGCACCAATTGGTGATAGTCTTTCTTGAAAATCTCGTATCGTTTTTTTTGGTCTTGAAACCAATCTCTATTATTGTTCTTTTTTAAATCGTCTAAAAATTGCAATGATTCTTTCGTTAGCATATTGAGTATTTATTGCAGTTGTTTTTTTAAAATTTTGCTTTCGCTAAAGTAATGATTTTTAAAATTTACTAAATCACAAATTGAATATTTTGTAACTCTGATGCGTCGATTTTACAATGGCTTCTGTTCTTTCGGGATGTGTGTCTGAAATGAATAACTGGCCAAAAGTTTCGCTGTTGACCATTTCGACAATTTTAGCAACGCGGCTTTCGTCTAATTTGTCAAAAATATCATCAAAGAGCAAGATAGGTTTTACACCACTTTGTTTTTTCAAAAATTCAAATTGTGCTAATTTTAAAGCAATTAAAAATGACTTTTGCTGACCTTGTGAGCCGAATTTTTTTATGGGATGCGAATCAATTTCAAAAGATAAATCGTCTTTGTGAATGCCTACGCTTGTATAATGCAATGCTCTGTCTTTGTTGATGTTTTCTTGTAAAAGCGTCAGTAAGTCTTTTTCATACAAATGACTTTCGTAAACCAATTGCACCGATTCTTCGGCGCCTGTTATTGCTTGGTGGTGTGCCTTAAATATAGGTATAAATTGTGCAAGGAATTCTTTTCGTTTTTCAAAAATAGATTGTCCGATGCCGTTTAGCTGCTCATTATATATAGACAAGGTATCGTTGTCAAAAGTATGATTGAGGGCAAAATATTTGAGCAGAGCGTTGCGCTGCACAATTATTTTTTGGTATTGAATGAGCTGATGCAAATAAGTCGTATCGAGTTGCGAGATCACACTGTCCATAAATTTACGACGGGTTTCGCTTCCTTCTACAATTAAATCGCGATCGGCAGGCGAAATAATCACCAGAGGAATAAAACCAATGTGGTCTGAGAATTTATCGTAGGCTTTTCCGTTTCTTTTTAAGATTTTCTTTTGCCCTTTTTTTAAACTGCATACAATTTGCTCGGTTCTTTCATTTTTTTCGAGTTCGGCATCAATTACAAAAAACTCTTCACCGTGTTTGATGTTTTGCACCGCCAACGGATTAAAATAGCTTTTTCCGTATGCCAAATGATAAATTGCATCGAGCACATTTGTCTTTCCGATTCCGTTTTTTCCAACAAAACAATTGATTTTGTGGTCGAATTCGAAACTGGCTTCGGAGAAATTTTTATAATTGAATAAAGAAATTTTGTTTAAATGCATTTTTAAGGGACTGAAATGGTAATGTTTGGCGTTTTAGAGCCGTAGTAATTTGAGGGTGCAAATTATTGAAAATTATCGATATAATGGGCTTTTGGGCTTTTTGAAGATGAATTATTTTACTGTCTAAATGAAACAACTTCTTGATAATCGAATTATTTTTTATAAAATTAGCTATAAAGTTGATTTTTTATACTTCAGTTTCAATAAAAATTTTATTTTTGCCGTTCACTAAATTAATTTTAAATGGCTACTTACAATAAAAGAGGATATAAAACACCAAAAGAAAAGGAAGTTAAAGAAGTTGTTACCGAAGATCAACAAGTAATCATTGATGAGAAAGATAGTACAACTGCTGGTGTTTTTTCAAAATTAGATGAAACAGCTTCTAAAACAGAAGACTGGGTTGCTAAAAATCAAAAAATTATTATTGGATTAGTTGCTGGTATTGCTGTTGCAACTATTGGATATTTGGCTTATCAAAAATTTATTGAAGCTCCTAAACAAGATGAGGCTGCTAACGAAATGTTTGTTGCACAACAAAACTTTCAGAAAGCAACAGAAGGTGTAGCAAGCGATTCATTATACAAATTGGCATTGAATGGTTCTGAAGGAAAATTTGGATTTGTAAAAATTGCTGACGAATATTCTGGTACAGATGCTGGAAATTTGGCTAATTATTATGCGGGTATGGCTTACCTAAATACAGGTAAATTTGACGAAGCTATTAAATATTTAGGTGATTTTAAATCGGAAGATTTAATTTTAAGTGCTCTGGCCAAAGGCGGAATTGGAGATGCATATTCTCAAAAAAACAAGCAAAAAGAAGCTTTAGACTATTATGTAAAAGCAGCAGAATCTAACAAAAATGATTTTACAACGCCTCGTTTTTTATTAAAAGCAGGGAAAACGGCTTTGGCTTTAGGTCAGAAAGAAGATGCTTTGAAATATTTTACAGATATTAAAGACAATTATGATGCAACACCAGAAGCAGCTTCTGTTGATGCTTTAATTGGATTGGCGCAATAATATAATTTATGGAGTTCAGATTTTAGATTTTAGATTTGTATTTTTGCAATCTGAAATCTTAATTCTAAAATATACAGATGGCTACCGAAAATAAAAATTTATCAGAATACGATAAAAACACGATCCCAAATGCGAAAGATTTTCGATTTGGGATTGTTGTTTCTGAATGGAACGAAACCATAACCGAAGGACTTTACACAGGCGCTTTTGAAGCATTAATCGATTGTGAAGTTCCTGCCCAGCAAATTATTCGTTGGAATGTTCCGGGGAGTTTTGAACTGATTTACGGCGCAAAAAAAATGTTGCAAACACAAAATGTAGATGCCGTTATTGTTATTGGATGTGTAATTCAGGGGCAGACAAAGCATTTTGATTTTGTTTGCGAAGGTGTTACGCAAGGAATTAAGGACTTGAATGTTCAAACCGATATTCCGGTTATTTTTTGTGTTTTGACAGACAATACTATGCAACAGTCTATTGACAGAAGTGGAGGAATTCACGGAAACAAAGGAACTGAAGCAGCGATTGCGGCTATCAAAATGGCTTACATTCGTCAACAGGCTTCTATGTCACATCCTTTTAATCAGCCGTTGCTATCATCGGGGGCTCTTCAAATTGAAGAAACTCCAATAAAAATAGAAAACGAATAGAACATCATTGTTTTAAAATAATAAAACCTATGCTGTGTAAAAATAGTGTAGGTTTTTTGTTTTTTTTATGACAAGACTTATTCTGAAAGCCCATAGAAATTCATTAAATTTGTACACCTTGGTTTAGATTTTAAATCAAAAATCAAAAATCTTTAATCGACAATCAAAAATTTTCAATGTCTAGTATTATTCAATTACTTCCTGATCACGTTGCTAATCAAATTGCCGCTGGAGAAGTGGTTCAAAGACCCGCTTCAGTTGTAAAAGAATTGCTGGAAAATGCTGTTGATGCAAAGGCAACCGACATTAAATTAATCATTAAAGATGCCGGAAAATCACTGGTTCAGGTTATTGATAATGGTATGGGAATGAGTGTTACTGATGCTCGTTTGTGTTTTGAACGTCATGCCACCTCAAAAATTCGTCAGGCCGAAGATTTATTTTCACTACATACAAAAGGGTTTCGAGGTGAGGCTTTGGCTTCTATTGCGGCAATTGCCCACATGGAAATGAAAACCAAACAGGATCAGGAAGAGTTAGGAACACATATTGTAATAGAAGGCAGTAAATTTGTGTCGCAAGAAGTTGCCGTTTTGCCAAAAGGAACGTCTTTTGCTGTCAAAAATTTGTTTTTTAATATTCCTGCCAGACGAAATTTCTTAAAATCAGATACGGTAGAATTTCGTCATGTTATGGATGAGTTTCAGCGTGTAGCTTTGGCACATCCCAATATTCATTTTACCTTTTATCATAACGGAAGTGAAATGTACAATCTGCCGGCAGCTGGATATCGCCAGCGTGTTGTAGGGATTTTTGCAGGTAAAACCAATGAAAAACTGGTTCCGGTCAATGAAGATACCGAAATTATAAATGTGCAGGGATTCGTTTGTAAGCCTGAATTTGCCAAGAAAAACAGGGGAGAGCAGTTCTTTTTTGTTAACGATCGTTTTATTAAAAGTGGTTATTTGCATCATGCTGTGATGGCTGCTTATGACGGATTGCTTAAAGATGGCTCGCAACCTAGCTATTTTTTGTATTTGCAGGTGCCGCCCAACACCATCGATATTAACATTCATCCTACCAAAACAGAGATTAAGTTTGATGATGAGCAGGCTTTATATGCGATTTTAAGAGCTTCGATAAAGCATAGTTTAGGTCAGTTTAATGTAGCGCCAGTTTTAGATTTTGATCGTGACGCCAATTTAGACACGCCTTATCACTATAAAGATATAGAGGCAGAAACACCCACTATTCAGGTAGATGGTACTTTTAATCCTTTTACAGATGACAAAACCAATCAGCATTATGCTAAAGCCAGTTCTGGATCTGGAGGAAATTTTAGTTCGGGTTCCTATTCAGGATATAATAAAAGAGTAGAGCCAACAGCGAGCTGGGAAAGTTTGTACGTGGGTCTGGAAACAGATACCATAGAAAGTTCTCCTTTTACGTTCGAAAACGAAGAGGTAACTTCGTCATTATTTAATGATGATGAGGTAGAACAGGCCATTCATAAAACATATCAAATACATAAAAAATATATTGTTTCGCCAATAAAGTCGGGAATGGTCATTGTCGATCAAAAGCGGGCGCATGAGCGTATTTTATACGAACAATTTTTGCTGAATATGACGGTTAATCAGGCTTTGAGCCAGCAATTGTTATTTCCTTTAAATTTGTTTTTCTCGTCAAGCGAAATGAAACTAATCGAAGAATTAAAACCTTCACTCGCCACAACAGGTTTTGTTTTTGAGGAAGCCCAAAGTGATCATGTGGTGATTTCCGGAATTCCCGTAAACATCACCGAAAGTGAAGTTTCGCTTGTAATCGAACAGTTGGTGAGTGATCTGCAAGACGGAATTCCAGCGAGCAGTTACAGCCAAAATGATACCATAGCCAAATCTATGGCCAAAATTTTAGCAGTTAAAACTGGATCTTATTTAACCGAAAAAGAACAGGACAACATTGTAAATGGGTTGTTTGCCTGTAAAGATCCTAATATTTCACCTTTTCAAAAACCAACTTTCATCACCATGCGTGTGGAAGATATTGATAAAAAGTTTGCCTTATGATGAACGTGACTCCTGTAGTAAAACAATTATTGATCATTAACATCATCTTTTTTATAGGATCTCAGCTTGTGCCTGTATCGTATGAATATTTTATGATGTTTTTTCCGGAAAACCCTGGTTTTAAGCTTTGGCAGCCTCTTACGCACATGTTTATGCACGCAGGAATTGGGCATATTGCTTTTAATATGTTTGCTTTGTATTCATTTGGTTCTACTTTAGAACATTTTTGGGGAGGAAAGAAGTTTTTGTTCTTTTACATTTCGTGTGGTTTGGGAGCTGCGCTGATTAATTATGCTGTAAATTATTATTTCTTTCAAGATGGTTTGAATACTTTGGTAAACAGTGGGTTTCCAAAAAGTACTATTTTAAATCTTTTACACGATGGAAAAATCGATACGAGATGGCAACAGCTTTTGTCTGTTTCTCAATATCAACATTTTATAAGTTCGTATTTAGGAACTGTTTTAGGGGCCTCAGGCGCTGTTTACGGATTGATGGTGGCTTTTGTGTTTATGTTTCCTAATGCTGAGTTAGGACTTTTGTTTATTCCTATTCCGATAAAAGCTAAGTATTTTGTTCCAGGTTATATCCTTTTATATGATGGGTTCTTCGGAATATTTGGAAACTCATTTTTGGGACTTAACGACGGAGTAGCACATTATGCACATATTGGAGGAGCTTTATTTGGCTTTCTGATTATGTGGTATTGGAAAAAAAATCAATTTAATAAAAATCGTTGGAATTAATTTTTAATTTAGATAGAAAATAGAAAACCAAAAGAAAGTCTGTATGAATATTTTAGATGATTTAAAATTACAATATAAATTAGGAGGTATTGCACAACGTGTTATCTATTGGAATGTAGCTTGTTTCTTGGTTTCTTTAATTTTTTTCTATCAGTTTTCCATAGGACAATTTGATTTTCCAAATTGGCTGGCATTGTCTTCAGACCCATCGGCTTTTTTGTTTAAACCTTGGACATTTTTAACGTATGCTTTTTTTCATGACGGATTTATGCATTTGTTATTTAATATGCTGGTACTCAATTTTGCAAGCTCGCTTTTTTTAACTTTTTTTACTCAAAAACAATATTTAGGATTGTATATTCTAAGTGCTGTTTTTTCGGGAATAGTGTTTGTCCTGAGTTTCTACTTTTTAAATTATGGTGCCTCAATAGTAGGTGCTTCTGCAGCTATTATGGCAATTTTGGTAGCAACGACAACTTATCAGCCTTTAATGCATGTACGCCTGCTGCTGATCGGAAATGTAAAATTATGGCACATTACTGCTGTAATTTTAATTTTAGATTTAATGCAATTTCGACTAGGAAATATGGGCGGACATATTTCGCATTTGGCGGGTGCTATTTTTGGATTCATTTTTATTAAATTACTTCAAAACGGAATTGATTTGAGTAAGATAGTCTCCAAAATAATAGATTTTTTCGTAAATTTATTCCGAAAATCCCCTTCGACCCCTTTCAAAAAAGTACATAAAAATTACAAAAAACCTACAGAAAAAACGCCATCAAAAATTGTTACGAAAGATAAAACGCAACAACAGATTGATGAAATTTTAGACAAAATTAGTCAGTCTGGCTATGATTGTTTAACACAAGAAGAAAAAGAATTTCTATTTAAAGCTGGAAAATAATCCATTAGCAAAAAAATATGAAAAACCTTTCGTGGTTTAATAAAATAATGTTCTTTTTGAATATAGTACTGACGGTCTTGACTTTTAGTGTCTATGTCTTGCCATTTCTGGCGCCCAAAAGTTTTCCTTTATTGTCGGTGCTCACGCTTTTTATGCCCGCCTTTTTTGTGCTCAACGGTTTGTTCTTCGTTTATTGGGGAATCCAGTTTAAAAAACGCCTTATTTTGTCTGGTTTGGTGTTGTTAACCGGAATTACTTTTATAAGTAAGTTTTACAAATTTTCGGCAAAAGAATATGTCCAGGACGAAAAGGATTTTTCTGTCATGAGCTATAATGTTCGTCTTTTTAATGTGTTTAAATGGCTGCAGCGAGATGATATTCCGTCTAACATAAAAACATTTATAGATGATAAAAATCCGGATATTTTATGCATTCAGGAATATTCAAACTCGGCTCATATTGATCTGAAAGTGTATCCGCATCGCTATATTTTTATCGAAGGTGATCAGATTAAAACTGGCCAGGCCATTTTCTCTAAGTTTCCTATTTTGTACGAAGGGAATATTGTTTTTCCAAAATCAAATAATAATGTGATTTATGCCGATATCAAAAGGGGAAAGGATGTTATTCGTGTGTACAATATGCATTTGCAGTCTATTAAAATTTCTCCCGATGTCAATGAGATTTCGGATAATATAGATAATGTAAATCAGCAAAAATCACAACTTATTTTTACCAGAATTAGTAAAGCATTTAGACAGCAGCAGGAGCAGGCAGCAGTTTTTAAGGAAAATATAAAGGAATGCAAATATCCAATTATTATTTGCGGAGACATGAATAATAGTCCGTTTTCGTACGTTTATCGTAATATAAAAGGCAAACTGAAAGACTCTTTTGAAGAAGCTGGAGAAGGCTTTGGAGCTACTTATAAATTTAAATATTATCCAGCTCGCATCGATTATATTTTTGCAGATAGCAAGATGAAGGTCAAGCAATTTGAAAGTTTTTCTGATTTTGAAAATTCTGACCATTATCCTGTAATGGCAAGGCTATCTATGGAATAAAATAACAGAAAAAATTCTAAAAATAGAAATCTCACGAACCAACTTTATAAAACACACACACACACACACACATACAAGAATAGTGATCGCTTATTTTACTGCTATCTTCTGTGATTTTAAGTAATCTAATGCAAATTTACCTTCATTAAAAAGTAAATCTAAAATACTGAGATTATTGATAAAGCCATGTTTGTCATCAAAAACCTGTGGATATTTTTCGAACAAATTAGGGTCTTTTTTGCCATTTGCCAAAGGTCTGAAATCAACCAAATTATTCACTTCATGAAAATATTCGGTTGTTTTGCCAAAATCTAATTTCAATCTCATACATTTCGTTAAAAGGTCTAAAACTTCCATATTTAAGTCCATCAAGAAGGTGTGTTTTTTTTCGAAAATAGGTCGAATATCATCTTCAAAAAACTCAAAAAACGGTGAACTTCTGTATCCTGCTTCCAAAGATTTAAAATGTTGTTTTTGCCAGTCAAATTCATTTTCTATCAGTACATCTTTTGTTTTTTGATGTAGTGTTTTAGAATGTTTTATGGGTATATTCAGAAGCTGAATTCCGTTTGGACTATAAATGTAGGTACGATTTCGATTGGTTTGTTTCTGAAAATTATCTTCCATTTCAAAAGTTAAATTCTCAGATTGCACCATAATCGCAAAATGACTGATAGATGGAAAATAGGTAGGAAGTAGTAGAGAGTTCATTGTGATTTTTGTTTAATTGGTAAATCGTTTAATCGTACTCTTAAAGAAACGATTAAACGATTTACCAGTGCAACGAATAACGGTTTTTATACTTTATTCTCTTTTCTTTTTCTCCATAAAAACTCACCAACAAAATAAGCAGCAAGCAGAATTAAGAAATATTTGAAGTACGATTGAGGTTGTCCTTCTCCGCTCACAGTAGTAAAAACTCTGTCCCAGCGAATTTTGTTTATTCCTTTTCCGTTGCTATCCCAGCTCATCCAGATAAAAACTGGTTTTCCTACAATGTGGTTTTCTGGTGTGTATCCAAAATAACGGGCATCTAAGGAGTTATGACGATTGTCTCCCATCATCCAGTAATAATTTTGTTCGAAAGTGTAGCTCGTAGTCGGTTTGTCATCAATAACAATTTGATCGCCGTTAACAACTAATTTATGTCCTTCATAATTGGTAATAATGGCTTTGTACAGCGGAAGATTTTCTTTTGTCAAAGTAATGGTTTTTCCGGCTTGCGGGATGTAAATTGGGCCCATATTATCGCAGCTCCAATTGTTGGTTGTTGAAGGTTTTCCGTCTTGATAATCAGGAAATATACCGTCTTCCGGCCCTTTTTTGATTTCTCTTTTTATAGCTGTTACTCCAGGTGTGTTTTTGATTCTTTCTGCACTAGCTTGTGTCAGGGCAGTAAAAATTAATGTATCTCTTTTTTGAACATTCGGGAAATAAGCACCATCTGTAATGTCTAATTCTTTGGCCAGAGACTCAAAATCTATAGGTGTTTTGCCGTCTAAAGCAACCGCATACGAATACTGTGGTTTTGCTCTTTCAGGTAAAATAAGTTCTTTGCCATTAATAAAAACAATACCATCTTTTATCTGCAACTGATCGCCAGGAATCCCTACGCAACGTTTTACATAGTTGGTTTTTTTATCAATAGGTTTGTAATAACTTTTGTCGGGACGAATGTACATATTAAAAGCGGTGTCTGTTGGCCAGTTAAACACTACAATGTCATTGTTCTTTATTTTTTCTAGAGCGGGTAGTCTGAAATAAGGCAATTGCGGTCTGCTTAAATACGATTTGATTTTTACAAACGGAATAGTGTCATGCACCATTGGAAAGGCAACTGTTGTCATTGGAGTTCTAGGGCCGTAATTTACTTTGCTTACAAAAAGAAAATCTCCAATAAGTAGGGATTTTTCTAATGATGCAGTTGGAATAGTAAAAGGTTGTACCACGTATGTATGTACCAAAGTTGCCACAATAATAGCAAAAAGTAAAGAGCTTACCGTATCTGCAGTCCTGTTTTCGGGAGTTAATTTTCTGTCGCTATTGTATACTAGTTTTTGTGTATAATTTACATAATAGATATAAAATCCCAAGGTGAAGATTCCTAGAAAAGTGTCTGCAGTTGATTTTTTCCCGAAGGTTTTCAGCGTTTCTACCCAAACTACAGGAAACATGATGAGGTTAATAATCGGAATAAAAAGCAATAAAGTCCACCAAGTTGGTCGACTGATGATTTTCATTAAAATAATTGAATTATAAACAGGAACGGCGGCTTCCCAGCTTTTTCTTCCGGCAGCCTGATATAATTTCCAGGTTCCTAAAAAATGGATTACTTGTACTGCTAAGAAAAAAAGAAACCAGTGATTGATTGTCATAATATTTTTTTTAAAGTTTAAAGTTTAAGGCTTTTTAAAAAATTAAAATGATACCTTAAATATTTAAAATCTGTTTATTTTAAGTTTAATACGTCTTTCATGGTAAAAACACCTTTTTTGCCTGCCAGCCATTCTGCAGCAATAACGGCTCCTAGCGCAAAACCTTCACGATTATGTGCCGTATGTTTGATTTCGATACTATCAACAATAGAATTGTATGTTACGGTGTGAGTTCCGGGAACATCACCGATTCTTTTGGCCTCGATAAAGATTTCATCTTTTTTGGCTTCCTCCAAAGTCCATTTCGCGTAAGCGCTATTTTCTATAACTCCTTTTGCAAGTGAAATGGCGGTTCCGCTGGGTGCATCTAGTTTTTGAGTGTGATGAATTTCTTCCATCGACACATTGTAAGAGTCAAATTGAGACATGATTTTGGCCAAATATTCATTCAATTCGAAGAAAATATTGACGCCCAAGCTAAAATTTGAACTTGAGATAAAACCGCTTTGTTTTTCGTTACAAAGAGCTACCATTTCGTCATAATGTTCTAACCATCCTGTTGTTCCCGAAACTACTGGAACATTGGCGTTAAAAGAGTTCGAAATATTGTCTACAGCAGCAGTTGGTACACTAAAATCTATGGCAACATCGGCGGTCGAAAGTCCTTCAAAAGAATTGGATTCATCCTTTTTTAAAACAATTTCATGACCTCTTTCTAAAGCAATTCTTTCGATTACTTTACCCATCTTTCCATATCCTAATAATGCAATTTTCATTTTGTATTTTTTTATTAATTTTAGATAGCAGTGCTATTTAGAACTTGTAATTAAAAGTTAGTCCAACGTTTGGTTTAAACGTTACATCGTTGGGGTAAATTTCGGGATGCATGGACAATCTTTCATTTACATTAAATTGAATTAAATGCGCGTCTACATTGGCATCTATAATATTTAAAGCGTAAAAAGCGACTACAAACAAAGCCGATAAATCTCTGTTTCGCTGATAGAATTTTTGTCCTGCAATCAGCCTGCTTTCGTCCAGATAGTCATATTTACCTCCGGTTCCGATACCATTTCCTTCGAGCCTTCTTTTATATTCGTTGCGATAATCGCGGTATTTTTTATTATTGTCGATATAAAAATATAAACTTGTACCAATTGCTCCGTACACGAGCGGAATTTTCCAGTATTTTTTGTTGTATGCCTGACCTAAACCAGGTAAAATTGCGGAATAAAAGGCAGCTTTGGCTGGTGTAAGCGGATCTATTTCTTGCAGTGCAACAGTGTCTTTAACAATCAAAACCGCATCTTCTTTTGCTTGAGCAAAAAGAGAAACGGTTCCTATAAGAAAGAACAAGAAACTTATGGGGACAATTTTATTCACTATCCGTTTATTAATTTTATGATTCGATTAAAGTCGGCTTCAGAATTAAAAGGAATTGTAATTTTTCCTTTTCCGTTGCCAGCGACTTTTATATCAACTTTCGCACCAAAATAATCAGTGATGGCGTTTTTCTTCTCTTCTTCAATAGCAAAAGAAGATTCTGGTTTTGCTTTTCCTTCTACTTTTGGTTTCAGACTTTCATGATAATTTTTAACCAAAGTTTCCGTCTCGCGAACTGATAAATTTTGGCTGACAATTTTTTGATAAATATCGGTTTGAATGTCTAAATCTTCAATATTGATAATGGCTCTACCGTGTCCCATACTAATAAAACCGTCACGAAT
Source organism: Flavobacterium geliluteum (assembly GCF_017948595.1). Taxonomy (GTDB): domain Bacteria; phylum Bacteroidota; class Bacteroidia; order Flavobacteriales; family Flavobacteriaceae; genus Flavobacterium; species Flavobacterium flavipigmentatum. Next base: position 10,602 of record NZ_JAGFBV010000026.1, on the reverse strand, counting down.
ACCCGTTTGGATAATTGGGTCTAATTTTAAAAGACGCAAATAATTGGCAATTGTGGAGCGTTTTTTTCCTACTCGTTCACTCATTTGTTCCTGTGTCAATTGAATTTCATCAATCAAACGTTGGTACGAAAGTGCAATTTCGATAGGATCTAAATCATGACGCTGAATGTTCTCCACCAAAGCCATAACCAAAGATTCGTTATCGTTGGCAATACGAATGTAAGCGGGAACGGTCGTTAAGCCAACTAAAGTAGAAGCACGCAAACGACGCTCTCCAGAAATTAATTGGTATTTGTTGAAGTCTAATTTTCGAACAGTAATAGGTTGAATGACACCAAGTTCCTTGATAGAAGTCGCTAATTCTCGTAAGGACTCTTCATTAAAATTACTTCTAGGCTGAAAAGGATTTATTTCTATAGCACTTATTTCAAGCTCAATAATATTTCCAACAACTTTGTCAGCATTTTTGTCCTCTACTGATGTAATGTCGTTTTCCGGATCTTTTAATAATGCCGATAATCCTCTTCCTAAGGCTTGTTTTTTAATTGCTTTTGTCATAAAAACTATTTGCTGTTTTTCTTTATAATTTCTTGAGCTAAATTGATGTAATTGATGGCTCCTTTGCTGGTGGCGTCATAATTGATGATGCTTTCTCCAAAACTTGGTGCTTCGCTTAATTTTACATTTCGCTGAATGACGGTTTCAAAAACCATGTCGTTAAAGTGTTTCTGAACCTCTTCTACAACTTGATTAGACAAACGTAATCTCGAATCGTACATGGTGAGTAGCAATCCTTCGATGTCAAGATCGGGGTTGTGGATTTTCTGAATACTTTTTATCGTATTCAATAATTTTCCTAATCCTTCTAATGCAAAATATTCGCACTGAATAGGGATTACGACAGAATCTGCAGCTGTCAAAGCATTTAAAGTTAGCAAGCCTAATGATGGAGCACAATCAATGATAATAAAATCATACTCATCTTTAACACTTTCTAATGCTTTTTTTAGCATGTATTCTCTGTTTTCTTTATCGACCAACTCGATTTCAATGGCAACAAGATCAATGTGAGCAGGAATCACATCAACGTTAGGGGCCGAACATTGAATGATGGTTTCTTTGGGTGTGTGGCTGTGTTCAAGTATTTGGTAGGTTCCAATCTCAACAGATTCTACATCAATCCCAAGGCCAGACGTGGCATTTGCTTGAGGATCAGCATCTATTAATAATACTTTTTTTTCTAAAACACCCAATGAGGCCGCTAGGTTTACTGATGTAGTAGTCTTTCCAACGCCTCCTTTTTGATTAGCAATCGCAATGATTTTGCCCATTTATTTTCTGAATTTTGAACCGTAAAAATACAATTATTTATGGTTTCTGAAAATCTATTTTGTTAACATTTAATAAACTTTGATGAACCGTTGCTTGATGGGTCTTAGAAAGAATTTATTTTTAACAGAAATGTAAATTTTTTTCAAAATCAACAAATCTAAAATGCTTTTTTTAGTTAAAAAACAACTTCAAATTGAGTTTTAAAGAAGACAAAAGAAGAATAATTGATGTGTAAGGACAATTTTGATCAAAAAAAAAGTCTTTCCAATTTTTTTGAAAAGACTTTTGTCGGGGTGGCAGGATTCGAACCTGCGGCCTCCTGCTCCCAAAGCAGGCGCGATAACCGGGCTACGCTACACCCCGTAAGCGGTTGCAAATATAGCAATAAATTTCTTTTACAAAAGGAAAAAGAGCAAATAAATAAAACTTATTTTCTAATAGTTATTTTGGATTTGTTTTGGCTGGAAATTTTTATAATTAAGTTTACCTTTGTTCCATCAAAAAACATTAATACGATCACACTATGTCAGATACAATCGAAAAAATTAAATGCTTAATTATTGGTTCTGGTCCTGCGGGATATACTGCTGCAATTTATGCTGCCAGAGCAAATATGAATCCAGTTTTATATCAAGGAATGCAGCCAGGTGGTCAGTTGACTACGACTAATGAGGTTGAAAACTGGCCTGGTAACCCTGAGGGAATAACTGGTCCGGAAATGATGATTCAGCTACAAGAGCAAGCCCGACGTTTTGGTACTGATATTCGTGATGGTTGGGCAACTAAAGTTGATTTTTCCGGAGAGATCAAAAAAGTTTGGATAAACGATACAATCGAATTGCACTGTGAAACAGTCATTATTTCTACAGGAGCTTCGGCAAAATATTTAGGATTACCTTCTGAGCAACATTATTTGCAAATGGGAGGAGGAGTTTCGGCTTGCGCTGTTTGTGATGGATTTTTCTACCGTAATCAGGAAGTGGTGATCGTTGGGGCAGGAGATTCTGCTTGTGAAGAGGCGCATTATTTGTCTAAACTTTGCAAGAAAGTGACAATGTTGGTAAGAAGCGAAAAATTCAGAGCCTCAAAAATCATGGAAGAACGCGTTCGCAAAACCGAAAATATTGAGATTTTGATGAATCACGATACGGTTGAAGTTTTAGGAGATCAGCAAGTGGTTCACGCTATAAAAGCAATGAATAAAACAACTGGAGAGGTTTTTGAGATTCCTGCAACCGGATTTTTTGTAGCAATTGGTCATAAACCCAATACAGATATTTTTAAAGATTACATTACTCTTGATGAAACGGGTTATATCATTAATACTCCGGGAACATCAAAAACAAATGTTGAAGGTGTTTTTGTAGCCGGTGATGCTGCTGACCATGTTTATCGTCAGGCAATTACCGCTGCGGGTACAGGTTGTATGGCGGCGCTGGATGCGGAACGTTATTTAGCTTCAAAAGAATAAATTTTTAGAGGTTTAAAAAAGTTTCAGGTTTCAAGTTATTGGAACGTAAAATTTCGAGTAAAAAAAATCCCATTCTATTATCGAATGGGATTTTTTTATAGGTGTAGAAACCTGAAACTATTTACTAATCTTCTTAATCAATTTTGCTTCTTCGCTAAATCGGGTCAGTTCTATTTTAGGATTTCCGTAAAGGGTAACTTCAGATTTATCTCCTGCAGCTATTGAAATTCCAATTTCTGCAAAAATAGTGGCAGTAGAATAACTCTCTGCAACAAGAGAAGCTTGCTTTATAGAAAGTTTTGTTCCTGTAAAAGTAGCATTATTGTCTAAGCGGATGCTTCCTTTTTCAACAAAACCTTCAAGAGTCGCTGTTCCTCGTTGGTACTGATCGCACTTAAATTCTTTGGCAGTAATTAATGCTTTTACAACAGCATTTTTACTCAATTGCAAGTTGGCATTGTCTGCTTTCAAATTCAATTCGGTTTTTGTTTTGTCGTCTACTACGAGACTAAATTTTTTAGAATTTACATTCAAAAATAATTTCGAATAATCATAGGCATTGATCGTCAAATCGTCTAATGTAAGTTCTTGAATAGCATAAATAATGGCTTCATTTTTGGCAATTGCTTTTTTAAGTGAGCTTGTGTACGTTACGCGAACACTTAGTTTTTTAAAAATAGAAGATTCTTTAGAAGTATACAAACGAAGCGTTTTATCTCTCAAATCCATTCCGATAATATCATGTAAATTGTCATCGGCTTCAATTTTTATTTCGTTTTTTTCTCCTCTTTCCAGGTACAATTCGATGTTGTCATCTACCTCAATGGCATCAAAATCAACAACTTCTTTTATCGAAGTCGTTACGATTTTAGATCCTTTTATCTTCTCTCTTTTTTGAGCAAATGATGTAGCGGTTACTACTAACAGTAAAAGTAATATGCTGATTTTTTTCATTTCGTATTTAATTTGATTTTCACAAATATAAAAAAATCATCCACTTTTGATGAATGATTCCTTTATATTTTATAACTATTTTAAGTTTAACCTTTGCTAATGCTTCCGCCAGAATGTGAACTTTTTTCGATGATTTTTGGAGTTGTATCATAATTAATGCTTCCTCCGCTTGAAGCTTCTGCTCTAAGTTTTACTATCGGATGAATGTTTACACTCGCTCCGCTTGAGGCTTCAGCTTCGATCTCGTTTGCTAATAATTTTTCTGCATTAATACTAGAACCGCTTGAAGCAGAAGTAACCAGCTTTAATGCTTTTCCTTTGATGCTAACAGAACTTCCGCTACCAGAATCTAGAGAAATTGTATCAGATTCTATCGTCACATCCATCGTGGCGGCACTCGAAGTTTCTAAATCAATATCTTGCCCTTCGATAGTATTTTTACTGCTTACAGCTGCGGCACTCGATGCTTCAATTTGATCGATGATCGGCATTTTTACAAGTACTCTTCTGGTTGCGTTGCTAAAAGATCCGTGTTCGCTGCGAATCACCAATGTACCCTCCTCAACCGAAACCGAAATTTCTTTTTGTACATTATCATCTGCTTCTACAATGATTTCTGTGCTGTCAGATTGTTCTATTACCAACTCGATGGCGTTGCTTACAGAGACTTTCTTAAATTCGCCCTGCACTATTCTTTTTTCTTTGGTTACATTGCCGCTTCCTTCGATAGCGTTGACATTAAAATTACAAGAAGCAAATAATAATGCGGTAATCGTTGCAATTAAAAACTTGGTTATGTGTATGATTATTTTTATCATGACTTAATTAATTTTAATTATTACTCCGTTTTTATCAGTGGTTAATTTTCCTGAGCTTTTTTTACCGTTTAAAACTTCTTTACCATTTATTTTTATCGAAACTTCTTTTACTGTGTCATTTTCGATATCATTCTGTTCCTCAACATCATTGTATTCATTCTCGTCTTCAGGGCAGTTTAAACATTTTATATTCGAATTTTGAACTTTATAAATGTAGTTTCCACTAAAGTGTAAGTTAAAAAATGAATCATCAGAATTGTCATAATCTTGTACAGACGTGTCTGGTTTAAACAATTGTCCTTCTGGTAAGTACAAATATACATCAACTTCCTGACCTCTGAATTTATTTTTTACATCTGTTAAAAAATAATTATCCAATACCAAATGATTTCCGTTAATCTGAACTTTATAATTTATCTTCTCGGCTCTTTGTTTTGCTGCAATAAGCGAATTTCCTCTGGCACTTTTTTCTATCTGCAAATAAGGCGTTGCTTCATCTGTATGTAAAACATGCAAGCGCACATCTGTAGAATAAATCAGCTGATTGTTGGCAGAGTCTTGTACAAATTCAAAATCTCCGTGGTGATCAAGATCTTTGGCAAAATAATCATTGTATCTAAATTTTACATACAAGGTATCTTTTGCGGTAATGTTGATTGCTTTTTTCTCAACCGACTTATTATCGTGCGAAATTTCAGTTGCTTGTTTGATTCCGATACTGATTGCAATTGCTACCGAAATGATCCAAACCGCAAGTAAAGTATATTTTGCAATATTGCCTATTGTTTTAATGTTTGGAGCCAATAGTTTAAAGCCTAAAAGCGTCAAAAAGAAAAACGGAATTCCAACAGCAAAGAACATCAATAAGCCAAATGACCAGATAGGATATTCTGTAAAATTACCAGCTTCTACAAAGTTTTGCCAAGGAAAATCAATAAAAATATTAGTTCCCAAAGTAAAAACTCCAATTAAAAGCAGAATCAAAGTTGTGATTCCGGCCATGATCAAAATAACGCCTAAAAATTTTGCGAAGATTTTAAAAACGGTCATTATAAAGTCTCCAAACGAACTACTTATTCTCTCAGCTCCCGACTTTACTTGGTTTCCCATTTGGTCATAATCAGCATTTTTAAAACGGTCAGATAATGACTCAATTTCTTCACGTACTTTTCTTTCGATATTCGAAATAGTAACCGGCTCGCCAGTCATTTCCAGTTTCTCAGAGGTTGTAACTGCTTCAGGAGTTACAATCCAAAGTACAAAATAGGCTAAGATTCCAGTTCCAAAACCAGCAAAAACAAAGATCAGGAAAAGCACTTTTATCCAAACGGCTTCAATTCCAAAATAATGTCCCAAACCAGTTGCTACACCTCCAATCATACCGTTTTCTTTATCTCGGTATAATTTTTTGTTTTTTCTCGTAGCGCTATTGTTAAACGATTGATTCGATTTTGTATCGTCCTCAATGATGTAATCTTCAGGTTGTCCCATCACTACAATTACCTCATCAACATCTTTTAAACCCACAACGTGTTTTTCGCTTTTTTGTTTCTCTGTAAGTAATTCAGAAACACGCATTTCAATATCTTTAATGATCTCGTCTTGTCCAGACGAGTTGTTCAAAGAACGTTTTATAGCGTCAAAATAGCGCGTTAATTTTAAGTATGCATCTTCATCAATGTGAAAAAACATGCCTCCTAAGTTTATATTTACTGTTTTGTTCATGACTATTGGTTTTGTTGATTGGTGATTAGTTTTACGGCATCAGACAATTCTGTCCAGGTACCGCTAAGTTCGTTTAAAAAAGTTTGTCCTATCTCGGTTAATCCATAATATTTTCGTGGTGGCCCTGAAGTCGATTCTTCCCATCGATAATTAAGTAAGCCGTCGTTTTTTAATCTAGTCAGAAGCGGATAAACCGTTCCCTCAACAACTAGTAATTTTGCTTTTTTCAAAGTGTCTAATATTTCTGAGGTGTAGGCATCTTTTTCTTTCAATACAGATAAGATGCAAAACTCAAGAACACCTTTGCGCATCTGTGCTTTTGTGTTTTCAATGTTCATAATTTCATTTTGTTTTTTTTAGATTGAACAATTCGTTTTTTGATTGATGATGATGATTGATGATTGTTTTTTTAGGAGCTGTTTCCTGCTATTCGCTGTATCTTTTCCTGGCTAAAGGAGCCAGAAAAAGGATGCCGCTTCTATCAGGGCTAGGGCTCTTGTATTTCAAAATAACTTTTAATCTTTTTACGGATTACTTTATAAAAGGTATCGTCATTGGATATTTATATAAATCTCCGTTTGAAGTTTTTATAGCAGCATAAATCACTAAGAAAAACTCCACAATTTTTAATAACCCAAAAAGTAAAACCGCTGTCGCACCAATACTTAATAATCCAATGTTCCCTTCAAAATTAAAGTTTCTGATTACGTAGTTTTCATTGTGCATAAATGCTTCAATTGGAATGTTTTTTAACACTACTGCGACAAAAATCGGAATAGCGATCAAAGCCAAAATCAAAGTGTAAAGCAATAAACTTAACTGAAAGTTTAAGGTCTGTTTCCCGTGGTGATTCACAAATTCTGACTTCCCTTTGTAATTTGTCCAGATTAAAATCGGAAAAATATAATTCCCAAACGGAATGAAGTACTGACTTAAAGTGCTTAAGTGTGTGAACGTTGCAATATTCTTTTCTGATGTGTTTTCCATGATGAGTGGTGTTGATGTTTCCATGATTAAAAGTATATAGTAATTTCTTATGCAAATATATATCTAAAAGACAGTACTTTGTTTCGCATAGTACCAAATGTTAACAAAATTTTAACACCTTAAAAATTTTAAATATGCTTTTAGATTGTTCAAAACTATCATAAATCCCCGATTTTATTGGCTTCTTCTGAAAGTAACTGTAATTTGTTGTGCGTGCATAGTTTTTTTGTATTTTTACCTAAAAAAGATAAACAATGGCAATTTCAGTTTCAAAACTTAACAAATTTGTATTATTCAAATTACCATCTGCCTTCATTTGTGGGGTGCGCGTAAAAGCAATTAGCGAAGAAAGCTGTACAGTAAGTGTAAAGCACCGTTGGATCAACCAAAATCCGTTTAATTCGATGTATTTTGCAGTTCAAGCTATGGCTGCCGAACTCTCAACTGGCGCATTGGTGATTTCACAAATTCAAGAAAGTGGAAGAAAAATTTCTATGCTGGTAGCCAATAACAAGGGAAACTTTACCAAAAAAGCAACCGGAAGAATCACTTTTGTTTGCAATGACGGTCATCTCATAGCCGACGCCATCAAACAAACCATCGCAACAGGCGAGGGGCAAACCTTTTGGATGAAATCTATTGGAACCGATGAAAAAGGAATTCAGGTCTCAGAAATGGATTTTGAATGGAGCGTTCGCCTGAAATAATAATTTCCGAAATCAATTAAGGAGCACATAAAAAGCCCCCAAATAGTCTCTGACTTTTTGGGGGCTATTCAATTTTAGGGGCTTTTTTATTGAGTAAAAAGAAGTTGTTATTTTTTAATTATTTTAAAACTTTCGCTGCTTCCATTTTCAAAATTTATCCGAACAAAATAGATGCCGCTTTCAACATTGGTTGGCTGTACAAGAATTTTTGAATCTAATCTGCTTTCAAAATCTTGCTGCCATACTTGTATTCCACTTGGGTCGAAAATAGTTATTCTTGCCTTGTTAAAGGATGCGTTATTCAACTCAATTGTAAAGACATCGCTGAAAGGATTTGGATAAACACTAAACAATTGGTTTGTCCTCAATTCAAAATCATCATTTCCTAAATTAGGGCTGTAAGTACCAGCTTCATTATTGTTTTTGTCTAGAGAAGTAACTACTATAAATTTGGTATCCACTTGGTTTTGCGTTAAAGTGTATTGATTTCCTGCTGTAATTTCTATTATTCTCGAACCATCATCTTTATTGGTAACGGCTTCGGCGGTATTGCTAAAAGCATAAATCACATATTTTGAAGGTAAATCCCCATCAGCGGCAGCAGCTGGAGTATCCCAGCTTAATGTTGTTCCAGTAATTTTAATATTAGTTGGGGGGTTCGGGCAAATGGCATCTTTGCTAGTAATTGGGGGAGCAAAAGATTTGTATTTGTATTCTGCAGCAAGAAGATTTGTGTTGATTGATTTAGAATTGTTTTTTATTGAGGTATAGCTGTAAGCGATTTGCCCAAAAGTAGCATTCATAGAGGCCGCTCTGTTTTGAATTGTCTGATTTTGTAACTCAGCTGAAAGCCAGTTATTTGAATCGTCCATTTTGTAATAGGCCTGACTTACATACAATTGTTTGTTTTTTGCTTTTACTTGGTCATTCCACCATTGCGAAAGGCTTACATAATCCTGTGCACCAGTAATTTTCCAATACAACTGTGGGGCTAGATAATCAACTTTTCCAGCATTTAACCAGGCAATCGGATCATAAAATAAATCATTATAGGTAGAATTTCCTGATATGCCCGTTGGTGTACCAGATTTCCAGATTCCTGTTGGGCTTACTCCAAAAACAATGTTTTTGTTCAGGTTGGTATTAATTGCCTGTATGGCGTCGTAAACCATTGTGATCATTTTATTGCCATTCTCTCTCCTCCAATCTCCCAGACTAAGTGCAGCGGGATTATTGTCAATATAAGCTTGATTGTCCTGATTGTTTGGTGCAGCTGTCATTGCACCACTAGGATAAAAATAATCATCAAAATGTATTCCGTCTACATCATATCGTGTTGCAATATCCTGTACAATCGATACGATATAATCTCTTACCTGCGGAATTCCTGGGTTTAGAATCTTTAGATTAGCGTTATTGGCAGCGGTAAATACCCAAGAAGGGTTTTTAATTATTGGGTGATTGGATGCGTTGGCATAAGTACCGTTTTTAGCCCTGTAAGGATTGATCCAAGCATGTAAATCTAGCCCGCGCTTATGTGATTCGTTGATGGCAAATGTCAAAGGATCCCAAACCGGGTTTGGTGCTGTTCCCTCAGTTCCTGTTAAATAATTAGACCAAGGTTCTATCGCAGAAACATAAAGTGCATCACTTGCTGGGCGAACTTGCAAAAAAACAGTATTGTAATTATTGGTTTTTAAGTGATCCAAAATAGTAATCAACTCGTTTTGTTGCGCTTGCTGCGTAGCGAGAGTATTACCTTTGGTAGTTGGCCATGTCAAGTTGAATACGGTGGGAAGAAAAACGCCTCTTAAATCCCTTTTTGGGGTCACTTTACTAAATTCATTGTCCTGTGGACATTGAGAATTTGCAATGAAGTAGCATAAAATAAGACAGCTAGTAAAAGCAGTCTTTAGTTTTGGTAGCGTAATTTTTTGCATGTTGAATTAATTTAAAATTTGTGTTTTTTTTTGGTTTGTTAATTGATTTTCAAGAGATAAACTTAATGAATATTTTTAACACAAACAATTTATAGTGCATTTTTTATATTATTTTTCCAAAATAATGCATGAAAACGCAAAAAATAATAAGTTGTTTATTTTGCTTGCAATCATAACATTTGAATTCATATTATTTTTGATAAGAAGAGAAAATGGAACCATAAAAAAAACGCCTCAATTTCTTGAGACGTTTTATCGAATTTGTATCTAAGTTGCACCCAACGGGTTTCTGTAATAATTTTCTAATAATTCAGATTAACTCCAAAACCAACTCCCATATCGCTATCATAATGCGTAGTGACTCCGAAGTTTCTGCAACTATATATTTTAGACCTGCTATATTTTCTTTATTTATGTTGTAGATTAAATTCATTCGCAAACGTCCTAAGAGCGGGTAATTACTTTTGTCTTTTTTTGTTTTTTGATGTTGATGATTCAATTTTGATGAATAAAATATAACGCAAATTGGGATTTGTAATAATAATTAATTCAAGTTGCTAGTTTGAGTATTAAAAATACAAAGCAAAGGTTAAGTAAATTTGTTTTGCCGACTAAAAAACAAAACCGATGCTTTGCAAAGACAAAATTATCTCAATTTTTTGTTTAAT
>NZ_JAGFBV010000025.1 GCF_017948595.1 Flavobacterium geliluteum | reverse complement strand
AAGCCTTACAAGCATCATCATTTGGGAATTCTTTTACCAGATTGAGTATATTTTGACCTTTAAATTCTTCCATAAGTACTGTTTTACAACTACTAAGATACAGAATCTAAATTAATAACTCAATAAATTAATATAATCGAATGTATTCAAATTAGATTTATAAACAAGCCTATTATTGCTTTTCCCTTCCATTATAATTACTCGATCAAACCTTTTACTTCATCAAAATTCAGTCCACCATAGTTACCTGAACTCATTAATAACAAAGCAGAATTCTCTAAGTTTAAATTAAATAGATACTCTTTAAATTCCGCTGGATTAGTATAAATAATTAGATCTTTTCTATTGAAGGCACTTGCAATTTGATCATACGTTACTTCTTCCAATTGTTTTATTTTTACTGCATCTGGCGAATAAAAAACCACGGCCACATCAGCATATTCAAGAGCTCCTTCGTATTCTTTAAGAAACTCAGCATTCAAACTAGAATACGTGTGTAATTCTAAACAAGCAACCAAAATTCTGTTTGGGTACTGCTCTTTTACGGCTTTTGTTGTTGCAGCCACTTTACTTGGTGAATGCGCAAAATCTTTGTAAGCCACTTTTCCTTTTCCTTCAGCGATTTTTTCTAAACGTTTTGAGGCGCCTTTAAAACTTGCAATTGCTTCGTAAAAATCGGCTTCGTCAACGCCCATATTTTGACAAATCCATTTGGCTCCAGCCAAATTATTCAGATTGTGCGCTCCAAAAACTTCAATTGGCATATCGCCTTCGGGAGTTTTCAACAACGTTACGCCATCGTTTACACTGTATTCGGGAGTATGATACGCTAATTTTCGAATTGGGTTTGTAGCGGCTTCTGCAACACGTTTTACCTCCGGATCATTCTCATTGTATACTAAGATGCCACCATTGGTAATTTTGGCAATAAAAATTTCGAATTGCTCGACATAGTTTTCATACGTGGGAAAAACGTTGATATGATCCCAGGCAATTCCGGAAATCAAAGCTATGTTGGGTTGGTACAAATGAAATTTTGGCCTTCTGTCTATAGGAGAAGACAAATACTCATCGCCTTCTAAAACCATAAAATCATTTTCTTCGGTAAGATGCACCATCGTATCAAAACCTTCTAATTGGGCGCCAACCATATAATCTACTTGTATATTATGATAATGCATGACGTGCAAAATCATTGAAGTAATGGTTGTTTTTCCGTGTGAACCACCGATTACAACACGTGTTTTATTCTTAGATTGTTCGTATAAAAACTCTGGATACGAATATATTTTCAAACCCAATTCCTGGGCTTTTAGCAATTCCGGATTATCTGCTTTGGCATGCATCCCAAGGATTACCGCTTCTATATCGGCAGTAATTTTTTCAGGGAACCAACCCAATTCAGCTGGTAAAATTCCTTTTTTTTCTAATCTTGATTTTGAAGGTTCAAAAATTGCATCATCACTCCCTGTTACCTGATATCCTTTATTATGCAGCGCTAATGCTAAGTTGTGCATCGCACTTCCGCCTATGGCGATGAAATGTGTTTTCATTTAAATTCCAATTATTACCTGAAGCTGCAAATTATGCCTCAAATTTTCGTTTTAATTCTTGTGCTTTTTTAGGGTCTTTTAATTTGTTCAAATATAAATTATATAATTTTTGAAATGTGACTTTTGATTTACCAATTTCGTTGGCTTTCAAATAATATTTTTCTGCCAATGTATATCTTTTAAAATATTCTTCAATTCTTCCTCTCGACAAATACCCATCAACTGCCGAAATTTGTAATAACTGATTTGAAAATGAAATCGCTTTTGACTCACTTCCTCCCACAATACTTGGCAATTGCAGATAGATTTCGATCAATGCCCATCTGGCCGGAATATGTTTGGGCTCCAAAACAATTGCTCTTTCAAATGCCTCCTTCATATCATCAACCATTCCAAGAGCTTTGAATTTATTTACTTCCATAGCTCTCATGGCCAAAGCTCCGCCGTATTTGTAAAAATAATCTGCCTCGTTGGGTTTTAATTCTTTTAGTTTTTTAAAATATTCTGCCGCTTTGACCCATGATTTAGCATGAGATGCGATTTCGCCCAAATACTCAAGTGTCTTTATATCTGAGGGTTTACTTTCTAAAACTCTTTCAAAGATAAGTTGTGCTTCTTCATGTTTTTTTGCATGAAACAACTTCTCGGCCTTTTCAAAATTAGATTGAGACCAAACAGAGATTGGAACAAATAAAAAAAAGATTAGTAGGTTTTTCATATCTCAAAAATAAGGAAATATAAAATGCATTGTTTGCTTTTGGTGAGAAATTAGTAATTTGTACGAATTTATTTTAAAACCCTCCCAACCTTTTTCTAAAATTAGCGCTCTATATATTAAAACCATGTTATGAAAAATATAGTATTTGCATTCCTGCTGCTTTCATGTTCGTTATTTGCCCAACAAAATGATAAAAAATGGGAAAAAGTAATTGCCTTTGAAAATGAAGGTAAAATAAAATCGGCTAATGAAATTGTTCTCGAAATTTACAAAAACGCCAGAGTAACCAAAGACGAAGTACAAATGATAAAATGTTTTTTTTATCAGTCTAAATATTTGCAAGCAGTTGATGAAAATGCAAAAACAAAAATTTTAGATCATTTGAAAAGTGAAATCAATAGTGTTTCTATACCATCACAAGCGATTTTGAATTTTGTTTATGCAAAATGTCTAAACGATTATTATAACAGAAATACGTATCAAATTCAGCGTAGAACCAATACCGCTGTTCTTGACGAAGACTTTTTAACCTGGACAGAAATTAATTTTAAAAGTCAAATAAAGTTGGTATTACAAAAAACGTTGGAAAACGAAAAAGTTTTAAAAGAGACTTCGTTAGAAAAATACGAACTTATTTTTGATTTTTTTACGCTCGAAAAATTCAAAAAAGAAACTTTATTTTCTTACCTATTAAAAGAAAATATCGATTTGTATCAACAAAAAGTACGACAATGGGAGTTTACAAAAAGTGATTTCACTCCTTACACACAGCAGCTTTTAGGAAAATCCACTGATTTTTCACAAATAAATTTCGATTTTGTCACCAATGAAAATTTACGTACTGTTTTGACTTTATACCAAAAACAAGAGGCAAATTATCCTTCGGGAGACAATCAGTTGGAGCGCATGCAATATGCCAAAAATATGCTACTTGAGTCTGATGACACCTATTTTAAAGCCTTAGTTAGTTTACAGAAAGAGGTCAAAGACGCCGATTTCATTCAGAAAATTCAGTTAGAGAAAGCAATTATACTATCACAAAAGGCTTCAAAAGAAACTTATCCAGAGTACAACATACAATCTATTACAATATTAGACAGTATTATTTCGGTAAATAATCGATCAAATGCTCACAAATTGGCGCTGCAGCAAAAAGCAAATATTGTTTCTAAATCAATAAATATTGAGCTTCAAAAATTTATTTATGCTAATGAAAATACCAGAGCATACATTCGATATAAAAATGTTACACAGTTAAAAGTTTCTTTTTACCCGATCAATCAAAAACAACTTTTGCAATTTGGCGAGAACACTACTAAAAAAGATAGTTTAATAAACGCTTTGTTACAAAAAAAGAACGCGATCGCAACAGAGAATTATCTAATATTGAATAAAAATGATTTTTTTGAATACACTACCGAAGTACTTTTGCCTCAATTAAAAACAGGTTCTTATTTGGTTTATTTTGAAAGTGATTCTGACACAAAAGACAACAAAGCCTTTGCTTATGAAACCATTACAGCTTCAAATTTGGCGGTTTTAGCCTCTCAAAACGAAGCCGGAGAAACTTTTCAGGTTCTGGATAGAAAAACAGGAAGACCTCTGGAAAATGTCACGATCAAATCGAATCATTTTAGAATTAAAACCAATAAAAATGGTGTAGCCGTTTCTCCTCAAAAAAAATACATTTATAACAACAATGATCTTGAAGTGGCCAGTAAAACGGATACTATTTTAGTTAAAAAAAATTACCTCAATCATATTAGTGAATTTTCAGAAAAGGATAATGAAAATACTGATTTTAAAGGAAAAGTCGATTTTTATTTAGATCGTGCCATTTATCGCCCCGGTCAAACGGTCTATTATAAAGGAATTGCAATTCAAAAAAAGAAAAACGAAACAACTGTAGTTCCTTTTACAACATTCAAAATTATAATTCAGGACGCAGATGATAACGAATTTAAAAAATTTGATGTCACAACTAATGAGTTTGGCTCTTTTTCTGGCGAATTTATATTGCCCAAAAATGGCCTGACAGGCAATTTTACAATAGAAGCCGACGAACCTACAACATACGAAAATGACATTGTTTATAACAAAAAAACAGACGAACATCCGTTTTGGGAAAACGTTGATTTTGAAGATTCGAGTACTGATTTTAGCGTAGAAGAATACAAACGCCCTAAATTTGAGGTTAGTTTTGAACCCAAAAAAGACAGTTTTCAGGTTAATCAAGCCATCAAGGTAAAAGGTAATGCCAAAGCCTTTGCAGGGAGCAACATTTCTGATGCGGTAGTCAAATACAGCGTTACTCGATATACTAATTATTTTAGAAATTATTATGGCCAGCAGGAAGAAACCGAAACTTTGGTCACCGGAGAAACAAAAACCGATGCTTCGGGAAAATTCACCATTGACTTTATTGCTGTTCCTTCTAAAAACAGCAAAAAAGAGCAATTACCTATTTTTAATTATCGCATAAATACGAGTGTTACCGATATTAACGGAGAAACTCATGAGGCCGAAACCATTGTCAAAGTAGGCTATCACGACTTGGTTCTCGCTGCCACTCTTCCTAATCAAATTGTGACTAAAGACAAAAACGAGATCGCACTAACAAGCACCAACCTAAACGGAGAGTTTTTGGCAGCAAAAGGTGAAATTAAAATTTATTATAAGAGTCCGTTTTCAAATAAATTCAAGCCTAGAGTTTGGACAAATCCAGACATTGAAACCATCAATAAAGAAACATTTGAAAAATTATTTCCTTATGAAAAAAATGAAGAAATAAATAACAACAATACAGCAACAAAATTAGTCTACTCAAAAAAAATTAACACAGAAAAAGACAAAAAAATTGTTTTGGATTTTATCGAAAAATATAAATCCGGTAATTACAAAGTTATTTTTTCTGCAAAGGACAGTTTTGATAATCTAATTGAATCTTCAACAGAATTTCAAATTCTGCAAAGCAAAGACAAATTTAATACGAGCACTTTATTTACCATCAAACAAGTGAATGAAAATCCGAAAAAAGATGGTTTTGTGGCGCTAAAAGTAACTTCGGTCATTCCGGAACTTTATATTTCAGCGACAGGAAATTACAATAATAAAGTTTTTTTTGAAACCAACATTCACTTAGAAAACAATGAAAGCATTGTTAAAATTCAACTTAACAAAGAATTTGAAAAATACTTAAAAATAGGTTTTCAAAGTGTTTTTGAAAACGCTGTTTTTTATGATGACATTGCTATATTACTAAAAGAAGAAGCGACAAAACTAGAGTTTAGTGTAGAAACATTTCGAAACAAACTACAACCTGGGATTAGCGAGAATTGGTCGTTTATACTAAAATCGACCAATACTCTCAATGAAGCCGAGGTACTTGCCTCGATGTACGATAGCTCGCTAGACCAATTTACAACGAGAAGTTGGGATGCTTTGGGTTTTAACGACTATTTTTATAATGGCAGCAATAGTAAGTCTAGTTTGGGTTTTGATAAAACATCCCGTTATTTAATGAATCTGAACACTCCCAAAAAAAGAGTCCAACTAAATAACGAAAACTCAAAACTTATTTGGTTTGGATTTGATTTTAACAACGCCAATACTTCTGTTTACCTGCAGAAAGAATATCAAAAACAGCTTAGTAAAAAAACACAAAAACCAGCAAACGCAAAAATGATTTCGGGAATCATAACCGATGAATCAGAGATGCCACTTCCGGGTGTCTCTATTACTATAAAAGGAACGCAAAGAACAACATCCTCTGATTTTGATGGTTATTATGAAATTGAAGCCGCAGAAAATGAAGAGCTTGTTTTTACTTATATTGGTTTCAAAAATCAATCTGTCCTAGTCAAAAACACAAAAACCATTGATATTATTCTAAAAGAAGAAAACAGCCGTTTGCAAGAAGTTGTGGTGACTGGTTACGGAATTATGAAAAAAAAGTCTTTGACTGCCGCCATCACACGTTTAGCATCCGATGACGAAAGAATGCAAATTGAAGAAGACAATAATATATATAATACGGAAGGAATTGCAACACAATTACAAGGTTACGTTGCGGGCGTAAGTGTAGAAAAAAATGGGGCAGATAAAATACTAATACGAGGAGCAGCATCGAGTCAATCAACAATTCCTTTGTATGTTGTTGATGGACAAATCGTGACAGACATAAAAAACATAAATCCACAAGATATTCTGTCAATTGATGTTTTAAAAGATGCTAAGGCGACTGCTTTATACGGAAGTAAAGGCGCAAATGGAGTGATTATTATTACTACAAAAAAAGCATTAGAAGAGCTAACTCAGGTAAAAGCCAGAAAAAATCTCTCGGAAATGGCTTTCTTTTATCCAAATTTAAAAACGGATACAAACGGAAAAGTGAGTTTCAATTTTACTACGCCTGAAGCTTTGACTGCCTGGAAATTTCGTCTAATGGCTCATAACAAAAAAGCTGTTACAGGTTATTTAGAGAAAAATGTCGTAACGCAAAAAGATTTGATGATTTTGCCTAATTTCCCTAGATTTTTTAGAGAAAAAGATACTATTGTGATCAACGCTAAAATTTCGAATATCACCAATGAATCTAAAACCGGAATCTCAATTTTACAGCTTTTTGACGCAACAACGATGGAACCTATCGATACCAAAATGCTCAATACACAGAACGTAAAAAACTTTGCAATTACTGCTTTTGGAAACACCAATACCAGCTGGACTATCACTATTCCTGAAGGTTTGCAAGGTGTTCAGTATAAAATTATGGCTAAATCTGGTGATTTCTCCGATGGCGAAGAAAACATTCTTCCGGTTCTTAGTAACAATATGCTAGTCACAGAAAGTATTCCGATTTGGGTACGTGAAAACAGCTCTAAAGAATACACATTTGAGAACTTAAAAAACAACCATTCAAAAACATTAAAAAATCATCAGTTTACATTAGAATACACTTCAAATCCAACATGGATTGCGATGCAGTCATTGCCTTATTTAATGGAATATGAACACGAATGTGCCGAACAAACTTTTGCGAGATTTTATGCGAATGCTTTGGCCTCTGAAATTATTTTGAGTAATCCTAAAATTGCAACTGTTTTTGAAAATTGGAAAAAAAGCGAAAAACCAGCGTCGAAACTAGAAGAAAACGAAGAGTTAAAATCGATTATTCTGGCGGAAACCCCTTGGTTGAATGACTCGAAAACTGAAGAAGAAAAGAAAAAAAATCTAGCCCTTTTATTCGATTTAGAAAAAATGAAAACTTCTCAAAAAACGATCTTCGATAAATTAAAACAAAAACAAAAAACATCTGGAGGTTTTGCGTGGTTTGACGGAGGTAACGAAAGTGAATACATCACAAGGCATATTCTGGCAGGTTTGGGACATCTTTCTAAATTAAGCAAAAATGACGACAATGCCTCGCAAACAAACGAAATTGCTAAAAATGGGATTCCTTTTTTAGACCAAAAATTCATGGAGGTTCATAACAGAAGAATAGAAAACTCAAAAAAAACTTCTAAATTAATCTGGATCAACCCGTACTCAGATTTGCATTATTTGTACACCAGAAGTTTTTATTTAGAAAAATATCCACTTTCTAAAAAACTGCAAGCAGTGACAAAAATCTATTTGGAAACTGCCAAAAAAGACTGGATGACGTACTCACTTTATGAAAAAGGTCTTGCTGCTCTCACTCTCAACCGTTTTGAAGAAACTGAAGTCGCTAAAAAAATCATAGAAAGCCTTAAAGAAAATGCATCAAATAACGAAGATTGGGGCATGTACTGGATTGCCAACAAAGCTGGCTGGTATTGGTATCAGGCACCGATAGAAACGCAAGCTTTATTGATTGAGGCTTTCGCCGAAGTGACGCACGACAACAAATCTGTTGATGCTATGAAAGTCTGGTTATTAAAAAACAAGCAAACCAAAAATTGGCCTACCACAAAATCTACAACCGAAGCCATTTATGCTTTATTATTACAGGGCAATGACTGGATGAGTGTAAAAGACAATACCATCATTAAAATTGGAGATGAAAAAATCATGACCAAAAAATTATCCGAAAACGAAAAAGAGGCAGAAACTGGCTACATTAAACTTAGCTGGAAAGCAAACGAAGTAAAAAACGAAATGGCGACTGTTAACATACAAAACAAATCCGAGGTACCAGGTTTTGGCGGCGTGTATTGGCAGTATTTTGAAGATCTGGATAAAATAAAAACCAGTACTGAAACGGCTTTATCCGTAACCAAAGAATTGTATCTGAAAAATGTTAGCCTCAAAGGAAAGGAGTTAGAAAAAATCACTTCTAAACAAGAATTAAAAACAGGCGATTTGGTTACTGTACGATTAATTATTAAATCAAAAGAAGACATGGAATTTGTTCATTTAAAAGACATGCGTGCTTCTTGTTTTGAACCAGTAAATGTACTTTCGGAGTACCAATACAAAGACGGATTAGGGTTTTATATGAGTACAAAAGATGCAGCTACACACTTCTTTTTTGAAGAAATCAACAAAGGAACTTATGTATTAGAATATGATATTAGAGTGAACAATAGCGGAGAATTCTCAAACGGAATCACTACAATTCAGAGTATGTATGCTCCCGAATTTGCAAGTCATACCAAAGGAATTCGGGTAAAAGTCAAGTAATGATTTTTTACTTTTAAAAATAAAAATTTGGTCAAACCAATATTCTTTAGAACTAACCAAAAAACATAAAAAACCCGACACATTTCAAAAATGTGTCGGGTTTGCTTTTAGAACAAAGATCGAATTATTTTACAATCGTCATTTCGTCAATAATATTTTTTGCCCCGGCGTATTTATCGATCAGCCAAAGTACATAACGAATATCTACATTGATGGTTCTTTGCAAATTGGGATCAAAAATCACATCTCCTGCCATTGCTTCGATATTGCCATCAAAAGCAACACCAATTAATTCTCCTTTTCCGTTAAGCACTGGCGATCCTGAATTTCCTCCTGTGATATCATTATCAGTAAGGAAATTTACAGGCATGTAACCATTTTTGTCTGCATACTGGCCAAAATCTTTGGCTTTGTTCAATTCTAACAAACGAGCTGGCAAATCAAATTCCTGATCTCCTGCTTTATACTTTTTTACCATACCGTCCATGGTAGTATAATTGTTTATTTTGGCATCGTTGCGATTGTCAGCTGGTAAAGCACGAACTTTTCCGTACGTCAATCTCAAAGTTGAGTTGGCATCAGGATATTGAATGGCATTAAGTTTTGATTCTCTAAAACCTTCTACCAATTTGCGATAAGCAGTTGCAAAATCATCATCCGATTTTGTTTGGTCTGCGGTTTTAGTACGGTATTTTGTTAGTAAATCATTAGAAATAATATACAAAGGATCGTGTACAATGGCCAATGGTTTTGGATCTGCCATAAAAGCTACGACTTTCTCTTTGGTTGAGAAATAACTTATTTCGATTGCTTTTGCAACATCTGCAGCAAAATCACCGTTATTTTCAGATTTCATTTTTGCTATTTGCGGAGCCAACCCGTATTCAGACGCTTTTGCAGCATATAAATTCAATTGTGCCGTTAAAACATCTTTTTCAAGAGGCGCATAAAAATCACCATAAATATTGTCGATCATGGCAGTAATCTTAGGCAACATTTCGGCTTTTTTAGCATCATTTTCGTTATAATAAGCAATCAATGCATTTCCTAAATTTGCTGGTCCTGCTGCATAACTTGACGTACGCAAAAGTTGCATTAAGTAATTATCGTGAGTTGCTTTTAAGTTAGTCGCTCTGTAATACTCATTGATAGTAGGAATTACATTTTCGTACTTATCCTTATTAGCAGGTTTAGTCGACCATTCATAAAATTTATCTTCCTGCTCCTCTTTTGTTGCTGCAGTTCCTGCTTTTGTCAAAGCATCAATCATACCCTGACGGTTTTTCCAGTAATTGGCAGTCGAGGCATATTTTGAAGCATATTGCAAACGAACTGTTGCATCGGCATCCATGTACTTTTTCATTTGGTCCATTCCGGTTTTTGCACCTTCAACCCAAGCAGGATAAGCATATTTAACATTTTGCTCAATTCCGCCCGCTGGCATCCAGCGATTCGTTCTTCCAGGATAACCCAAAATCATGGCAAAATCTTTCTCTTTTACTCCTTTAATATTTACCGGTAAATAATGTTTCGGCTGCAATGGCACATTGTCCTTAGAATAAGTTGCAGGATTTCCGTCTTTATCAGCGTATACTCTAAACATTGAGAAATCTCCTGTATGACGAGGCCACTCCCAGTTATCTGTATCTCCACCAAATTTACCAACACTTTCAGGAGGCGTCCCTACCAAACGAACATCGGTGTAATCCTGGTAAACAAAATAATAATATTCATTTCCTTGAAAGAAAGGACGAACAGAAACGGTATATTTTCCACCTTCGTTATTTTCCTTTTCGATTAATGCAATCTCTTGCTGAATGATTTTATTTCGCTCTGTTTCCGTCATTTTATCATTTACTTTTGATAAAATTCTTTTAGAAACATCATCCATACGCACGAAGAAACGAACGTATAGTGATTTTGGTTTCATTTCGGCACTTTTTTCTTTGGCCCAAAACCCATCTTTCAAATAGTTTTGTTCTGCTGTCGAAAGTTCAGCAATTGCATTGTATCCGCAGTGATGATTCGTAAGTACCAATCCTTCTTTAGAAACAATTTCTGCAGTACAGCCTCCGTTAAATTGTACAATAGCATCTTTTAAGCTATGATGATTGATACTGTAAATTTCTTCAGCGGTCAATTGCAGACCCATTTTTTCCATATCCCTATGGTTCAATCTTTCGATGAACATCAAAAACCACATTCCCTCATCGGCTCTTACAGGAAAAGCCATAAGACACATTGTTAAGAATAAAATTATTTTTTTCATATTTATTTATTTTAGTTATGCGAATATAATTCATTTTCTCAGTAAAACCAGTGCAGAATACCTAAAAACAAAATATAGACGATCTATTATGAGACAATTTTATGAAATCAATATTTACGGAATAAAAAAGAAGAAACCGTTTTCGTACTAATTTAAAACTATGAAAACTAACACTTTCAAAAATTAAAAGAAAATTTTCCTTAAAAACTTATTAATTTTGTAAAAATTAACTTTCAATAAAAAATTAACAAATAATTATTTTCTTACAATAATGTTTTGTTTAGTTTTGTCAGAAATTAATTAAATAAACAAAATGAAAAAATTATTATTAAGTGCTGCATTGATTATATCAGCAATGGCTAGCGCACAAAAAGGTTCCGTACTGGTAGGTGGTAACGTTGGATTTTCATCTGATAAAGTTGGAGAAGCAAAATCAACCTCTTTCGAATTTAACCCAAAAGTCGGATATCAATTTACAGACAACTGGACTGCAGGAGTTGAAGGATCGATCGCTAGTGTTGATACCGATTGGTCTGAAAAAACCGAAAATTACAAAGTTGGAGGGTTTTTACGTTATACGCAACCACTTTCTGAGACATTTTCTGTATTTGCTGACCTTGGAGCTGGGTATCAAAACGAATCTTTAAATAATGCAAACGGTATATACGCTACTCTTGTTCCTAACTTATTTATAAATATGAAAAAAGGTTTTGGTTTAAATTTCTCTATTGGCGGAGTTGGTTACAACAATATAGATGGCCGCAATGATGCCAGAAGAGAAAGCATTGGATTTGATTTTGGAAAAACATTTAATATCGGAATCTCTAAAAACTTTGCACTATAAATAACCCTCAAAAAATAAAAGACCGTAACAACGGCCTTTTGTTTTTTTGTTTGAAGTTTTGATAGTTAGTGCTGCCCGGCAAAATATAATTTTGTCGGGTTTTTTATTTTTCTACTCATTCAACATTTTCCAAAGCTTGTCTTTTAAGTCTGTCAGCCCTTGTTGCGCCACAGAAGAAATAAACATATATGGAATATCTTTAAAAGCAACATCAAGTTCTACTTTTAACTCGGCTTTCAGTTCATCATCTAGCATATCGCATTTTGAGATTACCAAAAGACGTTCTTTATCCAACATTTCAGGATTGTATTTGGTTAACTCATTTACCAAAATATCATATTCTCCCTTAATATCCGGTGTATCCACCGGAACCAAAAACAATAAGGTCGAATTACGCTCAATATGACGTAAAAAATAATGCCCGAGACCTTTTCCTTCTGCAGCACCTTCTATAATACCAGGAATATCAGCAATTACAAACGATTGATAATCTCTGTAAGCCACAATTCCTAAATTTGGTTTTAGAGTAGTAAAAGGATAATCAGCTATTTTAGGTTTTGCAGACGTTAATACAGACAACAAAGTTGATTTTCCAGCATTTGGAAAACCTACCAAACCAACATCGGCCAAAACTTTAAGTTCTAAAATAACATCCATTTCTACACCCGGTAAACCTGGCTGAGCATATCTTGGTGTTTGGTTGGTTGAACTTCTAAAATGCCAGTTTCCTAAACCTCCTTTTCCTCCTTTCGAAAGAATTCTTTTTTCACCGTCTTCGGTAATTTCAAACAACGTTTCTCCCGTTTCTTTATCTTTTACAACCGTTCCTAAAGGCACTTCGATAAATTTATCTTCTCCATCTGCACCTGTACTACGGTCTCCTCCACCATCGCCACCGTGACCTGCT
Organism: Flavobacterium geliluteum; assembly: GCF_017948595.1. GTDB lineage: Bacteria > Bacteroidota > Bacteroidia > Flavobacteriales > Flavobacteriaceae > Flavobacterium > Flavobacterium flavipigmentatum. The sequence goes on along the minus strand of NZ_JAGFBV010000025.1, from coordinate 62,712 downwards.
TTTATGTGACGGGCAAACTTTAAGTGAAACAATGTCCAAAGACCTTTATTTCCAACCAAATATACGTGTCCGCCGCGACCACCATCACCACCGTCCGGCCCACCTTTTTCAATAAATTTTTCTCTATGTAAGTGTGTAGATCCCTTTCCTCCCTTTCCGGAAGAAACGTATATCTTAACATAATCTACAAAATTTCCTTCTGTCATTTTCTTTTTGTTTATGTATAGTCTAAAGTTTAAAGTTTCAGGTTTCAAGTTGGCGCAACACACTTAACTTGAAACCTGAAACATAATAAAACCTGAAACAAATTCTCTCTATTCTTTAAGTGTCTTTACTAACACTTTATCAATCTTTACGCCATCCATATCGATGACTTCCAGTACAAATTTTTGCCAGATTAATTTCTCGCCTTCTTTCGGAATATGTGAAAGTTCGGTCATAATCATGCCGCTTACGGTATTTACATCATAATCGTTTGTGAGTTCATCCAACTCAAAATACGTTAGAAAATCGTGCAACGAATAATGTCCGTCAACCAGCCATGAACCGTCTTCTCTTTCGATCAATTGAAATTCATCTTTATAAAAATCGGATGCATCTCCTACTAACGCTTCCAAAATATCATTTAAGGTAATAATTCCTTGAAAAACACCATATTCGTCAGAAACCAATGCGTAATGCACTCCGGTTCTTTTAAAATTCTCCAACGCTTTGTACGCTGTGGTTTGCTCCATTAAATAAGGAGGATCGGTCATGATTGCTGCTAAATCGAAATGTTCGCTCTCGATATTGGCAAATATATTTTTTAAGGTTACGATACCCACAATATCATCATAGTTGTCGCTATACACTGGATAAACAGTGTGTAAATCCATCAAAACCAATTCTTTTATTTTGGCTTTATCAGCATTTAGGGGCAGCATGTCTACCGATTTGCGATGCGTCATTAGCGAATTTACTTTTCTGTCGCCAATATGAAAAACACGTTCTACGATATCCTGCTCAATTTCCTGTACCTCTCCGCCTTCTGTTCCTTCTTTGATGATCGCTTTTATTTCTTCTTCGGTAACTCTGCCGTCAGCACTTGGTTTTATTTGAAGGATATTCAGTAAAAAATCAGTCGAAGACGTTAACAACCAGATAAAGGGTGCAGTAATAATCGAAACGATTTTCATGGGCAATGCCACGGCTTTTGCAATAGATTCAGGATAATTTAAACCAATACGTTTTGGTAATAACTCTCCGAGAACCAACGAGAAAAACGTCAAGGTCACTACAACAATCCCAACGGCAACGGTATGTGCGTAGGGTTTTAAAAATGCAAATCCGGTTACGAAGACTTCAACATCCATTGTGATTTTGTCGCCACTATAAATACCAGTTAAAATTCCGATTAAGGTGATTCCGATTTGTACTGTTGACAAAAATTTGTTTGGAGAGTTGGCGAGATCGAGCGCTATTTTGGCACTTTTGTTACCTTTTTTAGCAGCTGTTTCTAGTCGGTTTTTTCTGGCCGAAATTAACGCAATCTCAGACATTGAGAACACTCCGTTTAGTAATATCAGAAAAAATATAATTAGTATTTCCAATTTTTAGTTGATTCGTTATTAATTTGATTCGTTAATGGCAATCGTAAATCCGGTGGCTGCTAGCCCAGATGGAAGAGAAAAGCCCGGAGCCAAAAAAACTAATTTTTCTAGCCGGAAAACAGCGACCAGCGGAAGCTCGTTTTATGGTTTAGAAAAATAGTTTTTTTAGCGAGGACTTGCAACGTACAGCTGGAAAAAGCTTCTACAAATTATCTATAACTGACGTTAATCGCTCTGTAATTTCTTCGATAGTCCCAATACCATTTACGGCATAAAACTTATTTTGTTCTTTATAATATCCAATTAGCGGAGCTGTTTTTTCGTTATATTCCTGATATCTTACACGAATTTTTTCTTCGTCCTGATCATCAACTCTTCCACTGGTTTTTCCTCTTTCTAGCAAACGTGCCACTAGAATTTCGTCATCGGCTTCGAGGGCAATAGTAGCCGTAACACTTGACCCGATTGTTGGCAAAAACTGATCCAGCGCTTTGGCCTGATCTAACGTTCTTGGATATCCGTCAAACAAAAACCCTTGTGTATCTGGATGTTTGTTTACTTCGTCAATTAACATTGCTGTGGTAATTTCGCAAGGAACCAATTCTCCATTGTCCATAAAAGTTCTTGCTTTTTTACCTAAATCAGTATCATTTTTTAAATTGAAACGAAAAATATCTCCTGTTGAAAGATGTGTTAATTTGTATTTTTCTTTTAAAAATTCTGCCTGAGTTCCTTTTCCTGCTCCTGGCTTTCCAAATAAAACAATGTTAATCATAATATGAGTGAGTGTTGTGACTTCTATTTTTTATGAAAGAAGTTTAAAATGAATATGTAGTTATGTTGTGTTTCTAATTATTCGGCTAATTTATAGACTTCGGTCAAATTTCTTCCTAATCCGTTGTAATCCAGTCCGTAGCCAACGATAAATTTATTTGGAATCCTGATTCCGATATAATCTATTTTAATGTCTTTTTTGTACGCCTCCGGTTTAAAAAACAAGGTAGCAATTTTAAAATGCTTTACATTTTGGGCTTTAAAAAGCTGTTTTAATTCTTCGACAGTATTTCCTGTATCGACAATATCTTCGATGATGATCACGGTTCTGCCTGTTAAATCCTGATTAATTCCGATCAATTCCTTTACCGTATTGGTCGAGCTTGTTCCTTCGTAAGAAGCCATTTTGATAAAAGAAACTTCGCAAGGACTTTTGTATTTTTTTAAAAAATCTGCAACAACCATAAATGCGCCATTAAGAACCCCTACAAAAATGGGCGTGTCATCTGCAAAATCATCTTCTACCTGAGCAACGATTTTGGTCAAAGCAAAATCAATTTCTGTAGCCGAAATAAACGGAACAAATTGTTTATCGTGAAGTTGTATCATTATTTTCTCTTTAAAATAATGTGCAAAGATACAGAATTACAACCAAACTGTACGGATCAAATTGTATTGTAATGATACTTTTTTCAGAATGTTAAATATCACTTAATATTTACAAATCTTTCCTTAAATTTATTTTTTAAATCATTAAATTATTGTCTTTAAAACTTTTAACTTAAAATTGAAATGAAAAACGCCACACCCATATTGTCTCTTTCTTTATTACTGATAATGAGTGCCTGCATGGGCCAGGTAAAAAAAGAAGAAAAAGAAACTTTGGCCACACAGCCCGGAAATATTGTAAAAACAGCTGTAGGCAACATTACGCTCCCACCTCCTTATGCTACAGAATCTGCAAGAAATTCTAGCCGTATTGTAAAATGGCCAGAAGGACTTATGCCCAAAGCGCCCGAAGGATTTACGGTTTCTAAATTTGCTGATGGTTTAGAAAATCCGCGTTGGACATACATAGCTCCCAACAATGATATTTTTGTGGTCGAAAGCGGCACCAGAACCAGTAAAAATCAGATCACTGTTTTTAGAGATACGGATAAAGACGGGAAATTTGAAACCAGATCAGTTTTTATTAAAGATCTCAACAAACCCTTTGGAATGCTGGTGCTAAAAGACTTTTTTTATATCGCCAACACAGATGGATTATACCGCTATCCTTATCAAAACAATCCTTTACAACTCAAAACTCAGGGCGTAAAAATTCTAGAACTACCCGCAGGCGGCTACAACAATCACTGGACACGAAATCTACTTGCAAATCCTGACGGCACCAAAATTTATGTTTCTGTTGGCTCAGGAAGTAATGTTGGCGAGAACGGAATGGATAAAGAGATACGTCGCGCCGCTATTCTGGAAATTAATCCCGATGGAACCGGCGAAAAAATCTATGCTGACGGACTTAGAAATCCTGTTGGAATGGATTGGAATCCCGTAAACAATGAACTTTGGACAGCAGTTAACGAGCGAGATGATCTGGGCGATGATTTAGTTCCCGATTATATCACCAGCGTAAAACGCAATGGATTTTACGGTTGGCCTTACTCGTATTATGGCAATATTTTAGATCCCAGAACGAAAGGAGAACGCAAAGATTTGGCTGCAAAAGCAATCGTGCCAGATGTTTCGGTTGGCGCTCATACGGCTTCTTTGGGACTGGCTTTTTATAACAAAAATAGTTTTCCTGCAAAGTACAAAAACGGAATTTTTGTCGGTCAGCATGGTTCGTGGAATCGCGAAAAAATTTCAGGTTACAAAGTAGTATTTGTACCGTTTGCCAACGGAAAACCATCCGGAAAACCAGAGGATTTTCTAACAGGTTTTATTTCCAATGAAGACAAAGCCGAAGTCTATGGCCGACCTGTTGCCGTTACCGTTATGAATGATGGTTCGCTTCTTGTCAATGACGACAGCGGAAATACCGTTTGGAAAGTTACGGCAAACAAATAATAGGTATGATTTTTAAAAAATACTACTTTCTTATTGCCTGGCTGATTGTTTCTCAGAACATTATCGCACAGGAACAGGAAAGCAAAATAAATGATACCATCAAAGGAGAAAAACTCGAAGAAGTTATTATAAGTTCGCTGCATCTTGACAGCAACTTATTAAATACTCCCGCCGCTGTTGGCATTTTATCAAAAAGAGAATTGCTGCAAAACAATACCACCGATATAAGCACAGTTCTCAATACAATTCCGGGTGTGCTGATGCAATCATCTAACTTTACCACCACCCGCATTTCTATTCGGGGTATTGGAGCCAGAACCACGTATGGCACCAACAAAATAAGGGCTTTTTACGGCAGTATTCCGCTGACATCTGGCAATAGCGAAACAGTCATTGATGATATTGACTTAGAAAACATTGGTCAGATCGAGATTATCAAAGGCCCGCTTTCGAGTATTTATGGCGCAGGTTTGGGCGGTGCTATTTTAGTGACACCTCAGCTTTTACAAACCGAAGGGCAAAATACCTCGATCAGTACCATTTTCGGTTCTTTTGGTCTCTTAAAAAACAGTCTGAATTATGCCTTAAATGAAAAGAATTCAAGTTTAAATATCAGTTATCATAAATTGGAAACCAGCGGATGGCGACAAAATAGCGCGTACCATCGTGAAGGAATTACGCTTGCGGGAGCATTATTCAAAAAGCAAAATAGCAAACTTACTTATTTTTCAAATTACACTTACGTGAAAGCGTACATACCGAGTTCGATTAGCAAGACGGTATACGAGACAAACCCGCGACTTGCGGCACCTACTTGGGCTGCTTCAAAAGGATATAAAGAATACAAATCGGTTTTAGGAGGATTGGCGTATGATTTTAAAATTAATGATCGTTTAAACAATGCGACCTCTGTTTTTATCAATTATAAAGACAGTAATGAACCGCGTCCTTTTGATGTTCTGCGACAAAATACTTTTGCTGCTGGAGCAAGATCACAATTTTCAGGAAACTTTAAAATCAGAGAAACAGAAAATCAATTTATTGCGGGAATAGAATATTTTTTAGATAATTATAAAGGAAATACTTTTGAAAATTGGTATCAGCAAAATAATGGTTTAGGTAGTTTACAAGGAAATCAACTGGCGGCAACGGCACAGAAAAGGCATTTTTACAATGTTTTTTCGCAAATAAGAACGTTACTTTCTCAAAAAATGGAGTTTCAAGCGGGGCTAAATTATAACAAAACACAATTTGAAATAGAGAATTACGATACCAATACGATTCAGAAATATGCTTACAGCGGTATTTTTTCGCCGCAAATTTCTCTTTTATTCAAGCCAAATACACAAAAAACCTTTTATTTTTCGGCAAGCCGGGGATTTTCGTTGCCGGCTACAGAAGAAACGCTTACGAGTGAAGGAACCATCAATCCGGATATAAAACCTGAAAATGGTTATAATTTTGAAGTTGGAGGAAAATATTATTTTTTGAATAAAAATCTCTACATAGAATTTTCTTTGTATCGAATGGAAATAAAAGATTTATTGGTAGCAAAACGTATTGGCGATGATCAATATGTGGGCATAAATGCTGGCAAAACACTTCATGAAGGTATCGAAATTTTGGTCAAACACAATTGGTACATAAATTCTTCTTTATGGATGATATCTTATGTTTCGGCTTCCCTTGGAAATTATGAATTTAAAGAATTCATCGATAGCGGAAATGATTTTTCAGGAAATAAACTAACCGGAGTTGCCGCCAACAAAGCCAATGCAGGATTGAGTTTGAACAGTAATTCAGGGCTTTATTTCGCCGCCGATTTTCAGTTTGTAGACGAAATTCCGATGAACGATGCAAATACCGCTTACTCTGACGCTTATAAGGTCGTAAACCTAAAAACCGGCTACCGTTTAGAGATACTTCCAAAACTGACTATCCATTTTGCAGCAGGAATAAACAATTTATTTGATAAAAAATATGCTTCGTTAATTTTACCCAATGCGACAGCTGTTGGAAACGCTACCCCACGATATTATTATCCCGGACTTCCTGTAAATTATTATGGCAGTATTTCGTTAAATTACCTATTTTAGATCCTTATTAAATTTAAAAAAAGATGCCCTCTGAACTGCAAATAAAACTAAACTCTGTACAGGCGTGTAGAGAGAGCCGCTTGAAAGTTTCGCAAGAAATCTTAGAAAACAAGCACCTTTTTGACGAACTGGTTCAGATTTGTTTTGATCCTAATCATGAAAAGCACCACAAAGCCTGTTGGATTTTAGAATTCATATCCTACCGGGAGCTTGTTTGGTTACAACCTCATCTTGATTTCTTTTTCGAAAATATGCCTCGTGTAAAAGACGAAAGTGCTATTAGGCCTCTTGCAAAAGTACTTCAGCTTTTGGTGAAATCTCATTATAAAAAAGCAGAAAACAGCATTATCCTTTCAGAAAAAAACCTTCAGCAATGCATCGAAACATCTTTTGATTGGCTGATCACAGACGTAAAAGTGGCCACAAAAGCCTATTCGATTAGAACTTTATATCTTCTCGGAAATCACGATAACTGGATTCATCCTGAACTAAAAATAATCCTCAACAAAGAATATCACACTCATTCTGCTGCGTACAAAGCCGTTGCCAGAGAAGTTTTGAAGAAAATAAAATAGTTTGTTTGCTACAGATTTAGACTAATTGAGTCAATTTAAAACTTAATAAGTGAAAAAAATTATGAAATTTGTGAAATTCGTGGCAAAAAAAAGATTAAAAAGTATCTTTGCAAAAACACACAACAATGAATTATTTTTCTTCTGATTTTAAATTAGGAATATTAGGTGGTGGACAATTGGGCAAAATGCTCTTGTTTGACACTCGAAAATTTGACATACAGACTTATGTTTTAGACCCGAGCGATGAAGCGCCGAGTAAAATTGCCTGCAATCAGTTCTTCAAAGGCGATTTGATGGATTATGAAACGGTTTACAATTTTGGAAAACAAGTCGATGTTTTGACTTTTGAAATCGAATTGGTCAATCTGGAAGCACTGACACAATTAGAAAACGAAGGCCTAAAAATATATCCTTCGCCAAAAACATTAAAAGGCATTCAGAATAAAGGAGTTCAAAAAGATTTTTACGCGCAGCACAATATACCTACCGCTCCCTTTGCAAGATTTGAGAATCTCGAAAATCTAAAATCAGCAATCGTTAATCAACACTCAACAATCAACTTGCCTTTTGTCTGGAAATGTACCGAATTTGGTTATGATGGCAACGGCGTAAAAGTAATTCGTCAAACATCAGATTTAGATAATTTGCCAAACGTAGAATGCATTGCCGAAACGATGATTCCGTTTAAAAATGAATTGGCTGTGATTGTTTGCCGCAATCCGTCAGGCGAAATCAAAACGTATCCGGTTGTCGAAATGGAATTTCACCCAGAAGCCAATCAGGTTGAATATGTAATTTGTCCAGCCAGAATTGATGAAAAAGTAGCCCAAAAAGCCAGAGCTATTGCTTTGAATGTTTCAGAAAAATTCAATCATGTCGGACTTCTGGCTGTCGAAATGTTTCAAACCCACGATGATGAAATTCTGGTCAACGAAGTTGCTCCTCGCCCGCACAATTCAGGACATTATTCTATCGAAGCCAGTTATACATCACAATTCGAAAATCATTTGCGTGCCATTTTAGATCTTCCTTTAGGAAATACCGACAGCAAAGTTGCCGGAATTATGGTCAATTTAGTGGGCGCCGAAGGTTTTTCCGGAGAAGTTGTTTACGAAAACATCGAAACCATTTTAGGATGGAATGGTGTTACACCACACATTTACGGCAAAAAACAAACGCGCCCTTTCAGGAAAATGGGTCACGTTACCATAGTAAATGAAGATATGGCTGAAGCGAGAAGGATTGCTGAAGAGGTTAAGAATACGATTCGAGTGATTAGTGAAAAGTAATTAGTGATCCGTTTTTAGCCACTAGAAAATCTTAAGTTTATTTCAATCTTGATTAATTAGTATAAATGGATTTTATAGAAATAGTTAGCAACCTTTTAAATTTATCAGATAATTCAAATTTGTTTAAAACTCATTTTGAAATATTTAGAGATAAAAATGAGTATAAAGGAGAAAGAATCAAAAGCTTCCTATTATTTATAATTCTTACTTTGTGTTTAATACTATTTATAGTTGGATTATTTTTTCTAATTTATAAAGTTTGCACAAAATAAAATTTTAAAAATAACAATAAAATTAGTTTTTAGTCAAAGTTCACAACTTGAAACCTGAAACAAAAAAAAACAGTTTTAAACAAACAAAAAACCACATGAGCAAAGTAGCCATTATAATGGGAAGCATCTCAGACATGCCAGTCATGCAGGATGCTATTGACATACTAAAACAATTTAATATCGAAGTTGAGGTTGATATTGTTTCGGCACACAGAACGCCGGAAAAATTATTCGATTTTAGCAAGAATGCACACATCCGCGGGATTTCGGTTATTATTGCTGGAGCTGGTGGTGCGGCGCATTTACCGGGAATGGTGGCTTCGATGTCGCCGCTTCCTGTAATTGGAGTTCCTGTAAAATCGAGCAATTCAATTGATGGTTGGGATTCTGTTTTGTCGATTCTTCAAATGCCAGGTGGCGTTCCGGTTGCAACCGTTGCTTTGAACGGAGCTAAAAATGCTGGAATTTTAGCAGCACAAATCATTGGAAGCCACGACAAAAAAGTACTTGACACGATTATTGCCTACAAAGAAGAACTGAAAGCAGCAGTAAATAAAGCCGCTGAAGGCTTAAATAGATAAGGCATTTCTTTAATTCCTGCAAGGTTTTCAAAACCTTGTAGGTATGATTATAAAGCCCAATTAATACTTCTAAAACACCTACAAGGTTTTGAAAACCTTGTAGAATAAAAATAATATGAATATTTCAACACAAAGGCTTCCCATTATAGGAAGCCTTTGTGTTTTTAGGGTCTTTTTTAATTATGCTTCATCTTCAATTTGCTCCAAAACAGATTCAAATTCAGATGCTATCACATCATCCTTATTGATCCAATTCTCAGAAGTAACCAGATTATAGTTTACATCATCTTCTGTTGTCAATTCCCAGATAATACTTTCTGCTTCAGGAAACGGAATATTTTGAGACATTTGATTTTCAAACAACCTTTTAATCAGGTTTCTGTCAGACAAACCATTATTCAACAACTTCAATATATTTTCGGCTGTCAGTTTTTGTACTTCGCCATTAGTTGGTGTCATAGAGAAATGCACAACAGACGCTTTTGCATTTGGAAATTTCCCATTGTAAGCTTTAAAAAGCAATTGATTGACATGAAATAATCTGCCTTGCATGTGTATTTCCGGATATTCCTCACACACTTTATCAATTAACATGTTGTTTGATATCTGCTCAATCTGTCCTTCACTTAATTCCTCTCCCAATTTATAGTCTAATACAATCTGTGCAGCTTCGTTAGGTTCGTAATCCGAAATGGCCATTTCTAATAATTCCGGTAAACTGCTTTTCTCGGCTGTAGCTCCATCCGGATAATTGAATTTTTGTAATAAAACAACAAAATCTTCATCAGACCAATATCCTTCTACTTCATTTACCGTATCTATATTCTTGATTACAACTTGATAATTCATCCTTTTTTTATTTAATTTATGATTAGCATTTTATACTGCTAAATTGTTTTTTTCAATTTACGCTTTTAATATCTACTACAGCAATAAATAACAAATCTATAACACAATTTAAGAGTATTTTATGCCAATAATCAATTCCATATCGATGATTACATTTTTATAAATTGTTATCTTTGGAATTCAAAATTTTGACTTCAATCCATAAAAAATATAATATCAAAATGAACGTATTACTTTCAAAATTTATAACAAAGCACAATACAGCGCCTTTTTCTCAAATTAAAATAGAAGATTGTTCCCCAGCTTTTCAAGAAGGAATTGCTTTGGCTAAAGCCGAAATTGATGCCATCGTCAACAATCCAGAAGCACCTACTTTTGAGAACACAGTGGTAGCGATGGATTTCTCTGGTGATATTCTGGATCGTCTTTCGAGTATTTTCTTCAATTTAAATTCGGCCGAAACCAGCGACGAGATGCAAAAAATTGCTCAGGAAGTTTCGCCGTTACTTTCAGAATTTGGTAATGACATTACACTAAACACTGCTTTATTTGCCAAAATAAAGGCCGTTTACGATCAAAAAGAAACGTTGAATTTAAATCCCGAGCAAACCACACTTTTAGAAAAAAAATATAAAAGTTTTTCTAGAAATGGCGCCAATTTACCCGAAGATAAAAAAGACAAACTGAGAGCAATTGATAAAGAATTATCTAAATTAAAATTACAATTTGAAGAGAATATTTTGGCAGAAACCAATGCTTTCGAATTGCATTTGACCGACTACAACCATTTGGCAGGTTTGCCTGAAGGTACAATTGAGGCGGCCAGATTACTGGCTAAAAACCAGGAAAAAGAAGGTTGGATTTTTACTCTGGATCATCCTAGCTATATTCCTTTTTTGACCTATGCCGACAATCGCGAATTACGCAAAAAAATGGCGATTGCTTTTGGAGCGAGAGGATTCCAGAACAACGAATTTGACAATCAAGAAAATGTATTAAAAATAGCCAAATTACGTTTTGAAAGAGCTAATTTGCTGGGATATAAAACCCATGCCCATTTTGTTTTGGAAGAAAGAATGTCCGAAAGTCCTGAAAAAGTATTTTCTTTTTTGAATGATTTATTAGCAAAAGCAAAACCTGCTGCACAAAAAGAATTTGCAGAACTAGCCGCTTTTGCGAAAAATTTAGACGGAATTGAACAATTAGAAAAATGGGATGGTGCGTACTATTCTGAAAAATTAAAACAACAGCTTTTTAATTTAGATGATGAAAAACTAAAACCTTATTTTCAATTAGAAAAAGTGTTAAACGGAGCATTTACCGTTGCCAAAAAATTATACGGACTCACTTTTACTGAAGTTTTTGACATTGACAAATACCACGAAGAAGTAACGACTTATGAAGTAACCGATGCTCAAAACAATTTGGTTTCGATATTCTACGCCGATTTTTTTCCGAGAAAAGGAAAAAGAAACGGCGCCTGGATGACTTCGTTTAAATCGCAATACATAAAAGACGGCATCAACGAAAGGCCTCATATTTCTAATGTCTGCAATTTTACCAAACCAACAGAAACCAAACCATCGTTATTGACTTTTAATGAAGTAACAACCCTATTTCACGAATTTGGTCACGGATTACACGGAATGCTAGCCAACACCACCTATCCTAGTTTGTCAGGAACATCTGTTTTCTGGGATTTTGTAGAATTGCCAAGTCAGATTATGGAGAATTGGTGTTACGAGCCCGAAGCCTTGGCCTTGTTTGCCAATCACTACGAAACAGGAGAAATTATCCCGATAGAATATGTACAAAAAATCAAGGAAAGTGCGAGCTTTCAGGAAGGAATGGCAACGTTGCGACAGTTGAGTTTTGGATTATTAGACATGGCGTGGCACGGTCAGGATCCGACTGGCATTACCGACTTAAAAACTTTTGAGACCGAGCAATTTGCCAACACGCAATTGTATCCTGACGTAAAAGAAAATGCCATGAGTACTGCTTTCTCGCATATTTTTCAGGGTGGTTATTCTTCTGGATATTACAGTTATAAATGGGCTGAGGTTCTTGACGCCGATGCTTTTGACTATTTTCAGGAGAAAGGGATTTTTAATATTGAAGTTGCCACAAAATTTAAAGAAAATGTCCTTTCTAAGGGAGGCACAGAACATCCGATGATTTTGTACAAACGTTTTAGAGGGCAAGAACCAAAACCGGAAGCTTTGTTAAAACGCGCGGGACTTCTTTAAGACAAAAAAGCCTGTGCTTGCAAAAACAAAATTTACAATTGTGCGGCCAAAGCCTTTTGTATTCATGCTTAAAACCAATAAAATTTGAAAAAATACTTAAAAATACTGTTTTATATCGCTATTCTTGGATTGATCGCCATTGTGTCGGTTAATTTATATGTGAAGTCAACGACGAAAAAACATGTGTACAACTCGATGAGAAGGTTTCCTAAAAATGATGTCGGAATTATTTTTGGAGCGGGCATCAATGGCGATCAGCCCAGCAAATATTTGAAGGATCGTCTTGACGCCGGAATTTTGCTATATAAAGCAAAGCGCATTAATAAAATTTTGCTTTCGGGAGACAATGGCCGTGAAGGATATGACGAACTAACCGTGATGAAAAATTACTGTTTTAGACACGGAGTAGACACAAGCAAAATATTTATTGACTACGCTGGTTTTGACACCTACTCTACGATGTATCGTGCCAAACATATTTTTAAAATTAAAAAAGCGACCCTCATCTCTCAGAAATACCATTTGAATCGGGCAATTTATGTCGGGCAAAATCTCGGCATCAAATCGGTTGGCTATTCTGCCAATTCTGGCGAATATTTGGGTTATCAATATGTTACGACAAGAGAATACCTTTCGGTTTTTAAAGCCTTTTTTGATGTTTTACGAGATCGTGACCCACATTTTTTAGGCAATCCGATAGATATAAACGGACTGTCTAATTATTCTAAAGAGGACAAACGATAAAACAAAAGGCCAGAACGCAATGCAATGAGTTCTGGCCTTTTTACTTGATAATATTGTATAAAAAATACTTCTCTTTTAGTTAGACCTAACAGGTTTTAGAAACCTGTTAGGTCTTCCGTTTAATTATAGTCTTCGTAAAAAAGAATTCGACCGACTGAAAACTTGATTTGAGCGACTGAAAACTTGATTCGACCGACTGAAAACTTGATTTGAGTGACTGAAAACATGATTTAACCGACTGAAAACAGGATTCGACCGACTGAAAACATGATTTAATCACTGTAAAAAAGAATTCGACCGTATGCAAGTTGGATTTAACCACTGTAAAAAAGAATTCGACCGTATGCAAGTTAGATTTAACCACTGTAAAAAAGAATTCGACAGTATGCAAGTTAGATTTAACCACTGTAAAGTAGAATTCGACCGTATGCAAGTTGGATTTGACCACTGTAAAGTAGCATTCGACTGTATGCAAAGTTCTTATTACTGTATAGGAAAAGAATTTTTATGTCTGGCTTCTAAAAAAATGGCGTGAATGTTCTGAAACCTGAAACCTACTATAAAACTCCCAAACAGTATCGTGTCGTTTTGGATGAGGGATAGTAGCAAGCTACCGAAGTAGCGCGGATAGCCCGACATCATACCGAAAAGAGGGCGTATATGCACAAAGTACTATAGCCCTCTTATCGGTATGGTGACAGCCCTAGAAAGAAATCTTCAATTTTAAATGATAAAAATTAAAATTCGTTTCTACTGTAAATTGCAATTTTAACGATTGGTATTTCACCATCGAATATGTTGCTTATGTGTTATTTTATAACTCTTTTGTTGTTGGCGGGTAAAGGTATTAGATCTTCGAAAATGTGACTTAAATCATCTGGTAGCACGCCATTATTATTGCTATTACTGTGGCAAGAGAAACAAGAAATCGCATTTTGTTCTGTAGAGGCAGATGACGGAGACTGGACATAAGTTTCCATAGTACTATTGGATAATTGTCCTGTGCCGATGGCGTCACCATTCGTGCCTCCGTAAGGATATACGTTTCCGTTTGGTGCGGCTCCACCAAAAGTCCATGTAGCACCTATGAGTAAGTAATTCTTTCTGATGTCGTTGCCTACTAGCTTGCTGCGCACGGCATTGTTGATCGAGATAATTTGGCTATTAGAGTCTGCTGGAGTTTTGTCTTCGGCATTAGGAGGCGTATTTGAGGCAACACCCCAAGCCATAATTCTTCTTGCCGTTGGGCTCTTTAATGCAGGATTAGTAATAAGAATTGTATTGCCTTTTGCGGTCATGTTCTGAATGTTTTGTGCTCCCGTTGTATCGCTGGCATTGCCATTAAAAAGCCAACCTTTGCCAGTATCTGCAGCAACTTGCTTGATTTTATTGTTTTTGTCTACATAAGCATAGGCACTATTGGGTGAATTTTTTTCGTGTTCGAAAGTGGCCCAGATCATTTCAGGATGTCCTGCAACACTGCCCACGACATGCATGCCAACCAAAGCCAATTTTGCAGTAGTTTGTCCATTTTCTACCCATTTGTTTGGGTTTGTTTTGTCGTAAGTAGGAATAGTGGCCTCGATGGTTACATACGTCTCTGGATTCGGCAAGTCTTTGACTTCTACCCATGATGTTTTAATTTCCATTGCGAGTGCGTCTGCATCTGGAGGTATGGCCCAGCCTTTGGTTTTTGCATACGCAACAATACTATCTCTTGCTGAGGCGGTAGTTGGAAATTGATTGCCATTGAGTTTGCCTTCATTAACACCTGTGAGATAATAAGCATAAACATCATTGACCATTGTTATGTAGTAGACTAGCGATTTGTTTTCGCCCATTAGAGCGCCGTGAGAACCTGCCTGGCCTTGCTCAGACTGTACTTCGTTGCCGTTAGAATCAAGAAAAATTGATTTAGCACCTACTTTAAATTCTTGTACAACCTCTGATGGTTTAATTTTACTATCGATAACTGGTTTTGGGTTTTTTATAACGTTGCCCTTGGTATCCAGAAAAGAATGAATGCCTTTTGCATCGGCCTTTACGCTGCCGAGTAGAACTAATTTATTGGCATCATTTTTTACTTTCTCATCTTTCTTTTGAGACTCAATTTCGAACATTTTTCCAGACTTGTCTATCAAAACAGGCAATCTGTTAGGACCACTCTGATTGATCGTACTAGCAGCATTCAACAAAACATTGGGTTGGTGCGCTGTAAGCTTGCGTTTTCCTGTAACAGGATCTTGAGGAGAAACATTGTAAAAAACTGGCGATTCCATGATGGTTCCTTTATTACCATAAGAGCCAGATGATGGCGAGGTAATCCATAAAAACATCTGTTCAGACCATTGGTAGAAATCGCAATTGTTATTGTGCGGAAATGTGACACTGTTGGCAGGAGACACCAGTCCGTTTTCAGTTGCTTTTTTGCCAGCAAACCAGGAATTAAATAGAGAATCCGAAACCGTGCAAGATTGTTTTACATCCTGCGGAAGATATTCATAGTCCGTATCCACATTGGCTAACAAATCTTTTTTCTTGCATCCCAAAAAAAGGATGATGATCAGTCCCATAAGGATTGCTGTGGTTTTTATCGTTATTTTTTTCATGATGTGTTGTTGTTAATTGGTTTGTTGTTTTTAGGTTGAATGTGAAACTTCTTGATTAGTTGCTGTGGGCTTTTCAATATTTATTGAAGGAATATTGAAATAAATGGTTCTCAAAAAAACACCTTCGACGATAACTCGAAATGTTTTTACATTTTGTACACCAAAAGTATCTTTTAGCGTTATACTCGAATAAAAAAATGGCACAAGACAGGA
The DNA here is from genome assembly GCF_017948595.1 of Flavobacterium geliluteum. Taxonomy (GTDB): domain Bacteria; phylum Bacteroidota; class Bacteroidia; order Flavobacteriales; family Flavobacteriaceae; genus Flavobacterium; species Flavobacterium flavipigmentatum. The sequence continues at coordinate 46,805 of NZ_JAGFBV010000025.1, read as the reverse complement.
TTTTTTGGTTGCAAGCGAGACGAAAGATGATGTAAAACGATTTTACGACCGTGTCTTAGAACCCAATTAAAATGTTTTTTACTAAAGTTTCATTTATTTTTGAAAGTTTAAAAACTTTTACTTACATTTGCTGTATGGAATTCAAAGAAGCAAAAAACAAGTTTGTACAAACCTGGGGAGCATTAGGTTCTCAGTGGGGCATTAATAAAACCATGGCGCAAATTCATGCTTTATTGATGATTTCGAACCAAGCCGTTTCGATGGAAGACATCATGGAGGAATTGCAAATTTCGCGCGGGAACGCCAGCATGAACCTAAGAGCCTTAATGGACTGGGGAATTGTTTACAAAGAATACAAAGCAGGTGAAAGAAGAGAGTTTTTTACGGCCGAAAAAGACTTAGACGAATTAGCCGTAAAAATTGCCCGAGAAAGAAGCAAAAGAGAAATCAAACCTGCGCTCAAAATCTTAAAAGAAGTTTCCTCTATCGAATCTAAAGATTCTGCTGAAGAGAAACACTTTGTTGATCAAACCTCTAAATTGTATGATTTTGTTTTGAAAGCAGACAATATGTTAGACAAAATGACGGAGTTTAACGAAAATTGGCTGGGACGTTTGGTTTTAAAAATCATGAAATAAATTTCGAACTAAAAAAATTTAATTAAAACTTTCATTTTTTTCTGAAAGTTTAAAACACTTAGTGATTATGAAAATGACATTTAAAATAATGGAGATCGTAAACATAGTAGCATTGCTATTTCTATTAGCAGGAGCATACGGAATAGCCATTACAGGTACATTACAGATTTTAGCGGCTGTGCTCTTTTTAATACTGTTCCCTAAAAATAAATGGATTTATGTTTATTTTGGAATGGTCATTTGCTTCTTTTTAATTTGGGATGGTGAGCTTTTAAATTGGCTTTTCTTAATACCAATTTCATTAATATTTTTCTTAACATTCATTATTTACAATCAAAAAAAGAAATTACAACATTCTCAATTCTATTAATACTTGCAATTTATTTATCATCAATAATCTATAAAAAACAATAATCATGACTTTCTTAAACGCACAATGGAGAAACTTAGCCTTAATAAATTATGAAATTGATCCTCAATTACTAAAAAAATACCTTCCCGCTGGAACAGAAATTGACTTTTGGAATGGCAAATGTTACGTGAGCGTAGTTGGTTTTATGTTTGAAGAAACGAAAATTTTAGGTATTAAATTTCCTTTTCACATCAATTTTGAAGAGGTCAATCTTAGATTTTATGTAAAACATTTCGAGAATGGAGAATGGAAAAGAGGCGTTGTTTTTATAAAAGAAATTGTACCCAAAAAGGCCATCACTTTTATAGCCAATAGTTTGTATAAAGAACATTACGAAACTTGTAAAATGAGACATAAAATTATTGAAAAGGAGAACACAACTCTTTTTAATTATCAATGGAAAGTAGATGGAAAATGGAATACCATTCAACTTGAAACATTCAAGGAGTCGCAAGAAATTGAGGTAAATTCTGAAGCCGAATTTATAACAGAGCATTACTTTGGCTACACCAAATACAATGACAATACAACCTTTGAGTACGAAGTAAAACATCCAAGATGGAAACAACTAGAGGTTAAAAACTTCATGCTCAAGGTAGATTTTAAAAGAAATTATGGCAGTGATTTCGAAATTTTACAAAATACGAAACCGCTATCTGTTTTATTGGCAAAGGGATCAAAAACAAAAGTTGAAAATAAAAAAACCAAACGTTATGAAAACGCTACAAAACCAAACCTTACTTTATGACGAAGACTGTCCGCTGTGTCAGGTGTATACAAAGGGCTTTGTAAAAACGGGTATGCTAGATGAAAACGGAAGAAAACCCTATTGCCAATTATCTGAAGACGAACAAAATTTTGTAGACATAAAACGTGCAGCAAATGAAATTGCTTTGGTAGACAACAAAACCAAAACAGTGACCTACGGAATTGACAGTTTGCTTAAAGTAATAGGATTTTCATTTCCAAGGATAGAAAAAATCGGGAGCGTAAAACCCGTGAAATATTTTCTGAAAAAACTGTATTCTTTCGTTTCTTACAATCGAAAAGTAATTATCCCTAGCCAAATAAAAGAAGCAAACAAATTGCAATGTGTCCCGGATTTTAATTACAAATACAGATTTATTTTTATTGCATTTGCATTAATGATCACGACTTTTGCACTATTTGCCTTTTCTAATTTGATTCCGAATTTGCCAAAATCAAGTGTTTTAAGAGAACTCATTTTAGCGTTAGGACAAATTGTTTTTCAAAGTATATTTCTTCTCAAATTAGACAAAAAAACGATGATCAATTATGCTGGAAATTTGATGACCGTTTCTTTAATGGGTTCCCTTATTTTACTGCCAATTGTATTGCTCAATGAAGTTATAATTTTACCTAAAAATCTAATTTTAGGTTGGTTTGCAAGTACCGTTTTGATCATGTTTATGGAGCATTTTAGAAGAATTAAAATTTTAAATCTTCCTTTTTACTTATCTTACACTTGGGTCATTTACAGAATAATTGCGCTACTATTAATTTTAAATTTATAAAATGAAAAAACTCATCATAGCCGCTGGAACTGGTTTTTTAGGACAAGTTTTGGTAGATCATTTCAAAAATAAATTTGAAGAAATAGTAATTCTCACAAGAGGAAATTCAAAAACAATCGACGGAATACGATACGTAAACTGGGATGGTAGAACCTTTTCTGGCTGGGAAAACGAATTGGAAAACGCAGCTGTTTTAATCAATCTGGCGGGAAAATCTGTTGATTGCCGCTACACCAAAGAAAATAAAAAAGAAATTTTACTATCTCGAATAGAAAGTACCAAAATTCTAAACCAAGCGGTTTTAAAGTGCCAAAACCCACCTAAACATTGGCTGAATTCCTCTACCTCAACTATATATCGTTTTTCATTAGACAAACAAATGGATGAAGTTGATGGCGAAACAGGAAATGATTTTTCTATGAATGTTGCGCTTTCTTGGGAAAAAGCATTTTTTAAAACCGAAACTCCAAATACCTTAAAAACGGCTTTGCGAACTTCGATTGTTTTAGGAAAAAAGGGTGGCGCTTTTGTCCCGCTGAAAACTTTGGCAAAATTAGGTTTTGGAGGAAAACAAGGAAAAGGAAATCAATTTATCAGCTGGATTCACCAAGACGATTTTGCCAATGCAATTGATTTGATAATCGAAAAAGAACTGACTGGCGTTATCAATATTGTATCACCTCAACCGATTCGAAATTCTGAGTTTATGAAGCAGCTTCGAACAGCGGTTGGTGCTCCTTTCGGAATTCCGATTAGTACTTTTTTGCTTAAAATGGGCTCTTTTATCATTCGAACAGAAACCGAATTAGTTTTGAAAAGTAGAAATGTGATTCCGAAAAGACTTTTAGAAAACGGATTTAAATTTAAGTACGAAAATGCAGATGCTGCTTTTAAAAATATACTAAACAAATGACAACCATAAACCTCATCACCAAAATAAAAGCATCCAAACAAATTGTTTTTGATGTTTCAAGAAACATCGATGTGCATCAGCAATCTGCCAGCAAATCAAACGAAGTAGCGATTGCGGGAGTTACAACAGGATTAATCAATTTAAACGAAACGGTAACTTGGAGAGGGAAACATTTTGGGTTTTATCTCACCCATAAAAGCATTATTAGCGCCATGAACTATTATGATTATTTTGTGGATGAAATGGTGGAGGGAAAATTCAAATCCTTCAAACACGAACATTTTTTTAAAGAAGAAAACGGAGTAACTATTATGAATGACTTATTACAATATGAAACTCCGTTTGGCAGTATTGGCAAACTATTCGATACTTTATTTTTAAAAAAACATCTGATTGGTTTTCTTTTAGAAAGAAATAAAATGCTCAAAAAAATAGCAGAAAACCAGTAGACCTATTTTAAAATCATCCTTTATAATCGATAGAAAATTTATAAATTTTTCCCCAAAAAAATACAGTCCATCATTGATTATTTTGATAAAGTACGAATACATTCTTAAAAGGTTTCAGAATATTTTTGCCTGTTATTAACAATTTGTTTGCTTAAAAATAGCAAGAATACAATAGTCAAAAATAAAATTTGTCACAAAGCAACGTATTTGATTCACGAAACAGATATTCTATGTTACAATAGACCTTTCGGGAACTTTTTCACCTTCTGTCCCATAACATTGGCGTTTTGGTAGTAGTAGGATTTGTATACAAATCAGCTGCTGTAACTAGCAAAACATCAACTTCCATGAAACGTTGATTATAATTTAATAGTTTTTTTAATTGGGTACATTTTTCCTGAACAAAATCCAACCTTTGATATTCGGGAACATTTTGTACAATTAACATCCGAACAACTTCCTTAAAATTTTTATCTGTAGACAATTGAATCTGAAAAGCAGTTGCTCCACTGGTGAGAGAAGTAAATTCATCTACATCATAATGTTGTTCACAAACAATAAAAGATTTTGTTTCTCTGGATTTTAATTCCAAAAAAGATTCGCCATCTTGATTTACCCATCGTCCTACATCGCCAATGGCATATCGAAAAACAGGAAATCTTTTGCGAAAGGTATTCGTGACGGCAATTGTACCATAACCTTCTTTATCAGGATCGATAATTTCGACAATAATCCCTTTAATAATACTAAATAATGATGGGTTTTTGGTAGCATCTGACCACGCCCAAATTCCGGTTTCGGCAGAACCATACATTGAGTAAATTTGTTTACAGCCTAAGGCTTTTTGCAAAAGATTTTGTACGTTGGGCCGCAAAAATTCGCCACCATAAAATAAGTTTTCAATTTGCAGTTTTGTATTCTTCTCCTCAAGAAACTGCGCAAAACATAATAATTTTGAAGGAGTACCGAGTATAAAATCTGGCTTAAAATAAGTAGCCGTTTGTTCCATATCATTGTAACTTGCATGTGCGCTCAATGCTAACGTCGTGGCTTGACATTTTTCTAAAATATCATCCATAATAGCGGCTGTACGGTACATGTCTGAGTAGCCAAAAATATTTAGGGCAATGGTTTTAGGGGTAAAAAAGTTGTTTTTTGTAAGTTCTGCCGCCATTGCAAGACGTTGATTTTGATTTTCTTGTATATCGACCGGAAAAATCAAAGGATTTTGCGTGCTTCCACCAGACCGCACCAAATAGACACCTGTCTTTTCTTCGTGCAGCTTAAAATTGGTCTTCAAAATTGGTATTAGTTCTTTTTTACTGAGTATCGGAGCCTCAGCAGCAAGATCATTTCCTTTATAAAATTGACTGTACAAAGAACTCTTTTTTGCCAATTCGAAATAATCCTGCAAAAGGAGATTATGGGTTTTTGAAGAAGTATCAACTGAATTCATGTTTATCATTTTATTTATTTCTCTTTTTAAAATAATAATAGTTTTTAAGTAAAGTTGACGCATGATTTAAAACAAACAATACTTTTTGTTGCCACGAAGGTAATCGCTCCATGGCGTGTTCTAACCATCGCTGAGACAACATCCCCATTAACTGTTGATCATATCGATTAGCACTTTTTTGATATCGCTTTATAGTAACCGGAATTTCTAATGCTGCCCAGTTTGTATAACTAATTCGAGACAAACTCCCTTCGATTTCACGCACTTCGATACAGGCTTTATTGAGCAGTCCTACCAGAGCTTCTTTTTTGATGCTTTTGAGCACACGGTACCAAAAATCAATCCCCTCATTTAAGGAAACATTCTTCTCGTAGCGAATGTCGTTTAGACATTTTTTACGTATTACCACATTACTCCCGAGACCCATAATAAAATCTGGTGCGCTGATGGTGTGCAGCACATTGGGTATCAAATACAATTGATCGGAAAGTAAAATCAGTTCTGTTGCAAAAGATTTAATATTTGGCAAATAATAATTCGATGGAAGCAATAAAATTCCAACTACCAAAACATCTATATTTTTTTGCTCCATGATCGAACCTACCTCTCTTAAACTGGAAGGTGTGTAACAATCATCGGCATCCAAAAAACTAATTAGCTCTCCCGTGGCTTGTTCGATCCCTAAATTTCTTGCGTTACCCGGACCTATGTTTTCTTTCAATTCGATAATTTGAATCTCGGTTTGCAAAAATTGCGGCGCAAAAAACAATAATGAATCTTTGAGACAAACCAAACTTTTATCGGTACTGGCATCATCTACAATAATAATTTGAGATGGTTTTTTTTCCTGAAAAGCCAGTGACCGAATGGCATCATAAATATAGTTTTCTTTGTTGTAAAGAGGTATAACAACCGTATGTTTCATATTTTTTCTACTCTAATAATGGGTAAATTAAAGCCCTTCCCTGGTGCACATTCACCACTGATTCATCTGAACCACGAAACAATCCGGCTCCATACATTTTATCCTCTTTGCACAACAACATCCCTACCAGATGAATCTGGCGATGATTTTCGAGATCAGTAAATTCTTTTTGGTCGACAAAATGCTGAATGACGTATTTGCTCCAGTTTTCCCGAATAATGACTTCCCACTCCTCTGCCGTACAATCCTTTTTGACATACGCTCCAATACCTCTGCCGCCACTGTTTAATTTCAAAATAAAATTCTCTTTACTCTTTATAAAAGCATCACAGCCCGCAGTATCTTGAATAACAAAAGTGGGAATTAGGTAATTTTGTAAAAAACCATATTCTTCCTCGCTCAGGTAATCGGTCATGATTTGAGCATCATACATTACAGCCAAAACCCTTTTGTCGTGAATTAAAATTAAAGTACGGATATCATTAAAATAAGAGTTTCCTTCAATCAATTTATCGAGTACATCTGGATTTATTTTTTTTAATTCTTCACGATCCATTTCTAAAATAAATTGCGAAACAGGCGCTCCATTTACAATAATTGAATCATTAGAAATGATTAGATCCTGAGGTTTGACAGAAATTATGTCAATTTCTATTTTTGCCAATTCTTTTTGAAGATAAAAAATTTCGGTACCTTTTTCATCATCATGAACAAGCGCTACTTTTTTATGAGAAGCGAATTGATGGTATAGATCATCAACAATATTTTTTAAATCTTTATTTGAAGTAGTTACTACATCTTGATCTAAATTTATCTGATCGTTTATTAATTTCAAATAATAACTAATCATCCAGCCGTTTAAGGGATATCGTGCGCCTATCTCACAAATTTTTGCCTGATCATGGGTGTCATATAAAAAATCAGGGCGATAAAAACCCTGATTGTATAATTTGTTATTGGTTTTCTTCAATAAAGCTTCTAAATCTTCATTCAATTGATAATAGTTTCGAATTCTATCATCTTCAAAATAATTGAGAACAATTGCGTTGCAGGCTTTATTTAAAATAGAACACAAGCGATTCATTTTCTGACGGTAGCCCGAAGATAACAGTACCGAAGAATTAGCAAAAGAACTTCTAATTAATCCGCTGTCTTTTTGAAAATACTCAGAAAACAACTCGTCCCATTTTTTCTGTTTGTCAGCTTGGTTTTGCTGTAACCTAATTTTAGGCATCATGAGTTGAGATTTCGCTTCTTTCTTTGTGATCGTCATTAGTAGAATAATAAATTAAAAACTAAGTTCTTCTAGCTCCATGATATCTTCCATTACAGCAGATTTTTTTTCTAAATAATCTTTAATAATAGGCTCCAGATCATACGCTTCAACATCGATATTCATTGCTTTTGCATAATGAAAAACAGCACTTACGGCAAAAAAGAAATGATTTTTTTCAGTTGGCCCACAGTGAACGCTTATCCATGCCAATGTTTTATCGCATTCCTCTTCGGAAAAATTATAATCATTTAGCAACCAAGATTTGAATTTTGGAAGTATCAATTCTACTTCGCCATGCGTGTAAATTTCATGTATCAAGGTTGTCAGTAAAGCAATCATTATGTCTTTATTTCGTAACGAATTTTGATCTTTCCAGGCTTTAAAGTCACAAGCACTTTGGTTTAAATACTTGCGTGAAAGCCAATCATCATCGGTACAAATAGCCGTGGCCATAGTATAAAACATCTGAGAATGTAAAATTCTACCCACCACTGCCAAATCTTCATCTACAATTCTGTTGAGACTCGTGATCGACTGCAAAAGCGCTTTTTCGTCTGCGACAGGTTGTTTTTTATGAACTAGCATCGTCATGCGATTGCTAATTCCTGCCACCGTCATGGCGCTATTATTGGTTTGGCTCCAACTATGAAAAAAACGTTGTAAGCGCTCTTTCTCTTGTACTTTCGATGTCAATTGATTAAAACTTTTTTCGATTTTTGAAAATGCTTCTTGTTGATTCGGCAAGAATTTTAATAATTGATTTTTTAAATGTGATTCCTCCATTCCTTCAAGAACGGGAAGAATAATTGAACTTAAATTGGTCATGATTATTTGATTTTAAATGGTTTGTTAACGTATTAATTGTGATTTAAAACTTGATGGTTAGCTTTAGCGCGATAGTATTTTATTTTTCTCACCACATCAATATCTTTTTCATGATATTGCTCTAACCAACTCGCCTGATCAAAGAAAATACAACGGGATTCGGCAATTACAATAATCGATTTGGTTAATGAAATCTGATATAATTTATTTAGCAATTCGTCGTATTGAAAATCAAAAAGAGGATTGTAGAGATAAAAGACATTTCCATCAGAAACATCGGTCTTTAAAATATCCCCGCAAATGGCAGAAGCATTTTTTATTTGCTCTTTTTCGATTAAAGTAGCGCAAACGTCATTTCGCTCTTGCAAAATTTCTATTCCTTTAAAGTGTGCTTCGGGATATTTTAGAGCGCCATATAAAATGATATTTCCGTAACCCGAACCCAGATCATAAAACACCGTTTCTTTTGTGATTTCAAGAGGGTCAAAAAGCTCAAATAAAAAACTTGAAGACCCATATCTAAAAGAATTAAGCCCGTGTTGAATGGTAATTTCAGAAAGGCTTAATTCATTTTCTATACCTTCAGAATAATGATCAATTGCCGTTTGAATTTTTGTAAAAGCATCCATTTATTTCATCATTAATAGTTCTAATTTTTCTAAAGAAAGAATTGCTTTTTTCATCTTTTCGGCATATTCATTATTTACTTTTTGAATGTCGGCGTTGCAGAAAGTACAGGTAGTTTCTTCTTCGTAAACATAATTATCGCAGCCGTTGCACATTTTTAGTGCTTTTGGAATCCTCGGTGATCTGTCTGAAATAGCTGAAACGACTACTGGAGCAACATCATTAGGGGATTGTATTTCTACGATTTCACCTTTTTCATTTTCTACAATAATTTCAAAAAGACCAATATCAAATGATAATCCGGGCGCTTCCTGTATTTTTCTGATGCGTTCTTTGAGACCTTTCTTTTTTAGCTCTAAAGCACGATAGTGACAAAAAGGATTATTACCTCTCTTGCCAAATAACACATGACTGGTCCATGTGCAGCCTGCCAGACAAGAAGACTCGTAATAGCAGCCTTTGCAGCCTCCCCACAATTCTTCTTTATTTCTATAGCGGGAAAAAACCATTTCTTCACTATATTTCCAAATGTCTTCCAGTTCCATGTCTTTTACGTTTCCTCCAGTATATTCAGTCGTTGGTAAAGACGGGCAACCTTTGATTTTGCCATCTGCTTCAATACCAATTCCAGTATGTCCAGCAGAACATCCTGTATAATATTTTTCGTTGCCTTGTCTCCAAATATGTTCGTAAGGCCCAAAATAACCTATATTATTTCCTGCCTGAATTAATACCTTATTGGCTAAGGCTTTTCGGTAAATTAGAATAAGATTATCATAAAAATCGTTTAATTCGTAAGGCTGCAGTATCAGTTCTTCCGAATTATCTACGGCATTTCCCATAGCGACTGCCAGTTGTATTTGCCAATTTTTTACATCATTTTCGATAAGAACATCCAAAAGATCATTCAATTCGTTTTTACTGCTTTTTGTAACAACCGTATTGACACTCGATGGTATATTGTGCTTTTTTAATAATTGCAAACAATTAATTACATGTTCAAAAGAATCTTTTCTTCCTCTGATTTTATTGTGCGTTTCAGGCATTCCGTCTATAGAAACACCAATATTTCTTATTCCTGCTTTTTTGGCATCAATAATTCGTTCTTCTGTTAGATTATAAGCTCCTGACTGCATAGAACATTCGATCCCGCTTTGATGGATTCTTTCTATAATTTCTAACCAGTCTTTCCTTAAAAAAGCTTCTCCTCCAATAATGGTAATTTCTCTTGTGCCGAGACGTTTTAGACTATCAATAACGCCAAAGCACTGTTCGGTGGTCAATTCGCCAGGTCTGACTTTTCCGGCTCTGGAACCACAATGCGAACATTTTAAATTACAGGCCAGCGTTATTTCCCACACCACATGTACGGGTGTAGCCGTTTTATAATCGTCTCTTACTCTATATCGTGTTGAAGTCTTATCCATCTTTTGGGTATTTACAGTTCTTTTCAATACTAAAAAACGGTTTAAAAAGTAAAGCTTGATAAACCGTTTTCTAATTTAGATTACTTTTTCAGCGCATCAATTGCATCTAGCAATTCCAACAATGCTGCGGTTAGGTCTTTTTGTTCTCTTACAGTTTGTTTCGCTTGTTCGGCTACTGCAATCATTTTTTCTAAATCATTAGAAGCAATGGCTTCTCTAATTCCTGCTGCGTAAAGCATTACTACTCCCATAATAGTTGTATTTTAGTTATTCCTACTCTTTAGGTTTTTCGGCTACACCCTTGTTTTTTCTGTACAAGTCAGTTTATCTATCAATCTGAAAAAGTTTTTTATTATTTCTTCTTCAAAGTATCTATCGCATCCAACAATTCTAACAAAGCAGCACTTAGATCTCCTTGTTCTTTTACTGCCTGTTTTGCTTGTTCTGCAACAGCTTCCATGTTTGCCAAATCATTTGAAGCAATAGCGTCTCTGATGGCAACTCCGTACATTGGTATAAATCCCATACTTTTTAATTTTTATAATTATTTCTACTTTTTACGCTTTTTGATAGCGTCTTTTATTTTTTATTTTTTAAAGAATCAATTGCTTCCAACAATTCTAACAAAGCCAAATGCATGTCTCCTTGTCCCTTTACTATTTGTTTTGTTTGTTCTGCGATGGCTTCCATTTTTGCCAAATCGTTTGAAACGATAGCTTCTCTAATTGCTGCTCCGTAAGGCATAATTACTCCCATGATTTTTATGTTTTAATTGTTAATAAAACTTCTTATTATTTTTTTGATAAATAACTTTTTAAAGCAAAATATTTTGATTTTTTAGAACCCAAATTCATGTAGAAAAAGTGCTGGTTCATCCGGACTCACACAGGTTAAATTACCCATCGTGACCATTTTGCCTTCTGTGGTTTTTCCGGTAATCATAATATTTTTCATTCCTGCTCTTAATGTGCCGTATCGTTTGCCTCCTTTTACTTCAACTCCCATTTCATGAGGTGTTCCCGTTCTGGTGGCGATCACGTTACCCGATCCGTTTTCGATAAGCATTATTTCTCCAATTGCAGGAGGAGGAAACGACTGACTCACCGTAATATCTGTCAATGCACCTAGCGTAATATAAGCTGGCACCACGCTATTGCCCATGTTAACACTCTCAGCGTCTTGTTTATTCATTCTAATGGTTCTACCAAACTGTGGTTGATCACTCGTGTTGGTACAATACATCCAAGGAGTCGTAAAAGGAGTTCCGTCTTCTGTCTCTCCCGTTGCTATATATCTTTGATGCATGCCCAATTTAGTGCCTTGACCTATTGAATTTAGATCAAGATTATAGAACACAGACATGATAAGGGTACCAACTGCGTATGTTCCGCTTGCTCCTTCAATGACTGGAAGAATAACCGGCCCCACACCGCCACCCTTCCAGTCGATATAAGGATATACTTTTACATTTTTTACTTTTACAGGTATTGCTTGCATGATATTTAATTTTTATTCTTACTCGTAGGCTTTTCAGATCCGCCTTCGCTTTTTACTGTGCGAAACAGTTCGTTTTTTTAGTGGGTTCTGCTCCACTTTATAATTTTTTTGTTCCGAATAAACATTTCTCAACAAACAAATTTTTATCAATCATATCTTTATTTTATAAGAAATAAATCGGAAACAAATCCTGAAAATAAATTTTGCCGGCTTTTATTTTCTGTACTAAAATTACATCAGAAATAAAGTCCGAAATAAAAAAATGGTATGAGACGGGGATTTTTAAGTATGAGAGCCGTAAAAAGTAAAACGAGGACATTATTTTACATAAAACACTCATTATCAGTGTTAAAAAAATTTAAACACATCTGAATTATTAAATAAAACAAGAAGTAAAAGACTATTATTGAAGCAGAAAACAAAATTCACTACATGCCAATAAGAATAATCCCCCATGAACTCCTTCTGTATTTTAATAGCTATACAGGAGTAGTTCTTGAAGGAAATTCTAATTGAAATTAATTTGCAATGCAGATTCATAGGTTTAAATCCTACACTATCAAAACATCATCAGTCTGATTTTTGTTTGCACTACAATGATTTTCAATAATTTAAAACGAGTAATAAAGAGCCACTGAGGGAATCTTGGATATTCGAGGTGCTCACTAATCATAATAAAAGTGACAATTAGCATTGCTACATTGTGTCCTTTGGGCAAAAGCATAGGCAAAAGCATCAATGCCCATCCGGAACCAACGCACCAAACACCGTGGGTAAGCCCAAAAAATAATGAATCTCTAAAAGCCTTCCATCCAAATGCTGATAAAACCTGATGATCATGACCGAGATTTAAAAACCGCTGTTTCATTGGTGAAATCTCCCATACTACCGCAATAAGAAACAATCCAAGTGCAGGAATATAGGACCCGGGGAGTAAAAGATTAACGCCCATTATTATTTCTATCATAAAAACACCAACAATCATCCAAACTAGTAGATAACCAAACACAAATAATAAAGAACACAAGAAACGATAGCGTTTGAAACTCTGTTGGTAAATAAACTGAATGGGCAGAATTAATTTAGGAAGCATCATTGCAACCACCATAAGCCCCCAACCAATTAATTGCGCTGAAAAAAGCTTCATCTCAAGCAACATCTGAAATGATGTCGCAGAGGGACATGAAACAAAGACATGACAGTATTTCATTGCCATAATGTGGCCAGGATTTACGAAAAGTAACGTCCAGACAAAAATGCTTATAATTACTAAATTAATTGCAATACGCTTATTCTGTGAAAGTTTCATGTTTTTTTTGACTTATTGCCCTGAACGGTAAATTCCTATTCGTTCTACTGTAATTTCACTACCATCGAGAGGAGCATCTTTACTCTTTATTTGAACATTTAGTGAATTAATATCAATGTCATTCTGCAGGTGTAATTCGTCAATAACACTTGTGATATTAAATTTAAAAGTAAGTCCTGCACCGCCATGAGCAGTATTTTTTAGGGATGCAGCAAGGAGACCAAAAAGGGAAACAGACTTGATAAATGTTTCATTTACATACACCGAAAGAAAATTAGAGTCAACGCCACCTTTTACACCTTCTAACTGAAGATACACCTCATCTGGGACATTAGAAACAGACGCTTTTAAAAGACTATTCTTTACTGATTTCCATGCCGTTTTATCCAATTGAACAGTAGCTTTGGTTTCTTTATCCTTTAAAGTAATGAAACCACTACTTGCTCCTACCAATTCCTTATTTTGTTTATTAGCCATCTTAATTCCTGTTTCTAAATTTGTTGCCCCAAGTTTATTTAATCTAACAGATAAATTCTCTTTTAAAGAACTCGGTTGAATGGTGTCATAAGAAGTTAAAGAAAGATCGCTATAGGTGTAGGAATAATACGATACGTTATACTTCAAATTATTTGTAGTTTGAACATCTGCAGGTGTATAATACCAAGCAGTACCGTTTGCATCCAATGGCATAGCAAATTGTGAATTGCCATTGGCAGTTGGTCCAACCAGCCAATCTGTTTGCGTTGGATTACTGTTTTTTCCTGTTACATTCCAAGCATCCCACATACGGTCAATATTAGAATGATGCAAGAAAAATACAGGATCTAGTCCTGCTGTCGCTGGCACACCCATCAAACCTATCTGTCCGGCAGCATTTTGCCCACCTATCATACCATGTACAAAATTATGAGGATTCTGCTCAAGATCTCCCGTTTCTGAACCACCATGTGAAAATCCGGTTTCTCCTCCACCATAAAAATAACCATTTAAATCGCCTGGTCCAAGTTTTGCAGGAGCAGATCCTTCACTGTAAATGGTGTCCCATTGGCATTGATCATTTGCTGAATTCTCGTCGTTACCTACTTGTACATTTGAGCCATAACGCTCAGGTACGTACAAAGGATTTGGTGTATTATCTGGCAAAACACTAAGTGTAAATGCTGGAGGGATATTAGACTCCGTATATATAGTCGATTGGCTTAGATAATTCCAATAAGGCAATGCCCAGTCCGAAGGACCATTTAATTCAGATATAATGGTACGAAGAATATTTTCCAGTGCTACCAAATACCCTCTGTGCCAAGGAGGAAAAAACCAAGTACCGTGTTGACACTGATCCCAAAAAATAGTTGTTAATGTCTTGGATGGAAGTGTACTTAAATTTGCAGCTGCTCCTATGTAGTTAACATTGACCCAGTTTAAATATTGGTATGGCTTTGGATACAAAGATTTTGGCAATAACAATTGACCATGAATAGCAGCATAAAACCACCAGCTAGTAGGGTCACTTATTGGGCGGGATTGCATTACTTTAACCGCTTTTGCATACCAATAAAGATCGGTATAATTGCCTGATTTATCTATAAATTGCCCCCCATTGTTGTCATCCCATGCATTTTTTCTTAAATAAATCAATTGCTTCCAAGTTGTCCCATTATCCCAATCTATCTCAGAGTTGTTCCTTGACAGCGTACCTGTTTTATTTCCGCCATCATCTGTAAAGTTTACGGTAATTACTGATGGATTAGAAACGTTTAGAGTACCTTGAAAAGGGCCACGTCCGTTGCCATACGTTACACTAACACTATTAGTTTTAGATCCTGTAACTGTGATTAACACATTTTTTTGATCTACCCATTTTCCAATAAATGAATTCATATTTTAATGATTTAATTATTTGTCTTACTCATAAGGTTTTTCAGATGACACCTTCGCCTTTTACTGTGCGAAACAGTTCGTTTTTTAAGTGAATTCTACTTTATATTTTTTTCGTTCCGAATCAACATTTTTCAATAAACAAATCTTCATGAATCTTATACTTTGCTTTAGAAGAAATGCATCGAAAAAAAATCCTTAAAATAAATTTTGACAGCTATTATTTTCTGTACTAAAATTACCTCAGAAAAAAAGTCGGAAATAAAAAAATGCTATGAGACGGGGATTTTTAAGTAGGAGAGCCGTAAAAAGTAAAACGAGGCCATTATTTTATTTTTTTTTATAAAACGCTTATTATCAAAACAAAAGAAAAAATATAGTTGTATTCTTTTTAGTAAAATTATGGACTAGAGTAAAAAACTTATTGGAATTGTTTGGCTTAAACCGAAAACCTCGCTATACGAGTAATCTGTCTGTTACTGAACAATCGTATTGCCCGAGTAAAAAGAAAAGGAATCAAACTTTATTTCTTGTAGAAGTAACTCGATATTAAGACTACCATCATCGGCTGTTTTTATGTAATTAGGTTCCGGTAAATACCGTAATTGAAGGTGAGGATGATACACCGTTTTTCTGCCTTTGCGGAAATAAGCGCACATTACAGAAAAACTACTATTGGAGCAAACTAGAATGTCAGCTTCAACAAAAGATCTAAAAATAGAATGTATCTGATCATAATTTTTTTCCTCACGATCTGAGCCAAGTACTACTTTAGTGTGCTTTCTGTTATCAAATCTTTGCAGAATAGCCTCTGCATTTTGCTTTTCTGTATAAATCGTAAAATGAACTTTGCCTACTTCGAACGCTTTTTCTATATGCAAAATAATATTTTCGTAATAATCCATATCAAACATATATCGTACTGC
The DNA here is from genome assembly GCF_017948595.1 of Flavobacterium geliluteum. Taxonomy (GTDB): domain Bacteria; phylum Bacteroidota; class Bacteroidia; order Flavobacteriales; family Flavobacteriaceae; genus Flavobacterium; species Flavobacterium flavipigmentatum. Next base: position 30,715 of record NZ_JAGFBV010000025.1, on the reverse strand, counting down.
AAAAGGGCTTGTAAAATGTTCTGGAAATTTGTCGCGATCATAATCTGTTCCTCTGTTAATATGAACCGCAACTTCTATCGGTGATCTGAATTTATTTATTTTTAAAGAATGGAGTTCATTAAAATTATCAGATACTTCATGTTGAATTTCAGTAAAAATATTCCGTTTTGTTCTTCCTTCGAGATACCAAGGTATGGTTTGAAATGGATGAATTCGCAAAGCATTTTCTAAGATTACCAAAGTGTCATTACTGTTTTTGGGTAAAACCTTTTCAAAATATTCTAATAATTCCTCGTACTCATCAATTCCACACCAAAGTGGTCCTTCAACTCTTACAATATTTTTATATTTCAATTTACGATCTGCTTTTGCTACGACTGGATATTTAAATCCAAGTCCAAAATAATCCAAATACTCGTAGGGAGTATGCACGTAATTCATATTAAATAAGCGACCAATGGTAAGACCTCCCAAAGCGTCTTTCAGTTGATGACCGTGATTTCCTCCAGAGGTGAATTCTATTGTGAAGTCCATTTTATAAAGCTTTTTTTTGGGTTGGATGAAAATTTAGTTGACTATTCTTTCTAATAATTTTGCTGATTCAAACATATTATTGACATGATCTTCTCCTTCTAAGTACTCATAACCATGCTTCTTTTCTCGACTTATCTCGCTCATTCGCTTAACATATCCTTTGTGCTTTTTATATAAATAATCCTTACCTAGATATTTGTAATGCAAGAGTTTAAATTCAATTTTTGAATCTACATCTCTATTTTCATAAAAAACAGGATTGCACAAATGTGCGCCGGGTCTGTAGTTCATCTCTTTGATTTTTTTGGGATCAAAAATGATGTGTTTATCAAATCTCTCAGATCGCACGCCATGTTTAACCTGTTCTGTTATCAATTTTTTATAATTTGTCGGAAACTTATCACTCATCATATTGTACCCAATTATGCTGGGTATAATTATATTTTGGTGTTTCGCTAATGCTAACTTTTCCAGTAAATTTTCATCGTATAAAAATTCATCCATATCACAAACTATCACATAATCTGCACTACTTCCCTTCCAACAGTTATTTTTTGATGCGGTCAATTCATCTTCAACGAATTCATTCCTAGAGTCTAGATATCTGAATTCTAAGTTTTTATAACTCCTTGCCAGCCGCATAGAATCATCTGTGCTCTGATTGTCGATAATAATTATTTTACTGCAGATTTTAGAATAATAATTTAAAGTATGCCTGATCATTTTTTCTTCGTTAAAGCAAAGCAGATAAAGCTCAACAGTAATAGCGCTGTTTTGAATCATAATTTTCCTGAGTTACTTTTATGGTCCCAACTACCAAACCTTTGGATCAATAATATAAAAGGGGGAAATCTTGAAACCTAGATTTACGATTCTTTTTTATTTCTGCAATCAAATCTATATCAGACATCTATAGAAAAGAGAAAAGATGTCATAAGAAAAAGATTCTTTGTTATAAAGCCCACAAAAGAGCATTGATTAAAAAAAATCGTGTCGCTTTGTTTTTAGAAAAAAACAAAAATTTAGAAAAAAACGATCATCAGCCACCAAAAAATCGGAACGCTTTCGACCCAAAAAGAAGTGTAATAATGAGAGCGGCCGGGATTTGCAAAAAGTATAAAAAGCATCAGCACGATGACCATAATAAGATTGATTAAGAGGTCATGAAAAGTAAATGTCAAAACTCCTAAAACCCAAAAAGGAATCAATAATAAAAATCCTAAAATTTTTGTTCGCTTAACGCCAATTGTTTGTGGCACGGTCTTTAAATGCGGATCATCATTTGCCAAATCAATAATTTCAAAAACTAAAATCAATACAAAAACCAATAAAAAACGCTGGAAACATTTTACAAAAAAATGAGTTGTAAATGGAATTTCAGCATCAATATAAGGCAGAACCAAAGTAGCGCCAACCCAGCAAATTGCCACAATATAAATTTTTACGCCAGCCCAATTTCGGGCATTCTTTTTATTTGGAAAAAACGGAAGTGTATACAAAGCCGTGATGGCAAAAATGACAATAGAAATAATTTGAGTGATTCTCTTCAACTGAAAAAAATAATATCCCACTAAAACCAGTGAAATACAACTAAGAAATGCGATAATTTTTAATGGGTTTCCGATGGGTTTCTTTTTAACCCGAACCAATGCATCATATTTTACAAAATTATATCCTACAATTGTTCCAAAAAAAACGAAAAAAGTGATGGCGGCATCATATTGAAGATAAAAAAAATAAAACGTAATCTGAACCAACGCAAAACAGGACAAAGCCACGTGAATACTGCTATTGAGATAAAAATCGAATATTTGTTTTAATAATTTCATTCATTAAATCTAATCAATTATTAACAAATCAAGTCTTTAGTTGTAAATTTCATAAAAATTGCCTCTAAAAATCAGCGTTAAATTATTAATAATACTTAATTTTGCGCCACAAAAAAACAACACTTTTACTAAAAAATGTAATCAGTATCGTAAAAAGTTCGATCAGACCTCGAAAATATGCTTTGCGAATTGCATTGACCTTTAAAATTAGATAGCTACAAATGAAAACAGATGCTTTTGCTTTAAGACACATTGGCCCAAGAGAGACAGATCTTCAACACATGTTACAAACCATTGGAGTTGAATCGATCGAACAACTTGTTTATGAAACCCTTCCGGATGACATTCGTTTAAAAGCACCTTTAGACTTAGCTCCGGCAATGACAGAATATGAATTTGCCAACCATATTCAGCAATTAGGAAACAAAAATAAAATATTTAAAACCTACATTGGTTTAGGTTACAATCAGGCGATTGTTCCTGCTGTGATTCAACGTAACGTTTTTGAAAACCCAGGATGGTACACGGCTTACACGCCTTATCAAGCTGAAATCGCACAAGGTCGTTTAGAAGCTATTCTAAATTTCCAAACTACCGTTATTGAATTGACTGGAATGGAAATCGCAAATGCTTCTTTATTAGATGAAGGAACGGCTGCTGCCGAAGCAATGGCTTTGTTATTAGACGTTCGTTCTCGCGATCAAAAGAAAAATAATGTCAATAAATTTTTTGTTTCTGAAGAAATTCTACCACAAACACTTTCTGTTTTACAAACACGTGCAACTCCAATTGGTGTTGAATTAGTAATTGGAAACCACGAAACTTTTGATTTCTCAACTGAATTTTTCGGAGCTATTTTACAATATCCTGGTAAATACGGACAAGTTTATGATTACGCAGCTTTTATCGAAAAAGCCGCTGCAAGCGAAATCAAAGTAGCCGTTGCTGCTGATATTTTGAGTTTAACAAAATTAACTCCTCCGGGAGAAATGGGTGCTGCAGTGGTGGTTGGAACAACACAACGTTTCGGGATTCCATTAGGTTACGGTGGACCTCACGCCGCTTATTTTGCCACAAAAGACGAATACAAACGCAGCATGCCGGGACGTATCATTGGGGTAACGGTTGACACCAACGGAAACCGCGCTTTACGTATGGCTTTGCAAACACGAGAACAACATATCAAACGTGATAAAGCAACTTCAAATATCTGTACTGCACAGGTTTTATTGTCTGTAATGGCGGGAATGTATGCCGTTTATCACGGACCAAAAGGTTTAAAATACATTGCTGATAAAGTACATGCCTCAGCTGCTACTTTGGCAAACGAATTAAAAAAATTAGGTATAGAACAAATCAACTCTGCTTTTTTTGATACTATTTTGGTTAAAGCAGACGCGCAAAAAGTAAAAGCAATTGCAGAAGCCAACGAAGTAAACTTTTATTATGTTGACGAAAACACCATTTCTATTTCGCTAAACGAAACTACTAGTATCGCCGATTTAAATCAAATCGTTAGTATTTTCGCTTCCGCTAAAGGGACTCAGGCAACCACCATTTCTGAATTGACAGCAACCAATCATTTCCCTGAAAACTTGCAAAGAACTTCTGCTTTCTTACAGTATGATGTTTTCAACAAATACCATTCAGAGACTGCTTTGATGCGCTACATCAAAATGTTAGAACGCAAAGATTTAGCATTAAATCATTCGATGATTTCGTTAGGATCTTGTACCATGAAATTGAATGCTGCTGCAGAAATGCTGCCGTTAAGCAATCCACAATGGAACAACATTCACCCTTTTGCACCATTGGATCAAGCACAAGGTTACCAAGAAATGTTGAAAAAATTAGAAGAACAATTAAATGTAATTACTGGTTTTGCAGGAACTACTTTGCAACCTAACTCAGGTGCGCAAGGAGAATATGCCGGACTTATGGTCATTCGTGCCTACCACCAATCTCGTGGAGACGATCACAGAAATATTGCTTTGATTCCTTCATCAGCTCACGGAACGAATCCTGCTTCTGCCGCAATGGCCGGAATGCAAGTAGTAGTTACCAAAACATTAGAAAACGGAAACATCGATATCGACGATTTGCGCGAAAAAGCACTTCTTCATAAAGACAATTTATCATGTCTAATGGTTACTTACCCGTCTACACATGGTGTTTTTGAAAGTGCTATTAAAGAAATTACAAAAATTATTCACGATAACGGCGGACAAGTTTATATGGATGGTGCCAATATGAACGCACAAGTTGGACTAACAAATCCTGCTACCATTGGCGCAGACGTTTGTCACTTAAACTTACACAAAACATTCGCAATTCCTCACGGTGGTGGAGGTCCGGGTGTGGGCCCAATTTGCGTGGCGCCACAATTGGTTCCTTTCTTACCGGGAAATCCTGTAATTGCAACAGGCGGAGAAACCGCTATTACGGCTATTTCTGCTGCTCCTTGGGGTTCAGCGTTAGTTTGCTTAATTTCTTACGGATACATTTCGATGTTAGGCGCTGATGGTTTAAAAAGCGCGACAGAGCATGCTATTTTAAACGCAAACTATATCAAAGAAAAATTAAGCGGTCATTACGAGACTTTATATTCTGGAGAAATGGGTCGTGCGGCTCACGAAATGATTCTAGAATGCCGTCCTTTTAAACAAAAAGGAATCGAAGTTACGGACATCGCAAAACGTTTGATGGATTACGGTTTCCATGCACCAACAGTTTCTTTCCCTGTGGCAGGAACTTTGATGATCGAACCAACAGAAAGCGAAAACGTAGAAGAACTGGATCGTTTTTGCGATGCTATGATTTCCATCAGAAAAGAAATTGAAGCTGCTACGATCGAAGATTCTAATAATGTATTAAAAAATTCTCCTCACACTTTAGCTATGCTAACTGCCGAGACTTGGAATTTTCCTTACACAAGAGAACAAGCCGCTTTTCCATTAGATTATATTGCCGAAAACAAATTCTGGCCTACTGTCCGCAGAGCAGATGATGCTTTTGGAGACAGAAATTTAATCTGCAGCTGTGCTCCTATTGAAGCTTATATGGAAAGCTAAAAACTAGTTTTTATTAAATAATATTCAAACCCGACAGGTCTTTCACTTGTCGGGTTTATTTTTTTATTTCAGGTTACAGTGCAACTTGAAACCTGAAACTTGAAACTTTTTAAACCTACTATTAATCTGGTCGTGCCACGCACAAGAAAAAACAGGTCATACAGAACTATAGTATTCACATTTTCATGAAAAGACAAGATGTTGTGTTTTACGCAACCTAAAATAACCTTAAGCTCGAAACTTTGAACAAAAAAACACAACCAGTATTCCATTTCAAACGTTTGAAATCTCGGAAAAACTGAAAAATCTTTAAAAAATAAACAATAAATTCCATAAATAATTATTATTCCATAATTATATGCATGCATAGTATTTTTTATGATAGTTATCATAATTTTATTTATAATTTAGCCCTAAATTTATCGGATAATAAAGGAATAATGAAAATAAAAATAATAGGTATAGGAAGTTACATTCCTAATAAAGAAGTACGCAATACTGATTTTGACAAGCATGTTTTTTTAAATGATGACGGAACTCCTTTTGGCTACCCAAACGAAGTTGTAATAAAAAAATTCAAAGGAATTACCGGAATAGAAAATCGTCGCTACGCCGAAGATCATCAAACCTCATCAGACTTAGCTTTTTTTGCAGCTGAAAGAGCCATTGAAAACGCTAAAATTGACAAAGAATCTATCGATTATATTATTTTTGCCCATAATTTTGGAGACGTAAAATTAGGAACCAATCAATCAGATATGATTCCTAGTTTAGCCACTCGCGTAAAGCACAAATTAGGGATCCAAAACCCAAAATGTGTTGCTTACGATATTCTTTTTGGTTGTCCTGGATGGATTGAAGGTGTGTTGCAAGCCAACGCTTTTATTAAATCTGGCATGGCAAAACGTTGTTTGGTAATTGGCGCAGAAACACTTTCTAGAGTAGTTGACGAACATGACCGTGATTCTATGATTTATTCTGATGGTGCAGGAGCTTCAATTTTAGAAGCCTCAAATGATGAAGCCGGTTTGTTATCTTATGAAAGTGCCACTTTTGCCACCGACGAAGCCAATTATTTATACTTCGGAAAATCATACAATCCAGATTTAGACCCGGACATTAAATACATCAAAATGTACGGTCGTAAAATTTATGAATTTGCTTTAAGCCAAGTACCATGTGCAATGAAAGAGTGCTTGGACAAAAGTGGCATTGCGATTGATGAGGTAAAGAAAATACTGATTCATCAGGCCAATGAAAAAATGGACGAAGCCATTATAACCCGTTTTTATAAATTATACGACAAAATTGCTCCTGAAAACATTATGCCGATGAGCATTCATGATCTTGGGAACAGCAGCGTAGCAACAGTTCCTACTCTTTTTGATCTTTTAATACAAGGAAAATTAGAAAATCACGAAATCAATAAAGGTGATGTAGTAATTTTTGCTTCGGTTGGAGCAGGAATGAATGTTAATGCATTTGTTTATCGCTACTAAATCATTGTAACCCGAGAAATTTAGAAGTTTATCATATCGTTTAAAGTCCAGATTTAAAAATTTAATTTTAAATCTGGACTTTTCATTTTCATCCCTATTAAAAAAAATCAAAAAAAGAAGATATCTTTGTATCTTTGCGCCTTTGCCGTTAAAAAATAAAAAATGTACGAAAAAACGTTTCCGAATAAAAGATTCAAGCTTACTCTAGAATTTTTACAAAAGCACATCCAAACTTCCCAGAGCATTCTAGACTTAGGTGTAGAAAATCCGTTTTCTAAAATCATGAAAGAAGCAGGTTTCACCGTAAAAAACACCAGCGGTGAAGATCTGGATTTAGACCAAAGTGTTTTTCAAACCGAAAAACAAGATGTGGTAACTGCTTTCGAAATCTTCGAACATTTATTGAATCCGTTTACCATTTTAAGCGAAATTAAATCAGACAAACTTTTTATTTCTATCCCGATGCGTTTGTGGTTTTCTCCTGCTTATCGCAGTAAAACAGACATGTGGGACAGGCACTACCATGAATTTGAAGATTGGCAGCTGGATTGGCTTTTAGAAAAAACGGGCTGGAAAATCATAGACAGACAAAAATGGACCAATCCTGTAAAAAAATTTGGCATTCGTCCGCTTTTAAGAAGTTTTACCAACAGGTATTATATTGTTTATGCAGAAAAAATCAAAATTTAAAATTGTAAAGTAACGAATGCTAATTTATGAGAGTGATAATGGATGTAAAAAATCTAAAATCAAGAATCGTAAATCTTCATTCAAAAATATTTTAAATGAAATATTATATCGTCATTCCTGCGCATAACGAACAAGATTTGATTGGTCTTACTTTAGAATCATTGATTTCTCAAACCGTTTTACCAACAAAAATTGTCGTTGTCAATGATAATTCAACAGATAAAACTCAAGAAATTGTTTTAGAATTCGCCCAAAAAAATCCGTTTATTTCTATTGTAAACAAAACTTCGGATGCCATACACATGCCGGGAAGCAAAGTAATTCAGGCGTTTCAGAAAGGTTTTGAAACTTTGGATAACGATTATGATATTCTTGTAAAAATAGACGGCGATTTAATTTTTCCTTCTAATTATTTTGAAACTATCATCAAACATTTTCAATCTGATTCAAAAATCGGAATGGCGGGAGGATTTTGTTACATTGAAAAAAATGGTGACTGGGTTCTGGAAAACCTAACCGATAAGGATCATATTCGCGGGGCATTAAAAGCCTATCGAAAAGAAACTTACCAACAAATTGGAGGTTTAAAACCTGCTATGGGCTGGGACACCGTTGATGAATTACTCTGTAAATATTATGGTTGGAAAATAGTTACCGATACGAGCTTACATGTAAAACACCTGAAACCAACTGGCGCAAACTACAACAAAACAGCACGTTACAAACAAGGAGAAGCTTTTTTTACATTAGGATATGGTTTTTGGATTACAGCCATTGCATCTGCAAAATTGGCGATGATGAAGAAAAAACCACTGCTCTTTTTTGATTATATAAAAGGTTTCTGGAAAGCAAAAACCGCAAAAACACCATTATTGGTAACACCCGAACAAGCTAAATTTATTAGAAATTATCGTTTTCAGAAAATGAAACAAAAGCTTTTTTAGCCTAAAAAGCCTAAAGTCATAACCCATAACTCATAACTTCTTTTTACCTTAGCCAATATTTGTAAAACTATGATGCTCATTCGTTACTTATCTCAAATAGGAAGATATTTTTTAATGCTCAAGGAAATTTTCAATAAACAGACCAAATGGTCCGTTATGCGACAATTAATTTTCAAAGAAATCGATGATTTGATTATCGACTCTCTGGGTATCGTTTGTTTTATTTCTTTCTTCGTAGGAGGAGTTGTAGCAATTCAAACAGCATTAAACCTTACCAATCCTTTAATTCCAAAATATTTAATTGGTTTTGCCACACGCCAATCGGTGATTCTAGAATTTGCGCCTACTTTTATATCGGTTATTATGGCCGGAAAAATGGGTTCATTTATCACCTCTAGTATTGGCACGATGCGCGTTACAGAGCAAATTGATGCGCTCGAAGTAATGGGTGTCAACTCGCTTAATTACTTGGTTTTTCCAAAAATTATTGCTTTGTTTTTGTATCCCTTTGTAATAGGAATCAGTATGTTTTTAGGTATTTTTGGTGGTTGGCTTGCTGGTGTTTACGGTGGTTTTACGACCAGTGTAGAATTTATCAACGGAGCACAAATGGAGTTTATTCCTTTTCATATTGTATACGCTTTTATCAAAACCTTAATTTTTGCAATGTTATTGGCAACCATCCCTTCTTTTCATGGTTATTATATGAAAGGTGGCGCACTTGAAGTAGGAAAGGCAAGTACGGTTTCGTTTGTTTGGACCTCTGTTTGCATCATTCTTTTTAATTATATACTAACACAATTGCTACTAGGATCATGATAGAAGTAAAAAATTTAGAAAAATCGTTTGGCGACAGTAGAGTTCTAAAAGGAGTTTCGACAGTTTTTGAAACTGGAAAAACCAACCTTATTATCGGTCAAAGTGGCTCTGGAAAAACAGTTTTGCTAAAAAGCTTATTAGGAATTCACTCGCCAGATGTTGGTACTATTTCGTTTGATGGACGTATCTATTCTGAATTAGACTCAGACGAAAAACGAGAATTACGAACCGAAATTGGGATGGTTTTTCAGGGAAGTGCTTTATTCGATTCGATGACAGTTGAAGAAAATGTCGCTTTTCCTCTTAAAATGTTCACCCACGACAACAGAGCAAAAATTAAAGAACGCGTAGATTTTGTTCTTGAAAGAGTCAATCTTATTGATGCACATAAAAAATTACCGTCGGAAATTTCAGGAGGTATGCAAAAACGTGTAGCCATTGCCCGTGCGATTGTCAACAACCCAAAATATTTGTTTTGTGACGAACCTAACTCAGGTTTAGATCCAAATACCTCAACTATAATTGATAATTTGATTAAAGAAATCACGGAAGAATACAATATTACCACCGTCATAAATACACATGATATGAACTCGGTGATGGAAATCGGAGAAAATATTTTGTTTCTAAAAAAAGGAGTAAAAGCCTGGCAGGGAACTAAAGAAGAAATTTTTAGAACCGATAATGAAGCCATCGTAAAATTTGTTTATTCCTCTAATTTATTCAAAAAAGTAAGAGAAGCCTATTTGAAAGAATAATTTTTTTTAAAATATAAAAATCCAAATTCTAACCGCATCGCGATATAGAATTTGGATTTTTTATTAGAATATCTTTTTTAAATTGAATTTATAAAAACTAATGATTCGGTAAAAGTTCTACCTCAGCATTTGGATTAAAAAGATACGTTTTACCAGAACTAATTTCTAAACATTCAAATCGTTTGGTACGTACCGCTATTTTTTTAAAAATTTTCCCGTTTTTAATTCTAAAAATACTTCCGTACGGAATTTCAAAAACATAATTTTTATCATTATCCTGATCGTATTGCTTCAAAGCGAGAGACAGGGTTGTATCTGTATCACTACTTGCAGTTGGGCTCTTAAAATGCCTCGCTAAAAGCGGCAACAACTGTCCTGGAAAAATCTCGGGACGAATAAACGGTACCATGATCCGTTGAAACGTATATTTCCACTCATTTCCGTGAGGTTTTATATTTCGACCAAATTTTTCGAAAGCCACCAAATGTGCGATCTCATGAATCAATGTAATCAAAAAACGATATTTATTTAAACTTGAGTTCACTGTAATTTCATGTTTACCCGTATGCCCGCGCCTGTAATCGCCATGACGCGTTTGGCGTTCATTTACGATTTTTAGGTGCACCTGATTGGCTACAATCAAATCAAAAACAGGCTTTACTGCGTGTTCAGGTAAATATTTGGCTAAAGTATCGCTCAATTTTTTAGTTAAAAGTTATTTGTGAGAGGTTAAAAGTTTTTTTCTAAAATTGAAATTTATCTATGGATTCGTAGAAGAAACTTCCAATACTTTTCCGTTAAAATATTTATTTCCGTTAAGCGTAAAATCATAAACATAATTAGCCATTCCTTGAGCAGAAATAGGCGCTTGATAACCCGGAAAAGCATCTTCCAACATTTCAGTCTGAACAGCACCCAAGGCCAGAACGTTAAATGCAATTCCTTGCTCTTTGTATTCTTCTGCTAATAATTCAGAAAGAGTAATCACCGCTCCTTTGCTAGAGCTATAAGCTGCTAAACCAGGAAATTTAAGACTTCCTCTCACGCCACCAATAGAACTAATGGTGACTACGTGACTTCCTTTTTGAAGGTACGGTAAACAAATTCTGGTAAGATTTGCAACTGCAAAAACATTCACTTTGTAAATACTTTCAAAATCTGCCTGAGTCGTTTCAGCAAAAGGTTTTAGTAATAAGGCGCCGGCATTATGAACAACGGCATCTACTTTTTTCCAAGTTTTAGAAAGAAAATCATCCACAACTGCCAGAGCAGATTCGTCTGATAAATCAATAGATAGGCACGTAATGTTTTCGTTTTCTAGAAGTGCCTGAGGTATTTTTCTCGAAATAGCCAAAACCTGATGACCCGCATTTGCAAATTGCAATGCTAATTCGTATCCAATTCCTCTACTTGTTCCTGTAACAATAATATTTTTCATGCAGCAAAAATAAGCAAATCCCTTAAAAAGAGCGACTATTTGGTCATGGTAATTTCTTCTGTTGGTGTCGTTGCCATTTGTGTTATCGCAGGCAATAATTCTTGTATAAAATGGGTCATGTGCGGAATATCCATTGCTTTGAAGTCGTCTGAAACATGATGATAAAATTCGAAATTCTCAAAATCGAAAGTACTTATCGATTGACAAGGTTTTTTGAAAACATCGTAAAAAGAAAAATTATCAGAGCGATAAAACAATTCATATTCGGCTTCTTTTGGCAAAAACCCAATTGTCTTTTTACCCGTGTATTCGTTTATTTTACCGGCCATATTCGACTTATCAAAACCTGTTATATACGCCAGATAATCTCTTTTCATGGGCACACCTATCATTTCGATATTAAGTTGTGCGTATAAATTAAAATTTTTCGCTTTCAGTTTTTGGACTAAACTTTGAGAACCTAATAAACCTTTTTCTTCACCAGCAAAAAAAGCAAAAAGAATGCTTCGTTTATTCGATTTTGTTTTGCTAAAATATTTTGCCATTTCGGCAACGGCTGTAACACCCGAAGCATCGTCATTAGCTCCGTTGTTTATAATATCGCCTTGCTTGTTTTTCTCAAGTCCGATATGATCGTAGTGCGCACTTAAAACTATAAACTCTTTTTTAAGTTTAGGATCAGTTCCTTCTAAATACCCAACAATATTATAAGCAGGCGCATCAAAGTTTGAAAGGGTATCGCGGTAAGAAGCAAAATACGGCTTTATATTATTATTTTTTAAAAACAGTTCTAAAAACACAGCTGCTTTTTCTATTCCGGCAGTTCCGGTTTCGCGACCTTCTAATTCATCTGATGAAAGATATTTTAAGGTTGCAGCTACATCTTCTTCTTTTACTTTGTGGGTAAAAGCTTCAGATTTTTGAGCTTGAACAGTTAAATTTGAGAAACAGATTAAGAAAACAAACGAAAGTAAAAAGCATGACTTTTTCATGAAAAAATGAATTAGATTTAGAAGTCAGCCTTCTAAAACAGACGGTTTGAAATATTTTTTATACACTTTAAACACCTGAACACTTCCTAAAACAATAAAAAATAGTGGAATAAAAACAGGCATTACATACTTTGAAAAAGATGTGTACTTTTGAAAAAATGTTTGCAAAACAACAATCAAGCTTAACATTCCTAAAAAAACACCCATCAAAGTTCCTGCAAGATAATAATATTTTAATTTATTTTCGATAGCTATGTACTTTCCGTTAATGAGATATAAATTCCAGCTCGTCCAGAAAGGAACTTGCAGAAAATTAATGCAATTTAAAATTACCCCTATTATAAAAGGCGAAAACATTAAATATTGATTGGAATTGAATGTGGAATTTGGCGTTTGACGGGCATTCGAATAAAAAAAATAAGCCAGAACAAACATAAAAACAATGGCAAATAAGTCAATTACCTTCATTAATTTTTTATTGTTCACTAATTTTTTTGCAAACATTAATGTAAAATAAATTACGAAAGCTTCTATAAAAACAACCCCAAATAAAAATAGTGTCAAATTATTAAAACCTGATTTTGAGTAAATTTCAAGACCAACCACGTTTAAATAACCCAACGGAATAGACCCGAGGAAACTCACTAAAAATCCAATGGCTATATTTTTTACCTTTTTCAAAAAATTCAAAAATTTAAAATTTTATTGTTTTGAGCCAAGTGCAAGCGATATTGATGCATTCCAACTTTATGTGTCAAATAAGGAAATCCTCTTTTATGGTTGGCTACACTAATCTCGTACATGTATGTAATGTGGCGCGCCAACTCTTTCCAGGCAAACCAAACAGAGTGTTTTGGATCGTAAATATGAGTGGGTTCACTGGCAGCACCATTAAGTTCTACTATTTGAAAATTTTCACCACGTTCTAATTCTTCGATAGAATTGTACATAATATCAAATCTTCCAAAATAAAATTCAGGAATCTGAGCAGAAACTTCGTTGATTGTCTGTGTTAATTTTTCAGAAATCAAATTGCTCGCATCCAGAAACTTCGCTCCTCTGGCATGATTACCAAAAGGAACGAGATTTATTTCCTCCTCTTTAGTCAGAACCCTTTTTAAGCCATCACCATATTCTTCCTGCAAATTATCCCATTGCAACATAAATCGTGGCGTCTTCCTAATCAAATCTTCTATCGATGAAACTCCATCACCTTTGACAATCAAGAATTCTTTGGCTACAATTCCTGTTATTCTTCCTTCTTTTTCATGCGGATGACGTACATAAAAAATACCCACTTCGTTTTGATACGGAATTAAATCCTGTACCAGAAAATCAAAATTTGCTTTTTCAACATATATTTTCAACTCAGAAATGGTCTTGATTTTCTTAACTCCCGAACCACGCAAACCAATATCTGGCTTTACTATTAGCGGAAAACAAATTTCTTGTTCAACTACTTTATTTACAATTTGAGACAAATCTGTTTGTTCTCGTATCAAGATTGTTTTGGGATAATATTTCTTGGGTAACAAATCGTAAATTGCTTTTTTGCTTTCCATCATAAAGCCTCCGTTTTTTATAGTTGGATTGGAAGCATTAAAGAAAAAAATCGACTTTGCTCTGATGGCATAATACCCCCAGAGAAAATAAATAGGAAAATACAAGACCTGAAACGGCCAATACTCCCAATTGGTAATTTTATGAAAAAATAATTTCATCCTTATTGTTTTTAAATACTGATAAACGAAGTATAAAATTCTTCGTGGCTTTGTAAATCATGATACCCAATTACGCCTTTATTTTTTCTGATGATCGTCTGCGTGATACTAAGCGTTTTCATCTGATTGTTTCTGTTGATAACCAATCCGTTTTCTGAATTATTTTCCTCCGTGTACCGATGAAAATCTAACATTTCCAGAGCAGAAATTTCACTTTTGGTTTCTAAAAAATCATAAAACCAGTTCTTTCTTTCTTTTCGAATTGCCTCTGGATACAAAGTCACCGACGACCAAATATGATTTTTGGTTACCTCGAGCAAATTGGTTTGTTTGCTGATGCCATTCCAAATGAGTTCGTGTAATTTTTTATTTTGATATAAAACCAGCGTAAAAGGTTCGATATTCTGCAAATCAATTTCCTTCCAGAATTCCTTTGGAGATTCGTGGCTTATCATGTCGAGCACTATCAATCCTCTGCTTTTTCGGTAAGGCAATTGTACTTCATGTTTTTCTAAAGCACCATTGAGTAACACCAAAATTGTTCCTTCTGCATCTACTGCAAACCAGGTTCCTCCTGCTTTTTTATCTTTTGGAAAAATAATATTCTTTCCGTTTTTGACATAATTTCTGGGCGGAATTGCACTTGGTCGCAGCACCTTTTCATCACGATTTGATGTAATAATGATTTCTTTATCGGTATTGATAAAACTTACTGTACACATTGTTTTCTATATTCTATTGTTGAGCCTGCAACGCCAAAATTTTCATCTATCAACACATTTTCACACTGTAAAACAGCCACTTTTATCAAAGCCTGATGGTGAATGCAATGCTCTAAATTGTACAATAACTCTCTGTAATAATTACTTTGAATACGCAGATTCAATCCGTCAATTATTTGTTCTAGGTAGATGATTTTGTTATCGGGTTTCAGTCCGTTTTTTATTTCCAAAATCGTTTGTATTGCAAATGCCGTATCGGTTTGAATACGTTTACTGCGTTCTCTGTTGTCATAATTCAGAATACCCAGTTCGTAACTATTTTCAAGACATTGAAACATTTCAAGAATATGCCGTGTATGCTCCCCAATACTGGCGTTGCTTAATGCCGGGCAGGAATTTGAATATTCGTTTTCAGACAACTGATTCAGTAAACCAGTTAATTTGTCTAAACTGCGGTGTATCGATTTAATTAACATATTTATTTAGTTTTAAAACGTTCAAAAATTTCTCTTTATCCAAATAAAGCAAAGCCAAACAAGACAATAATACCAGAACAGCAAGCAAAAACAGAAGGCCACCGTCATTCTGAACGGTTATTCCCAGAACAAATAAGTGTGATAAAATAGCTCCACTCATTACCGCGATTCCACCCAAAGCTCCCAGCCATGTTGTTCTTGGAATTACTAACAAAATCGAAACAATCGCTTCTGCAATTCCAGAACCAATTCTTCCGTAAGGTTCGATTCCGAGAGTCGAAAAAATATAAATACTTTCTTCGGCTCCACTAAATTTAAAGTACAACGTTTGCAATAAAATTACGGCTGTAAAAAACCTTAAAATCCATTGTAATATTATTTTTTTCATCATTCTAATTATAGATTTTCTTCCAATTTAAGTCTGCTTTCAACCTGAGATTTGTTTCGTCTTTATTCCAGCTTTTCAATGTGTTACTGAAATAAGCATTGTAAAACAAATACAATTTACCATCTATAATTTTGAAAGTTTCCGGATTAATCTCTACTTTCTCACCAGAACTTCCCAAAGCGTACGCACACCATCCACCATATTGAGGTTCGTATTTTGAAGGATTTTTTAAGAACACATCTTTATTTTCGCTTGACGAAAATTGATAAATAACTCCCTGATAAGAAACGCTCACTTCTTTTTTTCCTTTAATTGCTTTTGCTTGTTTAAAATAAGCTACCGGATCGTAACCCTGAATCGCTACTTTTTTTTCTAAATTATACTGACTAATCCGTTTTGAATCGTTTTGAGCAAATGTTGCAACAGAGATTAAAAACCATACAAAAACTAGTAACTTTTTCATGTTATGTTATTTTAAGGTTTTCAAAACGGCGATTAACAGCTCTGTTGTAATTCTATGTTTAAAGTCGGGAGTTATAAATTCGAACTCGATTTCATTATCTGTATTCAAAACAAAAATCGATGGAACTGGCAAAAACTCCTTGTTTTCTCCTTTAGAATTTACGTTAATTATTGATTTATAGTTTTCCGGAGCTTCAAAAGAAATCCCCACAGCCTTTGCCAATTCGCCTCTCGAATCCGAAAGTAAAGTATATTTTATCTTATCTTTTTCCTCGGTAAGCTTCAGATTTTCGGGAGCATCAGGACTTATCGCAATAATTTGATATCCCAAACCAAGAATTTGCTCTTCGGCCTCAGCCAAAGCAGACAAATGCATGTTGCAGTAAGGACACCAGCCGCCGCGATAAAAAACGAGAACTGTTTTTTTCTTTTTTAATAACGATTTAATTGGCACCGTTACATTATCAGATGATTTTAGAATAACATCGGGTATTTTTTCTCCTATTAATAACGGAGCGATTTCGGTCGCCGATTTCGGAAGTATGCTTTGCGCATTTGCAAACGAAGCAATTGTTGTTAAGACAACACAAATTATCTTTTTCATAGTTTTATATTTTTACTTTACAAAACTACTTCAGCATCACAAAACCAAATGTCGGCTAATTTACAGTTCGACCAAAATATCATAATTTAGTGATATCCTGAATCAAAATCTCCTTGCGATTGTAGATCAAAATTTGGTTGGCCTCCATCTCATTTAGCAATTGTGTCGCAGTTTGTCGGGACGTACAAATAATTTGAGCAATATCATTTTGGGTTAAATAATTTAAAATCTTAACCGAGTTATCATCACTATTATGCACCCCTTCGCTAGCCGCCCAATCCTTTAGAAACTGATACAATCGTGTTTTGGCATCTTTAGAAATAAGATTGCTGTAACTATTTTTGATGCGCTTCATTTTCAGACCTACAAACTTGGTGTACGACAAAGCCAGTGTGGGATTTTTGAGTAATAAATCTTCAAAATCAGACATTAGAAAACTACAAATAGACACGTCATCCGACAAGACTTTGGCGTATTCTTCTACTTTTTCGTCTGTTTCTAAAGTGAGTTCGCCAAACAAATCTCCTTTCTGGATAATGTCTTTTATGGTTTCGTTACCATCTTCATCGACAGCGACAATTTTAATATTTCCTTTTTTAAGTAAAAAAATACGAGGCACATCCGAAGATGAAAAATAAATAATCTCTCCTTTTGAAGCTGTTTTAAAACCGGTAATAATGCACAATTGCCTGATCTGAGAAAAGCTTAATGTTCTAAATAATTTGTGGTCGCGCAGGTACCAATATTTTAAATCTTCGTACATAGGAAGTTGCTTTAGGTAAATGTAACTAATTTTAACGAAAAAATAAAAACCCTTTTGAAGCCAAAAAATAGCTAGAAAAGGGTTTTAAAATTTTATGTAGAAAGAAAATTATCCTGCAATCACAGCTCGTGAAATTACAATTTTCTGAATTTCTGAAGTTCCTTCGTAAATCTGAGTAATTTTGGCATCGCGCATAAAACGCTCTACGTGATATTCTTTTACGTAACCATTTCCTCCGTGTATTTGTACAGCTTCTACCGCTGTATCCATAGCTACCTGAGAGGCAAATAATTTTGCCATTGCACCACTTACATCATAGTTATTGTGTTGATCTTTGTCCCAAGCGGCCTTCATACAAAGATGACGAGCTGCCTCAATATTTACCGCCATATCTGCCAATTTGAAAGCGATAGCCTGATGGTTACAAATTTCTGTTCCAAAGGCTTTACGTTCTTTAGAATATTTCAAAGCCAACTCATAAGCACCAGAAGCAATCCCTAAAGCTTGAGCTGCAATACCAATACGACCGCCGGCAAGTGTTTTCATGGCAAATTTAAAACCAAAACCGTCTTCACCAATTCTGTTTTCCTTTGGTACTTTTACATCATTAAACATCAAAGAATGTGTGTCTGAACCACGAATACCCATTTTTTGTTCTTTAGGCCCAACAGAAAAACCAGGCATATCTTTGGTCATAATCAAAGCATTGATTCCTTTATGTTTTTTTTCAGCATGCGTTTGTGCAATAACCAAATAAACAGAGGCAGTATTACCGTTGGTGATCCAGTTTTTTGTTCCGTTTACCAAATAATGATCCCCCATATCAATGGCCGTTGTTTTTTGCGAAGTCGCATCGCTTCCGGCTTCGGGCTCACTCAAACAAAAAGCACCGTGAATTTCTCCTGAAGCCAAACCTGGCAAATATTTTTGTTTTTGTTCTTCTGTACCAAATTCCTGTAATCCCCAGCAAACCAATGAATTGTTTACCGACATCACCACAGAGGCAGAAGCATCTACTTTAGAGATTTCTTCCATGGCAATTACATACGAAATAGTATCTAAACCGCTTCCTCCATATTTAGGATCAACCATCATTCCCATGAAACCTAATTGTCCCATTTTTTTTATTTGTTCCGCTGGAAAAATTTGTTTTTCATCGCGCTCTATGACACCTTCTAATAATTCGTTTTGAGCAAAATCTCTTGCTGCTTGCTGAATCATCAAATGTTCTTCGGTTAGATTAAAATTCATATTGTATGTTTTTGGTTTTTTATTTTATCGAAGCCTCTTTTTTTTGAATAAAGGCTTCCAAAGATAAATTTTAAATACGAATTAACAATGCGTGCATACAATTTTAAGATATTATCCTTAATCACGATAACGTTTTCGTGATTCTGTTGAATTTTCAACTATCGAAAATGAAATTTCCAGCATTTTCTTCAAATTTTAAGAGTAAAATTATCAAACAAAAATAAAATTTAAAAAATAAGCAAATTATTATAATCTCAAAAAAACCAAAAAGCAAAAAACTGCGTATATGTAGATAAAAAAACTCCTACTATTTTGATTATGAATATCCTACAAATAAAAGAAATAGCAATTCATTATAAAAAAATATTAACTTTAAATAGCCAAAAATTATAAATTACATTATTTTTGCCAAAAAAAATAAATTATTGACAACGTATGAAAAAGATTTTATTAGTATTAGCATTCATTTTTAGTTCACAATTTTCGACAGTCTCAGCACAAACTAAATTAGAAGTAGGCGGAGTTACTGTACCAAGAACTATTGATTTTAAGGGAAAGACCCTGACCTTAAATGGTGTTGGAGAACGCTCTAAAATGTTTACAGAATTATATGTACAAGCTTTATATTTATCACAATTGACTCAGGATGCGAATCTTATTTTGGAAAGTGATATCGAGATGGCTATCCGAATTCAGATAACATCATCACTTGTTACATCAAAAAAGCTATCAAAAGCATTGGCAAAAGGAATGGAAAAGTCTGTTGGGGAAGTTGGAATTCTAAAATTAACTAAGGAAGTACAAGAATTAGAAAACTTAATAGGTAGAGAAATTACGAAAGCAGGAGACAGTTTTAACTTAATTTACAATCCTTTGGACAGATCATTATGGATTTATAAAAATGATAAATACGAAGGTAAAATTGAAAGTTTCGAATTTAAAAAAGCATTTTTTGGTATTTGGCTTTCAGAAAACCCAGTAGACAAAGATTTAAAAAATGAATTGTTAGGTAAAAACAACTAATTTAAAAACCATTTTCAGATTTCTGCATCAATAGAGTATTCGCATTAATCAATTCTATATATTTGCTAAAAATAAACATATCTCAACAAAATGAAAGATTTATTACAGCAATTTGAAAATAAAGCACCTGAAATTGTTTTTAACTGGAAAGATTCTGAAACAGAAGCTGAAGGATGGACAGTGATTAACTCACTTCGCGGAGGAGCCGCTGGTGGAGGAACCAGAATGAGAAAAGGCTTAGATATGAACGAAGTTTTGTCTCTGGCAAAAACGATGGAAGTGAAATTTTCTGTTTCTGGACCTGCGATTGGAGGTGCCAAATCTGGAATTAATTTTGATCCAAACGATCCTCGTAAAAAAGGTGTTTTGCAACGTTGGTACAAAGCCGTTTCTCCTTTGTTAAAAAGTTACTACGGAACAGGCGGAGATTTAAATGTTGATGAAATTCATGAGGTAATTCCGATGACAGAAGAATGTGGCGTTTGGCATCCTCAAGAAGGTGTTTTCAACGGGCATTTTAGACCCACAGAAGCCGACAAAATCAATAGAATAGGACAATTGCGTCAGGGTGTTATAAAAGTGATCGAAAACCCAAAATTCTCGCCGGATGTTACACAAAAATACACCGTTGCCGATATGATTACTGGTTTTGGTGTTGCCGAAGCTGTTCGCCATTTTTATGCTACTTACGGTGGTGATATAAAAGGCAAAAAAGCAATCGTGCAAGGTTTTGGTAATGTGGGTTCTGCAGCTGCTTTTTACCTGGCCGATATGGGTGCAAAAGTAATCGGAATTATTGACCGCGATGGCGGATTGATAAATGAAGAAGGTTTTTCTTTTGAAGAAATCAGAACTTTATTTTTAAACAAAGACGGAAACAAATTGGTAGCCGATAATATGATTCCGTTTGAGGAAATCAATGCTAAAATCTGGACAATTGGCGCAGAAATTTTCACGCCTTGTGCGGCTTCAAGATTGGTAACACAAAATCAGATTGATGGTTTAATTGCTAACGGATTGGAAGTTATTTCCTGTGGGGCAAATGTGCCTTTTGCTGATAAAGAAATTTTCTTTGGCTCTATCATGGAACAAGTTGACAGCAAAGTAAGTTTGATTCCGGATTTTATTTCGAACTGCGGAATGGCGAGAGTTTTTGCTTATTTTATGGAGAAAAAAGTACAAATGACCGATGAAGCTATTTTTCATGATACTTCAGAAATCATCAAAAATGCGATTGTAAAAGCACATGCTTTGAATCCATCAAAAACAAATATCAGCGCAACAGCATTTGAAATTGCGTTGAAACAATTAGTGTAATTTTTTTTACTCTATTCTAAACGGGCTAAATTTATTTAGCTCGTTTTTTTTTCAATTAGGTTTTGGAATATTCCAAGTTTTGTGTATAAATTTTCATACTGATTTAAATGGATTGAACCAGCTTTGTACAGATACTTTTTAAAAGATAAGAGAAAAAATATGCTCAATCTGTAGAATCTGCGTGCTAAAAACTACTTCCATAAAATTAAGACACGCCTTTGATTCTAAACAATTTTTAGTACTTTTAAACGTTGTAACAACATATTAATAAATTACAAATAATGGGTGCTGTATCAAGAACTGTTTGGGCTTTAGAAATACTTTTTGGATTTATCCTAAAATCATCTTTATCAGACAAGAAGAAATCTCTAATTATGTCAACTATTATCTTCGGTATGTTACTTTTACTTATGTTCCTGTTGCGCTTTTGGCCTCCATATAATCCCGAAAACAACGTAGCTCTTGCTGCTGGAGGCGGCGGCGGCGGGGTAACAATTAATTTTGGTGATAGCGACTTAGGTTCTGGTGCCAATTATAAAAGTGAAGTTTTGGATGTAAAAAACGAAGCCAAACCTACTCCCGCAAAAGCAACTCCGGATGAAGCCATTCTATCACAGGAAACAGCTACAGAAGAAAGTGTGGTAATTCCGGTAAAAGAAAAACCTAAAAAAAATACTCCAGTCGTTAAACCAGAAGCAAAACCCGTTCCTCAGAAACCAAAAGTTTCTAATTCTACCAACGATGCCTTATCCAGTATTTTAAAAGGATCAAACAAAGGCGGTGACGGCGATGATAAAGCAGCTGGAAACAAAGGAAAAGCAACCGGAAGTCTAGGATCTAATGGTTATTATGGTACAGGTGGCTCAGGTGGCGGAACCGGAGGAGGCAACGGAACCGGAAATGGTATTGGTACAGGAAGCGGTTACGGAGCCGGAAGTGGCGGAGGTTCAGGTGGCGGCTCAGGATATTCTTTAGGAAACCGAAAAGCACTTTCTAAACCTGCCCCAAAATATACTTGTGATGAAGCCGGAAAAGTTGTTGTAGAAGTAACTGTTGATCAAAACGGAAGAACGATTAGTGCGACTCCTGGAATAAAAGGAACCACAAATACAGCAAGTTGCCTACTTGAACAGGCGAAAATTGCCGCAATGAATACCAAATGGTCACCTGATAGTAATGCCGCTGCAAAACAAGTTGGGAAAATTGTTTATAATTTTAGTTTGAACTAAAAAATATAAAGCGACTAATAAAAAAGGCTTTCTGAAATAGTTCAGAAAGCCTTTTTTATATAGATTTTATTAATGGAGTCTTTGCGAGGAACGAAGCAATCTCCTTAACAAAAGAAATCTATGTTAACTCCCTCCTCTATATGAGATTGCTTCGTTCCTCGCAAAGACACAAAATGCAAGTAATTATAATTACTTCGGACTCGTAGCAATTACAAACTTTAGATTGTTCTTCACACCAATTTGCAGCACATCTACTAAATCCTGTACTTGCAGATTAAACGGAATTCTTACTACAACTGTTTGCTCTTTATTGTCGCCAATTTTTGACATTAACGTAGTTTCAAGATTTTCGAAGTCAACAGCTTCTTTGTCAATGTAGAATTTTTTATCTTCTGTAACAGATAAACTGATCAGTTGTTTGTTGGTTTTTTCGTTGGCTTTTGCTTTTGGCAAAGTCATTTTGATTACATTAGGATTTGCAAGTGTTGAAATAATTAAGAAAAACAACAACAAGAAAAACATAATATCGCTCAAGGATGAAGTCGCCACTTCGGCATGAAACCTTCTTTTTCTTTTGATAGACATACCTTATGCTCTTTGAATTATATTCACAAATTCTAATATTTGCTTCTGAATTTTTAAAGCAAAATCATCAATTTTACCGTTTAATAAGTGGTAGGCACTGTAGGCTATAATTCCGACAATAAGTCCTGCACCACTACTAATCATTTTTTCGTACAAACCTCCCGAAATATTTCCAATACTGATATTTTCTGTAATCGAGATGCTGTAAAAGATTTTGATAACCCCAGAAATAGTACCAACAAAACCAAGAGTTGGTGCAATCCCCGCGATCAGTCCAAGATGGCCTAAACGTCTTTCCATTTCACCAATTTCAATATCGGCGGCACGATCCATATTCGACTCAATTTCAGCAATCGGCCTTCCAATAACCAAAACACCTTCTTTCAAAATTTTTCCAGCCGCAGTATCGCTTCTTTCAACAATTGTTCTCGCCAATTCTATATTACCAGAATTTAATTTATCTCCAACATCCTGCATCAATCTGGCATCAATTTTAGAAGCTTTACTAATGTATAAGTAACGCTCTATAATGACATAAAAAGTATAAAACAATAAAATCGCAATTGGAATAAGAAAAAAACCTCCTTTTAAGATAAATCCTAAAACAGAAATCTCTGTATTGGGAGCAATTTTTTCGATAACTACATTAGAAGCGGCGTTTGCAATGGTATCAGTTTGTAATTGAATGAGGCTAAACATATTTTAATTCGTGTTTTTAATAATTAATTCTAAAAAATATTTCAATTTTGCACTAAAGATAATTTTCGCTGTAATATAAAACTAAAAAAATCGAAAATTATTTCAATCAAGAACCATTTTATCCAAAATAAATGAACTATCAAGAAACCACCAACTGGATGTTTAATCAGTTGCCAATGTACCAATTGCAGGGCGCTTCTGCGTACAAAGAAGATTTAACCAACATCAAATTGTTGGCGACACATCTTGATAATCCACAAAATAAGTTAAAATGCATTCATGTCGCAGGAACTAACGGCAAAGGTTCTACATCGCACATGCTGGCTTCGGTTTTGCAAGAAGCCGGATTTAAAGTAGGGTTGTATACTTCGCCGCATCTTAAAGACTTTCGCGAAAGAATTAAAATTAACGGAGAAGAAATCTCCGAAGATTTTGTTTGTAGTTTCATTGCGCAACATAAAGATTTTTTTGAAGCAAATGATTTGAGTTTTTTCGAGATGTCGGTTGGCTTGGCCTTTGATTATTTTGTAGCAGAAAAAGTAGACATTGCTGTTATCGAAGTAGGTCTTGGCGGAAGATTGGACGCTACCAACATTATCACGCCATTAGTTTCTGTGATTACCAACATCGATTTGGATCACACCCAATTTTTAGGAAACACGCTGGCAGCAATTGCTGGTGAAAAAGCAGGAATTATAAAACCAAATGTTCCTGTTGTTATTGGAGAATATACTACAGAAACACAGCCTGTATTTTTGGCTAAAGCCGAGGCAAACAAAGCCCCTATTTATTTTGCTTCAGATCTTATTACCACAGTTCTTCCGTCAGATCTATTAGGTGATTATCAATTTCATAATAAAAAAACAGTTCAGCAAACTGTTGCAGTTTTAAATTCACAAAAAGAATTTAAAATTTCAGACGAAAATCTAAAATCTGGTTTATCGAAAGTCGTAAAAAATACTGGATTGCAAGGAAGATGGCAGCAATTGGGCGAAGATCCAAAAATAATTTGCGACACCGCACATAACAAACACGGCTTAGCCATTGTGATGTCTCAGATTGAGAACGAAATTTTCGAAAACCTGCATATTGTTTTAGGAGTCGTAAATGATAAAGATTTAGAAGCTATTTTACCGCTTTTTCCTAAAAAAGCATGTTATTATTTCTGCAAACCCGATTCTGCAAGGGGTTTAGACACACAAATTCTGCAAGAAGCAGCAATAAAACATCAATTAATTGGAAAAAAATATAGTTCTGTTTCAGCAGCTTTTCTAGAAGCGAAGAAAAATGCAATCCAAAACGATTTTATTTATGTTGGCGGAAGCACCTTTGTGGTTGCAGAATTACCTTTGTGATAGATTTTCTTTTAAAAGCAAAAAACTCGCAAGTCATAATAAATTCAGCACCAGCAAGATATAAATATTCGTAAAAAAAGTTTAAATTTTTAATGAATTTCCTTTGCACAACTGAAAAACTAGCGTATATTTGCACACGCAATCATCAAATGATAGCAACCTAATAAAACAGGGCGATTAGCTCAGCTGGTTCAGAGCACCTCGTTTACACCGAGGGGGTCGGGGGTTCGAACCCCTCATCGCCCACCAAAAAACTCCTTAAGAAATTAAGGAGTTTTTTTTGTGCTTTCTTGTAATTCACTGTTGCGAGGACAGATTGAAATTTCTTTTTTACCAATTCTTTTTTTTGCATCCAAATTCAAAACACAAAGAACTTATAACTTCTAAAACGCTCTAATAATTTTTCATTATATTTGATCCAGACATTGGCTTTTTTATTGACTTCAATATCCTGAATTTGTATATTTTGAACTATACTTAATCCATCTCTTTAACAATAAATAATTATATTTTCATTCCAAATAATTCTAACAAAGAGTTAAATGTAATAACATTATTAAGTCTATTGATATAAAAAAAGATCTTTATCAGAAAAAACTAATGTGAATATGGCAACAGTATAATCAAAAAAGTTACAACAAAAGATGCTTCTCTCCGTTACTTTGAAAGAACAATTTCATAGAAGTAAAAAAAGAAATCAAATTTTAAAACCAAAATTTTAAAAATGAAACAAAAACTAATAACTATTTTACTTGTATTTACAGTTATAACTATTTTTGGGCAAACGCCAACCACTTCAATACCCGACAAAACCAATTATTCTAACAATACCGTTTTAACCGTAAGTGATATGGTCACTAATAAATCCATAAATCCGCTTAAAAAAGTGCCGTTAGATACCGCATTAATTTTGATTTATGACTACGATGGATCTCTGTTTTCTTTTGATTTAGAATCGGAACAAATTAGCTGGACTGTAAAAGCTACAGATGCCTACACTGAAATGTGCGCCAATAAAGTTACACTCCATGATGGAGTCATATACGTCCCATTTATTAACGGTGAAATTTTTGCAATTGACAACCAAACCGGTGCTGTTTTTTGGAAATCCAGATTAGGCAATAGTACAGATCAAATTGTACTAAAGGATCAGATTCCTGTCATAAATGATGGGAAACTGTTTATAACTGCTCAAAATCAAAATATTTACGCCCTCAATATAAAAGACGGTAGTTTACTTTGGAATTATAAACTAGATTCGACAAATAACGATATTCCGGTTCTGTTTTTTGATAATAAAATTTTTGCTCAAAGCGGATCTAATTTCTATAGTTTTGATGCAAATACAGGAAAACTTCTTTACCAAAAAACTTTTGAGGAACCTATACACGGAAAACCTGTAACAGACGGCGAAAATATATTTATAGCCAATGAAAAAGATATTGTTTTTGCTTTAAGTCCGAATACACCAGATATACTATGGCAATTTAAATTAGATGAAAATCAATTTAATATCAAAGAGCGTATCTTTTGTAAAGACAAAAAACTATATTTTGCAGCACAAGGTTCAGAAGTTTCTTCTGTATATGCTGTTGATTCAAAAACAGGAACCCGAATATGGAAAACAGATTTTAAAGAGGATAATATCGAATACATTATTGAAGAAAGTGATAATATTTTTGGATATACCCGTAAGGGAAAACTTTTTCAATTAGACATTACTAATGGCGAAATAGCACTTGAAACAAAACTAACAACAATGCCTATTTCAAACCTCGAATTTCCAGATGATGATTCTTTGTTTTACTATTCTGATGCTGCATTAATTCAATTTGATTTTAAAACAAAAGACGAAAACGAAGTTTATCTCCGAACCTCCATCAAAGATAATGTCTATAGCGCTTATGTAAAAATAATTCGATAATAAGAGAAGAAATCTTCAATTATTAAACTTGATAGCTTTTTATCTATTCTTCAACTTTTTTATTCAACCATAAGTATTACAGACTTTTAAGTAGATCAATAAAACTGCATAAAGGTCTATTTTTTATGACTGACCCTATAGTAAGCTAGTTTTTTAAGCGAATAAAAGAAATATTAGTACTACAATAGATTAAATTTTTTCAAATTGAAAGACAAGTATCTCTCTGAAGTTATTCTATTGATTATTTTTCAAATGATTTATTAATTATTTTTAACAACCCTCCAAAAACTTCAAATTCTATTCTTTCGAGCCTTTCACAATTCCACGCACTGATTTCCTAATAAAATCTATAATAATGTCTCGCTCTAAAAATGGCTCAAAATTGTTTTCTATAAACTCCAAAGCAAGAGTCGTGTTTTTATTTTTTTGAAAAACAATACGATAAATCTCTTTCAACTCGTTTATTTTTTCAGGCTTAAAACCTCTTCTTTTCAAGCCAACCCTATTCAGTCCAACATAGGTCAATGGTTCACGACCAACCAATACATAGGGAGGAACATCTTTTACCACCCGACTCATACCGCCAATCATACTGTGTATACCAAGAACAGAAAATTGATGAATAGCGGCCAAACCACCAATATTTACCCAATCATCAATAACAACCTCACCTGCTATACCTAGGCCAAAACCTACTATGCAATTATTTCCAATAAGGCAATCATGCCCAATATGAGCATTTCCCATAATAAGATTATTATTTCCTATCTCCGTTTTGCCTTTGGACAATGTGCCTTTATTAACAGTAACAGATTCGCGAATAATATTGTCGTTTCCTATTATTAATAAAGTTGGTTCGTTATTATACTTCAAATCTTGCGGATTTCCTCCCAAAACTGCTCCAGAATGAATTTGACAACGTTCCCCTATACTTGTACCATTTAGAATGCTAACATTATTCCCAATCCAAGTATTGTCACCAATTACAACTTCATTTTCAATTGTCACAAAATTACCAATTTGTACATTCTTTCCGATCCTGGCTTTTTTTCCCACTATACTAACTTTCACAATTACTAAATTTAAATACAAAAGTGGGGAAAATAATTTTTTGTTTTATTGACCTAAAGTCAAATAATTGAAGTTCTAATCCTGCTTAGAGTTTCAGGACTAACGCCAATTAAGGATGCGATATGTTTTAACTTGGCTCGTTTAATAATTTCTGGAAATGATTTGAGAAGAAATATATATTTTTCATGAGCACTCATCAATCTAAAATTATGATGAAATTCATTTATTTTAGAAAGATACATTCTAAGTTGTTTAACATGAAATTTTGAAAACAAAGGATATTCTAGCAAAATCTGTTCATCTGCATAAGACAACGAATACACAATCGTGTCCTCACAAGCTTGGAAAATTTCAAACGAAGGTCGTTGCTCAAAAAAACTACTTAATGAAGTAATAAACTGATGATCTGTATAAATCCATTTTGTAACCTCCATTCCATCCTCTAAACAAAATCTGCGAACCACACCAGATTGAATAAAATAAACATTAGTGCAGATTAAACCTTCCTTGATAATGAATTCATTCTTCTTAAATCTCTTTTCTACAAAATAACTACGAACAGCCAGTTCAGTTTCATTATCCAATTTTTGTAAAGAGTTAATAAAGGATAACAATTCGGTCATATACAATTTCTTTATCACAAAAGTATCAAATCATTTCAACCCAGATAACATTTCCTAAACAAGTTGTCCTCATTTTATTGAAGTTTTTTTCGTCTTGATCCTGAAAAAGTAGATCAATCCGGGTTTAAGTCTTTCGGTACAATCTCTCGTACCATTATGAATCATTATCAAACCATATTAAATTATTTTGACAACAGAAGTACTAATGCTTCTGCAAGAATCATTCAATGCTAAAATAAAAGCATTCAGACCAAAATTCAGAGGTGTTAGATAACCAAAGACTTCCGTATTTACTATTTATGGCGTTTCCCTATGGGTCAGGCTGTCCGCTATATCTTTTGCGAAGGGAGGTTTTGGTTATGACAGAGTATGAATGATCGCAAAAGGATGCCGCTTCCATCCTTAACGCACTTTTAAGAATCCCTACAATTTTTGGTATTGATTTATTAAATTTTGAGATTTTTTTGTCTCGTCCTAAAAAAGTGACACATATTATTAGATAAAATTAAATATTAAACAGTAGTAAAAACGTTTTTACTACTGTTTTTTGTTTTATAGATTCTCATCTTAGTTTTGTTTTGAGAATGCATTTGGTTTGGCGTCAACATATAATTTGAATAAGAGGGTCTAATTTCATTATAAATAGTAACTGATTCTTTGATAATTTGATTTGTTATTTTTGCTCCTTGATTGTATTTGTCAATGTTAAATTCTTGTTTTAAAATTCCATTTATTCTTTCTGCAATAGCATTTTCATAAGGATCTGAATTTTGTGTCATACTGCATGAGAGCTTGTTTTTAATAAGTTCTTCTTGATATTCATTGGCACAATATTGAATTCCTCTATCCGAATGATGTATCAATTGTAAATGAGAATACTTTCTTTGTTTAAGAGCCATTTTTAAAGCCATTATACTACTTCGGGTATTTAAATTGTTAGCCACAAAGTAGCCCATTATCTTCTTTGAATACGCATCAGTAACTAAACTTAAATAACAAGGGTTGTCTCTTTTTCCAATGTATGTAATATCAGATACCCATACTTGTTCTGGTCTGTTTATTTCTAAATCTAAAATTAGATTTTCGTGTTTTCTAAAGCGATGATGTGAGTTGGTTGTTATCTGATAAGACCGTTTGGGTTGTATTAACAAATGATTAGCTCTTAGTATATCGAAGAATTTATCCCTTCCTATTTTCATTAATTGGAGTTGCTCCCCCAAAAGATAATATAGTTTTCTAGTGCCTATTCTAGGCATTGTTTTTCGCAAAGAATCAACCAACAAAACAACCTGTTCTGCTTTGTCTTGTTTAACTATTTTTCTTCGAATTCTTCGATAATAAACCTGTCTGTCTATCCCGAACAAATAACAGGTAAATGCTATTGTTTGTTGCTCTTTTGTTTTGAAATAATCGATTGTTCGGGTACAGAGTTTTTTCGGATATCGATTTGATATTCTTTTTCTGCTAAATCAATCATCATGTCAAACAAGATAGCTTTTTTGTCTGCAACAAAAGCCTGTCGCTCCAAGAATGCCTTTTGTTTCTCTAAAAGCTTGACCTGGACTTCAAGCTCCATAATCTTTTGTTCGGGTGTTTTTTCCATCTTTAAAGGAATTTGGTTCTCCCAATCAAAGTTACCAAATTTTCGCAACCATTGTACAACTGTCTTTCTACATTGGATACCGTAATTCTTTGTTGCCTGAGTAACGGTAAGCTGTCCTTGTTCTATTTCTTGAACGATTTCTAATTTTAAAGACATGCTGTAGTCCTTTTGCGTACGTTTTAAATAACGTCTTTCTTGGGATCAACACATATTGTTGTGGGGAAATATTAAAATCTAGATATTTGTATTTTCAAATTATACCCTAATGCAAGATTCTTTTATCGATATCCTTAAGTTGTTACTGCCTGAGATACTAGTAGACTAC
>NZ_JAGFBV010000024.1 GCF_017948595.1 Flavobacterium geliluteum | reverse complement strand
AAAATTATGCATAAATAGTAGTGAGTCTAAAAAGGAAGTATTCTACATTTCTAACACCTCTGAATTTTGATCTGAATGCTTTTATTTTAGCATTGAATGATTCTGCAGAAGCATTAGTACTTCTGTTATCAAAATAGTTCAATATGGTTTGATAATGATTCATAATGGTACGAGAGATTGTACCGAAAGACTTAAACCCAGATTGATTTACTTTTTCATGCCATTTGGCTAATTTTGCAAAACCAATGATTTTGTCTTTTGTATTCTCAAAGATGTTACGGAGCTCTTGAGTTAGATTGTATCCTTTTTGAATATCAGGATATAATTCAAATAGTAATGCAGTCCGTTCTGTTTGATTTTGAGTCCATTTCGTTTTGGCTTTGTACAAGAAATAGCGACTTCTGGCTAGTAATTGTTTAAGGGTATCTCCATTTGAGAGTATCTTAGATTCGAAATTTACTTTTGACTTTTTGGCTTTTTCAATAGCATCATTCTCTTGATCGATGGCTTCCCAGCGATATTTAATCCTGATTTCCTGCAGGGCCTCTGTAGCTAGCTTTTGAACATGGAATCGGTCTGTAACGCGAGTAGCATTAGCAAAACACTTTTTAGCTATCAATCCCATGTTTCCGGCCATATCCAGGGTGATTTCCTTGACTAGATTTCGTTGTTGAAGAGGGATCTTTTCAATAACGCCAATCACTGTTTCTGCTTTAGTTCCTGCAACCATAGCCACTATGGCGCCTTTTCTACCTTTACCGGATTTGTTGGTTAAAATAGTATAGAGCTCGCCATTGGAAAGGGAGGTTTCATCTATGGATAAACGTTTTCCGATATTCTGTGGAAAAAGAAGCCATTTTTTAGCATGTGGTAGTTGATCCCAAACTTTAAAATCACTTAGAAAATCTTTATATTGAGTTTGCAGGTTTCTACCAGAAACTCCGTAGAAAGAGGCAATGGTATTACAATCATTTGGACTGGAATCTATTGATTTCTTTTAAAAAAGACGCAAACTCCTGGGTTACACGAGTTCCGTCTGCTACTAAATTCCAATCTCTAAAAACCACTTTTCCAGTATCTTCATTAAGCCATCTTCTGCGAGTAATATGAAGATACACCTGATGTCCGCGGATAGGAAAATCCTGAACCGTTATCTCTTCAAAAAATCCTTTTGAGCTTAATTTTGATTCTCGGTATTCTTTAGGTATCGAATTAATCTCTTTTAAATACAGATGTAGTGTTTCCTCTTCTTTTTTATAAGAAGTAAGTTCAAAGTAGTCTACTAGTATCTCAGGCAGTAACAACTTAAGGATATCGATAAAAGAATCTTGCATTAGGGTATAATTTGAAAATACAAATATCCAGATTTTAATATTTCCCCACAACAATATGCGTTGATCCCAACTCACATCATCGCTTTAGAAAATACGAAAATCTAATTTTAGATTTAGAAATAAACAGACCAGAACAAGTATGGGTATCTGATATTACATACATTGGAAAAAGAGACAACCCTTGTTATTTAAGTTTAGTTACTGATGCGTATTCAAAGAAGATAATGGGCTACTTTGTGGCTAACAATTTAAATACCCGAAGTAGTATAATGGCTTTAAAAATGGCTCTTAAACAAAGAAAGTATTCTCATTTACAATTGATACATCATTCGGATAGAGGAATTCAATATTGTGCCAATGAATATCAAGAAGAACTTATTAAAAACAAGCTCTCATGCAGTATGACACAAAATTCAGATCCTTATGAAAATGCTATTGCAGAAAGAATAAATGGAATTTTAAAACAAGAATTTAACATTGACAAATACAATCAAGGAGCAAAAATAACAAATCAAATTATCAAAGAATCAGTTACTATTTATAATGAAATTAGACCCCATTATTCAAATTATATGTTGACGCCAAACCAAATGCATTCTCAAAACAAAACTAAGATGAGAACCTATAAAACAAAAAACAGTAGCAAAAACGTTTTTACTACTGTTTAATATTTAATTTTATCTAATAATCTGTATCACTTTTTTAGGACGAGATAAAAATCTTAAAATTTAATAAATCAATACCAAAAGTTGTAGGGATTTTTAAAAGTGCGTTAAGGATGGAAGTGGCATCCTTTTGCGGTTGATTTATACTCTGTCATAACCAAAACCTTCCCTCGCAAAAGATATAGCGGACAGCCTGACCCATAGGGAAACGCCATAAATAGTAAATGCAAAAGTCATATATTAAAGTAATAACGATAAACTTTTCTTATTCCTATTAGCATATTATCAAAAAATAAATTACTATTTTGATACAAGCGATTCTCACGAATTAAAAAATAAATTACATCTTTCTAACTAAACCACTCTGCACTGAAAGTGCAGAGGTTTGTTTTACGAGGGACTGAAAGTCCCTCTTTCTATTTCATTCAAGAATGAAATTTGAATTATCATCTCCTTCTTTTCTTCTGTGATGTTCTAGATAATCATTTACCATTTCATCGGTAATATTTCCTGTGCTCCAAACTCCATAGCCACTTGCCCAAAAATGCTGACCCCAATAGCGGGCTTGAAGTTCTGGAAATTCCATTTGCAACTTTCGTGATGTTCTTCCTTTTAAACTTTTCAAAATTGTGCTGACATTCTGCTTTGGCGCATATTCGATATGCATATGCACATGATCTGAACTCACAACTCCTTTTAAAATCTCAATACCTTCTGCTTCACATATTTGTATTAAAAGTTCACGACAACGCTTTTGAACATCCCCTTTCAAAACTTTAAATCTATACTTGGTAACCCAAACAACATGACAGGTTAATCTGCTTACTGTATGCGAA
This sequence comes from Flavobacterium geliluteum, assembly GCF_017948595.1. Classification (GTDB taxonomy): domain Bacteria; phylum Bacteroidota; class Bacteroidia; order Flavobacteriales; family Flavobacteriaceae; genus Flavobacterium; species Flavobacterium flavipigmentatum. The sequence continues at coordinate 75,358 of NZ_JAGFBV010000024.1, read as the reverse complement.
CCTTTTCTTATATCTGTACTCATAATCTAAAGATAAAGATTTTTTCGCATTACTAAAGTACTGCAATAAATTGCAGGGTTTTAAACCCGAATCTGAGACCAATAAAGTTTCTTCTGATTTTTTTTTTGAAAAAAAAAAGGGGAAATAACCCTGTAAAAAAGGGTTTATGTCCTCTGAAAATATTCTGATGAAGTATAGAAATTTGGGAAATTGTTTTGATCGTCAAAATAATGTTTGACTAAGATGGCAATGATGTTTAACTAAATTTTTAAAATCATGAGAGTATGTAGAGAAGTTAGTCGCTGGATAACAGAAAATGTACAGCAACCTGTTGAAAACTGGATAAATAGAGAGGAGCGAAGATGTAGAGAACAATCTTGTAACTGGTGGTGTTTGTGTTGCAATAAATGGTTTTGCTGGATTGTAGTAGTTGCCGTTTTGGTGGTTACCTGGATCATAGTTGCTATTACTAAACTTATTACAGAGGTAGTTTGCACTATCGTGGGCTTGATTCTGGATCTTGTTGGGTTTGTGATTAATTTAATTTTAAGTATTCCGATTATAGGAGGAATTATTAGAACTATTATTAATTGGGTTACTGAAATTATTTGGAGAATTGTAGGATTACCTGATTTTTTGGCATCCTTGGTTGGAATTAGATTACCTAAAAAAATGTATGTAAAACTAATTATCTTAAATAATAATGGAACACCACATACAGATGAGGCAAGTGCGATCAGAGGTATTAGAACAGCTCAGAATATTTTTAGAACACAATGTAATGTCAATTTGATTTATACAGGTGTATGTATTCCGCAACTAAATACGCCCGAAAGTGCCAATAATATTGATTGTGGAGCTGGAGGTTTTTTTTCGGATTGGTGGATTGGAGGTTCGTATTATGAATTGGTTTCGGCCGATTGTGCTTTTGAAGATGGTTTGAAAAGAGTAGTGGGTTATGGCTCTGAAATTATTGCTTTTGTCGTTCAGAATATTACTCCTAGAACAACTGTTGGTTGTAGTTTTGCAGCAACACATAATTATATTGTCGTAGAACCTAGTCTTACTGGAATTCAATCTATTGCGCACGAAATAGGACATTCCTGTCTATTGCCTCATATTGATGGTGATCGAAATAATTTAATGTTTCCTACTATTTCTATTGATGGGACAACAGGCGATTTAATCAATTTTAATATGTCAAATCTTCAGATTGCTACTTTAAGAAGTTCCAGACATTGTGTTTATATTTAATGATGAGTCTTATGGATACTAATTTTTACGTCATTCGATGTGTCGATGATTTATTATATTTAAAGTCTTTTCGATCCCTTTTTTACCGATTTAATGAGGTGAAATTAGACATAAAAAATCTGGAAAATGAGATTTCTGTGCGTTGGGAACAAAAAATAAATCGTTATTACAAAGCCTGTGGTTGTGGAGAAGGTAAGTTTTTTGTTTTTGTTTTCTTTTTACTTGCAATTGCATGGAAATATAGCAAAAAAGAACTTTTTTTGTCCTGGAGAACATTTGCCTTTGTTTTTTTGATGTGTCTTTTAGGTGCCTTTTTAGGAAAAGCTTACGGGCAATATTTCGCTTTTAGAAAATTAAAAAGAATTATTAACCAGTTAGAAAGTTCAGATTGGCAATTTTACTGATATATTTGAACGTTTTATAAAATAGATCACAGACCAAGGCTTAATTTGTTTAATTAGGCCTTGGTTTTATAGAAATTGCAATAATCATTTATAAGGCAGCTATCACATTTTGGATGGGTAGGACGACAAATTTCCCTTCCCAAAAATGAAATCGCCATTCCGATTTCTAGCCAAATATTTTGTGGTAGGATTTTCATAAGTTCATTTTCGACTTTATTACCATCTTTATTTTCTGCCACTATACCGATTCTTGGTGCTACACGAATTACATGAAGATCAACAATAATTCCCTCATGCGCTTGTTTTGCTTCTCGCAATATTACATTGGCAGATTTTCGTCCGATGCCTTTTAAAGCAACTAATTCTTTCATATTTAAAGGAATTTTTTCATCACTTTGTAGTGTCTTTGCAATATCCAGAATCCATTTTGACTTGGTTAAAAAATTTCTAACCTTACTAATATAGGGTAATAAAGTTGCTTCATCAGTGTTTGCAAGACTACTAAGAGTTGGAAATTTTTCAAAAAGTGCTGGTACTATTTTATTAATATTAGCATCAGAATCCTGAGCAGATAAGATCACCATAATCATCAATTGATAAATGTTTTGGTATTCTAAAGGATGCTTTTTACCCTGATATTTTGCGAGAATGGGTGCTAATTTTATCTCCCAATTTGATGCTTCTCCAAATAAATCCATTTAAATTTCTTTAGATATTTTGTTAGTTATAACTGCCAAATAAGAGGTAATTAAGTTTTTTTTTTGGAACTATTTAATAAAATTAATTATTTTTTGAATAACATCTTTATCACCCAAAATTTTTCGATGCCCTAAACCTTCTGTTACTACTAATTCACTATTTTCTAAGTGTTTATGAATATGAATTCCCGCTGTTACAGGTACATCATGATCATTCTTGTCATGAATAACTAAGACCGGAATTTTTACCTTTTGAGCCGCTACATAAGCAGAGAAATCATTCATTTTTACTTTGTATCTATTCTCAAAATAATCGCATAAGCGTTGACTATAAATTGGCTTTAATTTTATTTTTGAAGTAAAATCCTCTAAAATATCTTGTACAATATCACCACTTCCTATGATTACCGCATTCTGTACTTTTAGACCTTTTTTTACCGAATTTAGGACTGACATTCCCCCCAAAGAATGTCCTATAGCTATTTCGAATGGGCCATATTGTTTTTCTATCTCAAGAATAGACTCAATAAAATCCATCATAATTGTTGTTTTTCCTGCCGATTTTCCATGAGCTGGAGCATCAAAACTCACAGTAGAAAAACCATTGGCCAATAATTCATCTGCTATTTTAAATAACTGTGTACCACGCCCAGACCATCCATGGACTAACAAAACTTTACGTTTACTCTCACTTTTTCCGTATTCGTAGGTAATGATTTCTTTTTTAATAGTAGGGATCCATAATTTTTTCTGAATACTTTTTAGTTCCATATCAAGCTCTCTTGCAGGAATTTTATGTTTTATAGGTGTTGTAAAAAGCCTAGCAGCAAATGATGTCGCCAATTTTGAAGAAATTAAAGAACTTATTTTACTAATTATAAGAATATACTGTGGAATTTTTAAAGACTGTGTTTTTTTCTGTGATTTCTTTGTCATTTTAATAAATCGGAATTATTGTAGTGATTTTATTATTTTTTTGCTAAATTTAAAAAGCATAAAAGTAAGATAAATAATTAGTAATGTGTTTAACTTTTATTTTATGTAGATATTTCGTTATAAAATTCAATAAATGGAAATTTATCATATAAGCGCAGAATGCTATCCGATAGCAAAAGTGGGTGGATTAGCAGATGTTGTTGGCGCATTGCCGAAGTACCAAAAAAAAGCAGGTCATCTGGTACGAGTTGTATTGCCTAGCTATCAAACAAAATTTAGAAGTCAAAATGATTTTGAATGTGTACATTCTGGAACTGTTCAATTAGGGAATTTTAATTTTCCTTTTAGTGTTTTCAAAGAAACCACTGATAAGCTGGGCTATGAATTATATTTAATTGAAATTAAGGAACTTTTTGATCGTCCTGATATTTATGGTTATCAAGATGATATTGAGCGTTTTTTATCTTTTCAGATTGTAACACTCAATTGGATTATATCGAGGGAAACAATTCCAGATATTATAAATTGTCACGATCATCATACGGGTTTGATTCCGTTTATGATAAAATACTGTTACCAATATTCCAAAATAGAAAAAGTACGAACTGTCATTACGATTCATAACGGTTTGTACCAAGGACAATTTGGTTTTGATAAATTGTTTTATATACCAGAATTTGATTTGAAGCATGTTGGTTTTTTAGATTGGGATTATGCTATTAATTCTTTGGCAGTTGCCGTAAAATGTGCCCACGCTGTAACCACTGTTTCGCCGAGTTATTTAGACGAGATTAATGTTTTTGCAAATGGATTAGAATCACTTTTTAATTCTGTTCGGGATAAATCAAAGGGCATCCTTAATGGTATTGATATAGAAGTCTGGGATCCCTCAAAAGATGCTATGATTGCGCAAACATTTTCTATAAAAGATTTCGAAAAAGGAAAACAAAAAAATAAAGAAAAACTTTGCGAAATATTCGAGTTAGACGCTACAAAACCACTTTTTAGTTTCATAGGCCGATTGTTTGAAGAAAAAGGAGGCGATTTACTTCCTGAGGCTTCGGCATTGGCATTAGCAGAAAATTTCAAAGCCATTAATATTTTGATTTTGGGTTCAGGTAATGCTCGTATCGAAGAACAATTAACGGAGTTAAAAAAGGATTATAAAGGCAATTACAATGTTTTTATAGGATATAATGAAGAGTTATCACATTTAATTTACGCAGGCTCTGATTTTATGTTAATGCCTTCTAGAGTAGAGCCTTGCGGGTTAAACCAAATGTATTCGTTGCGTTACGGTACCGTTCCGATTGTAAGAAGAACAGGTGGTTTGAAGGATACTATTACTGATTTTGGAGATAACGGAAATGGTATTTGTCATGATCAGGCATCTGTAGGAGATATTGTGTATTCTATAAATAGAGCTGTGGAGCTTTATGATAATAAGGAAAGTTTTAATAAAATAAGAACGCTTGGAATGGGGACAGATCATTCTTGGGAAAGCGTTTGTCAGGAATATATCGAAATTTACAACTTAATAATTCGGAAAAATGAGATTTAACAAAAAAAGTATTGTTGCCATTATTTTAGGGGGAGGTCAAGGGTCTCGTCTATATCCGTTAACAGAAACAAGATCTAAACCAGCGGTACCCATTGGGGGTAAATACAGACTGGTTGATATCCCGATTTCAAACTGTATCAATTCTGATATATATAAAATGTTTGTCCTGACACAGTTTAATTCGGCATCACTAAATGCGCATATCAAAAACACGTATAACTTTAGTGTTTTTAGCAGCGCTTTTGTTGATATTTTGGCAGCAGAGCAAACGCCCGATAATCCTACCTGGTTTCAGGGCACTGCAGATGCAGTAAGGCAGTGTATGCCCCATTTTTTGAATCATGATTTTGAATATGCCCTGATTCTTTCAGGAGATCAGTTATATGAAATGGATTTTAGTGCCATGATCAAAAAACACATAAAAAATGGTGCCGATATTTCTATTGCAACCCTACCCGTAAACGCAAAAGACGCTCCTGAATTTGGAATATTAAAAACCAATGCAGATAATGAAATTATATCATTTATAGAAAAGCCAAATGCTTCGTTATTGCCAGAATGGGAATCTGAAGTGAGTGATGAAATGAAGAGCCAAGGCAAGCATTACCTGGCTTCAATGGGGATTTATATTTTTAATCGTAAGCTTTTGGTAGAATTGATGTCTAATACAGAGACAAAAGATTTTGGTAAAGAAATAATTCCGCAAGCCGTTGGAAACAAAAAAATATTAAGTTATCAATACGAAGGATATTGGACAGACATTGGAAATATTGATTCGTTTTTTGAAGCAAATATTGGTCTTACGGATGATTTGCCAAAATTTAACTTATTTGATAATGACAAGAAGATTTTTACAAGACCGAGATTACTGCCTCCGTCAAAATTTTTCAAAACAACAGTTGATAAAACCCTTATTTCAGAAGGTTGTATTATAAATGCCAAAGAAATTATCAGGTCTGTAATCGGTATTCGTTCCAGAATTGGGAGTGATACGGTTATCGAAAATTGTTATGTAATGGGTAACGATCTCTATCAAAATCTAAAAGATTTGGAAGATGATATCGAAAACGGCAGAAAACACATCGGAATAGGGGAAAGATGTTTTATAAAAAATGCAATTGTAGATAAAAACTGCCGTATCGGAAACGATGTTTACATCAACGGCGGATCTCATTTAGAAAACATTACAAGTGATTTGTATGCCATCAAAGACGGAATTGTTGTGATCAAAAAATCAGTCACGATACCGGATAATTTTAGAATTGAATAAAATTTTAAAACCTATTTTTTCTAAATTTTTAGTTTTAGACTAAAGATTTTAATTTATTAATTTTCTATTTATTTAGAAATTACAATCAATATATGAGCAACGTTATTACGCACTCTTTATTTACAGATTTTGACATCAATTTATTTAAATCTGGAAAACATTATAAATTATACGAAAAATTAGGAGCACATTTAATTGAAGTTGATGGTGTAAAAGGAGTTTATTTTGCTGTTTGGGCTCCAACAGCGCAGTCTGTTTCGGTTGTTGGAGATTTTAATTATTGGACACAAGGTGAGCATCTTTTACAAGTTAGATGGGATTCTTCAGGTATTTGGGAGGGTTTTATTCCTAATCTTGAAAAAGGAGCGCTGTATAAGTATAAAATACAGTCGAATATTGACGGGGTTGTAACCGAAAAAGCTGATCCTTTTTCATTATACTGCCAAAAACCACCACATACCGCATCGGTAATTTGGGATTTAGACTATAACTGGAATGATAATAAATGGATGGATTCGCGTCAGGAAAGTAATGGTCTTGATAAACCTTATTCTGTCTATGAGGTACATTTAGGGTCCTGGAAGCGCAATGCTCATGACAATTCTTTTTTAAGTTACGTGCAGCTTGCAGAAGATTTGGTTGCTTATGTCAAAGAAACTGGGTTTACGCACGTAGAGTTCATGCCAGTAATGGAGTATCCTTATGATCCCTCTTGGGGTTATCAATTGGTAGGATATTTTGCGCCTACTTCACGTTTTGGCAAACCGCAGGATTTTATGTTTTTGGTAGATAAGCTTCATCAGGCAGGAATTGGTGTTATTCTCGACTGGGTTCCGTCTCATTTTCCAGATGATGCACATGGTTTGGGCTTTTTTGATGGCTCGCATTTGTACGAACATCCAGATCGCAGAAAAGGCTATCACCCCGATTGGAAGAGTTTGGTTTTTAATTATGGACGCAATGAAGTACGCGCTTTCCTGATCAGTAATGCTGTCTTTTGGCTAAGCCAATATCATGCAGATGGGTTAAGGGTAGATGCCGTAGCTTCTATGTTATACCTGGATTATTCCAGAAATGATGGAGAATGGGAGCCTAATATCTATGGCGGAAGAGAAAATCTGGAGACCATTAGCTTTCTTAAAGAATTTAATGAAGTGATTTACGCCAATTTTGATGGAGTTCAGACAATTGCTGAAGAAAGCACTTCGTTTCCAATGGTTTCAAGACCTACTTTTACAGGTGGTTTAGGTTTCGGAATGAAATGGATGATGGGATGGATGCACGATACTTTAAAATATTTTCAAAAAGATACTATTTATAGAAAGTACCATCAAAACGATTTGACTTTTTCGATGACTTATGCTTTTACAGAAAATTTTATGCTGCCTTTTTCTCATGATGAAGTAGTCTATGGCAAGCAATCTATCGCCAATAAAATGCCCGGTGATGAGTGGCAAAAATTTGCCAATTTAAGATTATTGTATGGATATATGTTTACGCATCCTGGAACAAAATTATTGTTTATGGGCTCTGAATTTGGACAAACAGATGAGTGGAATTTCGAGAAAAGTCTCGACTGGCATTTATTGCAATACGATTTTCATAAAGGAATAAAACAGACTATTACCGACCTGAATCAGTTGTATAAAAGCAGTCCTGCATTATATGAAAAACAATTTTCTGGCGATGGTTTCGAGTGGATTAATTACTCAGATCATCAGAATGCTGTTTTGTCTTACATAAGGAAGGGTAATAACGAAAGCCAAAATCTAATCGTAGTATGCAATTTTACTCCCGTTGTAAGAGAAAATTATCGTATCGGGATTCCTCAAAAAGGTAAATTAAAAGAAATTTTTAATACCGATTCTAGTCAATATGGAGGAAGTGGTGTCACGAATTCAGGTTTATTGGCTATTGAATCTTCTCCTTACGATGGCAGGGATTATTCTATCGAATTGATTTTACCTCCCTTGAGCGTCACCGTTTATTCTATCGCATAATACTATCACTTTTTTTTACTGTGATTTTATGATTTTTATTTTTTTAAATTATAGAATTATCGATTTTATAAGATATAAATTACCATTCAGTCAAAGATATCGTTTTCGTGAAAAAACGCATTATTTTTAGTGCTATACCTGTATTTTTTGTACGTTTGAAATACAAGTAAGTTGTTGAAATTAAATTATTTAAAAAATGATTACAAATACCGAATTAGAATATAAAGGGGATTTATATCCATCAAAAATAGTTGCGTTTGAGCAGGAAGGAGATTCCATCTTTTTTCATACTGATAATAAGGTGATTTTGAAAGTTACGGTTTTAAGAGACAGTTTAATACGTTTTAGATTTACTACAAAAGGATATTTTAGCAACGATTTTTCGTATGCAATAGACAAAACGCAATTGCATGGTTACAATTTTCTTGAAGTTACCGAAGAAGAAACCTATTATCAAATTCAAACCAGCAAAGTAAAAGCCAAAATTCAAAAAGCAGATTTACGCACTTCAATTTTAGACCTTAATGACAATGTTATTCTGGAAGATGAATTGGGTTTTCATTGGGAAGAAAGCTACGAATACGGCGGAAACATTGTAAAAATGAGTAAATCATCAAAAGATGGTGAATGTTTTTACGGTCTGGGAGACAAAGCTACTCAGCTAAACTTAAAAGGCAAGAGACTGGAGAATTTTGCCACAGATCAATACGCTTACAGCAAAGATCAGGAACCTTTATACAAAGTGGTTCCTTTTTATATTGGGTTGCAAAACAAACAATCCTACGGAATATTCTTTGACAATACATTTAGAACCTTTTTTGACTTTTGTCATGAAAGAAGAAGTGTAGCAAGCTTTTGGGCAGAAGGAGGCGAAATGAATTATTATTTTTTCTACGGCCCAAAAATGCAGGATGTTGTAACTTCTTATACAGATCTTACAGGAAAACCAGAACTTCCGCCACTTTGGGTGCTCGGGTATCATCAATGCAAATGGAGTTATTATCCTGAAAACAAAGTAAAAGAAATTGCCTCTAAATTCAGAGAACTAAAAATCCCGTGTGACGCGATTTATTTAGATATTGATTACATGGAAGGATTTCGATGTTTTACTTGGAACAAAGAATACTTTCCTGATCCTAAAAAAATGGTGGCAGAACTGGCAGATGATGGATTTAAAACTATCGTAATCATCGATCCAGGAATTAAAATAGATAAAGATTATTGGGTATATAAAGAAGCATTAGAAAAAGATTATTTCTGCAAAAGAGCCGATGGACCTTATATGAAAGGGAAAGTCTGGCCCGGAGAATGTAATTTTCCGGATTATACAAATCCTGTAGTAAGAGAATGGTGGGCTGGTTTGTTTAAAGAATTAATTTCAGATATAGGTGTAAAAGGGGTTTGGAATGATATGAATGAACCTGCTGTTATGGAGGTTCCTAACAAAACCTTCCCAATGGATGTGCGTCATGTCTATGATGGAAACCCTTGTAGCCACAGAAAAGCACATAATATTTATGGTACACAAATGGCACGGGCCACGTATCATGGTGTAAAACGTTTTGCATATCCTAAACGCCCTTTTGTAATCACTCGTTCTGCCTATTCGGGTGCTCAACGTTATACTTCGTCCTGGACTGGCGACAATGTAGCAACTTGGGAACATCTATGGATTGCCAACATTCAGGTACAACGCATGTGTATTTCCGGAATGGGTTTTACAGGTTCTGATATTGGTGGTTTTGCAGAGCAGCCTACAGGAGAATTATATGCACGCTGGATTCAGTTAGGGGTATTTCACCCGTTTTGCAGAACACACTCTTCTGGGCATCACGGCGATCAGGAACCTTGGGCGTTTGATGAAGATGTTATTAATATTACCAGAAAATTTATTAATTTAAGATACCAATTATTACCTTACTTATATACTATGTTCTGGCAGTATATCGAGGAAGGTGTTCCAATGCTTAAACCTCTTGTGTATTATGATCAGGATGACATTCAGACACATTATCGCAATGATGAGTTTATCTTTGGAAATCAAATTTTGGTGTGCCCAATACTCGAACCTAATTCTTTAGGTAGGCGAATGTATATTCCTAGAGGCGAGTGGTATAACTATTGGACCAACGAACTTGCCATTGGCGGGAGAGAAGTCTGGATAGACACTAAGTTTGATGAAATTCCCGTGTATGTAAAAGCAGGTGCGATCATTCCAAAATATCCTGTACAGCAATATGTTGGCGAACTGGAGTTTGATGAATTAACGCTTGATTTGTATTATAAAAATGGTAAAGAAAATTCAGTAGTGTACGAAGATGCGCAAGACGGTTACGATTATAAAAAAGGAAGATACAGTTTTCTTTCCTTCCGTTCCATCGGAAAAGAAAAAGAGCTTATCGTACAGCTTCATAAAGAAGGGAAATATGAAACACCTTACACCAAATACAGAATCAATTTTATCGGACTTCCATTCAGAGTAAAAGAAATAGAAATCGATAACGAAATAATTTCTTTTGACAGAACAAACTTCGATACCGAAGGTTCTTTGGTAATTGATAAAGAATTTAACGAGCTTCACCTTATTGGCTGGTAAGAAATTTTGATAAGTTTTTTGATAATTATGTAAAGAGAACAATCAATTATAATTGTATTTTTGGATGTTTTAAAAATTATAAATCATGAAAAAACGTTTAGTAACAGGTGCTTTTTTGGCCATTTTAGTAGCCGCTTGTGCTACAAATCCTTTTTCAGGAAAGAGTACGTTAGCATTGGTTCCGGACAGCGAAATACTTCCGGCTTCCTTTCAGCAATACGATAAGTTCTTATCAGAAAACAAAGTAGTAACCGGTACTGCAGATGCAAAAAGAGTTGAAAATGTAGGAATCAAAATCAAAAATGCTGCCGAAATTTGGCTTAATGCAAATGGGTACAAAGAGTACCTTAAAGATTATAAGTGGGAGTACAAACTAATCGATAATAAAGAGTTGAACGCTTGGTGTATGCCGGGTGGTAAAATTGTTTTCTACACCGGTATTCTTCCGGTTTGCAAAGATGATGCAGGAATGGCTACCGTTATGGGGCACGAAGTAGCGCATGCGCTGGCCAATCACGGTCAACAACGTATGAGCGCCGCACAGTTGCAACAAATTGGGAGTGCTGCTCTGGATGCTGCAACTACCAATAAATCATCGACAACAAGAGCTATCTTTTCTCAGGCTTACGGTCTTGGTACAGAGGTAGGAGGTATGTTGCCTTTTAGCAGAAGTAATGAGAGTGAAGCAGATAAAATAGGTCTTACGCTTATGGCAATTGCAGGTTACAATCCGGATAACGCTGTCGCTTTTTGGGACAGGATGTCTAAAGCCAGTGGTGGAGCTGCCCCGGCAGAGTTCCTGAGCACACACCCTTCAGACGCTACACGTATCGCCAACTTAAAAGCTTTAATTCCGCAAGCAAAAGCTGAAGCCGCAAAATATGGCGTAATGTTTAAATAATATACTTATTATTTTATCATAAAAACAAGGCTATTCTTTTTAAGAATGGCTTTTTTTATAAAAAGTAATCAACTTAATCTTCAAATAACAAATTCTTAATAAAAAATAGATAAATTCGCAACAGACTAACACAACCCTATTTATGAGTAATTTATCCAAAGGAAGCAAAAAATTATTAAACGCCTGGGCCTTCTATGACTGGGCAAATTCAGTTTATCCTTTAGTAATTTCGTCCGCTGTTTTCCCTATTTTTTACGAAGCATTATTTTTAAAAAGAGATCATTATATCGATGCTTTCGGAATGAATCTTAAAAACACAGCTTTAATAAGTTTTATTACCGCAGCTGCATTCTTGGTAGTGGCTTTTATTTCGCCTCTTTTATCAGGTATTGCAGATTATGTGGGCAATAAAAAGTCGTTTATGAAATTCTTCTGTTACATGGGTGCCCTGTCTTGTATGGGTTTGTATTGGTTCAGGCTCGAAAATATATACGTGGGCGTACTGTTTTATTTCTTAGGATTAATCGGTTTTTGGGGTAGTTTGGTGTTTTACAATTCGTACCTGCCAGACATTGCATTTCCCGAGCAGCAAGACAAATTAAGCGCAAAAGGCTACTCATTGGGCTACGTGGGCAGCGTGGTTTTATTGATCATTAATTTGGTCATGATTATGGGTGCTGAAGGCGATGCCAAAATCGAGGCCATGAGATATTCGTTTTTAATGGTAGGGGTCTGGTGGATTCTTTTTAGTCAATATACCTATTATTATCTCCCAAAAGGAAACAATAGTACGGGCGAAAAAGTAACGAGAAGTGTCATTTTTAATGGTTTTAAAGAATTAAAAAAAGTCTGGAAATTATTAGAAGAAAACATTTCTCTAAAAAGATATTTAGGAAGCTTCTTCGTTTACAGCATGGCCGTTCAGACAGTTATGATCGTCGCAACTTATTTTGGAGCACAGGAAATTCAGTGGTCTTCAGAAAGCGAAAGCACAACGGGACTTATCATTTGCATCTTATTAATACAGTTAGTCGCCATTGTTGGCGCGGTTCTTACCTCTAGAGCATCTGCCAAATTTGGCAACATCCCAACACTCATCGTCATCAATTGCATTTGGATATTGCTTTGCATTTTGGCTTATTTTATAACATTACCCATCCATTTTTATGTCATGGCAACCCTAATTGGTTTTGTAATGGGCGGAATCCAGGCCTTATCACGCTCTACATATTCAAAATTATTGCCCGAAACAGAAGATACGGCGTCCTTTTTTAGCTTTTATGATGTGGCCGAAAAAATAGGCATCGTAATCGGAATGTGCGTTTACGGCATAATCGATCAAATTACGGGTAGCCCGCGTCTTGCAATTGTTATTTTGGCCGTATTTTTTACTGTTGGAGTGCTTTTGCTCAGAAGAGTACCAAAAAAAGGTGTTTTAAAATAATAAAACACTTCAGGTTACACTATGTTTTGTAGACTTTACCCTAATTTTTGTACACTCTTGTACTTCTAATTTTAGGCAACCACATTTTTTAATTATGAGTTAACGAATATTAATTTGCAGAACATGTTTTCTAATTATGAGTTAGCAAAAATTAATTTGTAGATCACGTTTTCTAATTATGAGTTAACAAATATTAATTTGCAGAACACGATTTCTAATTATGAGTTAACAAAAATTAATTTGCAGAACACGATTTCTAATTACGAGTTAATCAATATTAATTTTTAGATCACAATTTCTAATTATGAGTTAACAAAAATTAATTTGTAGATCACAATTTCTAATTATGAGTTAGCAAATATTAATTTGTAGGTTGTAATTCCAATATTTTTTAGCCATACCCTAATGAGTGTCTAATTTTCTTAGTTCGATTGCATTTCAAATCGCTCTTTTTTGTTTTTGGCATAATGATTGTCTAATTTTACGGTCTATCTAGTATTTGAAAGACTTGATGTGTTTGTAGTAAAAACAAACGGTTTTAAGAGCAGATTTACAGTTAGAATAAAACTTTTAATGACAAAACGACTTATATATTATTATGTCAAACCATAAAATACTCACAATTGACAATCTGTCACTTCAAGAATTTGATTCAGAAGCAGAATTGATTCCATTATTAACACCTGAGGACGAAGAGGAAATGAATAACGAGGAACTTCCTGTTTCGTTGCCAATTTTACCTCTGCGAAATACGGTTTTATTTCCGGGTGTTGTAATTCCAATTTCGGCGGGTAGAGATAAATCTATAAAACTAATTAATGATGCAAATTCGGCGGGTAAAATCATTGGAGTAGTATCGCAAATCAACGAAGAAGACGAAGATCCATCAAAAGATGATATTCATAAAATTGGTACTGTAGCCAGAATTCTGCGTGTCCTTAAAATGCCGGACGGAAATGTTACGGTAATTTTACAAGGAAAAAAACGTTTCGAAATAGATGAAGTGCTAACCGAAGATCCTTACATCACGGCTACTATTAAAGAAGTATCTGAAGCTCGCCCGGATGAAAATGATTCTGAGTTTACAGCTATTTTAGATTCTGTAAAAGAGTTAGCAATTCAAATTATAAAGGAAAGTCCAAACATTCCGTCAGAAGCTACTTTTGCCATCAAAAACATCGAAAGCCAATCGTTTTTGATCAATTTTGTTTCTTCTAATATGAATTTATCGGTAAAAGAAAAACAAGGTTTGTTATCGATAAATGGTTTAAAAGAAAGAGCTCTCGAAACGTTGCGCTACATGAATGTGGAGTTGCAAAAATTAGAACTAAAAAATGATATCCAATCAAAAGTTCGCTTTGATTTAGACCAACAGCAACGCGAATATTTCTTGCATCAGCAAATGAAAACCATTCAGGAAGAACTGGGCGGTGTTTCGCAAGAGGAAGAAATGGACGAAATGGGACTGAAAGCAAAGTCTAAAAAATGGGACGAAAAAACGCAGAAACATTTTGAAAAAGAATTGTCTAAAATGCGCAGAATGAATCCGCAATCACCTGATTTTGGTATTCAGCGCAATTATTTAGAACTGTTTTTAGATTTGCCTTGGGGCGAATTTTCTAAAGACAAGTTTGACTTAAAAAATGCTCAAAAAATATTAGATAAAGATCATTTTGGACTTGAAGAAGTAAAGAAAAGAATGATCGAGCACTTGGCAGTTCTGAAATTGCGTAACGATATGAAATCGCCGATAATTTGCTTGACAGGGCCTCCGGGAGTAGGTAAAACCTCTATTGGTCGTTCTGTTGCAGAAGCTTTAGGGCGCGAATATGTCCGTATTTCATTAGGTGGTTTGCGTGACGAAGCAGAAATTCGCGGACACAGAAAAACATACATTGGTGCAATGCCGGGGAGAATTATTCAGAGTTTAAAGAAAGCCGGAACTTCAAATCCTGTCTTTATTTTAGACGAAATTGATAAACTTTCCAGTGGCAATAGTGGCGATCCTTCTTCTGCATTATTAGAAGTTTTAGACCCTGAACAAAACAATTCTTTTTATGATAATTTTCTCGAAATGGGTTATGATTTATCAAAAGTGATGTTTATTGCAACCTCAAATAACATGGCCGCCATTCAGCCCGCACTTCGCGACAGAATGGAAGTGATCAAAATGTCAGGTTACACTATTGAAGAAAAAGTAGAAATTGCCAAAAGACATCTTTTTCCAAAACAACTTGAGGCGCACGGTTTAACAACCAAAGACCTGACAATTGGTAAAAAACAATTAGAGAAAATTGTAGAGGGGTATACCCGCGAATCTGGTGTACGTAATCTCGAAACCAAAATTGCACAAGTCATCAGAAATGCAGCCAAATCGGTTGCGATGGAGGAAGAGTACAATAAAAGAGTGACAGACGAAGATATTATCAGCGTTTTGGGAGTGCCAAGATTAGAGCGCGATAAATACGAAAACAATGATGTTGCCGGTGTAGTTACGGGGCTTGCCTGGACAAGCGTTGGCGGTGATATATTGTTTATAGAATCTTTAATTTCTGAAGGAAAAGGAGTTATGACCGTTACCGGAAATCTGGGTACTGTCATGAAAGAATCGGCTACAATTGCGCTTGAATACATAAAAGCAAATGCTAAAAAGTTAGGTTTGGCTACCGATTTATTTCAAAAATACAATATTCATTTACACGTTCCGGAAGGTGCAACACCCAAAGACGGACCAAGTGCCGGAATTGCAATGCTGACTTCTTTAGTGTCATTATTAACTCAAAAGAAAGTAAAGAAGAGTCTTGCCATGACAGGCGAAATCACGCTTCGTGGAAAAGTTTTGCCTGTTGGCGGAATCAAAGAGAAAATTCTGGCTGCAAAGAGAGCCAACATCAAAGAAATTATCTTGTGTCAGGAAAATAAAAGCGATATTGATGAAATTAAGACCGAATATCTTGAAGGCCTAACGTTTCATTATGTAAAAGAAATGAGCGAAGTTTTGGCACTCGCTTTAACCGATCAAAATGTTAAAAACGCAAAACAGTTAAAATAAAATTTTAGCCAAATATTACTTTCCTGATCTTGAAATAGAGATCGGGAAGTTATACATCTCAAATACTATTCTGATGCATTTCAGTTTCAGTATTTGAGATTTTTTTATTGCCTTTTTATTATAAAGTGGTAATTCTGAAAGAATTAAGTTTTGGGTATAAATTTTTATATATTTTTAATTTTCAAACGTTTATAATTTTATCTTTGTAGTTGAGTTTAGAATATACAAGCTACCTGTAAACATGTTAAAACAACTTGTTTTTTTTTTTATTGCATTTAGTTGCTCCCTTTCATACGGGCAAATTGGTGGTCGTTACACTTACCAATTTCTTAATCTAACGACATCGCCAAGACAGGCTGCGTTAGGAGGAAAATCGATAACAATTTATGATGAAGATGTGAATCAGGTGATGTTTAATCCCGCTACACTAAATGCAGATATGGACAAACAACTGGCAATGAATTATGGAAGTCTTTACGGAGAAGTTTCATACGGAACGGCTTCGTACGCCTATACGTATGACAGGCATTTGCAAACTTTTCACGCCGGAATGAGTTATGTAAATTATGGTAGTTTTGAAGGATATGATGAAAATGGTCTGTCGACTTCTAATTTTACAGGAAGCGAAGCCGCACTCTCATTTGGTTATGCTTACAATATTCCGTTTACCGACCTTCACGTTGGTGCAAATGCAAAATTGATAACTTCTACTTTAGAAACCTATAGTTCTTTTGGTGGTGCCATAGATCTGGGTTTTTTGTTTGTGGATGAAAGAAATGATGTAAACTGGGCTTTGGTAATCAGAAACATAGGAACTCAATTTACAACATATTCAGGAATACAGGAAAAATTACCACTCGAAATCATCGCAGGAGTTTCGCAAGAACTCGAACATGTACCTATTCGTTGGCATCTTTCGTTAGAAAATTTACAACAATGGAATATTTCTTTTTCTAATCCAGTGCGAGGAGAAACCAATATTGACGGTTCTACCAACGAAGAAAAAGTGTCGTTTGTAAATAATGCTTTGAGACACGTGATAGTTGGAGTTGAGCTTTTTCCTAAAAAAGCATTTAATATTCGGTTAGGATATAATTTTAGAAGAGCAGAGGAACTAAAAATAGCAGAACAGCGCAATTTTTCGGGAATCTCTTTAGGATTTGGTTTAAAAATGAACCGATTAAAGTTTAACTATTCGTATTCAAGATACACATTAGCGGCAAACAGCAGTCTTTTTGGCCTTATTTTAAACCTTCAATAAGCAATTTTATGACAAACATGAACGACTAATCGTAACAGAAATTTTTTTTTAAAATTGAAAAAAAATTGATAATTCAAAATAGAACATTATTTTGAATGTTGATTAGTAAAACAAATAATTAAATTTTATAAACATTAAAAGATTATTTTGAAAAAAATAACCATTGCAATTGACGGATTTTCGTCAACAGGAAAAAGTACTTTAGCAAAACAGTTGGCAAAAGAATTAGCATACGTATATGTAGATACAGGCGCAATGTACCGTGCCGTTACGCTGTACACAATGCAAAACAACTTTATCAATGCTGATTTTTTTGATAAAAAAGCCTTAATTGATTCTCTTTCTAAAATTCAGTTAGAATTTAAATTTAATGCCGATTTGGGTTTTGCCGAAATGTATTTGAATGGCGAAAATGTCGAAAAACAAATCAGAACTATCGAAGTTTCTAATTTTGTGAGCAAAGTGGCAGAAGTTTCTCAGGTACGTTCTAAATTAGTAGAGCAGCAGCAGGAAATGGGCAAAAATAAAGCTATTGTGATGGACGGTAGAGACATAGGAACGGTTGTTTTTCCTCATGCTGAACTAAAAATTTTTATGACCGCCAGCGCCGAAACCCGAGCACAAAGACGTTTTGAAGAGTTACAACAAAAAGGAGATAACGTATCTTATGAAGACGTTTTGAAAAATGTTGTAGAAAGAGATTATATAGACACCCACCGAGAAGATTCTCCGTTAGTGATAGCAGATGATGCTATCGAAATCGATAATTCGTATTTAAGCAGGGAGGAACAATTTTCAGCTGTTTTAGAATTAATAAATGACGTTGTTAAAACGACTTAATTTTTTGCAGATATCATTTTTAATGGTAGTTTTACCACTTCATTTATTTTAAAAGACAATTGCATCGTATGGGAATTAAAAACAGATTGATTATAATGAGTTTTCTTCAATTTTTTGTTTGGGGAGCTTGGTTGATCACAATTGGAAATTATTGGTTTGGAACAAAAAATTGGGAAGGAACACAATTTGGATTAGTTTTTGGTACCATGGGAATTGCCTCTTTGTTTATGCCTACTTTGACCGGTATTATTGCCGATAGATGGGTAAATGCCGAAAAATTATATGGCGTTTTGCACATACTTTATGCCGTAGTTTTATTTGCAATTGCTCAAGTTACTACTCCAGATAATTTTATATACGTTATGCTTGTTGCAATGTGTTTTTACATGCCAACAATTGCGCTGAGTAACTCCATTTCATACACTTCTTTAAAGTTAAATAATAAAAATATTGTAAAAGACTTTCCGCCAATTCGCGTTTGGGGAACTATTGGTTTTATCGTTGCCATGTGGATCACCAATTTGAGCGGAAGTAAAGCAACAGAATATCAGTTTTATATTGCAGGCGTAGGAGCTTTAATTCTGGGTATTTACGCCTTTACCTTACCAAAATGCGAACCGCAACGTCTGACTAAAGAAAACGCTTCTTGGGTCGAAACTCTTGGTTTAGAAGCTTTTAAATTATTCGGAAATTACAAAATGGCGTTGTTCTTCGTGTTTTCAATGTTTTTAGGAGGTGCTTTGCAATTAACGAATGCTTATGGAGATGTTTTTCTGGATGAGTTCAAACACTTTCCGAAATATGCAGATTCTTTCGTAATAAAATATTCAACGATTATTATGTCAATTTCTCAAGTTTCTGAAACCTTGTTTATTTTGGCTATTCCATTTTTCTTGAGACGTTTCGGTATCAAGCAAGTAATGCTTATTAGTATGCTTGCATGGGTTTTACGTTTCGGATTATTTGCATTTGGAGATCCTGTAACGGGTTTATGGATGATTATTTTGTCTTGCATCGTTTACGGAATGGCCTTTGATTTCTTTAATATTTCAGGTTCATTATTTGTAGAAAGCAATACCGATTCTAAAATACGTTCTTCTGCTCAAGGTTTGTTTATGATGATGACCAACGGCGTTGGAGCCGTATTAGGAAGTTTGACCTCTGGATGGGCGATAGATCGTTTCTTTACAAAATCGTTTAACAGTACAACCGAGTTAGCTGGATTTTTGCAAACAGATACAACTAATTCTAAAATGTTAGAATTTGTAAAAACACAAGGAAATTCAGTAACTACAGACGGCATGTTTGCTAACCCAATTCTGATGAAAGACTGGCACACAATCTGGTTATCATTTGCAGCTTATGCTTTGGTAATTGCAATTGCTTTTGCTATTTTATTCAAACACAAACACGATCCAAAAGAATTAGAGAATTTAAATCATTAATCCAATAGATTTAAAAAAATATAAAAACTAAAATAATTGGAGAGAAAAAATACTAGAATTAAATGTTTTAATGTTTAATGTATTTTTTCTCTCCAATTATTTATTTTTGGGCCTTATCTTTTGATAAAGCTACGATTCTCTTTTAGTTTTAAATCCATTAGGAAAGATAATGGCCAGTAAAACGCATATCAATAGAAAGTTGTATTCTATACCATTACTGCCACCACCAACAACAAACCATCCATTATCAAAATGTACTAGAATAATTCCCATAAGAAGTACAAAAATTGTCACAAAACCAGCCAATCGAATGTATTTATTCCACAATAAAAGTATTGCAGCTATAATATGTGATATTTTAATAGACCATGCAATAAAAACACCAAAAGGGGCAAACCCAATCTGATTGAGGTATAAATTTCCAAAATCATTTATTCCGTTATTAAACATTCCAAAAACAGAATGCGATAGCAGTATAATGGCTACTGCAATTCTTAAAAGTAAAGTTCCGTTCATAATTTTGATTTTAATTCCTTAAAAATAACAAAAAATGCCTCTCAAATAAATTGAAAGGCATTTTAAGAGTATCATCAGACAGTTTTTAAACTTTTCCTAAAGTATATAATTGTTCCATTGTTGGCGTCAGACTTCCTCCGGCGGGCTCCAATGTTATTCCAAATGCTTCTGCGGCATCAGTTTGTTTTACTGCAAATATTTTTTGATCGTTAGCATCAAAATCACTTAACAAACCAATACTGGTAGGAGTTAAGACTGGACTTAATTTTAATGCCCAAACTTGATACACCATTCCTTTTGGTGGTTTTGGTAAACCAGCCGCGTCAATATAGGTAGTTTTGGTTTCTTTATTCCAATAAACTTTTGCAAACGATTTTGGCGAAACTGCCTGACCACCAAGTGTTACACCTGTATTTTTAATATCTCTTACAATTGTCAGATTTTTTTCTACTTCCGCATTTTTTTGACCTAAAAAAGCATATTCTCTTTCAATTTTAGTTTTTTCATTGCCAAGAGTCGAAATCTTTTCTTTAGTTTGGCTCAATTGTAAAGTTTGATATCCAACACCCAAAAGCATTAAAACAGCAGCAGCCCAACCAGCATATTCAGACAAGCGTGAAGCAGGCTTCATATCGATTACCTTAGCGTGCTTTAATTCTAATTGTGCTTTTATCTTCTCAAAATTCGTCACCGAATGAAAAGG
Organism: Flavobacterium geliluteum; assembly: GCF_017948595.1. Taxonomy (GTDB): domain Bacteria; phylum Bacteroidota; class Bacteroidia; order Flavobacteriales; family Flavobacteriaceae; genus Flavobacterium; species Flavobacterium flavipigmentatum. The sequence continues at coordinate 54,477 of NZ_JAGFBV010000024.1, read as the reverse complement.
TGAAAAACTTGATGACAAAGCCACAATAGCGCGTTCTATTGCAATAATTTCCTGCTCAATTTCGGTATTTGTTTTGGCCAATTGAGCAATTTCTAGATTTTCAGACTCGGTCAATAAACCGTAAACGTAGAGCTCTAGAGTTCCTGATTCTATATATTCTTGTGCTTCCATTAGATTTTTAAATAATTACGTAGGTCGTTAATACAATTTCTGTTTTGCGTTTTGACAGTCCCCAGCGGTATTGCAAGCTCTTCCGACGCTTCTTGCTGAGTATATCCTTTAAAAAATAATAAATCGATTATCTCAATACATTTTGGTTTTAATTTTTTTACAAATTCTTGAATTCCAATAGTATCAATTCTATTCACGAGTTTATTACTGTCGTCTAACAGATGTACGAAATTATCTGAGGATAGGTTTTTTTGGCTGTTGTTAAAATTTTTAGAACGTAATTTATCTATAGAGGTATTCCTTGCTATATTAAGGATCCAAGTATAAAATCTACCTTTCCCTTCATTATAGGTATCAATGTTTTTCCAGATTTTCACAAAGACTTCCTGTAACACATCTTCTGCCTCTTCGCGATTTTTTATAAGAACATTGATTACCGAAAACAAACTTTTCGAGTACATATCATATAAATAGGTAAAAGCTCTTTCGTCTTTCTTGTAAATTAAGACTAACAATTCTTCTTGACTCATAAATTTGAGGATTTTATTTTATGTGGATAAATTGACTTTTGGACTGTAATTTTCTTTTTTTTGAAAATTTTGAGTTAAAGATAATTTATTTTTTTTTGAAAAACATTTTTTTATAGCCATAAACTCATAAAAACATAATCAAATTTAAAATATTTCTTTTTTTCATTTTTTTAAAACCATAATCAAACTAATTACGTAAATAATTTTAAAGCGGTAATAAAAATAATAGTGTAGAGCAGAAAATAAAGAAAGAAACGATAAAATAAAACATCTGAAAGCAAATTGATTAGCAAGCGAAAAAAATCAAATCCTTAATCAATTTTAAATTTTAGATACCAATATATACAACAATACAGCAATATTGATTTTTTTAAGAATCAAGTAAAGTACAAATTTTAAATTCATGGTTTGATTTGTTTGTTTTGGGGGAAGCCTAGCGCCTGATTAACGCTAGGCTTCATTTTTTTAACTTATGTTTAATAAAAATAAAGACTTACCTAGTTCTCTCTCCGAAAGATTTTGATTAATTTTATAAAAAAATACACAATGAAAAAAATACTATTTCTAGCTCTAGGATTATTACTGGCCAACGCGCAAATGCAAGCGCAAACCAGTAAAACCAAACTGCCAAAAACAAATAAAAATATGACAAAAGAAACGATCTATCAATTTAAAGTAGAAGATTTATCAGGTGATACTTTTGATTTTGCATCATTAAAGGGAAAAAAAGTAATGATTGTCAATACGGCTTCAAAATGTGGTTTAACTCCGCAATACAAGGATTTAGAGGCTATTTACAAACAATACAAAGACAAAGGATTTGTGATTATTGGTTTTCCGGCAAATAATTTTGCATCGCAAGAACCAGGAACCAACAAAGAAATCGAAACGTTTTGCCAACAAAATTATGGCGTAACTTTCCCAATGATGGATAAAGTCTCTGTAAAAGGAAACGATATGTGCGAGGTCTATAAATTCTTAACACAAAAATCTAAAAATGGTTTGCAAGATTCAGATGTAGAGTGGAATTTTCAAAAATACTTAATCAATGAAAAAGGCGAATTAGAAAAAGTAATCATGCCTAGAACATTGCCAACAGATCCTGAAATCATCAACTGGATCAAAAGCTAGTTTTACCTATTTTCTCAACAAAAAACCACCAATTTACGCTTAAGTTGGTGGTTTTTTTGTTGAATAAGGAGCTATTTACTTCGTCAGTCGCTATCGCTCGTGTCCTGCAATCCGCTTGTATCTTTTATTTTTTAAAGAAAAAAACAAAAGGATAACGCTTCTATCAGGGCTAGGCAATCAACCTCTGCACCTTTGTCCCTCTATAAAACCAATTGCATAAAAACCAAATCCAGCCAATGATCAAATTTGTAACCAACTTCACGTAGTGTTCCCGTAACCACAAAACCATATCTTTCGTGAAAAGCAATACTACCAGCATTATCGGCGTCAATGGCACCAATCATGACATGTATGCCTTGCTGTTTGGCAAGCCGAATCAACTCGGTTAATAATTTTCCTCCCACACCTTTTCCTATGGCGCTTTCCACGACATAAACGGAATGCTCTACTGTGTATTGATAGCCAATTTTTTCACGAAACTGCCCATAACTTCCAAAACCAATCACTTCACCATCCAGATCTGCAACCACAATAGGTAGGTTTTTAGCTTTTTTGTCTTCAAACCATTTAGTTTGCACTTCAAGTGTCTGAATATCATAGTTATAATTGGCCGTTGTATGCAGTATAGAATGATTGACGATTTCAAGAATTTTTTCTAAATCGTCTGTCGTTGCGGGTCTTAGTTTGATGTCCATAATTTTTTTTCTACGTTTATTTTGAGCCTAATTTAATCTTTTGTATTTCAGATCATTTCTATGTCTAATTTTTCATTTTTTTGAATACATTTTAGTACCCTTATGTAAAGACTAAAAACAAATAAATAAAAAGCATCGGAGAAAATTATTTAGGCAAATTTGATGAATACAAATATATCGCCTTTTTCTAAAAATAGGGGCTAATATCTCGCTATTTATGAGTAAAATGAGAGGCGAAGTTTGTAACTTTGTAGTGTCAAAAAGCAGAGTCTTATTTTAGATTTTCTTTTAAAAAAATAATACACATCAGAATGATTTACCCCAAAATAGCGTTAGCGCAAAGCATTATCGAAATTTGTTCAGCGAAAGGAATCACCAACATTATCATATCACCGGGATCAAGGAATGCGCCACTCACTATTGGCTTTACACAAAATTCTAATTTTACCTGCTACAGCATTGCAGACGAGCGTTGTGCCGCTTTTTTTGCGCTCGGAATTGCCCAGCAAACCAAGCAACCAACCGCTGTGGTATGTACTTCTGGTTCGGCCTTGCTTAATTATTACCCAGCTTTTGCAGAGGCTTTTTACAGTCAGATTCCCTTAATTGTAATTTCTGCAGATCGCCCGCAAAGCAAGATCGATATTGGTGACGGGCAAACCATTCGTCAGGAAAATGTATTTCAGAATCATTCGGTTTTTAATGCTAATCTTACCGAAGATGCTTCCATCGAAAATGATTTAAAAATTAATAAAGCCATAGAAACGGCAATATTGCAAAAAGGGCCTGTTCATATCAATGCACCCTTTGAAGAGCCTTTGTACGAAACTGTCGAAACCCTTTCTGTACAACCCAAAATTACCAGTTTAGAAGCAGTTTTACCAACAAAAATGATAACAAATAAAGAAGAATTTGTTTCTATCTGGAATGCTGCTCAGCGAAAATTAGTCTTAGTAGGCGTTAATGATACCAACTGTATCGATCAGGAAATAATCGATAATTGGGCAAATGACCCATCGGTGGTGGTGCTCACAGAAACTACTTCCAATTTGCATCATCCTACTTTTATCAATAGTATTGATACTTTAATTACACCTTTTGATGCAAATGATTTTCAGGAGTTTCAGCCCGAAATTTTAATAACTTTCGGTGGAATGATTGTTTCCAAACGTATCAAAGCTTTCTTGCGGCAGTACAAACCCCAACAGCATTGGCACATTGATACGTTGCGCGCCTACGACACTTTTGGTGCTTTGACGCAACATTTTGTGATGGAGCCAAATGATTTTTTCAAAGATTTATTAGCCAAAACAACTACTACAGAAAGTAATTATTTCGAAAATACAAAAACAATTTATGATCTGAGAAAAAACAGAAGACAAGAATATTTAGATAAAATTTCGTTTTCAGATTTTAAAGTTTTTGAGAAAGTCATCACTCAATTGCCTCAAAACAGCCATTTGCAGATTAGTAATAGTTCTGCCATACGATACGCACAGCTTATTCATATAGACCCTACGATTGCCGTTTTTTGTAACCGTGGTACCAGCGGAATCGACGGAAGCACTTCTACAGCAATTGGCGCAGCTGTTGGCAGCACACAAGCAACTGTTTTTATTACGGGCGACATCGGATTTTTGTACGATAGTAACGCACTTTGGAATTCCTACACTCCTTCAAATTTTAAGATTATTTTGATTAATAATGGGGGCGGAGGTATTTTTAGAATTTTACCCGGACACGAAGAAAAACCGGTATTCAATACTTATTTCGAAACTTCACACGAGCTAACGGCTGAACATCTGGCAAAAATGTATCAGTTTGATTATTTGACAGCTACAGACGAAATAACGTTAGAGAAAAGTCTCAAAATACTTTTTAATACTAATGATAAACCTGCTATTTTAGAGGTATTTACGCCTACCTTAGAAAACGATAAAATCCTAAAGCAGTATTTTAAGGAACTAAACTAGTAAAATAATTTTTGTAAGTATTTATTTCTATATTTATAATTATTTATATATATTTGGCTATATTTAAAAAATTATAAAATAATATTTATGAGTGCAAGAGAAGATTTAATTACAAAATACGCAGCCGATTTAAAAGAGAAATGCGGCGTAACACCAGACATGGATTTACTAACAAAAGTAACGATTGGTTGCGGACCGTCTATTTACAACATGGATTCTGCAACAGTTGCAGGTACAAGTCAATCTGAATTGGATACTGTAAAAAAGAATTTTTTAATAAAAAAGTTAGGATTAACAGCTTCACCAGACTTAGGCGCAGGACTCAACGCTGTGTTAGAAAAATATGGTAAATCTAACAGAAACAAATACAGAGTAGTGGTTTATTATCTACTAACAGTGCACTTTAAAAAAGAAAGCGTTTACAAGTAATATTTACTCCTATAAAAGCATTAAAAGCGTCTAAAAAATTAGACGCTTTTTCTATGTTGATAAGTGGTAAATCTTTTATCGCATGACTGAAGTCTATAAACGTATGACAAAAGTCTATATACACATGCACAAAGTCTGAAAACGTATGACAAAAGTCTATAAACGAATGCACAATCTCTATAAACGTATGACTAAAGTCTATATACGTATGCACAAAGTCTGAAAACGCATGCACAATCTCTATAAACGTAAGCACAAAGTCTGAAAACGCATGCACAAAATCTACAAACGTATAGGGAACTTTTGCATCATATTAAAAATACTTTTATCGAATAGGAATCGGAAAAACCGGTAAACTCGCATGCCCTAATGCATCAACAGATTGAACAGCAAAGAAATAATTATCTTTAGAATACGGTATTTCGGCTTTCGCATCTTGTACAAAAAAAGTCTTTTCCCAATGAGAAGACTGTGTTTCTCTCATCAAAATCTGATAGCCAAAAGGTCTGGTTCCTTCAGGTGCTGTCCAACTCAAAGTCGAAGAGTTCGAGAGCTGTTTTACTTCTATACCAACGTTTATAGGTGCTTTTGGAGACCAAGCAAGGTTGGCCAAAGTGGCTAAATTAGCGCAAGTGTTTTTTCTTAAATAATCAAAATCCATAAATTCGGGAAGATCACCGTAAACAACGCCGTTCTCTGTTCTTAAATCTTGGTGCTGATGATCAAAATTCTCGTTAATTTCGCAAAAACGAACCGCAGTAAAACCATTTTGAGAAAAAGGCGTATGATCACCACCTCTTAAAAAGCGGTCATTGCGATACACCAATTTTACCTTTAATTGATCTACATATTGCTCTGTCACCGTTTTGATATAACGCGCCAATAATCGAGATGGGCTGTCATTATCTCTGTTGATCGCTTTTCGCAATTTTGCTTCATCTTCTGTTTCCAGAAACGGAATTGTTTCGCTAAATATTCTAACCTGCGTGTTGTCTCTTAAATAGGTACCACTAGATAAACTATTACCAATCATATCGTTATTAAGCATGGCAACGATATTCCATTTTGATTCTTTGGCAAATTCTGCAAGATGTCTGGCTCCGTAAAGTCCTTGTTCTTCGCCTGTTACCGCCACAAAAATAATAGTTACCGGAAAAGATCGTTTGCTCATTACTTTTGCTAGTTCCATGACAGCGGCAACGCCAGAACCATCATCGTTAGCACCCGGAGCATCCGATTTTACATTCATTACATCTGTAACCCGAGAATCAAGATGCCCGCTAATGATTAAAATTCGATCATCATTAGGGTCTGTTCCTTTCAGGGTGGCCATCACATTTCCAAGCTGGCTGTCCTCTTTGATACGCTTTCCATCTGCTTTTACTGTAAAATAATCAATTTTAGAAGTCAGTCTTCCGTTGGATTGCAAAGCATATTGATCAAATTCAGATTTTACCCATTGCTGTGCGGCTCCGATTCCTTTTGTTTTACTTTTGGTGTCGCTCAAAGTATGTCTTGTTCCAAACGAAACTAGCTTTTTTACAGTGGCTTCGAGACTTTCTGCTTTAATCTCGGTGATCATTTTTTTTATCTCAGGGTCTTCAACAGTTTGCGAAATAGCCGTTTGAAAGAAAATAAAGAAGACAAAAATGGAGAGAAAAGAGTTAATTTTCATAGATTTGGAGTTTAATTAGGTTTTCAAATTTAATCAAAAAAATAGAATAGTTCAACAAGTTAGCTGTCGTTATTTTATCTAAAATATTTTTTGATTTCTGTCTTTCAAACTTCGTACCTTTGCACTTTAAAAACTTAGCTGCTTTTACAGCTCAGAATCTCATTAAAATGATAGAATTAGGAAAATACAATACACTTACTATATTACGTGATACCAAAGTTGGTCTTTTTTTGGGTAATCCCGAAAAAGATCCAGACGGTATTCATGACATATTATTACCCAACAAATATGTACCGAATGAGTTTGAAATCGGCGAAGAATTAACCGTTTTTGTTTATCTGGATCACGAACAACGTCCTGTTGCCACCACACTTGAGCCTTATATTTTATTGAATGAATTTGCCCTTTTGCGTGTCAATTACATCAATCAAGTAGGTGCTTTCATGGATTGGGGAATGGAGAAAGATATTTTGGTTCCGTACAAAGAGCAGGCGCGCCCAATGGAGAAAGGAAAACGATATTTGGTGTATCTTTATATGGATGAAAAAACAAACCGTTTGGTGGCTTCCAGCAAAACCAATCAGTTTTTGAATAATGATAATTTGACAGTTGAAAAAGGAGAAGAAGTAGATCTAATCGTTTCTCATATCACCGAAATCGGAATTAATGTTATCATCAACGAAGTGCATAAAGGATTATTATACAAAGACGAAGTGTATGACGATGCGATAAGAACCGGAGACAGAATGCGTGGTTTTATCAAAAATATTCGTCCCGACAATAAAATAGATGTAGCCTTGCAAATACAAGGTTATCAAAGCATTGAGCCAAACGCAGATAAGATTTTGGATGAATTGCGTGCCAATCGTGGTTTCCTGCGTCTAAATGATAATTCGCATCCCGAAGACATCAAAACGGTATTGAAGATGAGTAAGAAAACATTCAAAAAAGCAATTGGAGCATTGTATAAAGATCAACTTATAGAAATCAAAGAAGACGGAATCTATCTGTTGAAGGACCAATAATAACAAGAAAGGCTAATCATTACGATTAGCCTTTCTCTTTTTTATTCTAGTTTTAAAAAAAATTGTAATTAAAAAAAAACAGAAATAAAATAAATTCGAATCCCTCAAAAACGTAAAACGTTATAAATTTTTGAAATTACATTTTTGAATGGTATGTCTTTAAATGATGAAAACATTTATTTTAAAAGCAAAAAATCAATTTCACGGCGAACCATTTGGTTTTATAAAATAACTTATAGAAAGTTCCTTTTCAGTATTGCTTTTCTAATATCAATTTATTTAGACTGATGATAGAACATTTCAAGCGCTTAACCGTAGGTGTTACTTTATCCTTTTTGAAGTTTCAACAAACGAATACATCATTTGCCCATTAGTTGAAGGTTTGTAATTAAAAACCATAAAAAAATGAGCGACAAATTTTTTAAATTTTCTCAAAAAAATCATTTTTTAGGTTAATAAATCAGTGAAAGAAAATCAATCTTAGAATCAATAAATAAAAATGTATCTATTTGATTACTAGGTTGTAAAATTACATTTTTTTATGGAAAAGAAATGTTAAATAATGTTATTTTTTACAAGTAAATTTTATTTCTCTTCCCGTTACTTATTTTTAACCATTACTTAGCGATCAAAGAGTGCTTAAAAATCTAAAAAATGGTTTATTTTTACACTATTAAATTTTTAAAATAAAAAATAAAAATGGATTGGATTACCGCCAGAGAATTTGAAGATATCACATACAAAAAATGTAACGGAGTGGCCAGAATTGCCTTTAACAGGCCTAATGTTCGAAATGCTTTTCGTCCCAAAACAACCTCAGAATTGTACCAGGCTTTTTACGATGCGCAAGAAGATACTTCAATAGGAGTAGTATTGCTTTCTGCCGAAGGTCCTTCTACAAAAGATGGTGTCTATTCTTTTTGCAGTGGCGGGGACCAAAATGCCAGAGGTCACCAAGGCTATGTGGGAGAAGATGGTCAGCATCGCTTGAATATTCTGGAGGTACAACGCCTTATTCGTTTTATGCCAAAGGTAGTTATTGCAGTTGTTCCTGGATGGGCAGTTGGAGGCGGACACAGTTTACATGTGGTTTGCGATATGACTTTGGCAAGTAAAGAACATGCTATTTTTAAACAAACTGATGCTGATGTAACTAGCTTTGACGGCGGTTACGGATCGGCGTATCTTGCCAAAATGGTAGGGCAGAAAAAAGCTCGTGAAATTTTCTTTCTGGGAAGAAATTATTCGGCTCAGGAAGCAATGGATATAGGAATGGTAAATGCTGTTATTCCGCATGATGAACTTGAAGATACCGCTTATCAATGGGCTCAAGAGATTCTTCAAAAATCACCAACTTCTATCAAAATGCTAAAATTTGCCATGAATCTTACCGATGACGGAATGGTCGGACAACAAGTTTTTGCGGGAGAAGCAACCCGTTTGGCCTACATGACAGAAGAGGCAAAAGAAGGTAGAAATGCTTTCTTAGAAAAAAGAAAACCCAACTTTGGCGAAAACAAATGGTTACCATAATAATTTTAGATATCTAATTTGAGATTTTAGATTTTTAAATCTGAAGTCAAAATCCAACAACCTAAAATCTAAATTCTAAAATAAAAATAATGAAACATTGGATTGAAGCCGCAAGATTGCGCACGTTGCCTTTATCAGTTTCGGGAATCATAGTGGGTAGCGTTTATGCACTGTCTAATCCAACCGATAACATTTATACGCCAACCGAAGTTTTTAACTGGACCGTTTTTGGGTTTGCTATTCTGACTACATTAGGATTACAAGTTTTGTCTAATTTTGCCAATGACTACGGCGACGGAGTAAAAGGGACTGATAACGCAGATAGAGTGGGGCCAAAACGCGCCATTCAGAGTGGGGTGATTACACCGCAAGCCATGAAAAAAGCAATTATCATTACGTCTGTACTGACTTTAATATCGGCTATTTTACTTATTTATTTTGCTTTTGGCAAAAGCAATTTTGCCTATTCTATCTTTTTCTTGGTATTAGGAGTCGTGGCAATCGCTTCAGCAATTCGTTACACGGTAGGTAATTCTGCGTATGGTTACAAAGGTTTTGGCGATGTTTTTGTATTTGTCTTCTTCGGTTTAGTGAGCACTCTTGGTGTTAATTTTTTGTACGCCAAACAAATAGAATCTCTCCTCATTCTTCCTGCAATAGCAATTGGTTTATTGAGCGTTGGGGTCTTAAATCTGAACAATATGCGTGACGAAGCATCTGATAAAAAATCAGGAAAAAATACAATTGTGGTGCAAATAGGCGGTAAAAAAGCCAAAATATATCATTTTTTGCTCATAATAACAGCAATGATCTTGGTGGTTGTCTTTGCAATTTTAAACGATTATAATTTTGATCAATACTTGTTTTTATTAGCATACATCCCTTTAACCAAACATTTAATTACGGTTTATAAAAATCAAGATTCTAAGTTATTAGATCCGGAATTAAAAAAATTGGCGTTGAGTACATTTTTGCTTTCAGTACTACTAACCCTGTGCATGATTTCGTTAATATCAGACATTATTGTGAACCTTTTCTTAGGTGGAAGATAAAAAATATCTAATTTTTAAAATATTCTCAAAATGAAAATTACATTTTACGGACACGCCTCTTTAGGCATTGAAGTGGGAGGAAAAAACATCATTGTTGACCCATTTATTACAGGAAACCCAAAAGCAGCTTCTATTGATATCAATACTCTTGCTGCAGATTATATTTTGCTCACACATGCACATGGCGATCATATCTTAGATGTAGAAGCTATCGCAACACGCACCAATGCTACCATTGTATCCAATGCAGAAATTGCCAGCTATTATGCAAAACTTGGCTTTAACGCACATCCAATGAATCACGGCGGAAGTTGGAAATTCGATTTTGGAAAAGTAAAATACGTCGCAGCGATTCATTCGAGTGTTTTTCCTGACGGGAGCAATGGCGGTAATCCAGGCGGTTTTGTAATCGAAGGCGAGCACAAAAATATCTACATTGCTGGCGATACTGCGCTTACGATGGATATGAAACTGATTCCGATGCGCACAAAACTTGATTTGGCTATTCTTCCTATTGGCGATAATTTTACTATGGATGTCGAAGATGCCATAATTGCCTCAGATTTTGTAGATTGTGATAAAGTTTTGGGCTATCATTTTGATACTTTTGGTTATATCGAAATTGATCACACAGAAGCCATTAGAAAATTTTTCGATAAAGGAAAAGATTTAATGCTACTAGAAATAGGAGATTCAATCGAATTGTAATTTGAAGGAGCTCTTTCCTGCTGTCCGCTGTATCTTTTGTGGCGAACCCCGCCACAAAAGGATGCCGCTCCCATCAGGGCTAGGGCTTTAGTAGTTATAAGAACATTCGTTGGTAATTTATTACAAACAAAGACCGGTAACAAAAAATCAGGCTCGAATTTTGATTAAAAAATTTAATTATTCAAAAATAGACTTCATCAATGGACTTAAAAAAAATAGTTTTATTCTTTTTAGTGGCAACTATTCAAAATACTTTTGCTCAAAAAGACGGTTACTGGGACAAGGAGCGTGCTACTACAAAAGAAATTATTCTCTCAGCACGTGATCGCGTGATCATTCCTAGCGAAGATTTACCCATTGGTACCACAGAAATCGTTTATCGTATTACACTTTTAGACGAAAACCAGCAAATGGCCAATAGTTTGGTTTCGGTATTAAAAGCTATTCCAGATCCAACAGGAATTAGTCAAGGATCTGCTGGCGCCGTATTTTTGATGTCTAAAATTTCAGGAGATGACGAGTGTACTTACGCTGTTTTTAACTCAAATGACAAGGCAAAAAAATACCTCGAAGATGGTAAAACAGATAAAGCGTGTTACGCCAAAGAAGAGGCTGTAAGCAAAGATGCCAAAAGAATATCCTTTGACAAATCGAGTTGTTTGCAACAAAATGATGGTATGATTTGGTTTGGTTTTCTAAGCAAAAATTGGATTTTAAATCAAAAAGTAGTGTTAGAAGTGGTGCCTTGGGTAGATACGAAACTCAATCGGGGTTGGAATCAGGACAACAAAAACGAAATTATCAGTTTGTGTAAAACATCAAACATGGCGCAAAAAATGGCCAATTCTGATGATTTTTGCGTTTGTATCTTAGATAAAATCATCAAGCAATATCGCTACACGGAGTTTCAGAAATTATTAGCCATCGAAAAAACAAAAGTTTTTAAAGATTTCGGAAACGCTTGTTATAATGATGCTGCGATCTCAAAAAATGTTTTTGATGATTTGAGAGCTGAAGCTAATACTCTTATAAAATTGCAGAAATACAATGAGGCTATTCCTAAAATAAACACCATCATTGCCGAGGGAAAAGCGACTGCTTTAGACTACGGTTCAATTGGTTATGCCTATATCTTAACCAAACAATATGCAAAAGCTATTAAGTTTTTAAAAGAGGGTGAGAAATTAGACGATACAGAACTGTTGGTCAAATTAAATCTGGCACATGCATATTTAGTTAGTGATGATTATGGCAGTGCAAAACAGATTTATAAAAAATACCAAAACCAAAATGTCACCGACAGCCTTAGCTGGACGGATAAAACGAAGCTGGATTTAGAAAATTTTAAAAAAGCAGGTCTTCCATCTTCCGATTTTGATAAAGTTTTGAATCTATTTGATTAAAAAAATAAGTCATTTATATATTAAAAAACATTTTGAAAGCTACTTACCACAAATACATGCTCGAGTTTAAACGTCCTTCCGGAACTTCTCGAGGCGTAATGACTCAAAAAGAAACATGGTTTATCGTTCTCGTAGAAAACGGTAAAAAAGGAATAGGCGAGTGTGGTATTCTAAGAGGCTTGAGCGCAGATGATCGAAATGATTATGAGGAAAAACTCAGTTGGGTTTGCCAAAATATAGATTTGGGAGAAAAAGTATTGTGGGAATCGTTACTAGAATTTCCATCAATACAATTCGGAATAGAAATGGCTTTTTTATCCTTAAAAAGCGTAAATCCTTATTTGTTGTTTCCTTCAGATTTTACCAATAATTCTAAATCTATAACCATAAATGGCTTAGTTTGGATGGGAGAGCCCGCTTTTATGAAAGAGCAAATCGAGGAAAAGTTAATAGAAGGATTTACCTGTATCAAACTTAAAATTGGTGCTATCGATTTTTCAAAAGAACTCGAGTTATTACATTTTATACGAGCTCATTTTTCAGCTGAACAGATAGAAATTCGTGTAGATGCTAATGGTGCTTTTTCTTTAAGCGAAGCTTTAGATAAATTACATAAATTACATGTTTTTCAATTACATAGCATAGAACAACCTATTAAAAAAGGAGATGTTCGGGCAATGGCAGATTTGTGTAAAACAGCACCTTTTCCTATCGCGTTAGACGAAGAGTTGATTGGTATTTTTACATTTGAGGAAAAAGAAAAATTATTACAGGAAATAAAGCCACAATATATTATTTTAAAACCAAGTTTTATTGGAGGTTTCAGAGGAACGCAAGAATGGATTGATTTGGCAGAGAGATATAAAATTGCTTGGTGGATCACATCGGCATTAGAGAGTAATATTGGACTCAACGCTATTGCGCAATGGACATTTCTTAAAAATACAACGATGCCTCAGGGATTAGGAACTGGCGCACTTTACACCAATAACTTCGAATCTCCTCTTGAAGTTTCAAAGGGACAATTATGGTACAATCCTACTGTCAATTGGGACTCAAGTTTTCTAGAAAAAGTATAAAAAAAACTGACCGAAGTCAGTTTTTGAAGTGAATGTTTTTAGTTTTTATTCTTTTCCTCCCTGCAAACTTTGCTGCCAGTCTTTAAGTTCCTGCCATTTTCCCTGATAAGCAAACAAAGCTTGCTTATTCCAGGTACTAGGATTGTGCATGGAGTAGTTTTCGCCGGCGGCTTCCAAAATAGCCAGTAGTCTTTCCGTTGGTGTTTCCGAAAGATCAAGCCATGTTCTGATGCCTGAATCATTGAATAACGCTTCAATTTTTGGGCCAATTCCTTCGACGATTTTCAAATCATTTTCTCTTATTCTTTTACCAAAAACAGCCATGGCCAATGCTTCATCAAAAACAATCGTAGGACTTGCTTTTGCGGTAAAAGATTGCGAAGTTGATGAAATAATATTGTTTTTTGCAGTCAAATCGGCTTCCATAGCTGTAATTTTAGCATTTAAGTTTTTTGTATTTGATTTGCAAGCATCTAATTCTGATTGCAAAGAAACAGCCAAAGAAGTATCGCCATCTTTGGAGTTCATCTTCCCAAGTAAGTAGCCTAAAATTCCACAGATTAATCCCACTAGCGCAGGTATTAAGATACAAGGTATGTTCATAATAGTATATTTTATTAATTATTTGATGGTAATAACGGTTCTTCTATTGTTTGCTTTGCCTTCAGTAGTGGCATTTTCGTCAATTGGTTCGTCAGGCCCTTTTGACTCTGTTGTAATGCGGTCGGATTTAATGCCCTTTTGAGTTAAATAATTCTTGATAAATTCTGCACGTTTTTCACCCAAAATTATATTTGAATCTCTGTTGCCTACATCATCTGTGTGACCAACTACCATGATAGTGGCATTGCTAACATGTGAAACATATTTAGTGATGTCGGCCATTTTTTGCTTTTCCTCCGCCGTTAAATTATCAGAAGTTTGGTTGGTGTTAAAATGTAAAATTAGAGGACTTCCGTTAATTTTTTCCTTCAGCATACTCCATTCATCAGAGGTTGTATCTGTACTCATTGGTTCAAATGTATACTCGGCCGGACCCAATAAAGTATCTGCAGCCATTTTCCATTCATCAATAATTTCACCTTTTATCACTAATTGATTTTCAGACAAACCTTTAGAAACAAAGAATGTTTTTACATCGTGTGCCCTCGCTAAACCAAGATTCTCAAATTTTGTGGTGTTGGTTTCTTCCGAAGTAGCATAACCCGTAATAGTGATTTTTTGCTTTGCATTTGTAGTTAAAAAAGATTTTAAATTTTCAATACCAATTGATATTGAATCACTTACCGGAGTAATAATAGTAGCGCTGTTTTTCAAAAACTTAAAATTATCATTTGTATGATAATCAATTCCTGAACCATTTAAAACAAAAGGGACAAAATTAGCGTCCGTTGCCTTCACAATTGATGTTTTTTCAGTATCAACTATTGGCGTTTTCATACAGCAATTGCAACAAAATTTGAGATATAAAAAAGTTCCCAAAATGATGGTTACAGCAATGCCTAGCAAATAAAGTGCTTTTTTAGACATAGTTATAATGTTAAGGTTGGATCAAATTTAGTAAAAATTAAATTATATAACCTATTAGTAATCAGTTATTTTTGTTTTATAATGTAAGTAAATACATTATTTTTTGAATTATGATAAAATTTTAAAAAATTATAACTCAGATTTATGTTTTAATTAAAATGAGTAACTTGCATTATAATTAAATTACAACACAAATGATAGAGATTGAGCGTAAATTTTTAGTGAAATCAGACCAATTCAAAAAGGAAGCTTTTACCCAAAATAAAATTGCTCAGGGATATTTGAGCTCACTTCCAGAAAGAACAGTTCGCATTAGAATAAAAGGAGAGAGAGGTTTTATCACGATTAAAGGAATTGGTCGTCAAGGCGGGATGTCGCGTTTTGAGTGGGAAAATGAAATTCCGATTGTAGAAGCACAGGAATTATTAAAATTATGCGAAAAAGGAAAAATTGAAAAAACGCGTTTCGAAATAAAATTAGGAAATCATGTATTTGAAGTTGATGAATTTTATGGCGAAAATGAAGGTTTAATAATGGCTGAAATCGAATTAAACTCAGAAACAGAAACTTTTGAAAAACCAGATTGGTTGGGCAAAGAGGTAACCAATGATGAGCGCTATTATAATGCTTATTTGAGTAAAAAACCTTTTAAAGATTGGGAAAAATAAGCTCTTTATGACACAACTATACGATCTGATTATTGTGGGCGGTGGCCCGATTGGTCTCGCTTGCGCAATTGAAGCACAGAAAAAAAAATTACACTATTTAATTATTGAAAAAGGTGCAATTGTCAACAGTCTTTTTAATTATCCGTTGTACATGACTTTTTTCTCGACAGCAGAAAGACTAGAAATTGGAAATATTCCGTTTAATTGTCTTGCGCCAAAACCGGGTCGTCAAGAAGCTTTGGAATATTATCGAAATATTCATCGATATTTTAATTTCAATATCCATTTATTCGAAAAAGTTACAGAAGTTTATCAACTTGAAAATGCCGCTTTTCATGTAGGAACAGATACAACTTCTTATGAAGCAAAAAATGTTATTATTGCGACAGGATTTTATGATATTCCGATTGAAATGAATGTAAAAGGCGAGAATTTGCCCAAAGTTAGTCATTATTATAAAGAAGCGCACGAATATGCTTTTAGAAATATTTTGGTTGTTGGTGCAAATAATTCTTCTGTAGATGCAGCTTTAGAATGTTGGCGAAAAGGCGCAAACGTAACAATGGTGATTCGTAAAAACGAAATCAATAATCGAGTAAAATATTGGGCAAAACCCGATATCGAAAACAGAATTGCAGAGGGAAGTATAAAAGCTTATTTTGAATCGAATATTACTGAAATTCGTAAAAATGAAGTTGAAATTGAAACTCCGGACGGAAAAATTACCATAGAAAATGATTTTGTTCTCGCATTGACAGGTTACAAGCCAGATTTGATATTTCTGGAAAAGATGGGAATACAACTCTCTGGCGATGAGTTAAAAATACCTAGCTATAATCCTGATACTATGGAGACTAATGTTAAAGGCTTGTTTCTGGCAGGAGTGATTTGTGGCGGAATGCAAACTCATAAATGGTTTATCGAGAATTCGCGTGTACATGCCACTATGATTGTAGATTACATTACTTCGAAATGATTTTAGCCACAAATTAAAGGTTTTACACAGATTTAATCTTTATAATGTCTTTAATTTGTAGCCAAAATTAAGAGCTACAAGAAAGCATAGAACAGCCTACTTTAGATCGTGCCCAATCGGGTCTTTTGGCAAACCATTTTTCAAATTCTGGTTGCTCATCGTACGGTTTTTGCAAAAGTAAATACAATTCGTTTATAAGCGAATAATCTCCCTGATCAGCGGTATCTATGGCCAGTTGTGACATATAATTTCGTAACACATATTTTGGATTTACGAGATTCATCTTTTGCGAACGGCTTTCATCTGATAGATTTTCTGCATTCAATCTTTCGATGTAAATCGTGAACCATTTTGTCCAAAAATCTAAAATTTCACCTGTAATTTCTTCAGGCAGATAAAAAGCGTCCTGTATTATTTCTAAAGCTTTATTTGCAGAATCTTCCTTTTTTACTTTGCTCAAATTTCTAAAAAACAGGGTCATATCTGTTTCAGATAGTTGCAGAGTAGCTTCTAAATCAGCAATCAGTTTACTATCACTTTCGGTTGAAGTAAAAAGCCCTAATTTATTTAAAAACATGGTTTTATAATCTGAATCGTAATCAGTAATAAAAGAGGCTAATATTTTTTCTAAAGGCTCTGCTTCATTAATAAGAGGATAAATGGCATTTGCCAATTGGTACAAATTCCACTGTGCAATTTGGGGTTGATTACCAAAACGGTATCTCCTGTTTTGACTATCTGTTGTATTAGGTGTCCAATTTGGGTCGTAGTTTTCTAACCAGCCATAAGGACCATAATCTATTGTAATACCGTGAATCGACATATTATCGGTATTCATCACACCGTGCACAAACCCGACACGCTGCCAATGCACGATCATTTCACGGGTTGTATCGACTACTTTCTGGAAAAATTGTAAATATTGCTCTTTGGGTTCTCCTTTGATTTCTGGAAAGTAATATTTGATGTTATACTCTACAAATTGCTTCAAATTTTTGAGTTCATTTCGAGCGGTCAACATTTCAAAACTTCCAAAACGAATAAAAGACGGCGCTACACGACACACGATGGCACCTTTTTCGTAAGCAGGATTTCCGTTGTATAAAATATCACGTAAAACCTGATCGCCCGATAGCATTAGCGAAAGCGATCGGGTAGTGGGTACTCCCAAATAATGCATTGCTTCTGCGCACAAATACTCTCTTACAGAAGAGCGCAAAACTGCCAAACCATCTGCCGTTCTGGAATAAGGTGTTTTTCCTGCTCCTTTAAGTTGTAGCGTAAAAAAAGCATCATCATGCTCAACTTCTGTCAAGTTGATGGCGCGACCATCACCAAGCTGTCCCGCCCAATTGCCAAACTGATGTCCTGCATAACAGATAGCATACGGGCGTGTATGCGGCAAAACTTCTTTTCCGGAAAACACATTCAAAAAAGATTCCGAATGTATTTCATCCTCGGTAATACCAACCAATTTTGCTACTTCCTCAGACGCATGTATAAGTTTTGGGCTGGAAGGTGTTGTTGGATTTACAAACGAAAATACTGCATTAGACACCTGACGAACTTCGTTGGTTTCATTAGTATCAGCGGGTAATTCGTTGGTAAATCTATTGTTTATTTTTAAGTTTTTCATCAATGTAATTTTGATTTTTAGCCACAGATTAACAGTTTTAAAAACATTTAATCTGTGACTAATTGCTTTCAGTCTGTAATGCTTTATTCAAATAATAAGCTGGAGCTGTAAATTAGCTTAATTTATCTGCGTACATTTTTTTTAATTTCTGTATTTTAGGATCAATTACGATCTGGCAATAACGTGCATCCTGATTGTTATTGTAGTAGTTTTGATGATCTTCCTCTGCTTCATAAAACACTTCTAAAGCCTTTAATTCGGTTACAATAGGATCGCTGTAAGCAGGCTGTACTTCCTTAATTACTTGTTCTGCAATTGCTTTCTGCGCCTCGTCATGATACAAAATAATAGAGCGATATTGTGTTCCCGCATCAGCTCCTTGTCTGTTAAGGGTTGTGGGATCATGACTCGTCATAAAAATGAAAATTAAGTCATGGTATGAAATTATGTCAGGGTTAAAGCTTACTTGTATCACTTCGGCGTGACCAGTTCTGCCTGTACACACTTCACGATAAGGTGGATTTTTAATAAACCCTCCGGAATATCCTGATTTTATACTTTCTACCCCTTTTAAACGCTGAATTACAGCTTCTATACACCAGAAACACCCCCCGCCAAAAGTGGCTACAGCTACATTTTCCATATATTATTTTTTAAGTTTATTAAGCCTATTAATCCGATAGAATATTATGATAAATTATTTATAAAATTACTAATTAATTAAAGATACCAAAAGGTTATTTAATGTTTGAAGTTTATAATTGATAAATTCGCAATTCTATAAAAAAGCAATATATTTGCAGTCAAACTAAGGCACAACAATGGATAGCAAAAATAATACCATCACTTTAGAGACCTATTTTCAGGATTTTAGACAGCATATTGTGGGTGTAAATCAAGAATTTATGTCTCCTTATGGCAAAAAACAAATTGTTTACACCGATTGGACTGCCAGCGGAAGATTGTATCGCCCTATAGAAGAGAAACTTCTCAATCAATTTGGGCCTTTTGTTGCCAATACACATACAGAAACCACCGTGTCAGGTACTGCCATGACAAAGGCGTACCATCATGCCAGAGATATTATAAAGCGTCATGCCAACGCAAATCAGGATGATGTTTTGATTACAGATGGCACTGGAATGACAGGTGTTGTCAATAAATTTCAACGTATTTTGGGACTAAAAATCCCCGAAAATCTTAAAAATCATACTGTTGTTCCTGCAGAAAAAAAACCGATTGTTTTTATTTCGCACATGGAGCACCATTCCAATCAGACTTCTTGGTTAGAGACGATTGCAGATGTCGAAATTATTCCGTCTTGTGAGAAAGGTCTTTTTTGTCTGGATAATTTAGCTTTATTACTTGAGAAATATAGTGACAGAACGATCAAAATTGCTTCTATCACTTCATGTTCGAATGTAACAGGGTTGAAAACACCTTTTCATGAAGCTGCCAAATTAATGCATAAGCATCACGGAGTTTGTTTTGTAGATTTTGCCTGTTCAGGACCTTACGTACCTATAGATATGCATCCTGAAGATCCAGAAGCGTATTTGGATGCCATTTTCTTTTCGCCTCATAAATTTTTGGGTGGGCCAGGAACTTCAGGTGTGTTGATTTTCAATAAAAAACTATACCATAACATGATCCCGGATTGCCCGGGAGGAGGAACTGTGAGTTGGACAAACCCTTGGGGTGAGCACAAATATATTGATAATATAGAGGAGAGAGAAGATGGCGGAACTCCCGGTTTTCTTCAGGTTATCAAAACAGCTTTGGCTATTGAGCTGAAAGAAGAAATGGGGATCGAAAACATTTTGCAGCGTGAACACGAAATTGTTGACTATGTTTTTAATGCTTTGGATGGCGTGCCGAATATTAAAATTTTGGCGGGACAGCACAAAAATCGTTTGGGAGTAGTTTCGTTTTTTATTGATGATTTGCATTTTAATCTGGGTGTAAAATTATTGAATGATAAATTTGGGATTCAGACGAGAGGCGGATGCAGTTGTGCCGGAACGTACGGGCATTTTCTACTGCACGTAGATCAGGAAACTTCGAATAAACTGGTCAACGAAATTACCATTGGAGATTTGATCAAAAAGCCGGGATGGATTAGAATGTCTATTCACCCGACTACTACCTATAAAGAAATTGCTTTTGTTTGCGACAGCATCAAAGACTTGGCAAAAAACCACCAAAACTGGGCATTAGATTATTCTTATAATAAAAACACCAACGAATTCATTCATAAAAATGCAACTTCGTTTGAAGATGAATTAGTAGCTGGATGGTTTAATTCGTAACCACTTATAAACGAATAGAATAATAAAAATCTAGTGTAAAAATATTTTAATAGTACAACCCGATTGGCTTTGAAAGTTGTCGGGTTTATTTTTTGGATTTCATGAGTTTTTCATTTCTTTGGTTTCTCTTTTAGATGAAGGATCTTATTCTGTCTTAGATGATTTTGTGCAATTAGATAGTAAATGAAATATCGCTGAAGGATGTTTTTTCTGAGATTCTGAAATCCTAAGAAAAGACCTTTTTTACCGAAATAAGTATCTAAAAAACAACTAACAGCAGTAATTGAATAACTTATAATTGGCTAGATCTACTCGTATAGATGAAGCAAATTTCTAGTTGTATTTTTTTGTAAATCTATGATATCAAATCGTTTTGTCATAGTAAAAGAACCTATATCACTGTCGCTGTTTATCAAAATAGCACCCATTAATATAATGTATTTGCAATTGTATACAGTGTTTTCTACCAGTTCGTTGATACGCTCGTCAATGGCTTCATAAATAACTTCTGTTGCTTCAAAAAAAGGAATTTTAGCATTTATAATTCTATTTTTTTGTCTGAATAAAATTTGTTCAATTGTATTCATTTGATAATCCATTTCGGTAATATTTCCCTCAACAATTTGGTCGTTAAATAATTTATTCAATGCCCCTTTTGCAGCACCACAGCAACCAGAATTTTTAGATTGTCCTAATCGATGAATTTCACCAATTATTCCAGTTTTAGTAATCCCAATGTGTGGCCCATAATAGATAAATACTGCACCGTCATCTGGAACATGGCTTGCAAATGCTCCCATACCTGTTAAACCTGTGAATGGAAATCCATCTAAACCACCCATTTTAAAAGGACCTAAAAATTCTTGAGTTCTTGTCGGATATTGAATACTATTAACATCATCGCTGCATATACTGTCGGCAAGCATTAATTTTGTTGGTTCTAAGTCTAAATCATTTTCAATAAAATCAATTAATTTATTGACACTATCAATTGTTGAAATTGCATTAGGATAGTATTTATGAATGATTGCTAATTTTTCTCTTTTTTTCATAACAAAAAACTTTTAGAGTAACACATTGTTTTCGGGTTGCAATTTCGCAGGCAAATCTGTATCGTCTAGCATTTCCTTAATATCAATTTCTATATTTATACAAATAGCTGAAATAGGAATGTCATTAATAGAATTATCAAAAGGGTTTTCAGAATATTCGCCTATTTGTTCCATAGTAAAAAATACCCATGAGATCAACATAGAAAAAGGTATGGTAAGCCAAATACCCCAATTTGCTAATGCACTTAAATCTTTGAGCAAGCCAAAAGGAAGTAACACAATAAAAATTTTAACAAAAACTCTACTAAATACGCTATACTGACGGAAAAGAGGCGTTGTTTTTATTCTTTCGCAGCCACCTTGTAAGTTGAATAATTCATTAATGTGTTTCGTCAAATCACTATGCTCATATTCGTCTAATAATTTTGCTCGTTTTAATTTAGTAAGTTCTGCAATTTGTATTTGTAATAGTCGTGATGCTGTATTTTGTTTAGAAAGTAACGTTTCGTAGTATTCCATCTTATTATTTTTTGTCAAAATAATTTTTAGTCCTTCATCAAATTCTTGCAATTCGTTTCTTTCTCCGTGAAAAGTTTGATGTAAATTTTCTTTGCTTGTAGCCCAAGGAATTGTTTTTCTTAGTTGAAGCCTAAGAATATTGATATACGCAATATGCCGCAATAAAAATGCCCTAACAAATTCTTTATCTTCTACCAATGCGATCATTTGAGCCGATAAGTTTCTGCTGGCATTAGTAATTCCGCCCCAAAGGCGTCGCGCTTCCCAAAGGCGGTCATACGCTTGATTGTTTTTAAATCCAACATAAAAGGCTACTGCCGTGCCGATAGAGGCTATGGGAACAAACGGTATAGCGATAAACTTTAAATCTAGAAAACCGTAAATTACAACAGCAGTGGCACTTATTATAAATGATATCAACAAATTTTTGCGTGCAAAATGCCAAAGTATCATAAACGAAAATTCTTTTCCTGTGTACATATTTTATATAAATTGAAGACATTATATTGCTTTTAAATATTTTCTCTTTATTTTATTATATGAAAAAACCTACTTTAAAAGTTTTCAAATGTAATCAAAATTTTTTACAAATAGCAAGAAAATAATTACATTTAATACTTTGAAAATTATACAAGATATGAACCGACTTGAATTTTTTGATTGAATTTTTGAAACCATTAACAGAAAAATTTAATCTAATTACTTTTTGAAATCTTAAGTTTGTAGTAGTGTTTTTTAAATAAATGGTAAACAATAATGAAATAACTATTACTTATAAAGGCAAGCCATTTTTTATTATTTGTTTTGAAATGGTTATCGTTGGTAAATTTTAATTTGAAGTAAAGAAGGATAACTTTATTTTAGAATATTCTAGAAAAATTAAAAATATAATTGAAAAAGTAATGATCAACGATTGCAAAAGCCCTCTATATTTAGGTAATAAAAAAGATGTTGATCAGTGTTAGATTGAGCATAAACACACTAGCCAGATTTGTAGCGATGCCATAACGAATAATTACTTACAGAATACCATATCTTTTAGCCGAATTTTTAATAATAATGAAAGCTATAAAATAATACACCAGAAGGGAAGGTATACCCATTATGATCGGAATAGCGTAACAGAGTTGCGATCTTGATTTAAAGGATTTTTACCTCGTTCGTTTGCGTACTTACCGACCAATAGTTGCCCGCACAATCGTAAAAAGATCCTCTTGTGTCGGGATCACCTAATTTATTTACGGGTTCTTCGATAATTGTACAACCCTTTTCTACCGCCAATTTGAAGGTTTTAAAAACATCGGGCACATAAAAATGCAGCATGGTTTGGTTGGCAGGATAGGTATCGGTGCTATTGCTAATCATGATGACAGAATCGTCTAGTTTAAGTTCGATGTGTGCAATAGTTCCGTTTTGGTGGTCAAACCGTCTTAGTTCTGTGGCTCCAAAAACAGCTTTTAATAAATCTACTAATTTTTGAGCATCATCTGCAATTAAATAAGGTGACAGCGAATTGTAATTTTCTGGTTTGAATGTTTTCATTTTTTCTACTGTTTTTTTTATTATTGAATGATTTTAGAGGTAAAAGTAGTTTCAATATCATCATTGTATAAATAGGTTGTAGCGGTTTTTTTGTAGCCTGTCTCTTTTATTATTCAATTTGAACTTCAAACAATACAAATGAAAGACTTTTTTTCCCGTTGCTCTCTAAATATAGAATGGTATACTTTTTTTTCTTTTTTTTAGAATTGATTAAGAAGCTTACAGGAAAGGAGATTGGATTTCCGGTTCCGATACTTTTTCCAGTCATTGTAAATCGATTTTCTTCTGATCCGATCATTATTCCTGTGCTGCAATTATTACAATTAGCATCTGAAAAGTATTTTACAGTAATGGAATCTCCAATTTTATAATTACTACTTTTTATGATGAGAGGTGTTTTATTATTATACTGATTGTACTCTTTTATTTTTACTTTATTATAGTAAACATGCCAAACACTTATGGTATCGGAAGCGTTGCAAATGATAGAAATTAAGAAAAAGGATAGTGCTAAAATCAGGGTTTTCATGAATGATTTTTAGAGTAATTATTTACGTATATTGCTCAAATTGAGCTTATACAAAGATATTAAAGTTTATGTTTTGATTTTAGGATTTCTAAAAAAATACTATAGTTCTGGCCTAGCCCCGATAGAGCCGATATCCTTGCAGTGCAACGGAGAGATAAAGGCGAAAGCGGGACTAAAGTGCTAGAAAACCTGATTTGTCTGCTCCTGAAAAAATAGTGCATTACATGATTAATCGAACGCCGCCGAGGTCTGAGACGCGGTAGGAGAATTTGTTGCCGGGCGAGCCAATAAACATAAAGTTTTTTGGAATCTGCCATTTTTCGGAGAGTTCGTCTATTAATTCGGGGCCAAAAACACCTTCGATTTCGATAAACTCAATGTCGATTTGATCGTAAGCACGGTCTAAAACCTGTAAATCTTTTATTAGGGCTTCGTTGTTTTGAGAAGTGGTTTTGACATTTACGATTTTTAGTTTTTTTGTGGTTTCGTTTCCTTCGACGTATTGCAAAACTTTATTGAGGATCGCGATATCGTCTCCTTTTGTAAAAAACACAAATTCTTGTGAGTTGATTTTTAGGCTCATTTTATGCAAATAGCGATTACTGACAATCACGAATCGGCGTAATGGCTGGTAAAAATATTCTAAACTTTGGATTAAAACCCGAATTAGAAGCACACGATTGAGCATAATGGCAATAAAAATCGTGGCGGGCACCATGTATTTGAGGAAGGTATAAAACGAGTTGATGTTGAGCTGCATGTTGCCGACAAAAGCTGCGATAATGGCTGAAACCGCCAGTACGACTACAAAACCACGTGCGCGCTCAGGTCGGGGTAATTTACTTCGTTTGAATTTGAGCAATAAATTACCGATGCCAAATAGTGCCATTACAGCCAAAAAAGAAAAGGTATAGACGCCGGCCAATGATTCGAGATGTCCTTTTGTTACGAATAATACAGAAATACACAGCACCAAAAAACTAATGACGATGCGATAATGAGAACCTCTTTTGTTTTGTTTGAGGAAATAATTGGGTAAGATTCTGTCTAATGTCATTCGGTTTAACAAACCCGAAACACCTACAAATGAAGTTAATACGGCTCCGCACAATACCAAAACGGCATCGATAGAAATAAGCCAGGCGAGCCAGGAACCGCCCGTTGTCTGACCTAAATAGGCGAGAAGGGATTCTTTGTTTTCGCCCACTTCTGCCATTGGAATGATGGCGATGAGCAATAAGGCAATGACTGGATTGAAGAAACTTACAATGGCCCACATGTTGCGGAGCGTTTTAGGAAAAACGCCTTGTTTTTGCTCTTCGACAAAATTGGCAGAGCTTTCGAAACCTGAAATTCCGAGCATGGCAGCCGAAAAGCCTAAAAATAAGGCAGTGGTGATGTTTCCGAACTTAACAGGCAGTTCCCAATTGATGTGAAAAGTGTCTAAACCATTGTTGAGGATAAACCACAACGATGCTAAAACCAGTAAACTAAGGGTAACCAGATGGGTTATAAAAATAAAAACCGCTACAAATGCCGACTCGCCAATGCCTAAAATAGCCAGCCCTGTAAATAATAATAACACTACAACGGTGGCAATGATGATATTGATGCTGTCGAAGATTCCGTGTAAATAATGCATTCCTTCTGAAGCCGAAATGACTGCGGTGGCCATGTACGACAAAACAGTTAAGGTTGCTGCCAATGAAGCCAGTCTTTTGGTAGAGGTATTGAGCAAAACGTTGTAAGCGCCACCGTTTAAAGGGATTGCACCAACGACTTCGCCATAAATTTTACGAAATAAAAACAATACAACGGCTACAATTAATAACGAAATCCAGGCAAATTGACCTGCGTACAAGATGGTTAATGCAGATACATAAAGACAGGAAGAACTAATGTCGTTTCCGCAAATGGCTGTGGCTTGTAATTGATTTAATTTTTTGTGTACGATTTCTTTCATAATATAAAGATTGTAACACATCGGTTGATCGTGAGTAGGAGGCACGACAAATAATCTTTTGGGGCAAAGATTATTTATTTTGAATTTATGCTAAAAGCATGCTTTTTGCTGATGTGTTTTTTTTAATCTTCAATTTATGAAAATTATTTGGCTTCCTGAAACTTTTTGAGAGATAATAAAGCCTGTTCCTGAATTTTCTTCTGAAAGAAACCTGTCCAACCTAATAAATAACCTGTAGGACCAAAGGCTTGCTTAGACCATTTCCATAAATCAAATTGGTCAACATGTTTGATGATCAATCCGTCCTGAAAAATAAACTCTGCACTTATTTTGTTGATGACGTTTCTGTTTGTTTTGGTAAAGTTGTAAGTTGCTACCCAGTTTGCAGTACCTGAAAATTCGTCTGCTTTGACATTAGAAAACTCGATTTTGAGGTTTCCTTCGCTTCTTAAAATCAGCATTTTCCACATGTCTGAGACTTGCTCTTCTTTAAGAAGTCCAAAAGCAGGATCTATAAAATGAACTTTTGGATGATAACATTCGCTCATTGTTTTAGCATCGGCGTTGGCAAAAGCGGAGTAAAATTTGGAGATTAATTCTTCGTTTGAATTCATTGATAAAAAAATTAGAATGCAAATGTAAGATTATTTTTCTGTTAATTTTTATCTTATAAAATGCTAATTTGTTTAGCGGTATCAAAAGTTTTTATGCTTGTGCCGTAAGTCGTAGAAAAATAACTCTGTTTGTTTACAGCAGTGTAATTTCCGTTTTGATTGCCAAATTTACTCAAGTCTCCTGTAACATTGAATCGGATGGATTGTATGTTTTTCTTTTTTAACTTATTCATTTCTAATGGAGTAAAAGTGTAATAAGTGATTGTTTTTCCGTCGAGCGTTTCACTGATATTGCGGTCTACACATGCAATGACATCACCATCGATAAAATAAACGTAAACTCCTCCCGAGATTTTCATTTTGTCGTTTGAAGGAGTGATTGATAATTTTAAAATTCCGCCTTTCTCTGTTTTTGCGATTTGTACATTTGCTTCGCCGGTTAAGGCATATCTTTCGCAGATAAAAGTATAATTTTCTGTTGCTGGATAGGGCTTAGAGCCTTTTAGACTCATGGTTTCCTGTGCAGAAACAAAGGTAGAAATCAACAAACAGAGCCACAGCGGAAATTTTAAAGTCATAGTATCTTAGTTTATTTTTAGTTAATTTTAGCATCAAAACTTTCATCCCAATCCATTGATTTTATGGCAGATATCAAATTATTTTCGTCAACAAAAATGCGAAGTTCTTTGTTGGCTACTTTTTTTGTGTACAGCGCATGATAACGATAAATTGTTTCCTGTCTGGTTTTGTAAACGCCGTCTAATTTCAAATCAATAAAGCTTCCGTAAAACTGTCTGAACTTCAAACAGGTTTTGGTCAAACGTTCTTCTGTCGTGTTTTCCATAACCGTTTTGGTTACTTCTGTTTCGTCAAAAGGCTTAAATTTAGAAGTGTTGCACGTTTCTAAAACTCGTTTTCCTAACTGATACGCTTTTTTCTGCTGATTAGAATTGATTTCGGCTTCTACTACTTTTTTGATTTTTAAATCGTCGGTATCTCTGCTAACCGTTTTTGTTTTACATCCTACGATTAACAACAAACTTAAGATCAATAAGGCTTTCTTCATAACTATTTATGTTATTTTTAATAATAAATTTGGGTCAGGACAGTTTTCTATGTAAAAATTCAAATCGTTGATATTGCAAACTCCGGGATAATCGCCCCAATAATCCTGGATATCCCTAATAATCTGAAAATGCAAATGTGGTGCGTAATCTCCATTTTCGAATGATTTTCCTAAGGTTGCCAAGTTTTCTCCTTTTTTAAAGAAAGTCCCAACGGTTAAGTGCTCTATACTTTCTAACGACAAATGTCCGTATAAAGTATAAAAAACTTCATCATCTATCTGATGTTCTAAAATAATGGTTGGTCCGTAATCACCGAATCCAATATTATTTTTAAAACTGTGTACTTTTCCGTCAAGTGCTGCCAAAACTGGTGTTCCGGCTTTTATCCATAAATCAAGGCCGATGTGTATGTCACGTTCTAAAGTTGAAGCTTTTTTGAAAATTTCACTTCGTTTGTACATGTTTCTGGTCTCGATATAACCGCCGTAGGCTACTTTTACAGCATTTTTTTCTAAATAATTTTGGATGTATACTTCAAAATCAGAAGCGTTTGGAGCCTTTTTTTCGCCAATCTCTTTATTGAGTACAGATAAATCTAGCGGGATATATTCTGAATAATCAATACTTGAATCTATTACTTTTGTTCGGGGTAAGGCTTTTAAAATGGAGGCTAGTGTCTTCATAATAGGGTTGATTTAAAGTTTTTTTTCGATGATAATTAGTTCGTTATGATCCTCAATGCGAGGCAACATTTTGGTAGTAAATATTTTTTGATCTATTTCAGCAATGTATTTTCGATTTCGTACGTTGTGTTCTTCATCAAGAATCATCGTGTTAAAGAGAATGTAACCTCTGTTTTTTAACAGAGAGCAAAGATGAGCGCTAAAGAAACTTTCGAACAAAAAATTAGGCATTTTTATGTCTTCAAAAATATCAATAATGATCAAGTCGTATTTGTCTTTTGTTCGGAGTACAAACTCAAAAGCATCATCAATCACAACTTCTAATTGCTTGATTTCATTAAGTTTAAAGTATTGATTGGCAATGGTTATGATGTCAGGATCGATTTCGACTCCTGTGATTTTTCCCGGATATTGCACTTCGTCTGTCAGAGTTTTGATCACGCTTCCACCGGCAACTCCTAATAGTAAGATATGATCCATTTTTAGGATGTTTCCGTATCCTATATTTCGTAATCCGTACCTTAATATACGCTGTAAACTTCCATAGGAATAATTGGTGTTTTCAGAATCGAGAACCAATTCGCCATTTGCCCAAGTTACCTCTAAAGTTTTACTTCGGGCGGATTTTTTCTTAAAAATTTTAATTGGAATAATATAACTGAGTATTTTTTGAATCATTTATTGCACTTTTACTCAAATTTACCATTTAAATCTTTTATTTTGCAACGTAGAATACAATTTAATGAAGAAACAATTATACAAATTCATATTTTTTAAGCTAATGGGCTGGAAAATAGAAGGAATAGAGAATGCCGAAATAAAAAAATGTGTTATGGTGGTGATACCGCATACGAGCAATCATGATTTTTATTTAGGGCTTTTTACCCGCGGGATTTCGGGCTTGCAAATGAATTGGGTTGGAAAGAAAGAATTATTCAGGTTTCCTTTTGGTTATTATTTTAGAAATGTAGGAGGAGAGCCTTTGGATCGTACCGGAGGTTTAAACAAAGTTGATTCTATTGTAGCCATCTTTAACAGGAAAGAAGTTTTTCGCCTGGCTGTTGCACCAGAAGGAACTCGCAAAAAAACACATGAGCTTAAAACAGGTTTTTATTATATTGCATTAAAAGCAAATGTGCCCATTCTTCCGGTTGCTTTTGACTGGGGAAAAAAAACCGTCAAACTGGGAGAACCTTTTTTTCCTAAAGGAGATTATGACGCCGATCTGCAAATTTTAAAAAGATTTTACGCGGGAGTATTGGGTAAAATACCTGAAAACAGTTATTTATTTTAATATGAGTTAAAAGAATATTAAAATAAATAAAACTAAAAGATTGAATTTTTCGTAAGTAAATTAAACTATAAAAATTATACTTATGAAAAACGTAATGATTACTTCGGCTCTTTTAATATTCCTTTTCATTTCCTGCGATAACGACGATTCTCAAAATACACCACCAGCTGCGCCCGAGGCTACTTTGGTTACTTCGAGCAATACCTCTGGAAAAATTACATATCTTGATTTATTGTCTGCTTCTGCAATGGTAAAATCGTTTACAATAACTTCTGTCGATGCAGAAGGCGTTTTTTATGATAGCACGGGTGATGCTGTTATCGTAGCTTCGAGAACCAACAACAGACTAGAAAAATATACGGGAATCAAAACTGCTATTACAGCGGGAACCGATAATCTTACTTTGGCACTAAATAGTGTAACAGGAGATTTTACAAATGCAAGAGAAACCGCAGTTTCTGGAGATGTAGTAGTGGTGACTCAGGACCAACTTGCTTCTAACGGTATGATAAACAAACTTTTTGTTTATAAAATAACTAGTACCGGTTTTACTCTGACCAAGACTTTTACAACAGATTTTAAACTTTGGGGAATTCACATGGCAGGAAATGATTTGTATGCAGTTGCCGATTTAACAGGCGATATTGTGCAATACAAGGATTTTATGAATAATGCTTCCGGAAATATTACCGCTACAAAACGTGTTACGATTGAAGGTTTGGTGCGTTCGCACGGAATTACTTATTCTTCATCAGATGATGTAATGATTTTGACCGATGTGGCAAGTGCAACTTCTGGAACAGATGGGGGTTTGATTATAATAAAAAACTTCTCAAGTGTTTTTAATGCTACTGCGGCGGCGGGTACCATTATGATGACCAACCAAGTTAGAATTTATGGACCAAACTCACTTTTAGGAAATCCTGTAGATGTGGCTTATGACAGCACAACAAAAAATATTTATGTTGCAGAAAGACTAAATGCGGGCGGAGAAGTGCTTACGTACAGTTATCCAACTGCTTCTGGGGACTTTGCTCCAAAAAACATACGATTGGAAGCAGGAGTAACGTCTGTTTTTCTTTTGAGAAAATAAATATATTGAATGAGTACTTTTGTTATTAATGACCTCAATTCATGTATTTGAATTGGGGTTATTTTTTTTTAAACAATTAAATTGAATAAGAGCTTGCTTTTTTTGCCTTCGTGAGAATACGCTAAACGAAAAATAGTTTTATTTTTTTCAAAATACGAGCTATTTTCAGATTACGGTGTATAGACCTTAAAGGTTCCGTTTTTATAAAAAAATACAATCTTCTCAATTTCTTCTTCAACAGCTGTAGTATTATTTTTTACTACGGGAATATTTGGTAGTTCTTTTTTATTCTCTGAAAAATTAATTTCAGAAAATAAATCTCCGGAAACATTATTCTCTAGAGGAGAAAGAGTGGATGAATTTGTAATTTCTGGTAAACTACTATTTTTTTGAATGATAGGTTCTTCTCTGTTTTTAGGAAAACTTCCTTTACCGTTTAATATCCAATACAAATCTACATCCGGAAAAACATCCAATATTTTCAATACAAAATCCAAACTAGGCTTATTCCTTCCCGAAAGTAGGTGAGACATGCTAGATCGCTGTACGCCAATTTTATCAGCAAAAGAAGAAGCATTTAAGCCATAATAATCCAATATTATTTCAAGTCTTTTTACAAAATCATCGATGTTTACCATTGTAAATTATTATTTAGAGATTGCTTGTTTACAAATGTAATCAAAACAAATCAATAAAGCAATTTTACAGTTGTAAATTATGTTTTAAGAGGTATATTGTATAATGTTTAGCTATATATAAATCATATTAAGATAATGAAAAACAGATGTTTAAGTATTAAAAGTGTTACGGATAACATTTGTCAATTAAATAACCATGAAACCAAGTTATGAGGGCTAAAAGTCTGTTTACAATTATAACTTTATCGTATTTTTTATTGTTTACAATTGTAAAAATAAAGATGTTTACTTTTGTAAACTAATCAAGAAACAATGAATTTAGAAGAATTATTCAATCAATACAAAGAACAATCTATAAAAGGTCGTTACATTACTTTAGATCATATTCAACCTTTATTAGATCGATTAAACACCAATAATCAGGTGAAAATTATAGGAAAATCTGTTTTGGATAAACCTATTTATAGTTATCAAATTGGTACTGGTACAACACGTATCTATATGTGGTCGCAAATGCATGGTGACGAAAGCACTACTACCAAAGCACTGTTTGATTTTATCAATTTTTTGAATGGTGACTCAGAAGATGCTCAAAAAATGCTTAAAACGTTTACTTTTTACGCCATTCCAATGTTAAATCCCGATGGAGCAAAGCTTTATACGCGCGAAAATGCCAATGTGATAGACCTAAATCGTGACGCTCAGAATTTGACACAACCCGAGAGCAAGCTTTTACGCCAAATCTTTGAAGAATTTCAGCCACATTATTGTTTTAACCTTCATGATCAGCGTACCATATATGCCGTGGGTGATACGAAAATGCCAGCTACGGTCTCTTTTTTGGCGCCTGCGTACAACGAAGAACGAGATATAAATGACTCGCGTTTGAAGGCAATTAACCTTATTGCAGGCATCAATGATGTGTTAAAAAAGTATATTCCGGGGCAAATAGGCCGATTTAGTGATGCTTTTAATTTTAATTGTACCGGAGATACCTTTCAGTTTTTGGGTGCGCCAACCATTTTGTTTGAAGCAGGTCATTTTCCAGACGATTATCAGCGTGAAACCACTAGAAAACTCCTATTTTTCTCACTTTTATCTGCTTTTATGATTTTAAGCGAAAACGATTTAGTTGATAATCGAATTAATGATTATTTGAATATTTCACAAAATAAAGTCCTTTTTTATGATTTTATGTATAAAAATATCAAAATAAATTATGATGGTATCGAAATTATTACGAATTTTGTCGCACAATACAAAGAAGAATTGATTGAAAATGAGATTCATTTTAACGCCTACATTATTGAAGTAGGTGAATTAGAAAATTATTATGGCCATTATGAATATGATGCGAAAGGCGCAACGTATTCGGATGATTTTAGTAATTTTCCGAAAATGAATCAAAAAGCAGATTTTTATTTAAATAAAAATACTAAATTTGTTAACGGTTTGATAAAAAGTTAATTTTTATGTGAATTTGTTGTTTTTTATATATATTTTTATACTTTGTAATAGCAATTAGTAATATTAATTAAAGAATTATGAGTAAATTTCGTTTAGATGAAGTAGATCACCAGATTTTAGATATGTTAATAGACAATACGAGAGTTCCGTTTACTGACATCGCTAAAAAACTATTGATATCTGCTGGAACAGTACATGTTAGAGTGAAAAAAATGGAAGACGCAGGAATCATCATGGGGTCTTCATTAGCGTTAGACTATGATAAATTAGGATATTCATTTATTGCCTATGTCGGTGTATTTCTTAATAATACCTCACAAACTAAATTTGTGCTAGAGCGAATCAATCAAATTCCGTTTGTTACTGTGGCTTCTGTTACAACAGGAAAATTTAATATTTTTTGTAAAATCAGAGCAAAAGATACTAAACATGCCAAAGAAGTTATTTTTATGATTGACGATATTGAAGGAGTTTATAGAACAGAAACTATGATTTCGTTAGAAGAAAGTATTAATGATAAGAAACGTTTGATGCATACTATTTTTAAAAATATGTAACAATTTTTCTTGAATGCTATATAAAAATATACCTCAAGTTTATTCTTGGGGTTTTTTTATGACCTATTAACCAACCAACTACACACGATTATGTACACGTTACCAAAAATTGAGCGCTTTAATCAAGATGTTCTCTCAAAATACCACATTTATAATAGTGTATTTATAACCTTGCCTTTTGATTCTATAGACAATACGGGGGTTTTACTTCCTTTGTTTACAGAAACTTGCGAAACAGGTTTTAAAAAACAGGAAACCCCAAAAGAAATCTTTAATTTTTTCTCTGATAAATACCTGAATAATGCTTCTGAGACTGAAAAAATCGATTTAATGTTTCGATTTATTCAATATATAGAGCGACAAATTGTTTTGTTTGATGCCATAGAAGATGCAGCTTTTCCTGCTGTAAATAATATGGAAGGCAGAGGATCGCTTCGTGATATTAAAGAAAAATCAGAAGCCAAAGAAAAAGGAGAGGAATTGGTTGAATTTCTTGAAAATTTTAATGTTAGAACGGTTTTAACCGCTCATCCAACGCAGTTTTACCCTGGTCCCGTATTAGGAATCATAAATGACCTGACTGCTGCAATCCGTTCTAATGATTTGCTTAAAATCAAACAACTATTAGCTCAATTAGGCAAAACTCCTTTTATTCAGAACGAAAAACCAAATCCGTATGATGAAGCTGTAAGTTTGATTTGGTATCTAGAGAATGTTTTTTATGCTACATCAGGCGAAATTGTTCATTATTTACAAAAAAACATGCTTCAGGGTGATGCAATAAAAAACCAACTAATCAAACTTGGATTTTGGCCGGGTGGTGATCGTGATGGGAATCCTTTTGTTACAACAGAAATAACACTAAAGGTTGCAGATCGTTTGCGTACTTCTATTTTAAAGTGTTATTATGTAGAGATGAGAAACTTAAAAAGAAAGTTAACTTTCTCAGGTGTAGATACTTTAGTATCTGAACTTGAACATAAACTTTATCGTTCTGTGTTTTATTCTAAAGGTGAAATTTACATCACTTTGGAAGAATTATTAACGCAATTGAATAAAATTAGAAGCATCATTATCGAAAAACATCAATCTTTGTATCTGGATGAATTGGAAGCTTTTTTGGTAAAAATTAACCTATTCGGATTTCATTTTGCTACTTTAGACATTCGTCAAAATAGTAAAATTCATAATGCTGTTTTCCATGATATTGTCGATTATTATTTGAAGTCAGGCTCAGGAGTTTTTCCGGAAAATTATTTTGATTTGTCTGAGTCCGAAAAAATTACAGTTTTATCTAAAGTAAAAGGAAAGTTGAATCCGAATGATTTTAACGATGAAATTACCAAATCTACTTTAGAATCTATTCAGGCAATCAAAACAATTCAGCAAAATAATGGAGAATTTGGCGCTAATCGTTATATTATCAGTAACAATGAAAGCGCGCTAAATGTTATGGAAACATTTGCAATGATTCGTTTGAATAATTGGGAAGATCCTACGGTTGATATTATTCCGCTTTTTGAATCAGTTGATGATTTGCAGAACGCCCATGAAATCATGGAGCAGTTGTATACTAATCCTGAGTATTCTAAACACCTGAAATCCAGAGGAAATAAACAAACCATTATGCTTGGTTTTTCAGACGGAACAAAAGATGGTGGTTATCT
The DNA here is from genome assembly GCF_017948595.1 of Flavobacterium geliluteum. Taxonomy (GTDB): domain Bacteria; phylum Bacteroidota; class Bacteroidia; order Flavobacteriales; family Flavobacteriaceae; genus Flavobacterium; species Flavobacterium flavipigmentatum. The sequence continues at coordinate 19,269 of NZ_JAGFBV010000024.1, read as the reverse complement.
GATGGCAAACTGGAGTATTTATCAGGCAAAAATTGCTTTGACTGAGATTTCGAGAAAATACAATATCAAAGCCATTTTCTTTGATGGACGTGGTGGACCTCCGGCTCGTGGTGGTGGAAAAACACACAAGTTTTATGCTTCTTTAGGACCAGAAATTGAAAATAACGAAATTCAGATTACGGTACAGGGACAAACAATTAGTTCTAATTTTGGCACTTTGGATTCTTGTCGTTACAATATCGAAAATCTTTTGAGTGCCGGCGTTACCAATCAGGTTTTTAGTAAAGGAGAAAATGAATTGACTTCTGATGAAAAAGAAATTTTGAATCAACTTGCTGATTTAGGTTATAATAAATACTTGAACTTCAAGAATCACCCGAAGTTTATTCCGTATTTAGAAAAAATGAGTACGTTAAAATATTATTCTAAAACAAACATTGGTAGTCGTCCATCAAAAAGAAGCAAGTCTGATCAACTGGATTTTGCAGATTTACGAGCGATTCCTTTTGTGGGATCCTGGAGTCAGTTGAAGCAAAATGTCCCTGGTTTTTTTGGAGTGGGTACTGCGTTAAAACATTTTGAAGATACTAATCAATGGGATAAGGTGCATGATTTGTATCACAACTCATTGTTCTTTAAAACTCTTCTTGAGAATAGTATGATGTCTTTGGCCAAATCATTTTTTCCGCTTACCTCTTACATGAAAAAAGACCCTGAGTTTGGTGAATTTTGGCAAATTATCTACGATGAATTTTTAGAAACAAAACGACTTTTGCTCAAAATTGCCGATCATAAACAGCTCATGGAAAATTATCCAGATGGTATAGCTTCAATTCAAGTAAGAGAACGTATCGTATTGCCGCTCTTGACAATACAACAATATGCTTTGTTAAGAATTAACGAATTGAATAAAGAAAAAGATAGTAATGAGGAGCTGATCAAAGTATACGAAAAAATCGTAACCCGATCTCTTTTCGGTAATACAAATGCAAGTCGAAATTCAGCGTAATACAATTACAATTTGAAAATTTTACTATCATAAAAACGTATACAATGACAACAAGTGATTTATTGGAAAATGAATATTCGGGCGGATTTACAAATTATATTCGTGAAGCTGGCGATACTACTTTAATCGAAGAACTGGAAATCAGTTTGCATCAGTTTATCAAATTTGTACAAAATATCCCTATGGATAAATTTGATTACCGTTATGCAGAAGGGAAATGGACAATCAAAGATATTATTCAGCACATTATCGATTGTGAGCGTATTTTTGCCTATCGAGCTTTACGTTTTTCAAGAAATGACAACACTTCTTTGCCTAGTTTTGATGAAGATTCTTATGCCAACAGTACAAATTCAAACAATAGAAGCATTCAGGATTTGTTAACAGAATTTTCTGCCTTGCGACATTCTAATTTGTTGTTTTACAAAAGTTTATCAGAAGAACAATTAAAGAGAATCGGTACGGCTTCAAACAACAACATCTCAGTTCGGGCCTTAGGTTTTGTAATTATTGGACATCAAAAACACCATCAAAAAGTTTTTGAAGAAAGATATTTATAGAATTTTGAAATGTTTGAAAATATAAAAATCCTGTGAAATACACTTCACAGGATTTTTTATTGCTATCGTAATTTTTTATCTAAAAATGTTACTTTCTACAAAGTATGTCATCCCGAGGAACGAGTGAGCTTCTTTAGAAACTTACATAAATGATATATAATATACCTTTGTTCTTATGTTTTAACTTTAATGACCTCAGAAGCATTTTTTTTTCTTTCTACAATAGCAAGTCCAAACCTAATTTTATCATAAGAAACTTTCTCTTCAAAATAATCGAAATAAGGCTTCAGAGCCGTTGGGTATTCTAGCTTTATTTGTGCCTTGCAAAGTAATTCAATTTCTTCATCTGAAACAAATTGCTGTATGTTTATGTCATAACCATCAACATATAATTTGGCTAGATGCGAAACAATAGTTGTCTGTCCGAGATTTCGTTTTTGTGCAATTTCTTCTACGGTATGTCCGTTCTCAAAAAGTTCTAAAGTTATTTTATAAGTGCTGCCTTCTTTTTTTGTTTTCGTTGTTGTCTTTTTACTTTTATGAAATTCGATTATGGCATTTATAAAGGCGGAACCATATTTTTCTAATTTTGCGTTTCCAACACCATCAATAGCAATAAATTCTTCATCGCTCATAGGACGCAACGTTTCCATTTGCCTCAAGGCAGCATCACTAAAAATTACATACGCAGGAACTTCTTCTTCCTGGGCAATTTCATAACGTAATTTTCTGAGCATCTCAAAAAGAGAATTTTTGACAGCTTTTACTTTTGCTTCTTTACTTTCGGCTTTATCAATTGTTTTTTTAATTACAGTTGTCAATTTTACTTTTTCGCCTTCAAATAAAACTTTTTTTGCAAAAGGGGTTAGTAAAATTTTATTGTGTTGATGAAAGGCAATTTCGCAATACCCTAAATTTATTAGCTGAATCAGATATTGGTTCCAGTCGTACCAGGAAATATCAGCGCCAATTCCGTACGTTTTTAAGCTTTGATAATTTTTTTCGTAGATATATGCATTTCTCGAGCCGCGCAAAAAATCAACAATTACGGCCAAGGGTTCCGATTCTTGTAAACGACTGATGGCAGACAACGCTTTTTGAGCCAAAATTGTTCCATCAAAGAAAATAGGAGGCTTTTTACAAATGTCACAATTGCCACAATTTTCAGTTACCAACTCACCAAAATAAGACAGCAAAATTTTTCTTCTACAGCTCAATGCATCCGCATATTGCTTCATTCTTTCTAATTTTGCCAATTGCACATCCGAATTTAATCCTTCCGAAGCAAATTTCTGAAGCTGTATCAGATCTGCGTAACTTTCGAACAAAACCGTTTCTGCAGGTAAACCATCTCGACCGGCACGACCAATTTCCTGATAATAGCCTTCAATGTTTTTAGGCAAATTATAATGAATCACCCAACGTACGTTTGATTTATCGATTCCCATTCCGAAAGCAATTGTAGCACAAACTACCTGACAATCATCATTTATAAAAGCATCTTGTGTTTTTGCACGAAGTTTGCTGTCTAAGCCAGCGTGATAGGCTTTTGCTGCAATGCCGGTTTTTAGTAACTTATCAGCCAGTTCTTCGGTAGTTTTTCGACTTAAACAATAAATAATTCCTGATTGGTTGGGCTTATTCTGAACAAAATCAATTATTTGTTTGACACGATCGAGTGCAGGTCGCACTTCTAAACTTAGATTCTGGCGATCAAACGAAGCCACAAAAGTTTTAGGATTTTTTAGGTTTAATTGTTTGGTGATATCGGTGCGTGTTGCCTTGTCGGCAGTAGCCGTTAGAGCCAGAACAGGAGTAGAGGGAAAGCGGTTTTTTAGATACCCCAAATTGGTATAAGCCGGTCTAAAATCATGTCCCCAGGACGAAATACAGTGTGCTTCGTCAATCGCTATAAGGCTAATAGTAAGTTGGTTGAATATACTATCCAGATAAGACAAACTTTCTGGTGCAATATAAACCAGTTTGAAGGTATTTGATTTTAAGTTATCAATATAAAATTGTTGCTCCTCAGAAGATTGGCTGCTGTTGATGTAACATGCTGATATTCCGTTGGTTTTTAGACTATCAACCTGATCTTTCATCAATGCAATAAGAGGCGAAATGACAATGGTAATTCCGGGTAAAACCAATGCCGGCAACTGAAAACATATTGATTTTCCGCCACCGGTAGGCATAATTGCCAAAGCATCATGACCAGAAAGAATCGTGTTTATAATCGTTTCCTGATTGGGTCTGAATTTTTCGAACCCAAAATTTTCTTTTAGTTTGGCGTGTAGTAACTCTGAATTCATCTAGCTGATATTTGTAGAGATTAAATATACTATTTTTCTTATAAATAAAATCTCTATTAATTTTAATTAATAAAAAAGGAACCCTGAAAAGAGTTCCTTAAATTATTTTTAAAAGATTATGTATTAATCTTCGTCATCTTCATCTTCGTAATCGTCTGCAACGTCATTTTTATCCTCGTCATCGTCATCATCGCCACCATCTAAATCAGGTTTGTCAAGATTTTCATCTTCATCGTCATCATCGATATCATCATCAAGATCTAGCCCTTTTACTGGCTCGATAATATCAACATCTACGTCGATTTCATCATCTTCATCATAATTCTCAATTCTATCAGCAAGTTTAGTACTAATTTTTACTAAATAAATAGTATCTTCAGTACGCACTTCGACAGCTTCGATCAATTCGTTTTTAGCATTTCTAAAACGGATAACATCCGAATCATCATAACCATCAGGAAACTTTTCTACCAAAAGGTTTAAAATTTCATTGGTAAGTTTAGCGTAGTCAACTATAACTCTTTTCATAAATATACTATAAATCTAATAAATAAGCAAAAATTAAAGGCGCCACAATTGTAGCATCCGACTCAATAATAAATTTTGGAGTTTTAATATCTAATTTACCCCAGGTAATCTTTTCGTTAGGAACAGCTCCAGAATACGAACCATAACTGGTTGTAGAGTCTGAAATCTGGCAAAAATAACTCCAAAACGGAATATCATGCATTTCCATATCCTGGTATAACATTGGTACCACGCATATAGGAAAATCTCCAGCAATACCACCACCAATTTGAAAAAATCCGATACCGTTTGTGCTGTTTTTTGGGTACCAATCTGCTAGAAAAGTCATGTATTCAATTCCGGATTTCATAGTAGAGGCTTTCAACTCACCTTTTATTACATAAGAGGCAAAAATATTACCCATAGTACTATCTTCCCAGCCTGGTACAACAATAGGAAGGTTTTTTTCGGCAGCGGCGTACATCCAGCTGTCTTTCAAATCAATTTCATAATATTCTTCTAAAACGCCTGATAACAACATTTTATACATGAATTCATGCGGAAAATAACGTTCTCCTTTATCATCTGCATCTTTCCAGATTTTGTAAATGTGTTTTTGCAAACGACGAAATGCTTCGTGCTCAGGAATACAAGTATCAGTAACACGATTCAATCCTCTTTCAAGCAAAGCCCATTCATCTTCCGGAGTCAAGTCACGATAGTTTGGCACTCTTTCGTAGTGAGAGTGTGCTACTAAATTCATGATATCTTCTTCTAGATTGGCTCCAGTACATGAAATAATCTGAACTTTATCCTGTCTGATTATTTCGGCAAAAATTTTACCAATTTCTGCTGTACTCATTGCGCCAGCCATACTTACCATCATTTTGGCACCATTTGCAAGCTGTTGCTCGTATGCTTTTGCAGCATCAACCAAAGAAGCAGAGTTAAAGTGTAAATAATGTTTTTCAATAAACTGACTGATTGGTCCTTTCATTTTTTTTCTTTTTTTTGTTTTTGAATTAAAAGCTTAACCTTTTTGGATGATACTGCAAATTAATAATTTTATGGATATTAACTTTTATTTTGCAGGTTTTATTTTATACTTTTTTAGTATAACCTAAAATTTTCAATACATCATCTGATGTTTGTTGCTCTGAGAAAACTTCAGTAGCCAAAATTCCATTTTCATCACGATCTATCAAAATGTGTTTTGGCTGCGGAATCAAACAGTGGTGTAATCCACCATAACCTCCAATAGTTTCCTGATACGCACCCGTATTAAAGAAACCAATATACAATGGCTTTTCTTTGTTGTATTTAGGCAAATAAATCGCATTCATGTTTTGCTCTGAGTTGTAATAATCGTCACTATCACAAGTCAAACCTCCCAACAGAACCCGCTCATACGTATCATTCCAGCGGTTTACCGCCAGCATAATAAAACGTTTGTTTATAGCCCAAGTATCTGGCAAAGTGGTAATAAAAGACGAGTCAATCATATTCCATTTTTCTCTATCATTTTGTTGCTTTTGATACAAAATCTGATAGATTGCGCCACCGCTTTCACCTACTGTAAACGATCCAAATTCTGTAAAAATATTAGGAACATCTACTTCGGCTTCATCACATGCAATTTTAATCTGATTGATAATTTCATCAATCATATATTGGTAATCGTACTCAAAAGCAAGCGAGTTCTTAATCGGGAAACCGCCACCGATGTTCAAACCATCCAAAGTAGGGCATTCTTTTTTAAGCGCTATGTATACTTTAATACATTTTACCAACTCGTTCCAATAATAGGCTGTATCATTGATACCTGTATTGATAAAAAAGTGAAGCATTTTAAGCTCTAATTTATCATTCTCCTGAATTTGTTTTTTATAAAATGAAACAATATTCTTGTACCCAATTCCTAATCTCGAGGTATAAAACTCAAATTTTGGCTCTTCCTCAGCTGCAATACGGATTCCGATTTTAAATTTTCCTTTTATTTCTGCCTGAAGCAAATCAAGTTCTTCATAATTATCAATGATTGGAATGGTGTTTTTATGCCCGTTATTGATCAATCTCGCTATGTTGCTAATGTATTCGTCTCTCTTAAAACCATTGCAAATAACATAGGTACTTTTGTTTATTTTACCATTTTCAAGCAAGTTTTCAACAATATTTACATCAAAAGCTGACGAAGTTTCTATATGAATGTTATTCTTGAAGGCTTCATTCATAATGTATTCAAAATGAGAGCTTTTTGTACAATAACAATAGTAATATTTGGCTTCGTATTTGTTTTTTTCCATGGATTTTCTAAACCATGATTTTGCCTTATTGATGTTCTCAGAAATCTGAGGTAAATACGTAAATTTTAGTGGCGTACCATATTGTTCAACCAATTTCATCAAATCGATGTTGTGAAACTGAAGGTTGTCTTTGTTTAATTTAAATTCCTCTTGTGGAAAATAATACGTTTGATTTATTAAGTCAGAATATTTTGTATTCATTTATTTTGTGATATTGAGGATGTAATTTATAATGATGTAAACGGTGTTCCATCATCATTCAAACCCTAATATTGGCAAATACAATTTGCAGTTTTTCGTTTTCTGCTTTCGAATATAAAAAAACATCAAAACAAAAAGGGCTTTTACTCGCATAAAAGCGATTCAGGATCCTTAGCAAGGAACTCTTGAGACGGTTTCTGTAAGAACTGAATCTTCTTTGTTTTTTGTTTGTTTTCATTGGCGCAAATGTAAAAAATAATATATACCTAAAGCAAAGCTTTTGATTAAAAAAGTTTACGATTTATAATCTTCAAACGCTTCCAGAATCAATTTATTTTCAACCAATTGGTTGATTTTGATTTTTCCGATACCCTCAATTAAGGCAAATTGAATAGTTCCGTACTCATTTTTTTTGTCATGAATAAGCAGTTCTAAGATCGGATCGATGTCATTTTCTTCAATTTGTACATCGTCATAAATACTTTTAATAGCCGTTTTAATTTCTGCATATTCTGTAGCTGTAAGCAGTTTTTTTTGCATCGAAATATAACTTTCCAGAATCATACCAATCGCAATCGCTTCGCCATGTAATAATGTTTTTTTGCTTTCGCTTTCCAAAAAATAACTTTCTATAGCATGACCCAAAGTATGCCCGAAATTCAAGGCTTTGCGAATGTTTTTTTCTGTAGGGTCCTGAATTACAATGTCGTTTTTTATTTCCACTGAGCGATAAATCAATTCATCAAAATCAGCGTAATCAATAGATTTTAAATCCAAAAACTGTTCCCAGTATTTGGCATCATAAATAAGTCCGTGTTTTAGCATTTCTGCCAGTCCGGAGCGCATTTCGCTTTGTGGTAGCGTTTCAAGATAATCCGTATCAATCAACACCATTTGTGGCACGTTGATCACGCCAATTTGGTTTTTTAAATTGCCCAAATCAACACCCGTTTTTCCTCCCACAGAAGCATCCACCATAGATAATAGAGTAGTGGGGATGTTTATAAAATCGATACCACGTTTAAATGTAGAAGCCACAAAACCACCCAAATCGGTCACAACGCCACCGCCCAAATTAATAAGAAGCGATTTTCTATCGGCACCCAACTCGGTCAAAACATTCCAAATCTGAATGCATGTTTCGATGTTTTTATTCGCTTCCCCAGCTTCAAATTCGATAATTTCGATCGTCAAATCGGTTTCCAGTAAAGGCAAAAACTTCGGCAGGCAATACTCATTTGTCTCATTATCAACTATAATAAACAAATTTGAATATTTATTTTCTTTTAAGTGTTTATGTAAAGCTTCGTAAGCATTTTGATTAAAATGTACGTGATAATTATTGGCTTGAATAGATTGCATAGTTCTTCGGTTAATTGAAAGCGCAAAATAAGGCTTTTTTAACTAAATAATATTTAAAATCAGTCTATATTTGCACAAAAAAATACCCTAAATGGAAAAAATATTCGATAACACTCAAGTCGCGTTTTCATTAAAAAGCGATACCGAACTTGATAGAGCTTATTTTCTTTTTAAAATGATTGACAGCCAACCCTTGGTGAGGATAGGGACTGCTGTTACCAATTTTGCCATTAAGGCAAATCTTCCGGTAGAAGGATTAATTCGTGCCACTGTTTTTGACCACTTTTGTGGCGGAATCAACGAAAACGATTGTATCTCGGTAGTAGACAAAATGTTTACCAAAGGCGTTTCATCTGTTTTAGATTATTCAGTAGAAGGAAAAGAAGAAGAGGAGCAATTTGATGCTGCTTTAGAGATGACACTCAAAACAATTGAATTTGCCAAAGAACGATTGGCAATTCCATTTGCAGTTTTTAAACCAACTGGTTTTGGACGTTTTGAATTGTATGAAAAATTAGGAGAAAAACAAATATTATCTGCCGCAGAACAAGCAGAGTGGGATAGAGTAGTAGCTCGTTTTGACCACGTTTGCAGCGAAGCACATAAAAAAGATGTAGCATTATTGATTGATGGTGAAGAGAGTTGGATGCAAGACGCAGCTGATGATTTGGTGACCTATATGATGCGCAAATACAACAAAGAAAAAGCAATTGTTTTTAATACTTTACAAATGTACCGCTGGGATCGTTTGGATTATTTAAAAAATTTGCACGAAACAGCAAAAAAAGAAGGTTTTTATATTGGTATGAAACTCGTTCGCGGTGCATACATGGAAAAAGAACAAAAAAGGGCCGAAGAAAAAAATTATGTTTCTCCAATTTGTGTTTCCAAACAAGCCACAGACGATAATTATGATGCGGCTGTACATTATATGTTGGATCACCTGGAAACAATGGCTATTTTTGCAGGAACGCACAACGAATTGAGCTCATACAAATTGATGGAAATGATGCAAGCCAAAAACATTGCAAAAAATGATAACCGAATTTGGTTCGGACAATTATACGGTATGAGCGATAATATTAGTTACAATTTGGCCCAAAACGGGTACAATGTAGCCAAATATTTGCCATTCGGTCCTGTAAAAGACGTCATGCCATACTTGATTCGCCGTGCCGAAGAAAATACTTCTGTGGCAGGCCAAACAAGCCGTGAACTATCAATGATCAAAGCAGAACGCAAAAGAAGAAAAGGAAAATAGAACAATACTCTGTTTTTTACACTAATACAAAAAAACTCCAATTTTCATTGGAGTTTTTTTATTTTTAATACATTTGATTTTTATATGGAATTTGAAGATAACATCCTCGAACAATATTTCCTTTACGAAAGATAATAGGTGCAATTGCTATAGTTACTTTACTCTAATAGTAAAACATTCCCTAGACTTTACACAGATTTTTGGACACTCTCTAAGAATTGCTAAACTGAAGATTGCTTAGATTTTTATAAATTCCGTTTTCTAAATTCATTAATTCCTGATGTGTTCCTTCTTCGGTAATTTTTCCGTTGTCCAATACCAGAATTTTATCTGCTTTTCTAATGGTCGAAAGACGGTGCGCAATAATAATACTGGTTCTTCCTTCCATCAAAACTTCTAAAGCTTCCTGCACCAGTTTTTCGCTTTCACTATCTAATGAAGAAGTAGCTTCGTCTAGAATCAAAATACTCGGGTTTTTAAGCAAAGCTCTTGCAATTGCTATACGTTGGCGTTGTCCTCCGGAAAGTTTTACACCACGTTCTCCTACCAAAGTCTCGAATTTCTCCGGAAAACCTTCAACAAAATTTAGCGCATTGGCTTGTTTCGCAGCCAGAAAAATTTCTTCGTCAGTAGCATCGGGTTTTCCGTAAGCAATATTTTCTCTAATGGTACCTCCAAACAATATAACATCTTGCGGTACAATACTCATATTGCCACGAAGATTTTCTAAATCATAATCGTAAATGCTTTTCCCGTCTACCAAAATTTCACCCGAAGTAATATCGTAAAAACGCAATAACAACGAAGAAATAGTCGATTTTCCTGCACCACTTGGTCCTACAAGAGCAATCTTTTGCCCAAAATCGGCAGAGAAATTAACATCTTTTAGTACCTCAATTTCTTTTCTAGAAGGATAACTAAAAGCAACATTCTTAAAAGTCACGTTTCCTTTGATTTTTTCTAAAATAACTCCTTTTTTATTCGCATTTATTTCTTCTGGAGTTTCCTCCAAAAGTTCAAAAACGCGTTCTGTAGCACCCACGGCCTTCTGAATCTGAGCATACATTTCTGCAATTCCTCCAAAAGAAGCCCCAATAAAAGTGGTATAAAGTACAAACGAAATTAAATCTCCAACGCCCTGAACTTCACCTTTTATTGTAAGTGTAATTCCGTACCAAACCACAGCTACCACACAACCAAAAAGACATAATATGATAAACGATGCAAAATAACCTCGGTATTGCCCGCCTTTGATGGCTATTTTTACAATTTCTTTGATTTTATTTTTATAACGTTCTAATTCGTACCATTCATTAGCAAAAGCTTTTACATTGCTTATTCCTTGCAGCGTTTCCTCTACAATTACTTGGCTTTCGGCAACTTTGTCTTGTGTCTTTTTACCGTATTTTCTAATAAATCTACCAAATATAACTGCCGCTACGGCCACAACCGGCACAATAGCCAACATCATCAATGTCAATTTTGGACTGATGCTTCCTAAAATAACAAACCCTCCAATGATCAAAATAAATTGTCTTAAAAACTCTGCAATGGTAGTAGTAAAAGTATCTTGCAACTGCGATATATCTGCGCTAATTCGACTGTTCAATTCACCTACACGTTTTTGTGAGTAGAAAGACATGGGCAATTTTACCAAATTCTCATACAACGCAAAACGTATGTTGGATAAGGAATTCTCAGTAAAATTTACAAAAAGTGAAATTCTAAAAAACGAAAAAATGGCTTGTAGCGTCAGTATGCCCATCAATGCCAGCGCAATTTCGTTGGCTTTGTTTAAGTCTTTATTGGTAACGCAATCTACCAGCATTCCCATCAGTTTAGGAAAAGCCAGAGCCGTTGCACTTGTCAGGAGTAAAAAAACAAGTCCGACAAAAAATTTCCATTTATGGTTTTTAGCATATTTAAAAATTCGTAAAGCTTTTTGAAGTGAATTAGAGTCTAATTTAGCTTTGGGTAAATCATTTTCTTGAAATCTTGCCATTTGTATATACAATTAAGTACAGCAAATGTATGACTATAGCCCCTGAATACAAAAGAATGTTAACATTTAGATTTAATATTTTAATAAAAAGTAAAAAGCCACTTCTAAAAAGCTTTAAAATTCAAAAAATAAAACACTGTAAAAGAGATCACTAAAAATTAAATCAAAAAATATTTCTTTTTTTTTCGAAATATCCTTGCAAATACAAATTCTAGATGTATATTTGCACACCTTTAAACAAAGGGCGATTAGCTCAGCTGGTTCAGAGCACCTCGTTTACACCGAGGGGGTCGGGGGTTCGAACCCCTCATCGCCCACCACTTATTTTAAAAGGAATTTATAAAACTCCACAATCTTATTAAAAACCTGCAAATTTTGGATTTGCAGGTTTTTTTATTTCTACCAGTTTCGTCCAAAATTTTCAAAAACGCTTAAAATTACATGACATTTTTATGGCACTTTTAAATTTAGAAAAAAAATGCCACAAAATAAATGTTAATCAATTGATAATCAACATGTAAAGCACGTTAACGACTTGATTTTTAGGCGCTATAATTCGATATTTACTAATTAAATTGTTGAATTATGTTAGAAAGCAGTTTTGGATTAACCTTCTTTTTGAAGGTTCCACGAAAAAAAAGCAATCTTAGGTATATTTACCTAAGAATTACAGTTGATGGGATCCCTAAGGAAACTTCTACCAAACGCAAATGGGATATTACCAGATGGGATCAAAAAGCAGAAAGAGCTGTAGGTACAAAAGAAGATGCCAGAACCATTAATTTTTTCCTTACTACAATTGAAACTAAGGTCAATCAGTATAGAAATGATTTACTTTATGCGGAACGTTCTATTACGTCCCAAAAAATAATAGACTTTATTATGGGACGTATAGCCCCAAAAGTAAAAGTACTTGAAGAATTCCTTAACCATAATAACGAATTACTTGCCCTTGTGGATGTAGGAGAATATGCTATTGGAACACATGAACGTTTTGAGATATCCAAAAAACATGTAAAAGAATTTCTATTGTTCAAATTCAATTTGGAAGACATGGAATTCCGAGACCTGAATTATGAATTTATAAAGGACTATGAGTTTTATCTTAAAACAGTAAAAAGCTGTAATAACAATACTGCTTTAAAGTACATTTCAAATTTCAGAAAAATTGTAAGACGGGCACTTGATAAGGAAATTATTAAGGAAGATCCTTTCAAGAAATTTACAGGGAAAAAGATAAAGACAAGGAAAAAACCACTGACGGCAGTTGAATTGCATAAGATTGAGAATTATACTTTTTCTACTCCAAGATTGACTCTAATACGCGATGTGTTTATCTTCCAATGTTATACTGGTCTTGCCTATATTGATGCCTTTCAATTAAAAAAAGAGGACATCAAAATTGGTATTGATGGTGAATACTGGATTATGTCTGATCGGCAAAAAACAGAATCAGAAACAAATATTCCATTACTGCCTAAAGCACTTGAGATAATAGAAAAGTATAAAGGTCATCCGATTTGTCTTAGCAGAGGTAGTGTTCTTCCAGTGAAGTCAAATCAAAAAATGAATGAGTATCTAAAAGAAATTGCTGATTTGTGTGGAATTAATAGTGTATTAAACACACACAAGGCAAGACGAACTTTTGGCAGTACAGTAACACTTGCGAATGATGTACCAATTCATATTGTGAAAGAAATGCTTGGACACCGATCTGTACAACAGACTGAAGAATATGCAATAACCCAACAGCAGTCAGTGGGTCGGCAGATGATGGAATTGAGAAATAAATTAGATAAGAAAACATCCTTTAAACCTGAGGATACTTTATTAATTTTAGAGAAACTTGAAAAAGAGATTTTGGATATGAAGGAGTACTTTCGCAGTTAATAAACCACATCTGCTGAGCCATCTCCTACTGCATAGGTTTAATCCATTGGTACAAAATCGAGAAATTTATAAGATACTCTGGTGATTCCATATCCAAATAGAGAGCCATAAAATTTGTTTAATAGATTTTATGGCTCAATCAATAATTCAACCTTACTTCGGTAACCTGGATGATAAGAAGGTGTATATCTAACATATCCCATTTCTTGCAAGTCCACGACTATTTGTCTTCACTAAACAGATTGCTTAAATCCTGTTTATTATAATAGTAAGAACCCAATACTTTCTTGAACCGCACTTTTCCCGTTACCCTTAAATTTTGCAATGATCCTGGAGACATGTCCATCAGCTTTCTTACCACACGGCTTTTAAGCCATTCGGGATGAATAGTATCTTTTTCGTTTATCTCAGCTTTTTCTACTATTTTACGTAGGTCATTTATCAAGAGTAATCCAAATTGCCTCAAATCATCCTTTGTTAAAATATCACTCATCATCTGCCTTTTTTAAATTAAATTTTACAATTACCACTTTATTTTGGTTTTTGTAATAAAATTAATCGAGGACTTTTGCCAGAATTTGCATCGAGGACCATACAGTCTTATAATGAATGTCTTTTTTTTGAATTATTTGGCTTGTTATGTCAAGATAATATTTTTGAGCTTGAGGCTGCTACTGAAATCGTATGTTAACAATAATAAATTGAACTAAATGCTTGGTGAAATTTTAAGGTGCAATATCCATTAGTTTTTTTAGCTTATTTTTAATGTCTGCTGATTCATGTTTTAATTTATCTCTTTCTAACTTCATTTTTTGAAGTTCTTCTAAAGTGATTCCATTTCCCTCACGAATTAACTTCTCTTGGAGACCATCGCTAATAGTTTTATGATTCCCAATTTCACGGTCAATATTTAATTGCTTGTCCTGATTGATTTCAATTAAACCATTTATCTCAGTTTCTGTATCTGTCAACTCAAATAATTTGGTTTGTTGTAGTGGGGAAGCACCGCTTCTACGAAGTTTTGTTAGCAACGTTTCCAAATTCTTTTTCAAGTCCTCATACTTCTTAATCCCTAACACCTCGGAATAGGCTTTACTTAAATTTTTTAGTTCTGATTTAGACTTAGCCTCAGCAAGCGAAACTATTTTTTCTGCATCAAAGAAGAAAAATTTAGCAATTTCACGTGGTAGAATAAAATCGTTAATAAAAACCTCAAAGCCCACCTCTTTAGTTAGCTCATTTTCTAATCCATCAATGTAGATTTTTAAATCCTCCGAATCTTTCCGCAAGTCATACGATCTTTTGATAACTACAGATTTGCAAGGTATGGAAGGTATTAAAATGTCTTTTAATTCAATTTCAACGGATACGATAGGACTACCTTTTCCCGTGTTTTCAAAGTCAGTTCTTACCTCTCTATTTAAAAGCGTTTTACTAAACTTCTCATAACCTCCGGCATTTTTAATGTCTCTTTTATACTTGTCTTCCACTTCGCTCATCATCTTACCATAAAAAACCCAGATAAGAGAAGTTAAAAATGTTGTTTTACCAAATCCATTTTTACCGGCAATTATGCTAATATTCTTAGAAGCGTTTGGAGTAAAAATTATCTCATTTTCATCTTTGTAAATTCTAAAGTTTTGGAATTTTATTTTATTGATTTTCATAGCTCATTTTCATTTACAAAACTTTCAATTCTTTTTTCGACATCATTGTGAAGTCCATACTTAGAAATCATTAGAGTTTTGGTTTCTTGTAAAGAAATCAAATTATCAATTAAATGGTAATAATCTGGTTCATCCTCACATACTTCTCTCAATATTCTTCGTTCAGTGTCATCAAGCGATTTAATATTGTTAGTACTGATTTCTTTATTATAAATTCCTTTATACAAATCTCCTACAGTGTGATCAAAATATCCATCCCTATTCCAAGTTACCTGAATCGCAATAAGTTCCTGATTATTTATCAATGTAATATGAGGCCTTTCCCTCTGAATCTCTTTTTGAACTAATAATAAATCTTTCAATATTTGGTATCTGTATTCTGCAGTATAATTACCATTGTAAGTACCATCATCCCTTACTGCTTCTTGACCATTTCTTCTGGTATCTGATCTATTTTCAGAGATATTTCTTCCTTCAACTAATCTATTTCTAAATTCTAGCAAAGGGTGCATCCAATTCTGTCCATTATTAACTAAAGATGACATTGATTTGTCATTTTTCACTACGGTACAGGTCCAGCAACCAAAACGACTTTGTCCACATGAGGTATGCTCTTTATTCACCACCACTGTAGGACATTCATAATCATCAGCACTAGCGTCTGCATATATTTTAAAAAGGATTGAATTATCAAAACCCCACGGAGTTTTTACCGCATTAATAATATACCAGATCTCATCCACAATCATTTCCTTGATAGGGGCATAAACATAGGTATTGGCAGTAGTTTGATGCTTTGATAATCTACTACCTGTTACCTCATGTTTTCTGATTGAGCGTTCTCTTGTAGCACTCTCATCATAACGGGTTCCTAGCAAAACAATAGCTTCTCCTTTTTCATCTATCTGCTCTAATAAAAAACTAGAGGTTGGTCTTATTTTTAGTTTATCTGTACACCATCTAAATGCATTATTTGGTACTGGGTATCCTTTACCAATAACATTTGTCCAAAAAGTTTCCTCCAATTTAGGTGTTGTTTTTTGCACAAATATTGGAAGATCCTGATCACGTGCTGCTTCAGTAATTTTTACTAGGACATCTTCAACATAATTTGCAATAATTGGGTTTTCAACCATCGTATCATTACAAACTACGTAAACCTTTCTTTTTAATTGAAAAGGAAATGGTAAATCCTCTCGAATTCTTAGTAGCGCAATCCAAACAAGCATTAGTAAAACCGTTGAATCTTTACCACCACTGAAGCCAATTATCCACGGTCTATCTGATTGATCGGCATAAGCATACTGATCAATAATTTCCGCTATTATACCTTCAACTTTTTTATTTTTTATGGGTGTCATTATAAGTATTTAAGTCCATTTTAAAAATAGACAATTGTAGACATATTTTTTTACAAATTTAATCTTATTATGAACATTTATGCGACTTTAAGAATATTTTATTTTCCTGCTTTAACCTACGAATTTACTCATACTCTAAATTAACAATCAAAATGCATTGTTGAAAACCAAGTTAAAATTTACAATTTGTTGTAGATTAGGATAGTTATATTAGTTATATACTACTGATGCATTGTATTCTCATATTAGCAATTGAACTTTGCTTTTGTACCCAGGATGATATGATGGGGTGTAATGTATATAGCCAAATATTTGCAATTCTTTAAAATATTTGTGGTATGTAGGTAAAGTATGGATATGCGCTAGCGCCATAATTTTGCTTCTGCTCACATTAATGGCTTTTTTTTGTCCCTGACGGTATCCTAAATACAGAATAGCACTCAGCAATGCAAAATGCCAGACATTCAGTCTGTTGTCTTTCTCAATAAGAGCCAGATAATCTAATAGTTCATCAAGATTCATAATTACTCTTGTTCAAACAACTTTCTTAAGTCCGTCTTATTATAATAGTAAGAACCTAATACTTTTTTAAACCTCACTTTCCCAGTCACCCTCAAATTTTGCAATGAGCCGGCAGACATATCCATCAGTTTTCTTGCGACCCGGCTTTTCAGCCATTCAGAATCCTGGGATTCTTTTTCATCAGTTTTACTCTCGTCTATTATTTTACGAATATCATTTAACAGGAGCAATCCAAATTGCCTCAAGTCATCCTTTGTTACATTATCACTCATCATTTATCTCCTTTTTTAATCTGATTATTAGAATTTAAAAGTACATCAGAACTCACTACTCCTTAATGCAATGTCTTTTCATGGAACTATTTGGCCAGATAAGTCAGTTCCAACACTGTTTTATGGTTCTGCATTGATACGCAGTATAAAAATCGAATCCACATACCAGAATACTTTCCAATGCGAAAAAGGATAAAAAGGCAGCTAAGGTATTATGGACAGCAGCCGCACCGGCCACCAAAAGACTACGGCATAAACGGTTTGCTCCCCTAAAGGGTGCCCCTCCAATTATTCCGTTTCCTTTTGGCTTTCCGCACTGTCCATACCTTTTTTTTGCTTTCTTTTTTTCCGTTTTTTCTTTTGGAAAAATATTTTTTGAGGCAAGCGGGTTAAGAGAAAAAAAATGTAACAGGATTGTAAAACACTAAAAAAACGATTATGAACATTATTGGAAGAGTGACATCAGATGCGCAGATACGCAATGTGTCGAACAGCAAAACAGTAGTAAACTTTTCGGTAGCCATCAACGACAGCTACAAAAACAAAGCAGGCGAAAAGGTAGAGCAGACAACGTACTTCAACTGCGCTTATTGGATTAGCGCCAAGGTTGCCAAGATACTTACCAAGGGTTCTCTTGTGGAACTAACAGGTACGGTAAGCGCAAGGGCATGGACAGGCAGTGACTGGGAAGCACGTGCAGGACTTAATTTCAATACTTCCCAAATCAAACTGCACGGGGTCGGTAAGAAATCCGAAACGGCACAGACTACTACAGGAACAAGCAATGACAAACCCGAAAACGACCTCCCTTTTTAATCAGGAAATATTCAAGTAATTATCAATTTTAAATCATTTTATCATGGCACATAATATCAATTTCAACGAGAAAACAGGACGTTATTCATTCTTTAGCGTTCAACAGAAAGCATGGCACGGTTTGGGGCAAATCGTTTCAGAGTACCCAACAAGCGAGGAAGCTATCAAACACGCAGGATTGGACTACGAAGTCGTAAAATCACCGCTGTTTACAAAAGGTTCGGGTATTATCCAAACCTCTGGCGGTATTGAAATAGGCAACAGCGAATTGGAAGTCCCCAACTATTACGCCAATATCCGTACCGACAACAATGCCGTATTGGGCGTTGTGGGAAAAGATTATCAAATTGTACAAAACCGTGAAGCCTTCAACTTCTTTGACGCCATTGTAGGGGGTGGCGAGGGAATTCTCTATGAAACCGCAGGGGCTTTGGGCAAAGGAGAACGCATATTTATCACAGCCAAACTGCCCGATTATATCCGTGTTGGCAATGGGGATGACGTAACCGAGCGTTACATTTTCCTGACCACTTCACACGATGGCAGTGGAAGCATCACAGCCGCTTTTACACCTATTCGTATTGTTTGTCAAAATACCCTAAATGCATCTCTACGTTCGATGACCAATGTAGTTCGTATCAAACATACTTCAGGAGCAAAACAGCGTATCGAGAACGCCCACAAAATTATGGGATTGGCAAATACACTCAGCAGTCAGTTAGAGGGTATATTCAATGAGTGGGCAAAAGTAAAAATATCAGACAGAGAGGTTAAAAAGTTAATTCAATTGGCACTCTGCCCAAACAAGGAAACCCTTGACCTAATTAAAAAAGGTGCGGAAGATGAAATTTCAACTGTATTCAAAAACACCGTTGATGATGCTTTTTCTTATGCGATGATAAGTGACACTCAGCAGATGGATACCACTAAAGGCACTTTGTTTGGAGCGTACAACGCTGTTACAGGCTACTATCAGAATGTAAGAAATTACAAGAATGATGAAGCCAAATTACAGAGTATTGTATTGGGTGGAACAGCACAGCTAAAGTCCCAAAAGGCTTTTGAATTATGTACCGCATTTGTAACAGAGGGTGCGGTGGAGTTGCTACATTTACTGGGACATAAATTTTAAGACTGTTTAAATAAAAATAAATATCTTAGAATTATGAAAAAACGAGTTTACAGTGCTGAGTTTAAATCATCAGCAGTACGATTAAGTTACGA
>NZ_JAGFBV010000023.1 GCF_017948595.1 Flavobacterium geliluteum | reverse complement strand
TTAAACAAAAAATTGATATAATTTTGTCTTTACAAAGCATTGGTGAGGTTTATTGGTTCGCAAAACAAATTTACTAAACCTCTGCTTTGTTTTTTATACTATAGAAACTAGCAACTTGAATTAATTATCCAATTATTTTTGATGTTATCTGTTTGCTCACGGAATATTTTAATTGTTTTTATGAATTTAATAAAGTGAAGAAGGTAATTATTTAGTTGCGAAATCACCAGAATCTACATCTTTCACAAATTCAATCACACCTTTCATAAATACTTTTTGATCGTCCCACATGGCCAGATGGCTTCCGTTGGGGCAATACAAATAGCGCCCTTTTTGCACGAGCTTGCTTTGTTCTTCCATCGCTTTGGGATCCATAGTATCGTATTTTGCTCCAATCATGAGTGTTGGAACTGCGATTTCTTTCAGTCTGTTTTTAATGTCCCAATGTTTCAAACGGCCGCTTATACCAAACTCGCTAGGACCTTGCATCATGGTGTAAACTTCTCCATTTACGTGTTTGCTGGCACGATTCAGGCCGTCTGGCCATTCTTTTAATCGGCACAAATGCTCGTGATAAAAATTAGGAATCAGCAATTCCATATATCTGGGATTGGCAAAATCTTTTTTGGCTTCAAGTGCTCTAATTTCGGCCAAAACTTCGGGTTTCATTTGTTTTGCCAGCACTTCATCAGCATACTTTCCATATTCTGGAGCGCTCGCCATCATATTTGAAACTAATAATCCTTTTAGGTTTTTTTGGTATTTTAAGGCATATTCCATCGCTAGAATTCCGCCCCAGGAATTTCCTAAAACATAAAAATTAGACTTATTGGCACCAATTGCTTTACGAACCTGTTCTACTTCTTCTACAAAACGTTCAGTTGTCCAGAGGCTACTGTCTTTGGGCTGATCGCTGTAATAAGAACCCAGTTGGTCGTATTCGTAAAATTCAAAACCTTCTCGCTGAAAGAATGTTTCAAAACACTCCATATATTCATGAGTCATGGCCGGACCGCCGTGAAGAAGTAGTATTTTTATTTTCGGATTTTTTCCAAAACGTTTCGTCCAGACTTTAAAATCGCCTACAGGAGTTTTTATCGGAATCATTTTTACTCCGGCTGATTCAACAGTAGTCGAATCGTCATAACTAAAATAATCTGCCAAAGCAGCAGTAGAGTCGGTTTGTTTTTGGCAGGAAATCAACAATAAAACAGAAAGTAATAAAAGAATTCGATTCATGTTTTTTGAGAATAAAAGTTTTTATTTGAATTTTGATTGAACTAAAATACGATTTTTATTCAGTTTTAAACTTTGATAATAAAAATGCTTTAGTCGAAGGAATATTAATTTTTTCCAGAGAATCAAAACGGCCGAATTTTAAACAAAATTATGGCACTGCTTCAATCAATTTATTGTTATGGTTTTCATTACACACAATAATGTTTGGAAAGATGCTTTTGAAAAACTAAATTTGTAATTATGGCAAAACTAATTAATCTTAAGATATTTTCTCACTTCTTCCGCTCGTCTTCCGCAGGAGGGATTTTTTTATTAATTTGTGTTCTTATCTCGCTTCTTATTGCCAATTCGCAATGGTCAGAAGGTTTTAAGGAGATTCTCAATTTTGAATTGGGTTTTAATACCAGTACGATACATCTTAAATATCCTATTTTGCTTTGGGTGAATGATGGATTGATGGCCGTGTTTTTTCTTCTGGTTGGATTAGAGATAAAAAGAGAAATAGTCGAAGGAGAGCTAGCTTCATTTGCGCAGGCGGCTTTGCCTGTATTGGCGGCTATTGGCGGAGTTTTGGTACCCGCTTTAATTTATTTATTTTTTAATAATGGAGATTCTCTTACTTCTAAAGGATGGGGAATTCCGATGGCGACAGACATTGCTTTTGCTTTGGGAATTTTGTCTCTTTTGGGCAATAAGGTACCTTCGGGACTCAAAATATTTCTTGCTGCTTTGGCTATTGTTGACGATTTAATCGCAATTTTAGTAATTGCTATATTTTATTCTTCAGATTTACATTTTCTTTATTTAGGTTATGCAGGAGCATTATTTGTTTTATTAATCATTTTTAACCGAATGGGGTTTAAAAATTTGCTTTTTTACTTAATACCCGGGGTTTTCATTTGGTATTTTATTCATCATTCCGGAATTCATGCTACCATAGCTGGTGTGCTTGTAGCCATCACTTTACCTACGAATGAAGATGATTCATATTCGCCACTCGAAAAATTAGAACATGCCCTCACAAGTCCTGTAAATTTTATTATAATGCCAATTTTTGCCCTTGTCAATACTAATATTACTTTTGAATCTGTTATGATTGACGGGCTAACCAGTAATTTGGGACTTGGAATTATTTTAGGATTATTTTTAGGAAAGCCAATTGGTATTTTTATAATGTCATGGTTGTCTGTAAAATTGAAGATTGCAGCACTTCCCGAATCGACCACTTGGTTTCATGTTTTAGGACTTGGACTTCTGGGAGGAATCGGATTTACGATGTCTATTTTTATCGCTCTCCTGTCATTTCAAGATCCTTTGCATCAAAATGAAGCCAAGTTTGCTATTCTAATAGCTTCAACAATAGCGGGTATTGCAGGATTTTGCGTTTTAAATCTTTATAACAAAAGACAAAAACTTTAAGAGCGTTATTGTTTTTTGTAAAGCGCTACATCTTTTACAGATAAGCGTTCATTTAGCCATTTTTTTAACTTTTCATTATCAGCTGTATTCAACGACTTATTGCAGTCGTAAATAACGGCTGTTATAGTGGTAAGACTGTCTTTTTTATTGATTAATGCGGTCTTGGATATGGAAATAGAATTGATGCTGGGAAACAAAACACTGGTTTCTTTTAGAATTTGGCGACTGTCAAATTTATTTTTATTCAGTTCTTTTTCGAGTTTAATGATCTTTACATCTTTGATACTCATTTCATTTTCACTGCTTTTAATTTGGTTCAGGATATCTCCTTTTATGGCGTTAAAACGATCGGTACTGTCTTGGCGAATTAGTAATTGTGTGCCCAAAAGGTATTTATTATGACTAATTTTATTTTTTAGCTCCTTTATTTCTGCTAATGAAAATCGCTTATCAAGGAAAGCAAGTTCGAGTTTTTTACCTTTAGAATTAAAATCGGTTTTTTTATAAACAACAGTGTATCCTTTTTCACTAAATTCATTTTCGATAAAAAGAGTGATATTTTTTTTAAATTGTTGTTCTCTGTAGAGCGAATAGGCAAGATAACTGCTTGGTATCAGCATGATCATGATTAAGAAGGCAATGATGTATTTTACGCGTTTTTGATGTTTTTCATTGATCTGTTTGACAGCGGGATAATTCAGATATTTTATAATCAAAAATGTCGCAATGCCTATAAACACACAGTTGATACAATACAAATAAAAAGCACCCAAGAAAAAGGTCCATTGTGCTGTAGCGAGCCCGTAACCTGCTGTACACAAAGGAGGCATGAGCGCTGTGGCAATGGCAACTCCCGGTATCGGATTTCCTTTTTCAGATCGCGTTACAGCAATAACGCCTACTACGCCTCCAAAAAAAGCGATCAGGATGTCGTAGATATTAGGAGAAGTTCTCGCTAATAATTCAGATTGAACATCCTTAAAAGGGCTTAGGTAAAAGTACAAAGTTGAGACCACGAGACTGACAACAGTAGCAGTAAGGAGATTTTTGAGGGATTTTTTAAGCAATGAAAAGTCATAAATACCCAGAGCAAATCCGGCACCAACGATTGGCCCCATAAGTGGCGAAATTAGCATAGCCCCAATAATAACTGCTGTTGAGTTTACATTTAGTCCCACCGAAGCCACAATAATGGCACACGCCAATATCCAAAGATTGGCTCCTTTAAACGTAATGTTTTTCTTGACCGTTTCTAATGTTTTTGCTCTGTCGTCTTCTCCTTCTCTAAGGTTAAGGATGTCTGTAATCTGTTTCATAGCCTTTAAAATTGAGATGTACGGATTTGTATTTTTAGCTTTTTAAGCTAAGTTAAAATTAATTTTAGGAATTGTTTGTACGAAAGGATATAATTACAACTAAAAAATAATGAATTAGTGTATTAAAAAATATTTTTCTTGCAAAAACTAAAAAACTTTTAACAGGTAAAAACAGAAAATCATCACTTTAAATAGTTGTTTTAAAGGGGTTTTAAATGTTAATGTAATGCTAATTTTAAAGTGCTCTTTACCGTAATTCTCGATTATTTTTCTTACCTTAAAAATTATAACAAATAAATAAGGAAGATGGCAAAATTACGAATTTCATTGATCAACATTCATGGACTCTTGAAAGGTTCGGGTTTAGAGATTGGTAGAGATGCAGATAATGGCGGACAGACCAAGTATGTTTATGAGCTTGCTGAATTTTTATCGCAACATAAAGATGTAGAGCATGTTCATTTATTTACCAGATTGATTGACGATGAAAATCTTTCCTCAGAATATGCCGTTCCTGTCGAAATTATTAATGACAAATTAGACATAAGAAGAATCCCTTTTTTGGGAAAAAAATACAAAGCAAAGGAGCAGTTATGGGAAGGTTTGGACACTTTCGTGAATGGTATGGTGCAACACATCAAATTGCATGATATTTTTCCGAATTGGATACATTCTCATTACGGTGATGCGGGATATGTGGCCAGTGAATTATCAACAATCTTAAATGTTCCTTTTGCTCATACGGGACATTCTTTGGGTTTTCACAAACAGAAAAAATTACTGGAAAGCGACATGAACGAAGAGGAAATCGAAAAGAAATTTAAGTTTGCTACGAGAATTGCAGCTGAAGAAAAGACTTTAGAATTATCAGAGTTTATAGTGACTTCTACAGAGCAGGAAATTGAAACGTATAAACCGTACAAGAATTTTGATTTGGCGAAATATCACGCCATTTCTCCCGGAATTGATACCAGAAAATTTGTTCCTTATTACCATCAGGAGCAGGATTCGGATAAGCAAATGGAGGAACAGCAAAGAAAATATTGGGTTGCAGAAACGATTTCTAAATTTTTAATAAATCCGCACAAGCCTTTTATTCTGGCGCTTTCGAGACCGGATCGTCATAAAAATTTGCATACACTCATAGAAGTTTACGGCAAAGACAAGGAACTGCAGAGCATCGCCAATTTGGTCATTTTTGCTGGCATCCGAAAAGATATTTCCAAAATGCCAGAATCTGAAAAAGACGTTTTAACAGATTTATTGTTATTGATGGACAAATATGATTTGTACGGAAAAATGGCAATTCCTAAAAAGCATGATGTAGAGAATGAAGTCTCTATTATTTACCGTTATGCAGCAGAAAAAAGAGGCGTATTTGTAAACCTGGCACTTCATGAAAATTTCGGATTAACAGTCATTGAGTCCGCAAGTTCTGGTCTTCCTGTGGTTGTTACTAAAAACGGAGGGCCGTCAGAAATTATTCCGACCTGTCAGAACGGAGAATTAGTAGACCCACAAAACGAGAATCAAATTAAAAAGGCATTGCGCAATATCTTGACAGATGAGAATCAATGGCGCTATTATTCTAACAACGGCGCAATCAATATTCAGAAACATTACAGCTGGCTCACACATGTCAATCATTATGTAGATTTGGTCAATGAAAATTTATCATTATCCTCTGGTTCGGGTATCAAAAAACAGCATTATCCAAATATTAATATTGAACGATTAAAAAGAAAAGTTGAAAATTTATTGGTTTCAGATATTGACGGAACGCTGATCGAACCGAAACTTAGTAATCCCGGATTAGAAGAATTAAAAGCGCATTTGATCAATCGTTCTGAGAAAATGGCATTTGCTCTCGCATCAGGAAGAAATTTGAGGCTGGTTAAAAAAGTAATAAAAGAAGAGCAACTTCCTTTGCCGGATTTTATTATTTGCTCTGTAGGAACCGAAATTTATTATACAAACGGTAAGGATTATATTCTAGACAAAGGCTGGTCGAAGTTTTTGTCAGGCCGCTGGAAGAGAGAAGATATTGTTAGTCGTTTAAAAGCCGTTCCCTGGCTTCGGATCCAAGAAGAAGAAGCGCAGAATCCATATAAGATTTCATATTATTATGATAAAGAAAAATACGATCATGCCCAATTAATAGAAGTTCTCGGGACGGGCTGGTACAAAATAAAT
Organism: Flavobacterium geliluteum; assembly: GCF_017948595.1. Taxonomy (GTDB): domain Bacteria; phylum Bacteroidota; class Bacteroidia; order Flavobacteriales; family Flavobacteriaceae; genus Flavobacterium; species Flavobacterium flavipigmentatum. Next base: position 73,478 of record NZ_JAGFBV010000023.1, on the reverse strand, counting down.
ATTATTCCGAGTCACGAGGAGTTTATTGATTTTATTCCCAAAAGAGCTTCAAAAGGAAATGCTGTGAAATTTTTATGCCGTAAATGGGCAATTCCTTTATCAAATGTCGTTGCGGCCGGCGACTCAGGAAACGACATAGACATGTTTAGAGGTGCTGTAAAAGGTATCATCGTAGGAAATAGAAGTGTAGAATTGGCGGACTACGTAACCACCAAAAGTGTTTATGTAGCAAAAAGTGCAGCATCTGCAGGGATTTTAGAAGGATTAAAACATTATAAAATAATTAAGTAATATGTATTCAGGTTCAGGGTTTAGTAATTGGGAAATAGGCGATGTAGATGTATTTATCGATGAAAATGGTGTTCATCATTTATTTCATTTGATCATTCCAAATCACGATTATATTGCGCATGCAATATCAAAAGACGGTTTGTCTTGGAGAAGAGTAAAAAACGCTTTGTTTGTTGGGGATCCGGGCGAGTGGGATGATGATATGCTCTGGACCATGCATGTGAGTAAAAAATCGGATGGCGAAGGTTACGAAATGTATTATACGGGTCTAAAGCGTCAGGATAAAGGAATTATGCAAAAAATTGGAAGAGCAGTTTCTCCGGACTTAATTCACTGGACAAAAGAAAATCAATATGGTCTGCCTTTAAAAAGTCAGGCGCCTTATTATGAAAATTCAGATAACAATCCTCGCGAGTGGCTCAGTTTTAGAGACCCTTATAAATACCAGTTTGAAGGGGAAGATTATTTGTTAATTTGTGCCCGAAGTGCCATAGGTCCAACTTACAGAAGAGGTTGTATTGGCGTTGCAAAGCGTGAGGCAAAAGGATTTGTTCTTCAAAAACCGTTGCATGTTTCGTATGTGTACGATGATATTGAGTGCCCTTGTGTGGTAGAAATAAAAGGCATGCATTATCTGCTGGGTTCTATCCGCGAAGATATTAAAGTTCGATATTGGTTTGCTCCCGATTTTAAAGGAGAATATCATGCTTTTCATAATAATGTGCTGATGCCGCAAGGTAATTATGCCGCCAGAATTGTAAAAGAGGGAGAACATTGTCTCATTTATAATTTTTATTTTGTGGGAGGAAATGTCAATACACTTCGCGTAATACCTCCGCCAAAACAGCTGGAAGTTGACAGTACGGGAAGGCTTTTGTTAAAAACCTACCATCATTGGAAAACTTTGTATCAGAGAACCATTCTTCAAAAAAACTTGCCCGTTCCAGTACCTATCTTAGGGAATCCTTCGGCAAATTTTACATTAGAAAACGAAAATAAATGGAAATTTGGTTGCCGTAGCGGTTACGAAGTTTTTTGTTTTCAAAAACCGTCAAGTAATTTTGTTTGGGAAGGGACATTGGCTGTTGAAGGAATGGGTAAAACAGGTTTTGTCATTGAATGTGATAAAGAAGGAACCGGTTATTATATCTCAATTGATTTTGTGAATGGTTTTGTTCAATTTAGAGCATGGGGATTTAATGAAAAAGACGTAAAAAATAATTTTGTTTTTGAAAACATTCAAACCAATCAATTTGAGATAGTAGAAAACAGTCAGATTTATTTTAAAATTATCCGCTACGGCAATTATTATGAATTGTCTATCAATGAAATTGTAAAATTGACATTGTTAGATTTTAAATATAGTGACGGCATGATTGGGGTGTACGTTTGTTCTGCTGTCGTTGCTTTAAGCGATTCAAAAATTCATGTAATTCCTGAACCGGAAAATGAATACGCCACTTCTGACCCTAATAAATCATTTCAGGAATATATGGATCATGCACATTAATTTTGTTACTAAAGCAAGTATTAGAAATAAAGGACAAAGCTGAAGCACATTTGATTTATAAAATCGATAGTTTACATAGGAAAATCATCTCTATTTTTGTTTAATTGACAGTATGTTTCCATGTTTTTTTGAATGTTAATAAAAAAATATTAATCAGCGATTTTTATGCGATTTTTCTCTTAATTAATTTCTACATTTGATAATCAATTAAAGGTATTAATTTAAATTTTTTCTTATGGATAAAGCTATAAAACTAAAAGTTCGTAAGGAATTAAATGCTCAGCAACAGCAAAATATAATTAAATTGAAAGGCAGTTTAATTTCTAGGGGATATACAGAAATTATACACATTTTGGATCAGGACGATGAATTTCATATCAATTCTTTTGAAACACCACTTGAGACTACCAATGAAGTGCAGGAATTTATTACAGCATTCATTAACAAAGAAAATTTAACAGATACCATAACAATTTTTAGAAAATAATCTAAGATCGCCAGGGAGTTGTTACATTATTATTTTTGCTACTGCTTTGTGTGTTTTCTGTTTGAAGAAGTAGGTTATAATTCGGAAATAATTACAAATTAAGAATTATAAAAATATGTTCAAACACCACGGAAACAAAAGAAATTTGAGGCACAATCTTAAAATTGCCTCTTTGTTATCGTTTGTTGCGGGTTTGGTAAATGTTGCTGGTTTTTTGGCCGTTCAAAAATTAACGACAAATGTTACGGGACATTTTGCTTTTTTTGTAGATGAAATTTTCAAACTTGACTTCAGACAGGGATTTATTTATTTTTTATATATTTTCTTCTTTTTTCTGGGATCGTTTTTTTCAAGTCTAATAGTAGAGTCTCTCTTGCGAAGAAACGAAAAATACAGTTATGTAATTCCAACCGCTATTGAAAGCGTAATTTTGTTTGCAGTCGCAGTCTTTGGGACACGTTTGATGGCAGATAGTCCTAATGTTTTGGCTTACATCTTGTTGTTTGCAATGGGTTTACAGAATTCTCTGGTGACAAAAATCTCTAATGCTACCGTGAGAACAACCCACCTGACGGGTCTTTTTACAGATCTCGGAATCGAATTGTCGCAATTGTTTTTTTATCATGAGAAGCTGTATAGAAAAAAGCTGTTTGTTTCTATAAAGTTGCGATTGAGTATTATTAGCTTTTTTTTTATTGGCGGAATTGTAAGCGGAATTTTTTATTCGCATTTAGGATTGTCTGTGTTATTAATCGGAGTTGCGGCTTTGCTTTTAGGGCTCTTTTATAACTGGATTAGATTTAATATTTTTTTATTAGAAAGAAAGTACGGTCGCCCATTACAACACAAAAACAAATAGGTACCAGAAGATTTTAGTAAAGTTATGTTCCTTTTACATCTAAAAATAATACAATTTGTTTTTGAATAATTATTCTACAAAAGGCCCATCATCACGAAGATACTTTAGTATTTCTTTTCCACAACTTCACCAATTCATACCACATTACAGACACAAACCCAACTCCTATAGCCATAGATAAGGGTAATGCTTTTAGAGGTTCGAAGGCAAAAAATCCCGCAAATGGCTTTATGTAAAGTAAAAGACCGGTAATAAAAACAGTTATTCCGATTATTATAGGGACCAAATTATTTTTGTAGCGCAAGGTGGTAAAAATCGAGTAATAAAAAGAGCGATTCATCAATGTCAAAAATATATTGGCCGATACCAAAACAACAAAAACCATTGTTCGGGTACTTTTTTCATTGTACCCAAGATAGATGCAATATTGGTAAATAAACAAGGTTCCGATCGTTATGATTATCCCTTGAATAATACTGGTAGAAAGTTCTTTCCAGCTGAAAAAAGTTGAGGTAAAAGGTCTCGGTTTTTGCGTCATGGTATTTTTTTCCATAGGTTCATTTTCATAAACAATCGAACACGTAGGCCCCATAACCAATTCAAGAAAAATAATATGAATAGGGGAGAAGATATTGGGATACATCCAACCTAATGCCAGCGGAATAAAAACCGTAAAGATGATCGGAATATGTATAGAAATGATAAATTGAACCGATTTTTTGATGTTAGCATAAATTTTTCTTCCCATCGCTATTGCATGAACCATCTTTGAAAGGTCATCATTTATCAGTATGAGAGAGGCGGCCTGTTTGGCAATTTCTGTACCTTTTTTACCCATTGCAATGCCTATGTGTGATGCTTTTAGTGCAGGTCCGTCATTTACGCCATCACCTGTCATGGCTACAATTTCTTTATTTGATTTTAATGCATTGATGATTTTTAGTTTGGCCTCGGGGAACATTCGGGTAAATAAATTAATTTCTTTTACCCGTTTTTTAAGTTCTTTATCGCTTAGTTTCATGAGCTCATCGCCCGAGATACTTTTATTATAACCTTTAAAATCTATTTCTTTAGCGATCGATGAAGTGGTTAGGGCATTATCGCCCGTAATGATTTTTACCTCTATTCCTGCTTTATAAAAATGTTCTAAAACCAATTTGATATTTTTTTTCGGAGGATCATAAAAAGCCAATAGTCCGATAAAGTCAAATGTAAATTCCTGCTGTGTTTTGGGATAATTTCCGGAGTGATGACTTTCGCCTACCGCCAGAATGCGATAACCTTGCAGCGATAATTCCTCTATGGCTTTTGCAATTTCTTCTTTTTCTGTTTTAGAAAGAGGAGCAATATTCATTAAAGCTTCTGCGCCACCTTTAGCGGCAATGATGGTAGTGCCCGATTTATTCTCAAAAAGATGCGTCATCATGGGAGGTTTGCCGGACAATGGATATTCATGAACCAATTTATAATTAGGTCGCTCGTCTTCTTGGATGATTTTTGTGTACGCTTCGTGCAAAGCAATTTCCATTGGGTCAAACGGAATGGGTTCGCTTGCCCACATTGACAGCGTAATCAATTTTTTTTCATCCTCAGATAGTGGTTCATCCAGCGTTGTAATTTTTTTCGATTTTAAAGAAAAAATCTTAGCCAGACTCATTTGGTTTTGGGTAATGGTTCCCGTTTTATCAATGCAAATAACTGTTGCACTGCCAAGTGTTTCAACGGTCTTCATTTGTTTCACAATGATTCCTTCCTTCATCATTCGCCAGGCACCAATGGCCATAAAAGTGGTAAAAGCAATCGGAATCTCTTCCGGGAGAATACTCATGGCCAGTGTAAGGGCTTTGAGTAAACTGTCGAAAATTTTAAAGGAATGAAAATAATTTATCGCCCAAACGATTAAAAAAACTACTGTACCAGCAATAGCCATTTTTTTTACAAAATTGCCAATTTGCATTTCCAAAGGCGTTTTTTTTTCTTTTATCGCTTCCAGACTTTTGCCAATTTTCCCTAGTTTGGTAGCACTGCCAATAGCGATAACCGTTGCAATGGCTAGTCCGCTGGCGACGGTTGTTCCTTGATAAATAGCATTGTCTTTGGTCGATTTATCTTTGCTAAGTGCCATAGATTCTCCGGTTAGAATCGATTCATTTACAGAAAAATCATTAGAATGTTCAATTATTCCATCGGCAGAAATCAGAACTCCTTCTTCTACTAAAAGGCTGTCTCCCACCACAATTTCTTCTGTTTTGATTTCAATATCAAGACCATTTATAATGACTTTGCATTTGGGTTTTGTAAGATCCTTTAATTGCTCCAAAGCATTGTGGCTTCGTGCATTTTGATAAGAGGATATAGCCGAAATTAAAATAATAGCCGAGGTTAAAAAAAAGCCATCCGCAGTTTTTCCGCTGATAAAATAAATACTTGATGCGATTAATAATAAAATCATCATAGGTTCTTTTATCATCCGAATTATCGCAGTTGTATAGCGGTTCGTTTTTTTATAAGAAGATATGTTCGGGCCATATTTCTTCCTTGCCGCAAGTACTTGCGTTGTTGTCAGGCCATCGGTATTAAACTTTTTTTCGGTCATTTGTGTTGCTTGTTTTATTTGTCTTTATTTTCTAAAAACAAGTATCGGAACATTGGTGTCAAAACCAAACTCTTTAGTTTTGCTCGATAAGAAATGACGTTCAAACCAGTCACGGTTTTGCTTGGTAAACATCACCAGGATTGATGGTTTTAATTTTCGGAGATCTACCTGCAAATGATTAAGTAAGGAAAATTCAATATTTAATTTTTTAAAGTAAAAAGAGACTTTATCTGACTGATAGTTTTGAGATATAGTATTAAAATCATTTTTAAAATCCCCTTGATCAATAAATTCATTGTAATGGTGAACCGTTATATTGGCATCAAAAAGTGCTGCAATTTTTTTTACCCATGGAAGTTCAACTCCGATCCTCGTAATATCTGATGCATATAATAAAAGATCGATGGGTTTCATTCGATAAGTATAAGGAATTACCAGAAGCGGAATCGGTGAAGTGGTAATCAGTTTGGAAGCTGTAGTGCCAATTAAATGATTAAATATTCCCGGGCCCGACGTATTAATACAAATAAAATCGGCATTGCATTTTTGCGCGTATGCAATAATACCTTTGTCTACATGAACATGATTTTCTACTATAAATCGAACTTTGTCCGCTTGTTTTTTAGTTGTTTTGTAAATGGCGAGTATGAATTTTTTAAGCTTATTTTCTTGCTCGTTTTTTTTATGATCACTGTGGCTTGAGTTGTCTGCATTATAAAATAGAAGTTCGCAAGGTGTCTGAGAAGCAAATTGAATAGCAAATCGTATCGCTGCTTTTGAGATATCCGAAAAGTCTGTGGTAACGAGTATTTTTTTCATGGTAATTGTTTTAAAAGGGAAAAGTATTTTGGTTTGTCCGGGTATTTTTTTATTAATTGTTTGATATTAAATATTTTGTAATTTTTAAAACAGTTTTATACTTTCTATTTAAGTTTCATCTTATTGAGCTGTAGATTTACTTTCTCCCACTTTGATTTATCCAAATAAAGAGTATCTACATCTGTTGTCCATTCCATAAATGGCGCTAGATGATAGATGCCTACAATACGTTTTTTATAGCCGAATGCAAATCGGTCTGCTCGCAACTGAAAATTGATCGTTTTGTTTTTATTATCAATATTTCTGTACAATACAGTTTGTGTTTTCCAATCTCCTCCCCACGTAAAAAAAGCCTTGAGCCCACATAAGATTCCGATAATGATGAAAACTAAAATGATTGACCAATTGGTTTGTAATTTTTTTAAAAATAGTCCTATCATAATTACAAATGAGGATACCATAAAGAATAAAAAGAAAAAATGCACCCTACAGTCACTGATATAAAAGGCAGTATATCTGTTGAGCAAAATTATTACTGCAGAGATTATAAAAATGATAGGAATGAATACGTTTGATTTTTTCATCTTCGGTTGAGTTGATTATTTAGTAGTATCAGTTGTAATTTGTTTAAATCAGTAGTTGTTAAAAATGAAGCAATCATTTACCTCATTTTTTGCAACCAAAATCTGTATTTACTATTAAAGAAATGGTATTGTAGGTTTCAATAAGCGATCAATTTTCAAAATTTATTCCTGATTGATGGCTTCTGTAGCTTCTGTTAAAATCGTTTGTTTATTTTTATTCGTGAGGAGGTTCTTTAGTAAAGATACTCATTATCAATTACTTTATAAATGATTTTTATCATTAAAAAATTAATTTTAATTACTTATTGATAAAAAAAAAGAGTATTGTTTAATTTTCTGAAAACACTTTTTTGAATCAGAGAATTTTTTAATGCAGGTTATAGGGTTTTAGTTTTGCTCTGCAGGATGAATTGCTAATTGTGGGATTACTGCAGCTTACAGTTTAAAATTAATTTTCATACATTTATATTCTATCAATTTATGAAGAAAGATTTACGATAATGTACGATATCATTTTTAGACACCTTGAAGAAAAAGTCGCTTTAACTCCATCGGAAAAAGAGCTAATAAAGACTTTTTTTAAACATAAAAAATTAAAGAAAAAACAATTTCTCTTGGTTGAAGGCGATGTGTGTAAATATTTGGCTTTTGTAAGCAAAGGTCTTTTGAAGTCTTATAATGTCGATGACAAAGGCAATGAGCACATCAATCAATTTGCTCTGGAAGGATGGTGGAGTTCAGATATGAGTAGTTTTTTTAGTGGTGAAGCTGCATTTTATACCATTGATGCACTCGAAGATACCGATGTTTTGCTGATCACCAGTGAAGATTTTGAGAAACTTACTTTGCAGGTTCCCATAATGGATCGCTATTTTCGTCTATTGTTTCAAAATAGTTTGATTAGTAAAGAAAGAAGATTAATCAGTTCACATACTCATAGTGCCGAGGAGAAATACAAATACATTATGGCTAACAATCCTGATCTGGTGAAGCGTGTTCCTCAGAATCTATTGGCTTCATTTCTTGGACTTACGCCTGAAACCCTAAGTCGTCTTAAAAAAAATGTTATCGTTTTTGCTAAATAATTGATCTCTATCAACTGAATTTCTTGTTTTAGATCATCTGTAAGATGGGTAAGTTGGTCTTACATTTGAATAAAAATTCAGACTATGTATTCACAACAAACATTGATTAATAAAACAGCACTTGTTGTAGGTGCTACAGGTATTGCCGGAAGTAATCTTGCTTCAAAACTTATAGAAAACGGATGGAAAGTATACGGGCTTTCGCGAAAGCCAAAAAATGATATTGAGGGATTGCAAACAATTGCAGCTGATTTACTAAATATTGAGTCGCTGACGGCGGCATTAAAAGAAGTTTCTCCCACACACGTATTTTTTACCACTTGGATGCGCAACGATACAGAAGACGAAAATATACGAGTTAATAGTACTATGATTCGAAATTTGTTAGATGTATTATCAATAAAAAAAACGGTAAGACATGTTTCGCTCGTAACGGGTTTAAAGCATTATTTGGGACCTTTTGATGCTTATGCTACAACTGGAACTTTGCCGGAGACACCCTTACGGGAAGAGCAGCCTCGACTAGACATAAAGAATTTCTATTATGCGCAGGAAGATGAGGTTTATACTGCTGCAGCCAGAGATGGTTTTACCTGGAACATACACAGACCTCATACTTTAATTGGCAAAACGATAGGAAACGCAATGAACATGGGAACGACTTTGGCTGTGTATGCCAGTATTTGCAAAAAAGAAGGATTGCCGTTTATATGGCCGGGTTCTGAAGCACAGTGGAACGGCTTATCTGATGTAACTGATGCTAAAGTTTTGGCAGATCAAATCATCTGGGCTGCAACTAGTTCTGAAGCTCATAATCTGGCTTTTAACATCACAAATGGTGATGTTTTTCGATGGAAATGGTTGTGGCCAAAAATAGCAGAATGGTTTGAGATTGATTTTGAAGGTTATAATGGAACTATAAAACCATTACAAACCATTCTCGACAAAAAAGATGTCGTTTGGAGAGAAATTGCGCAAAATAAGCAATTAATAGAAGAAGACATAAATCAGTTAGCATCAGCGTGGCATACAGATCTGGACCTTGGCCGCCCTTTAGAAGTTATGACAGATATGTCCAGAAGCAGAAAGCTGGGCTTTTCAGTTTATAAAGCTACAAAAGATTCTTTTTTTGAGTTATTTGCACAGCTTAGAAATGATAAGATAATTCCATAACAGCATTAAGTTTAATAAAGAAATCCTTGATTAGGATTTTTTCTTGAATCAAGGGTTTTTTACTAGGTTCTGTTGCATTTGGAATACCTTTTATCTTTGGTCTTTTAAAACTAGCAAAAAATGAATGCCAAAGGTCATGCAGTAAACATTGATAGCTGTAGCATTAGAATCGCTTTTATCAATGTTTATTGCTTTTTGTCGACAGTTATTACTTAATTGTTTTAATTAGAAAAGACTGTGGGCTCATTCTTTGTCTTTTTGTGGCCAAAAGAAAGTCAACTGTATTGCCTAATTTAGGTATTGTCATATATAAATAAGACCAAATGCCTTTAGTTTGATATAGGTTTCATCCAATCTCTAACTTGTCCCCACTTTGCCCTTGCTATTCTTCATCTCTGACTCAATGAAAGGTGTAAACTTATAAACACAGTGTTTGGATTTTGGCATGATCCACAATCACACTCCTAATCTTCATTATCTCTTCAACGTCACGGGTAACTAAGTGTAAATCTTAATTTAAAATCTACTGCCTGAAGAATAATAGATTTTGGATAACAATGACCCTTTTGTATTGGTTTTTTGTTAATTTTAAAATTTCAAAGATAAAAGGTATTCTAAATGCGATAGAACCCTATATTATAATATTTAACACAAAAATATTCTTTTAGTAATTACTGATTATTAAGTACTTGAAAGTTTATTTAAAAATTTATTTAAAAAAGCATTAAAAAAGTTTTTATAATCGAAAAAGCGCCCTATATTTGCACTCGCAATCACAAAATGATAGTAACATACTGGAGAAATGGCAGAGCGGTCGAATGCGGCAGTCTTGAAAACTGTTGACTGTAACAGGTCCGGGGGTTCGAATCCCTCTTTCTCCGCTGAAAAAAATCCTAAATGGTATCAAAACCTCGAAAATCCTATGATTTTCGGGGTTTTTTGCTTTTACAGACATATCAAATTATTCATTGAATCTTATCTCATGCGAGATAAAATCGAGACCCTAGAAAAAATCAAAAATTAGGGTCTCGATAAATTCTCTCAACCCTTTCAAACATTGGGTTTATCAACGTGTTCAATAGCTTGTTCACTCAGTAAACATCTTGTTTGATTTGAATTAGGAATTTAACTTGAAGAATAATTAATCAATCAACAAAATGAAAGCAAAAGTTACATTGCACTTTTATGCAAAATCCACGAAAGCAAATACTACTGCACAATTTCCAATTTATATAAGACTTACCGTAAATGGAAGTCGATTAGAATTCAGCACAAAGAAATTTGTTGATTCTAGCAAATGGTCGGCTGACTTAGCCAAAATGAAAGGCACAACAGAAGAAGCTCGTTCAATCAATGGTTATCTTGATTTAATGAAATCTAAAATATTGGATATTCAAATGGAACTAATCCATAAAAATCAAGAAGTAAACATTGAGAATTTTAAAAGTAAACTTTTTGGGTTGGAAGAAAAACAACGTATGCTCGTTCCTATCTTTCAAGACCACAACAATAAAATTAAAGAGTTAGTTGGTAAAGAATATGCTTCGGGAACTTTAGAACGTTATACAACATCATTAAAACATACTATAGAATTCCTAGAATGGAAATACAAAGTATCTGATATAGATATTACAAAAATAAACCATGCCTTTATTACTGATTATGAATTCTATTTAAGAAGTGTTAGAAATTGCGCTAATAATACTGCTGTTAAATACATCAAGAATTTTAGCAAAATAATCAAGATATGTTTGGCTAATGATTGGCTTGAGAAAAACCCATTTGCAAATTATAAATCTAAAGTTAGAGAAGTAGAACGTACTTATTTATCAGAGGAAGAAATTCAAAGTATTATCGAAAAAGGTTTTAAAACAGAAAGATTGTCTCTAGTGCGTGATATATTCCTTTTTAGCTGTTTTACAGGTCTAGCATACATCGATGTAAAGAATTTGACAAAATCCCATATAAGTATCGGTATCGATGGCGATAAATGGATTTTTACCCATAGACAGAAAACAGAAAGCGCATCTAAAATCCCAATACTCCCAGTTACACAAATGATAATTGATAAATATGAAAAACATCCTCAATGCAATAATGAAGATAAGCTATTACCTATTTTAAGCAATCAGAAAATGAATGCTTATTTAAAGGAAATTGCAGGAGTTTGTGAGATTGATAAAGAGTTAACATTTCACATTGCCCGACATACTTTTGCAACTACGGTAACACTTACAAATGGTGTTCCAATTGAAAGCGTGAGTAAAATGCTTGGACATAAAAATTTGAGAACCACTCAACATTATGCAAAAGTATTGGACAAAAAAGTAAGTGAGGATATGAAAATTTTAAAAGAAAAATTCACTTTATATAATAACAATAGAAATAATAAAATCGTAAATTTTTAGAGGAACCAGATTAATATAAAATTTCATTTTACTGGACTATCATATTGTTAGGATAACTAACTTTATTTGTACCAGCAATAATGCTAACAATATATAATGAAAATAATATGAGTAAATCAATCTTTTATCATGCAGGATGCCCAGTTTGCATCAGTGCAGAACACGACGTGATTGACCTGATTGGTCATTCAAATGTACAAATCGTTCATCTTGGAAATGACAAATCTAAGATCGACGAAGCTGTAAGAGCAGGAGTAAAATCCGTTCCAGCTTTAGTAACGCCAAAAGGAAACGTATTACACATCAACTTTGGAGCTTCGATGGCTGAAGTTATCGGATAAACTAAATTACCCAGTCGGTCTTACTCCAACTGGGTTTTAATTTTAAAAAAATGAAAAAATGAAAAATATAATTATACTGGCAATAGCGACATTTTCGATGACAGTGTCCCAAGCTCAAAATCAGAAGCCATCTGGATACACCAGCGGCACAAGACAAGTTTCAAAATCACCTTTTACGTTGGATGAGCTGAAACTACTAGAAGAATCTATGTTGTTCACCAATGAAGATGTGAAATACTTAAAAATGAGTCATGATATACTAAAAGATCAAACAGATGAAATATTAGATGTTTGGTATGGTTTTGTCGGTTCAACTCCACAATTAGTTTATTTTTTTGGAAATAAAACGACAGGAAAACCTGAAGGCGAATATTTAGCAAAAGTTAGGGCACGGTTCAAAATGTGGATTCTTGATACATCTGAGGCTAATTATAATCAAGATTGGTTAAACTACCAATATGAAATAGGACTACGTCATTATAAAACCAAGAAAAATAAAACCGATAATGCAACAGCAGTTCCCATTATTAATTACAGATATATACCCGCATTAACAATTCCTGTAACGACGACTTTAAAACCTTTTTTAGCAAAAAAAGGGGCAAGCGCTTCGGATGTTGATAAAATGTATAATGCCTGGGTAAAATCTGTTCTAATGCAATCAATATTATGGGGTCAACCGTATATGAAAAAAGGAGAATTTTAAAAATATATTGACATGAAAGTAGCAGTCTGGGATACGTACGTAACTCGAAATGATGGGAAGATAATGCATTTTGATATTTTGGTAGAAGAAAATGTAATGGAGGAAAACATAATTTTTGAATATGGAAAAAAATATCTAAAAAGTGTGATGCAGAGTACGCAAAATTTGACCTCAAAACAATGTAATTTCTGCCATATTGATGTTGTTCCTGAACATATGGAAAAACAGATTATAAATAATGGTTACGCAATTATCGAAATGGAAAATTGTTATTAGAAATTTAGTAATGAGCCGAGAATAATTTCGGCTCATTTTTTTAAAAAGTTTATTATGGAAAATATTGAATTAATACCAAACAATACTTTATTAACATCGACACCGGAAGAAGGCAGGCAATTAGCTGTTAAAATGGCGAGATTAATCATTAAATTGACTCAGCCAGATGAAATAGAAAGAAAAAAACAACGATTACTTTATGCAGGAGATCCTATAATGCTGCTTCAAATAGGCAAAATTGTTGCAATGGAGTTTGCAACTGTTGCCAAAGCTAACAATTATTGGATAAAATAGAGAATTGGTATTTGATTGTTTGCGAAATTTTATTGAGATATTTATGAATTCACCTTTTAATTTACAACAGCAAAATAATAAAATTGAATATAAAATTGTCGTTGCATTAGAAAGAATTTCTGAGTCATTTAAAGTTTTATTAAGGGACGAAAGTAAGAAATATTCACTAAGCCCTATTCAAATCCAGATACTCATCTTTTTAAATTATCATCTGGAAAATAAATGCAAAATAAGTCATTTAGCTCAAGAATTTAACATGACTAAAGCAACTATTAGCGAAAGTGTAAAATTGCTTTTTTTAAGAGGATTAGTTCATAAATCTGTGGAATTAAATGATTTACGAAGTTATAATTTAAAACTAACAATCGAGGGTGAATCAATCTGTAAAAAGTTGGAAAATTTTACTTATCCAATAGAGAATTCAATTGGAAAATTTTCCAAAAACATAAAAGAGGAAGTACTTTTGGCTTTATTGTAAATAGTTTTAGATCTCAACAAAAATAATTATATTAAAACGCAGAGAATGTGTTATACGTGTTTACATTATAAAAAAGATGCTAATACTCATTTTTGTAAAATAATGCAATTAAAACTCGAAATAAGCGATTTGAGAATTGATTGTCCTGAACATACTTTATAAAATTTCAGACAATACCTTTAACCCCTTTTCTTGACTGGTTTTAGTAAGTGATCCAAAGCCAAGTCGCAAACCATTGATAGTTTCTTTATAACTAAAACTTTCGGGATTGATTATTTGCACATCTCTTTTAATTAAATTACTGTAAATAGAATTAATTTTTAAACCATTATTTGGAATAACCCAAAACGCTAAACCTCCTTCGGGCTTAGTGTAACTTATTTTGTCTTCTAAATAATATTTCAACAGAACATCAAATTCATCTCTTTTATTTTTATAGATGGCAGTTGATTTTTTTAAATGTCTTTTTACATCTCCGTCTTTTATTAACTGCAAAAGTGCCTGTTCCATAATATTATCACCTTGGACATCTATCACTTTTCTTAAATTCCCTACTTTATTTATTAAATTGTTAGAACTTGCAATAAAGCCTACTCTTAAAGCAGGTGCTATTATTTTACTGAACGTTCCAATATAAACATAATTGTTTAAATTTTCTAAACTGCTGATAGGTAAAATCGGCCTGTTTGCATAATGAAATTCGTTATCGTAATCATCTTCGATAATAGTAAAACCCCAAATATTAGATAATTCTACCAGTTCTAATCGTTTAGCAAGGCTAAGAGTTACAGTAGTTGGGAATTGATGATGTGGTGTAGTATAAATTGCTTTTATTTTAAAACCATATTTTTTTAAGTAACTATGAACTTCATCAATGTTTAATCCATCTCTTTCGATCGTTAAAGGGAGTAATTTTGCTCCAGCCTTTTCAAATACATCCCAAGCAGGCTTATAACCAGGATTTTCTATAAGAACATAGCTATCGGTATCTAATAATACATGTGCAGTCAAATACATCGCCATCTGACTACCCCTTGTAATACAAACATTATCATGAGTTAAATTCATTCCTCGTTTAAAATTAAGCATATGACAAATTGCATTTCTAAATTCTTCATCACCAAGTTCATTACTATAACCCATTAATTGCCATTTTCCTTTTCTATTAAATATATCTTTATACGATTTACTTAATTCTTTTATGGGTGCAATTTGAGTATCAGGTAGACCATCATCAAATATAATATTGGGTTTGCTTTTTAGATTTATAATTTCCGTTTTTGAAATTATATCTTTTTCAAATGTGTTTTCAAGGAATGTATTTTCTGAAACAAATATCCCTACTCTTTCCTTAGAAATAAGCCATCCCTCTGCTAGTAAAACATCAATAGCTAGAATAAGTGTATTTCTATTAACTCCAATTATTTTTGAAAGCGTTCTACTACCAGGTAAAGCATCACCTTGTTTTAAATTTCCTTTCTTGATGGCTACTATAATAGCATCAGCAATCTGGATATATAATGCTTTTTCACAGCTTAAATTTAATTCTATTTGAAATTCCCAAGGTCTTAGCATCTGGACTATCTGTATTTTTTAATTCTGTACTGTATTAGTAGTCCAAAGGTAAATTATTTTTGTCAAGCAATAATGCACAATATTAAATTTTTTATTATGGATACAAATGAAAAAAAATTCAGTTCTAAAGACTTTCATGAAACTTATGCAAGACCAACATTTATTAAACCTTCTAAGCTAATTCATCGAAATGTAGAAAATGAAGGTGTACACAATCAATTTTCGGCAGAAAGAAAACATCCTGTGTTCTTTATCGATTTACCTTCTAAAAATGTCAGTATGACTATTGGAGGACTATTACCTGACCAAACTACTAATCGCCATAGACATACTTATGAAACTGTTCTATATGTCATTGAGGGTACAGGCTGGACTGAAATAGAAGATGAAAAAGTAGAATGGAAAGCTGGCGATGCGGTTTATATACCATCATGGGCTTGGCACAGACATGGCAATCTGAGTTCTACAGAATCTGCTAAATATTTAGCTTGCGAAAATGCCCCTCAACTCCAAAACTTAGGTGTGGCATTAAGAGAAGAAGAAGGAAGAGACTTATAATTTAAAACTAGAAAAATGAAAAACGTTCCTTTTAGTGGTGTCATTGCATATCCAATAACACCATTTGACGCATCAGAGAAAGTCGACATACCACTTTTTAAAACATTAGTGGAGAAGTTAGTTACCAATGGCTCTCACGGAATTGCCCCATTGGGTAGCACTGGTGTATTGCCCTATTTAAATGATGACGAAAAAGAAGCTGTCACAGAAGCTGCGATACAGCAGGTCGCTGGACGAGTTCCTGTTTTGGTTGGTGTTTCAAATCTCACAACCGAGCGCACAATACATCATGCCAAATTTGCTGAAAAGGCAGGAGCAGCAGCTGTTATGATTATTCCAATGAGCTATTGGAAACTTTCTGATGATGAAATTGTAAAACATTATGATACAGTTGCTAAAAACATTGGAATTCCGATTATGGCTTACAACAATCCAGCCACCAGCGGTGTAGATATGTCTACTACATTATTAAAGAGGTTACTAAAAATCCCTAATGTTACTATGATTAAAGAAAGTACGGGTGATATTCAACGAATGCATTTTTTAAGGAATGAATTAGGTGATGATGTTGCATTCTTTAATGGTTCTAATCCACTCGCTTTGGCGGCATTCGCGGCTGGTGCAAATGGTTGGTGTACTGCTGCTCCCAATTTAATTCCGGAATTAAACATTAGTTTATTTAATGCAATTCAAAAAAACGATTTGAAAGAAGCTCAAAATATATTTTATAAGCAGTTAGATTTATTACGTTTTATCGTAGAAACAGGTTTACCTAGAGCAATTAAGGCAGGATTAGAAATTCAAGGTCAAAACGGTGGTTTTTTAAGAAGTCCACTAAATGAACTTGATAAACCTTCTGTTGAAAAATTAAGTCAGATTTTGAAGAAATGCATTAGTAATTAATACTTTAAGTGAAATATTGACCACAATTATAATCCTTAAATCCTTTTGCATTGTTAAAATCATGCAAAAGGGTTTATTGTAAACATAATTTCAAAATGCTCGTCTTTACCTCGTACCAAATTAGGTTAAATTTCTTCAATGGATTACCTCAAGCGTATCGTAACATTAAAATTTCCTTAAAATAAATAAATTGAATTTCAAAATAAATTTGCTCCTTTCCCACCTTAATGAACAATTAAATTTTATAGATTTAGAAATTGATAATCCAATAAAAAAATGCGAGAAAGCTATCGAAATCAGCATAAACTCAAAAGAAAAATTAAGAGTATTAATTCAAAAAACAAATTTTAAATCTGATGAAGAAGAGATACAATTCTTTAAAGAAATAAAACCTCAATTCACATCTAAAGTTATTTATTACAATACTATTTTTAATATTGAAATGAAGAAGCCGAATGGTGGAACAAGAGTTTTAAAAAAGTATTACAATAACGAGTTAATAAAGTTGAAAGCTTTTTTTGATAACGAATTAGATTTTTACAAATATTATAGGTCGGGCAATATCTATTTAGATTATAAGTATTTTTTGAGAGGGAAGTTTGATATTAAACTTTCGTTGGATAGCTATTATTTTGAAGCTGATAAAACCTTTGCAACATCACACGACTTTAAAGTAGCCAAGATTTTAGCAAATGACTTAATCCAATTGTATTTAGAAAATCAATTAATTATGATTGAAAATAAAGACAATAATGAAAAATCACAACACAAACCGAACGTGAAAATAACGTGGACAGCTCCGAAAGTTTCATTAACGGAACTCTTGTATGCGCTACATTCGCAAGGAGTTTTCAATAATGGCGCAGTTGATTTAAAAGATATAGCTGAATACTTTGAGCATATTTTTGAAATAGATTTAGGTCAATATCGTCGTACTTTCCTCGAAATCAGAACTCGTAAAACAGACCGAACCAAATTTATTACTTCATTAAATGAAACGCTTATAAAACGTATGGATAATGCAGATGATATAATTTAATTAAATCGTTCACAACACGAACCCCGTTGTGAAACAAAACAATTCAATCTTCACAAATTTGCGCCATAACAATCTAAAATTAAAGTTATGGCAATCGAAGTTATTACCGTTCAAGACTTAAACGAATTCAGAAGTCTTCTTTTGAATGATTTGAAGGAACTCATTCAAAAACCCCTACAAACAAAACAGTGGCTCAAATCCAATGAAGTCCGTAGACTTTTAAACATTTCTCCGGGTACGCTACAAAACCTCCGTATTAATGGAACGCTTACTCACACTAGAGTTGGCGGAATTATTTACTACAATCATTCAGATATTGATAAAGTGCTAAATGGTAACAAAGTAGTTACCACACCTACTCTTTTCAAATAATGTAATCTTAAAATATGAATTACATTAAGCATCTAACAGGCTTTTTCACTCGAATAGCCATAGAAGAAACCATTTATCCCACCCACATTAGTTTGTATTTGGCATTATTTCAAAGTTGGAATGTAAATCGGTTTAAAAATCCAATTGCAATTTCTCGTGATGAAATGATGAAAGCTAGCAGAATTGCTTCTAAGGCTACCTATCACAAGTGCATTAAAGAATTACAAGAACTTGGTTTTATCGACTATTTGCCGTCGTATAATCCTTATTCCGGCACAGAGGTTATCATCCACAATCTATCAGATGGAAATTGGTTTAAAAAAACAATAACCAGTTCATCTAATAGCGCAACAAAATCAATCAATGAACAAGCTATTGTTATGGTTGCTGAACAGGTTAATGAACCCCATATATATAATAATAAACAAACATATAAAAACAATAAAAACATATCTATAGATACAAATTTTCAAATTTTAAATGATGAAGATTTTTTAAGCACTTCGGAAAAAGAAAAAAAAAGTTCCGCTAAAAGAAAAGAAAATCCAAATTTAGAATTGGTAAAAGAGTATTTCAATTTCAAAAGGAATACAGAATTTGAAGCTGAACGATTTTTCAATTACTACACCAGTAATGGTTGGCTAATTGGAGGTAAAACCAAGATGATTGACTGGAAAGCTTCTGCTCGAAATTGGATACTCAATACTTCCAAATTTGCTATTAATCTACCACAAAGTAACCCCATTAAAGAACAATCAAGAGCCAATAATTTACAAACCAATGAAGACAAGGACTATGCAGAACCATTGTAAAATAATCAACTATGAAGTCACAATACAATTACCCAGAGATTCTAGCTTGGTTGGAACAAAAAGGCAAAAAAGATTATGGAGAAAAATTTCAATTCTTTGAAAAAGACATTCCTAACATCACAAAATTAATCGCTTATTTTTTAAATGATGAGATTATGACAAAGCAGTTCGGTATCGACTTAACCAAAGGAATTTTGTTGTCTGGTCAGGTAGGCTGTGGCAAAACAACATTGATAACATTGATGAAATATGTAACGCAACCAAACAACAAATTTTATATAAAAACTTGTCGAGATATAAGTTTTGAATTCATCAAAGATGGTTATGAAATTATCCATCGTTACAGTCGTGGTAGCTATTCACAAACAGAATATAAGAATTATTGTTTTGATGATTTGGGTGTTGAGAAAAACTTAAAATACTTTGGAAATGAGTGTAATGTTATGGCAGAAATAATTCTTTCAAGATATGATCTATTTGTGTCCAAAAAAATACAAACCCACATTACAAGTAATTTATCAGCTTCCGAAATAGAAGTAGCTTATGGTAATCGAGTTCGTTCAAGATTGAGAGGAATGCTCAACTTAATTGCCTTTGACAAAAATACTGGAGACAAACGATAATAAAAATATCATTATGAAAATAACCTTAAAAAAAATCAAGATAGTAGATATTGAGATTATACAATCCGAACTGCTGAAATTTATTAGAGAAAAAGTAGATAATATTTCCAATTGCAATGATTATCAAAAGTATTGCAATGATATTATTGTAATCGATACGCTCCAAAGTATGTTTTTTATTTTCAGAACAAAAATTGAAAGTAAAAAATTAGTAACAAACATTATTCTAACACCTACACAATCGGTCATACTGCTCTTTTGTTGCCAATGGGAACGAGAACAGAGAACTGAATCACAAAGATTTGTGATGCAAACAACTTCCGATTTATTACACGAAAAACTTGTCAATATTTAAAACTAACCAAATGAAATTTATAAACCGCCTTAAAATAGTTCGCTACAACTTATTTGCACTTATTTTATGCTTTACAATTATTCTAACGTCACCATTGCAATTTTTGGATTTTATCCTTAATGGGCAAAACAGAATATTGAAATATTTAGAAGATAGAGTTTTCAAAATTCTATTCCATATCAATGATCTGAGAAAGAATATTTAATCTTCTTCAAATGAATAAAAAAGGAAAAAAGTTATTGCCTAATGCTGTCACAAAATCAGAACTGGTAAGTATGTATTTAAAAAATAAGATGAGTGAAGCCACCATAAAAAAAGCTGTAAACACTATAATCGAAGCTAAAATAAAAGAGCTAGAAAAATGTGAATATACAATTGGGATGCACACAGTACCTCCCGATATTTTAGAAGAGTTCGTAGCTATATATGGTTTACCTGTAGGCTTTTATATTGAAGATGATTGATTGCAACGAATTATGCTATTATACAATTGCAATTCTTATAATATTCAATTGCAATTAGATTGAATCAATCGAAATCACCGCTAACCTCCGTCAATCAACCTGACGGAGGTTTTTTATTTCAAAGATTTGTAAAAGAAAGTTACAGGATTTAGAAATGACAAAAGAAGAGATAAACGCAATTCTAAAACGCAGGATAAAAAACGGAGATGAGTTTAACCATTTAATTGAAAAGCCAAAGAATCAAAAAGTAAATCTTCAAAAGGGAGATACATTTTATTCGGTTTCAATAATGAGTGTTTGGGCGAAGACTTTTTATAAGCAGGTAGCCAAACTATCGCAGATTTTAAAAGGGGAAACCATTAAAGAAACGTGCGATAAGATACAATACTTCTTATTCTACGACATCCAGTATCAGGCTGATGGAGTGACGCAAAATATAAGAAGCCCTGCTAATAGTTGGTTCAACCGAAGAGAGGGAATTGATTGTAAAAGCTACTCGATTTTTGCCAGTTGCGTGTTACTGAATTTAGGGATTAAGCATTACATCAGGCAAATCAAACAGCCCAATTTTAATCCAAAGCTGTACACCCATGTTTACGTTGTAGTGCCGAATAATCAAACAAGCGGAAAACTGGACGATGGCTATTGTGTAATTGACGGCACAGTACAGAGTAACAAAGAACCAAATTATACAAGTAAAGAAGATGTTTTTATGAGTTTAAAATTGCCACACATCGGGCTTAATTGTCCAGTACCAAAAAAGGGATTAAAAGGTGCAACAAGGAAAACCAAAAGGAGTACAACAACCAAAAAAAGTAGTAAGGCTACAAGAGGAAGATTTCCTTTTTAAACAATAAGAGTATGATAATATTAGAAGAACAAACAGGGCTGAATGGGGGTTTAAATCGAGGTTTCTTTAAGAGATTCAATTTTAAGAATGCTATTAAAATGGCAGTTGCCCCGCATTTACTGATTCCAAAAAATAAAAGAGGAATGCTTATAAAAGGAGCATTAGCACCCCATTTATTGATGAAAAAACATCAAAGAAACAGATTAATCAAAGGCGCATTTGCACCACACACATTTTTAAAAAGATAAGTCTATGTTGATATTAGAAGAACAAGCAGGATTAAACGCTGGTTTGAATAAAGGATTCAAACTTGGCAAGATGCTCAAAAAGAACATCAGGTTAAAAAATATCTCTATAAAAAATGCCATTAAAGCAGGTAAAGTGATTGTTCCGATAGCCACTACTGCAATGAGTTTTTTCCCTGCTACTGCCCCCATTGGGATAGCTGCAAAAATTGCCAAAGCAGGGAAGTTCGCAAAAATAGCGGCTAAAGCGGGTAAGATTGGAAGAATTGCAATGAAAGTCAAAAAAATTGCAGGGACAAAAGTAGGTCAATTTGCTATGAATAATTTGATAAAACCTACTATTAAAAACGCCATTTCGGGTGGTGGTTCACAGCAGGTTTATGATGATGCGCCACAGGGAGAAGTGATGCAAAATGCCACTCCAACGCCACAGCAATTGGAAACCATTGCACAGGTTAAGGGAGTTTCTGCTGAAACTTTAACCTCTGATTCAGAGGCAAACGAAGCTTCGCCAAATGAAGCCCAATTGGAAGCTATTTCAAAGGTTAAAGACATTCCAATAGAGAATTTAAAAGAAGAGGTTGCCACTCAAAAAGAAATGGCAAAAAATGAAAGTGCTGCACCAACAGACAAGCCTAATTATACTATTCCGATAGTTATAGGTGTTGGTGTTGTGGGTGCGGTTCTACTAGCAACGAGTTCAAAAAGTAATTAATAAAAATAAAAATGAAACAGGAGTTAATAACAATTAGTTCTGCCGTTGCCGTAGGCGCACTCTCACGAGGACTTACAGGCACAATGACAGAGACATCTTCCAACACGGTAAAAGGTGTTGTCAATGGTGTGGTGGCTGTCGGAGCAGGGTTCTTGGCAGTAAAGGTAAAAGGGAGTGATAGCAAAAGTTCCCTTATGAGAGGTTCAGCAATTGGGGTTTCCATTGCGCACGGATTGGAAGTAGTAAAGAACATTTTTTCATCTGAAAAGATTGCCTCAAAACTGAGTTCAGATAGCGCAATGGGAAGATTTATGCAAAAAGCAGCGGGTCTTTCGGGAGCAGTAAACGGTTTAAATGGCTACATCGATGGCTATGGAAATTATCACGAAGACGGATTGGGCGGTTACATTGATGTAAATGGCAATTATGTAGAGGATGGTTTAAGTGGTTACGAGGAAGATGGACTAAACGGCTACTATGATGAAGCAGGAAACTATATCGAAGATGGTCTAGGTGCTTACGACGATGAAGACGGTTTGGGTGCTTATGAAGATGAAGACGGATTGGGAGCATACATCGATGAAAACGGAAATTACATTTTGTAGTCCAAAAAAGAAAAATTAAAAATATAATTCAAACAAAAAATGGAAAATAGAAATCCACAATTGCAAAGAGCAATCAAAGTTTTAGGAGCAAGACAACGTCAACACGCACAAGCGGTGCGACCACAGGCAACCAAATTAGTAGATAAAACATTTTATATCAATGTAAAAGTTGACGGAATGAGCGGAATTAACCAATTGGTTGATTCCAACACCAAGAAATTAGTTGGAGTAACCAATTTTGACGGAAACCTTTTGAACTCTGGGCGTGATGTTGTCATTGATTCAATCCGCACATTGTTTACTTCATCTGGAACATCGGTAGAAAATGCCAACTGGCAAAATACAGAAAGGATTCCTGCTGAATTACAAAATGCAGATATGAGGCTTATCCAAACTAACGATATGCTGATTGATCTGCCAATGACCGACACTCAAAACTTTAAGGATTCAGACCACAGACCTATCGCCACTACTCCGCTTTTAAGAGCAAAAGAAGAATTTAAAATAGAACTGGAATTTCCAAAAGGGGTTACAGTTCCAGTAGGAAAGCCACTTTTTATGAGATTGGAGTTTAGAGTAACAGAAGCAAAAAAATAGTATTCCAAAACCCCAAAAAGCCATAGTTCAAGGCTATGGCTTTTAAAATCCCAATGATATGAGACAAATTCAATACGTTGTAAAGGCAATAATTAAACCAGGAGAAAGTGATACATCGGTAAACTTTAAACTGCCTACAGGCTTTACAACTGGTGCAGCACTTTATACCAATGGCGTTGAGAAATCAATTAGCGCAATGGCATCCATTGAAATGAAAGACGATAACAGTATTGCCATTATCCCTTCGGTGCATATTGACAACTGGAGACAGTCAAACGGTGGCGAATATGAGAAGAGTTTCAAGCCTCTGAATTTCGATACAGGAAATAAGGATTACACTTTGATTTTTTCCTTAGATGAAGAACTTCAAACCAATATACCCTTAAAATTTCATGTGGTGTTTCTGTACAATAATAACGTTAAAAAAATGTAGCAATGTTTGTAGAATCGGCTTTTATAACAAAAGAATTTAGAGAAGAGCAAATCCCAGTATTAGAGAATGTTACTTCCCTTTGTGTTGTCAATAAAGGCACAAGCATTGCAACTATCAACGGAGTTGTAATACATCCAACCCAAAAGCAAATTTTGATTGTTCCTGATGGCACTTATTCAAAAGTTCAGCTAGTTGTAACTTACTCTAACACCAATATTAAAAGAGACATTCCCACAAAAAAGGAGAGAAATATTGAAATTGATGGAGACATCAAAATTTATGAAACCCTTAGAAGAGGCATTCCCATAAAAAAAGGCATTCGTATTTCTGGGCAAAACAAGATATTACTTATCTACAAGAAACTAATTTAAAATGGAGCAATTAGATGATTTGATGGATAAACTAAACAGCGACAAGTTTTGTGCTGTTACAGTTTATGACAGGGATACTTCCAAGCCGATTTTTCGCAATGTAACCCACGAACAAATAAAGAATGATTACGGTACAGCCGAAGAGTTTTTTGAGAAAGTTTTTGCCGATGGTTACAAAAAACTAACCCTACAGGAAAAGCGAAAAAATGGAGCGAATGCTTTTAAAATGGAGGGAGATACTTTCGATGTGAGTTTTGGAAATACTACTGAAGCAGCACCAAAACAAACCTCCAAAAAGAAGAAAAAAAAGAAAATGAAAAGCGGACTGATGGGACTAGGAATGACTGAAATTTTCGATTTGAAAATGCAAGCCTATGACAGAGGGGAACTCGCTAGAAAACTGGAGGAATCGGAAAAGGAAAACAAGGAACTCAAAGCCAAAAACGAGGCACTCAATGAGGAGAAGTTACAAAAACGATATACCAAAGAGAGCAACGACAGTTTAAACAATATGCTTTTGGGAGTGGTAAAACAAGCCCCGATTATTTTAAAAGGACTGGGTTTTAACGTGCCAGTTGAAGCAACTGGTTTGGGTCTTGCCTCTGCCGATGATATTGAAAATGAGGCTCATTCAGAGACAAAGAAATCATTTTTGGAAACCATAAAAACCCTTGATGATGATACGATTGCACTTTTACAGGTCATCTATCAAAAAATCAATGAGAAAAGTGAGAACAATGTTTTCTCACAGGAATTATTTGAACTATTACAAAAACATCAAATGCTGGTATAATGAGCGCAATGACCATAAAAACAAAGGAAACAAACCCTTTCAAATTACAGAAAAAGACAAAACTGATTGAACAATTAGCGGATTTGGATAATGAGGTTTTGGAGAAGTTGGTAGAACTTAAAAACTCCCAAAAAGCAATTGCAATGGTTACAGATGCACAGAGTTGGCAAACCATAAAAGAGTTCATAATGTAGTTGGAGTAGCTTGTCTGTAAGCTCCATTTACAGGCAGGCGAAACAACTCTTAAAATAGCATTGGGTTGGTGCGTAGGATTAGAAGTGTCCATCGCTTAATGAGTGTGTAATAACAGAGCCGAGATTAAAACTAAACAGAGGTTGATGTAGCGTATTAACAACATTGGAATATGTGACCTATTTATAGCAGGTGATAGTCCTGAAAATTTTAAAAAACAATACTTCAACATTGAAAAGAACCTTGCAAAAGGAGTGAAATAGATTCTCTGTTTAGTTTAACCAATGCCAATAACGAAAATGACAATGAAAAAGCAAGGTTTACATAATCCCGCAATAATGGCTGTCGCTTCATCCCCACAAGGACAAAAGGCAATTGGCAATGCTCTTGATAACGCAAACAGTACAGTAAATGCTACGGCTTCAATAGTAAAGGGAGTTCTCAAAACAGGTTTTTTTCTAGGAGTTGGCTATTTCGTTTACAAGAAAGTTTTTAATGGCTTTTCCAAACTAAGTGAAGACCGAAGAGAGAAACCAAGCAATATCTCAAGCGGAATGGCAAAGAACAAAGCCGAAGCTATTTTTAGCGCAATGTACGGTTTAGGCAATGGGTTTAAATCGGTTAAGCAAAATCTTATAGGGGTTAATCACAATGGATTTATCAGAATTTATAATGAGTTTGGACAGCGAAAAGGCATCAATCCATTATCGAAAAAAATGACAATGATAGAATGGTTTTCAGACCAGTTTAATCCAAGCGAACTGATGGAATTACGCTTTTTAATACCACACTTTTTTTAAGATGGAGACAACTAAAATAATCCCTATCACGATAGGACTTGCAGGATTGGGAATTATGCTTTTTGCGGTTTCGCAAACCAGTAAAAACAAAAAAGCAGGTATGTATTTGGATTCCAGTTCCACCGATTCGAGTTTCAACGCTAAAGAAGTGGCAACAATGCTCTATGATGCAATGAAAGAAGCCAATTTCACTAATACTGAAAAACGTAAAACTATTTTCACGGCTCTTACTGGAGTAACTGAAGCGCAATTTTCAAAAGTGATTACAGCCTTTGGAAATAGATACTATAACACCCTAACAGGCAACACCTACTTTGCTCTTTGGCAAACTCCGACAAAACATCCTTTAAAGGTTTGGCTCAGTGAGGAATTAAGCAAAGAAGATTACCAATTATTAAAATCAAATTATCCTAAACAATTATAAAATGACCACAGAAGATAAATTATGGATTGGTGGCGGTATAGCCCTAGCGGTTGGTGGTGGTGTCTATTATTTTGTTCAAAAAGCGAGTGATAAAAAGCAGGAATATTTTGAAGAACCAATAGAGCCAGTAGTAACCATAAAAACACCAACATTGGCTACCAATCCAATCAAGGTACAAACTTCAGTAAAAACTCAAACGCCAGTCAAAGCTCCAGTTGTAGCCGATAGTTTCAGATACAGTATCGGACAGGAAGTAATGGCAACAGGATTTTATGGAACAAAAACCTATGACGCAAGGAAAATGGCTGATGGTAATTATACCAGCGAGGGAATTAGAAAAGCCACTTTTAAAAAAGGCGATAAAATCGGAACTATTATTTGGGTTGGACTTCGACCAGATGGAACGTACCGCTATGTGGTGCAACGAAACGGTTTGCTTCTCAATGATATTTATTGGATTGCCGACCACGATGTAATAAAACCAGTTGGCAAAATATATCCTACCGTTTCAGCAGTTAACACATCAAATCAATCAAGCATCGATAAAAACAAATTGCTGAAAAAAGGAAGCAAGGGATTGGAAGTAAGAGCCTTGCAAACATTACTGAAAATAAAGGTTGACGGAGATTTTGGGCGCAATACTGAAAACGCATTATACACACAGAAAAAGGTTAAACAAATCAAACTAAATGACTTTAAGTAATGAGTACAAACGCAACATTATGGCTTTCACTAGCAGTAGCAGGGATTTTGGTTGTTGCCACTTTAGATGATGCAAAAGCTCCCGAAGTTATAAAGGAAGAGGACAAGCCAAAAACAGAACCTAAAAAAGTAGTATTGTAATGGATTTTTTACTCACAAACAGCATCACATTTTTGAGCATCTTTAATAAATATGCCATCAATACCCCAAGACGGATTGCCCATTTTTTGGCGCAACTTCACGAGGAAAGTGGCGGATTTATAAAGTTCAATGAAAGTTTGAATTACACCCCGCAGGGACTAATTAAAACTTTCGGAACTAATCAGATTTCGGTTGCACAGGCAAACCTTTACGGAAGAACGGCGAAGCAAAAAGCCAACCAACAAGCCATTGCCAATATTGTGTATGGTGGCAATTGGGGAAAGATAAATTTAGGCAATACGCTGGTTGGCGATGGTTGGCGTTTTCGAGGTCGTGGATTAATTCAATTAACAGGAAGAGCCAATTACCAAGCCTATAAAGACTATTCGGGGCATGATGTTATTGCCAATCCTGATTTGGCTTCAAGACCTGATATAGCCATTGATATAGCGGGTTGGTTTTGGTCGGTGCGATTTAAACTAAATCCGATTGCCGATACCAACAATATCAATTCCATAACAAAAAAGATAAACGGGGGCTTAACCAACTTGGATGAAAGAGTAAAACAACTCAACCATTACATCACCATTGATACACTAGGGATATTAAAAAAAAAAGTCAAGACAAAATTCCTACTTAATCCCTATTACAATTTTTGGTCTGGGTTCTTGCATCTTGATTACTAAACTATACAAACAATGACAAAACAGCAAATTTGGGAATGGTTCGCCAACCATTCCAAACAAATATTAGATTTTCTTTTATTTCTAGCCTTAGTTAGTATGGGAGCATTTGTTAAGATACTAAAACAAGTTAGACAGGGAGCAAAAGCCTCTTGGAAATGGTTTTTAGCCGAAGCCATCGTTTCATTTTTCGTGGCTTTGTTGGTGTATGGTTTCTTTGACCAGTTCATGCAGACAAGCACACTCTTTACTTATGTGGTTTGCGCTTGGTGCGGTTCTTTTTCTACCATTTTTCACAAAAGAATGGAAGATTTATTGGGGGCAATTTTCGACAAGCTAAAACAATTAATAAGTGAAAAGAAATCTCTTTAATAAAATCGTCGGAGCAGTTAGTATTTACTATGATATTGATTTGTTTCAGATAATTGAAGCAGGCGAAATAGTATTCTACAAAATAAAAATAACTTTTATAAATATCAAAAATGAAAACGACAATCACTAAATTTTTAATACTGACATTACTTTCTTTGGTTTTCATCAGTTGTTCTTCAGCTAAAAAATATAAAGCCGAAAACACGACTCTCAAAAGTGAAATTCAGAAAAGAGACAGCCTAAAAACTGTAATTATTAATCAGGCGATTGATGATAAACTTATTACTCCAGTTGTTCAAAGCAATACAGGAAACCGAGAACTTGACAGCCTTGTTAATGCTAAGGTTGATGAAATCCTATCAAAACTAAATACTTCAAAGGATTCGGGAGATAACAGCTATAAACTGATTTATGATAAACTAGCCAAACAACTAGAGTTTTACTCGAAAATGGCACAAACTAAAAACGAGAATTCAACCACCAAAACCAGTAATGATAAAACAATCATTCAGATAAAAAAGATTCCTGTCGTGACTGAAAAGCCATTATCAAAATTGGAGAAATTTTTAATTGGATTGGGAATTTTAACGCTGCTGTTTTTAGGTTATAAAACGGTTGTTTTCATCAAAAATAAAACAAGTCTATGTTAATAAAAGCAAAGCATATTGTCATTACTGGCGCACTTGTGGGCGTTGGTTTATTATGGTACAAAAACAAGGTAAATAAGTGGAGAGAAACTATGGGTAAACTAAAAGCATTACCGACTGGATTTAGAAATTTCGACATCAATTTTAAGCGGATGCGCTTCACTATAGATGTAACACTTTTTAATCCCACCAATGAAAATTTCAGCCCCGATGGTGTTATTGCAGTAGTCAAAAGAATTGTCCTTAAAGACAAGACAGCCAAAAGGATTGCAACGATTATGGTAAACAAATCCTTTGTTTCAGTTCCCGCCAAAGGCAAGTTTATATTAAAGGATTTGGTTGTTGAGATTCCAATACTGGAGAACCTTTCTAATATGGAAAGTTTAATAAAAATCACAGGAATAAAAGACATTCAAATTGAAACCATTTTAGGGGTTTTAGGCAAAGAATATTCAATCATTCAATAGTATGGATTTAATAACATCATTTAATAATCTCAACGGAAAACAAGTTTCCCGAAGCGCACTAAAAAAACTTTTGGCAAGAGCTAAAAAGCAAAATCATGCGCTTATTTCAAAACGCATCACAAACGTTTTAAAGCAAAATAATGATTCTGTTTTCACTATTGAAATAAATGACTTTATTACTGAATTAGGGTTAAGTGGCGCAGAACAAAGTATCATTTTACCGACTTTGGAATATCAATCCGAACCCGATACAGAGGGCGGTTTAAATGGTGTTTCTCCCGATGATATTTACAGCTATATAACAGATTTGATTATCAATACCATTGAGAAAGTTGGGCATTTGCCTTGGCAAAAGGAATGGGTCGGTTCAGGAGCTGATGGAACAGCCAGGAATTATGTAAGCAAGAAAGAATATACTGGAGCAAATTTCCTGTTGAATTTCGATGTAAGATTTGATGAAGACGGTAAAGGGTATTTAGTGCCGATAAAATTTATACAACCCTACTATTTAACCTTCAATCAAATCAGAGAAACCAAAGCATCATTAAAAAAAGATAGTAAAGCAAGACGTGTGATTTACTATACTATGATTTTTAATTATGATAACGGAACACTAAAATTTAAAACTACTGACAAGGCAAAGTTTACCGAGTTTGTAAAATCTCACGGACTAACAAAAGAAGATTTAAAGGCGCATCTAGTGAAAATTCCAGTAATTAAATATTACAATGTTTTCAGAGCCGATGATTGTACAGGATTAAAATTTCCAAGCGATAAAACAGATAGTAAAAAGGTTAATCCGATAGAACAGGCGCAGGTACTTATTGACGGATATAAAAACCCGCCTGCCTATACTTTTGTTGGAGACAAGGCTTATTATCAACCTGCCACCGACACACTAAATATGCCTAAAATAACTGCCTTTAACAAAGAGGCATCTTATTACTGCACCTACTTTCATGAGCTGACCCATTCGACAGGAGCAGTAAAACGATTAGGTAGAGATTTCTCCGGAAAATTTGGCAGTAAAAATTATGCTTATGAGGAACTTATTGCGGAATTGGGAGCAGTTTTTTTATGCTCGGAAGCAGGAATATTGTTTCAGACGAAAGAAAACTCGGCAAAATATCTTAAAAACTGGAACAGAGTTTTAGTGAGTGAACTAGAGAACGATAACCGTTTTTTCCTCAAAGCTTCAGCACAATCTCAAAAGGCAGTCAATTATATTTTGAATAGAAACTCCGATAGCGAAAAAGATGAAGAAGAGG
The DNA here is from genome assembly GCF_017948595.1 of Flavobacterium geliluteum. Classification (GTDB taxonomy): domain Bacteria; phylum Bacteroidota; class Bacteroidia; order Flavobacteriales; family Flavobacteriaceae; genus Flavobacterium; species Flavobacterium flavipigmentatum. The sequence goes on along the minus strand of NZ_JAGFBV010000023.1, from coordinate 42,565 downwards.
AAAAAAACACAGCACCAGTAAAAAAAGTTGTTGTAAAAATGCCAGTAAAGAAACCTGCTAAAATCAAAGCTAAAAGCAAAACCAAACAGGGTGAGCAGTTGGATTTGTTCGCAGGATTGGGAGCAAGAGCCAAAACAAAAAAAGCAACTGAAGTAAAGAAAAAACAAGTTAAACCAGTAACAAAAAACACACCAACGAGGGTAAGTACAAGACACCCAAATTTGGATCAGAATAAAAGTTTAAATCAATTAGAGAAATTAGGCTTTGTTTCCGCAAGTTCAGCACCAAAAGAAGCTAAAGATGTTTTTGTATTGGGTGGAGAGATTGGGAAGTTTTTACAGAAACAACAACCTCACAAGGCACTAATTCTTATTAAAGGAAACAAGCACAGTTCAAAATCACAGTTGGCAATGCAAATCGCTAATGCTTTTGGAGAAGAGCAAACGCCAGTTGCCTACATTGATTATGAGCAAGGCGGAATTGAAAGTAAAGACACCTTAGACAGCATTAACCGAAATACAACCGAGAAAGGAAGACTGTACATAGCTATAAAAGGTTATTTAGAAAAACCCTTTCAGGAATTACAGGATTTCTGTAAAGTGGTTAAAGTCATTATTGCGGATTCTGTTACGGATTTAAAAATTACAGCCGACCAGTTGAATTTTTTAAGAACCACTTACCCAAAAGTAATTTGGTGTTTTATATCTCAAGTAAAAGAAAATGGGGCGATGTATGGCGGTAATAAGATGGCTCACAACCCTACTTCGGTTATTCATTGTTCCTCGCATCAAGACCCTAAACAAAGGTTTGCAACATTGGAAAAAAACAGAGGCAATGACCTCACTTTAAAATACTCGATGTATTACAAAAAAGTAGTAAATCAATCAACAGAATCAAAAAGTAAAAGAAAATTGTCGTTTAAAGTTAAATAATTAAAATTCAAAATCATGGTAAGTAAAAAAGCAAAGCCGAAAAGTAAAAAGAGAATCTCAGCAAAAAAATTGTGTAGCAGAGTAATTGTTCGAGAAGGCGTTAAAAAAGACGGAACATTAAAGAAAGGGTATCGCTATATCAAGGGTGGTAGAGTAGTTAAGGCAAAAGCTAAAAAATAGTTTTTAATTGTTGTTTAATGAAAGCCGTGTTACAGAATTGTAGCACGGCTTTTTGCATTTTAATTATTTCAGAACATTTTGAAGTTATTGCTATAATAATCACATTATTTGTAGTAATTTTGAGTTAATTTTTTATTTTTTCTGATAAAATCTATAATTTATTTCCACGTTATAAAAATATCGAGGCAGTAAATTACGAAGCACAACTATAAAAACAAACTAAACTATGACAATGATTAAGTTAACTCAAGTAACTATTGATAAATATAAAAGTATTCAAAAAAAGCAAGTTGTGGATATTGATTCAGCTATAACTACAATTGTCGGAATGAATGAGGCTGGAAAAACTTCTTTTTTAACAGCACTTGCAAAGACCAATTATTTTACTGTGGATTCCGATTTTGAATTTGATATTACTCAAGATTATCCTAGAAATGAATTAATTGACTTTCAGCATGGTGATGAAGATTCTGATATAATTAGTTGTAAATATGAAATTTCGCCTGAACTTTTAAAAGAAATTGAAGATGAATTTGGTAAAGGCGTTTTTACTGTTAAGGAATTTAGTTATACAATTCATTATAAAGCCAAAGCAAATACATTTACTGGAATTTCAGCTAACCTTAAAAAGTTCCTAGAAGTTGAAGTTGAAAAATATGAGTTATCTCCTGAAACAAAAGAATTAATAAAAAAAACGACTTCCTTAGATGAAGCTTCAAAAATTGTAGGCGTAGAAGCTGATGCAGATTTACCAGTTTTCAAAGTAGCCATTAAAAAAATCATTGATGGAGCATACCCAACTTGGGAAAATGCACTCGCGGGATATATAGGACAACAATGGATAAAAACAAAGATGCCAAAGTTTTGGTACTTCGATGACTACTACCCGCTTCGTGGTAAAATAAACATCAATACATTAATTAATGAGCCTCCAACAAGTGAGAAAGATAAAACATCAAAAGCTTTATTTGAATTAGCAAGAATCAAACCCGAAGATATATTAAATGCAACCGAAGAAGAATATGAAAAGTATATTGCTCTTTTGGAAGCGTCATCTAACAAAATTACTTCTGAAATTTTTAAATATTGGTCAACAAATAAAAACCTTGATATTGAATTTAAAATCCAAAACACTACCAATAAACAAGGTCAACCAGAAAAAATTCTTGACATCAGGGTTAAAAGCCAACGTCATAAAATTACATTGCCATTGGACAGACGAAGCAAAGGATTTAATTGGTTTTTTTCGTTTATAATTTGGTTTAGCAAAATTCAAGCAGATAAAAATTCTGACTATATTTTACTCCTTGATGAACCTGGACTAAATTTGCACGCTTCAGCTCAAGCTGATTTACTTCGCTTCTTTGATGACCTATCAAAAAAATATCAAATTATTTACACAACACATTCACCATTTATGGTAGAAACGGAACATTTAGATAGAGTTAGAACGTGTTTTGAAACAGAAGATGGAACTATCATTTCTGATTCAATACAAGAAAAAGACCCGAATACTTTATTCCCGCTTCAAGCAGCACTAGGTTATGACATTGCTCAAAATTTGTTTGTTTCAAAAAATAATTTACTCGTAGAAGGTCCAGCGGATTTAATTTATTTAACTGTTCTTTCTTCTGTTTTGGAAACTGAAAAGAGAACTTTTTTAAATGAAAACATCACGATAGTTCCAGTTGGTGGTTTAGATAAAGTGACTACTTTCATATCTTTATTAAGAGGGTCAAAACTTAATGTTGCTTGTTTGCTCGATACATTTACAGATCAAAAAGGAAAACAAAAAGTTGAAGATTTGGTAATGCACAAAATTATTAAGGATAAAAATATTAGATTTTTTAATGAATTTACAGACAACGGCAAATCAGTTGCTGATATAGAAGACCTTTTTGATAAAGAAGAATATTTAAAATTATTCAATTTAGCATTTGACAAAGAATATTCAGAAATTAAGTTAGCAGATTTAGACAATAGCCTAGATACAATTCTTAAACAAATCAATAAGGTAATTAATAAGCCTAGATTTAATCATTATCGACCTGCCAATAAATTAAATCAATTAGGGGTTGATAAAAATTATTTTAAACCAACAACACTTGATAAATTTGAAAAAATGTTTGTCGAAATCAACAAGTTATTTTAATTTATTACTGCTTAGTATTCATTAACCTTACAATTATGAAAATAGATATACACGTTCATACCCGAAAGGTTAAATCTGGAGATGCTGAAACTAGAAATATTGCAGTTGATAGATTTGGTGAAATTATAAAAAACACAGATGTCAGAATACTAGCAATTACTAACCATAATCATTTTGATTTAAAACAATTTGAAGAACTTAGGGATGAAGTTGCAGATAGTTGTCAAATTTGGCCAGGAATCGAATTAGACATTTTAGAAAATGGTAAGAGAGCACATCTACTAGTAATTGCAAATCCACAAAATTCTACACAGTTTAACGACAGAGCTAATAAAATTTTATTAGGTAACAGTCCAGATACTTTTACTATTTCTCTCAAGGAAACTGTTGAGGCTTTTGAAGATTTAGATTGTATATATATTGCTCATTATTTTGTTAAGAAACCTAATCTTGGAGATAAAGAAATTGAAATTTTGACCCAATTAATCCCAAATCCGAAAAGAATATTAAAGGAAGCTACTAATTCAATCTCCGCTGGGATTTATATAAGTCATGGTCATAATTCGATTTATGGCTCGGATGTACATAATTGGGACGATTACATAAATATTTCAAAAGAATTACCAGAATTGAGATTGCCTGTAGAAAGTTTTGAACAATTTTGTCTTTTACTTGAAAAGGATGAAGCAACAATTAATACTCTTTTAAACAAAAAAGTTAAAGAAAACATTGAAATTGCACCATTTTCAGCGGCTGAACTAATACGATTGGACATATACAATGATATTAATATTTTGTTTGGTTCTAAAGGAACTGGGAAAACAGAAATACTTGAAGCATTATCTAAATATTTTAATGCTAAAGGTCATAAAACGAATGTATATAAATCTAATGATTTGCATCTGAATGATGTCTTTGATGTCAAAGGGAGCAATTTCAGCATCGATATTTCCCAATTACAAATTGATGAATGCACATCTGAAATTGAATTCATCAAAGAAGTTACAGAAGAAGAAGTTACAAGTCTTTCTAAATATTTTCTTCATTTTTCAAATCAAGAGACAAATAAAATTTCGCAAACACTTAAAATAAAAAATATTACTAAGCTTGACGAATCTCAACCTATTAGAAAATTGGATGAGGTTTACTCAATATTATCAAAGTTTAGAGAATTTAAAATCTATATAGAATCGAACGAAAAACTTAACGAATATATTGATATTGAATACATAGACGAATTAATTGTTGTTATTGAAAAAATAATATTAAAGCTCAATTCCGAAACTGAAAATACGTTTTTCAATTCCCGAAGTATAAATTTGCTAAACAACATAATTGAAGTATTTACAACTGAAATTTCAAAAAAAACTGGACAACCTCAGAAACCAACAAAAACTGGATTTGCAGAATACGCAAGTAATAGAATCAAAATAGAAATTGCGACTAATAAAATATTGACTAACATAAACCATAAAATTTCCGCCATTGATGCTTACATCGGAAGCCTTGGAGTAAAAGGGGAGTTATATTGTCAAACTAATCTAACTATACAAAATGGGGCATTTACCGATAGTAGCTATACTACTGTTCAAAATGTTAAAAAAACTCCTCAGAAAGAATTCGTAAAAGCAATTATTTCAATTTCAAAACACATTTATTCTAATATGCTATTTGAAAAAATAGCCGAAATGAATGAGGTTGAAAGTGTGGAAACCATTCAAAATTTGAGCGATTTATTGCTTTTCTACCGACATTTTTCACTAAATGGTAAATTGTACCAACCCTCAAATGGAGAGTCTTCAATGATTTTATTACACAAAGAATTACAAGATGACAAAGATATTTATCTTATCGATGAGCCGGAAAAAAGCTTAGGTAATGATTATATTAATGATGTAATTGTTCCTTTGCTAAAAGAAAAAGCATTATTAGGTAAAAAAGTTATTATTGCAACTCACGATGCCAACATTGCAGTGAGAACCTTACCCTATAATTCTATTTATCGTCTTCATGACGCTAATCAATATTTTACTTTAACAGGAAATCCATTTTCAAATACTTTGAAATGTATTTATGGGACAAGACCAGACTTAGATTGGAAAGAAATTAGTATGAAAACATTAGAAGGAGGCAAAGAAGCCTTCGGCGAAAGAGGAAAAATTTATGGAAACTAACAGAGCAACAATTAGACGTGAAGAACAAAATACTCATTTGATATTGCAAGTTAACACAGAAGAGTTTGAAATTATTCTAACTGATGATAACCCTAATAACGTTAAAGATGTTTTTAATAAACTTCTTAAAGAACTAAAAAATGGGTTATTTCAATTTAAACTAGAAGATGAAACAGAAGATTTGTATCACAATATTTGTAAGGAATATTTAATACAATTAAATAGCGAAATTTCAAGTGTTTTTAAAGAGTTAGAGGACTATGAATTATTAGAAGACCTCCTTTAATACAAAAATAAAACATCAATATAAAAACACTTAAAATGTAAAACATGGGACTAATGGTTCATAGTTTGGAAGGAATGCCTGAAGAACACAGTAGAGATTACTTTATTTATTTACTTGATTATGGTTGGCAAGAGCCGTTAAGCGAAATCTTGATGAAGAACTTCGGACAAATGGCTACGTTAGCTTCAGAACAAAAGAATGCAGTTGTAATTATGAAAACTGATGCAGGTGTTCATTTTAGCGATGAAGTATTATCTTGGCATAACATCAATGGTGACGATGTAGATAAAAATGAATTATTACCTGCCATATTAGTAACAAATAGACACCCTGCGGAATTTAGAAAACGCTCTAATAATTCTGATGAGGAAAAATTAGAATCTAATTTAAAACTCATATTATTCCCTTTAAAAAAGTATTGTGAAAATTCAACTGAAGTAGTGTCGTTAATTCAAACTATATTTTCAAAAATCAAGCAAGGTCAAGATTTAGATGATTTCAAAATAATCAGTAAGAAGAAAAAAGGCATTGGAGGTGCGATAGCAGATTCAATAATTCTTGAACCAAATATTGCAGGCTTAGGGTTTAATTTTAACACCCTAATTAATTATTTTAGAGAAACTAAATAAAATAGAATCCACATAGTAATATGGAGAAAGTTAAAAGAAAATTTCGATTGAATGTGCTAGTGTCTTATTCAGCAAATCTCAACATCAATAATTATCAAAATCCAATACATAGTATTTTAAAGAATTTTGCTTGGCTTTATAAGTTAGACTATAGTATTGATTCAAATACAAAGGTTTTTGACAATATTGATATTGATTCATCATTTTACTCAAGTATAGATTTGATTTATTTCCGTTCAAGTGCTGAATCAACCATAGACTTAAAAGGATTTCAAAAGATAATTAAGGATGTTTTCTCATATTCTAATCCATTCATTTCAGGTGTAGAAGTTTTATATCAAATTCAAAAGCATTTGAAGGAATATCCATTTCCAAATAATTTTATAAGACCTTTGAATTATCCATATCTTGAAATATTTGAATATGGAAAAAGTGAAATTAAAATTCCTAAGAATGATTTGGACGATTTATTTCCAACCTCAAAAATGTCCAACTAAAAAATTAACATAAAGTTCGGTTATATTCCGAACTTATTTTTTATATTTGCTGTAATTATTATGAGAGTAATAGGTAAGAAAACAATTTTAAAATTAAAAAAGAAAAACATCGGCAATAGAAAATTATGCGATGAAGTCGATAAATTGATAGAAGATTTAGAAAAATTTGACCCAAAGCAATCCGTTCTAACTGAAATAAGAAAAGATGCGGATTGTGTTCACAGCGATGGTTTCTACTTTTTTGATATTAATATCCACAGGACATTAATTTTAGTTGAGTTAGATGATGACGGCGAAGCCACAATAATTTGGACAGGAACGCATCAGGAATATGAAAGAGTTTTTAAAAATAATAAATCAACCATTGAAAAATGGCTTAGAGATAAAAACCATATTGAATAATGAAAACAAATTTTGATATAGAAAAATTCATTGAGAGCGGTTCAATTAATAATGAATTGGATTTAGAAAGAGCAATTATTGCTGATAGAAAGTTAAGATTGCTATCTAAAGAAAGTGTGCATTTCAAAAATCTTAGAAAAAAATTAAGAGATTTAATTGAAGTATATGAAAATAAAGAGTGGTCTAATTTAGACAATTTGACTGATGAAAAAGTAATTGAAAGTGATAAGTCTGAAATTATTGCCGAACGAGAAAGAGTTTTTTTAGAAAACAGAAAACAACAGATTCGCAAAAAATTAAAAGCTCTTGATTTGACCCAAGAAAATTTAGGTCATATTTTGGGTCACAAAAGTAAAACGCACATGTCCGAATTAATGAACGGAATAAAGCCATTTACTCTTAAAGATTTAATTATAATAAATAGACTATTGAAAATTGATATAAAAGAACTCATCCCAATATTTTTATCAAGGGAAGACCAGATTAAAGTTAAATCAGCAGTAATCGAATTAAACAAGCCTCAAATCAAATTAGAAAAAGCAGATTTGCTATTCAGTTTTTAAACAAGTTCATCAACCAGTTCAACCATTGAACAAATAAATTTAAGCTTTTTTGGCTAGTGATATTTTTTAATTATATTTGTAATGGATGGATTCGAAAATTTGCAAGTCAGAATTGAGGAGCAAAAGCGAGACCCTATTTAGGAATAGAAAATTAAAATTCTACATATCAACGTATTAAAGTCGGAAAACAAATCCCTCTTTCTCCGCGAAGGCCGGAAAACAAAGGAAAAATAACATTTTCAAAGTTTTCAAAAAAGGTCAAAAAGAGCGGTAAACTCTGCAAATCCAACGATTTGCAGGGTTTTTTCCTTTATACCGCTTTTCAATATTTTTAAAATCGCACAAAAACTTTGTGGCGCACTCGTGGCGCATTTTCAAAGTTCAAAGTTGCGCCACAAAATTTCATCTTAAGTCCCGATATCAAAGGGGTTAAGCACGTTTACATCTTGTTTAAATGAGGTTATAATTCTACATTTACTAATCTAATAAGTTGAATTATGCTAGAGAACAGCTTTGGGTTGATTTTCTTTTTGAAAGCACCCCGACACAATGAGAGTAACATTAGAAGTGTTTATTTCAGGATAACCGTTGATGGAATCCCGAGAGAAGCATCCACCAGACGCCAGTGGGACACCGAGCGATGGAACAAGAAAACCGAAAGAGCAGCAGGCACAAAAGAAGATGCGAAATCGCTGAACTTTTTTCTGGATTCACTCACTGCGAAAATCCATGAAATCAAATCCGAAATTATGTACACCGGAAAACCCATAACTTCCCAAAAGATTATGGATCATGTTATGGGAAGAATGACACCCAGAGCCAAGGTGCTGGAAGAATTTCAAAAACACAATGATGAAATGAAAGCCCTGATTGGCAACGGATATACAGAAGCCACACTGGAGAGATTCAATATCACTAAAAATCACCTAACGGCTTTCATTAAATTCAAATACAATACTAGTGATTTTGAATTTGCTGATTTAAATTTTGAATTCATAAAAGACTTTGAATTCTATCTCCGTACTATAAGGAAGTGCGCAAATAATACCACACTTAAATACATTTCCAATTTCAAGAAAATTGTAATACGAGCAATAGACAAAGAAATCATTATCAAAGATCCATTTAAGAATTTCAAAGGGAAAAAAACTAAAATTGTAAAGAAGCCTATATCTGCAAAAGAATTGGCTGAACTGGAAAGACGCCAATTTTCAACGGAAAGACTCAATACCGTGCGTGATATTTTTGTTTTCCAGTGTTACACAGGACTTGCTTATATTGATGCATTTCAGCTCCAGAAAGCTGATATAAAAGATGGCGTTGACGGAAATCAGTGGATTTTATCTGAGAGGCAGAAAACAAATTCTACGGCAAGAATCCCGCTTCTTCCAAAGGCGATCGAAATTCTTGAAAAATACAAAGATCATCCGCTCTGTCTTAAGCGCGGAACTGTACTACCGGTTTCTTCTAATCAGAAAATGAATGAATACCTTAAAGAAATTGCTGCATTATGCGGTTTTCCTTTCACCCTCAATACACATATGGCACGAAGAACATTTGGAAGTACAGTAACATTAAACAATAATGTCCCAATGAATGTGGTAAAGGAAATGCTCGGACATTCATCAGTTAAACAGACAGAATCTTACGCTATCACAGAACAAGCTACTATAGGCCGGGAAATGACACTGCTGAATAAAAAACTGAACCCTGAAAAAATTGAAATGTCAAAGGAAGATTTAACGACACTGATCAGGCTTGAGAATGAATTAGAATTAATTAAAGAGAAATATAAGATACACTCCTCTTAGAATATAATCTCTAAAATAATTTTGGTAACTATATATTTGTTTACACTAAATTACTTTTTGGGTTCTGTCGCATCTTTGAATAACTTTTATCTTTAGAATTTTAAACCGATCAAAAGATGAATGCTAAAGGTCATTGTTATCCAAAATGCATAATTCTTCAGGCAGTATATTTCAAACTAAGATTTACACTTAGTTATCGAGATGTTGAAGAGATCATGAAAATGCAAGGAGTTCTTATTGATCATGCTGTCGTCCAGTGCTGGGTATTTAAGTTTGCACCCTTAATGGAGATGCAAATGAAGAAGCGCAAAGTAGACGTTGGCAGTAAGTTGGAGAATGGATGAGACCTATATCAAAGTGAAAGGTATTTGTTGTTATTTATATAGGGCAGTAGATAAATCAGGCAATACGGTTGACTTTCTTTTGACCAGAAAAAGACAAAGAATGAGCGCTCAGTCTTTTCTAATTAAAGCAATTAGTAATAACTGCCGGCCAAGATTAATAAACATTGATAAAAGCGGTTCTAATACGGCAGTAATTAAAGTTTATAACAGGCGTTCTTTCTCAAAGATTAAAATTCGGCAGTGTAAATATCTCAACAATATTGTCGAACAGGACCATCGGTTCATCAAGTGGCGCATCCAAAACGGATTAGGTTTTAAAAGTTTTGAATCGGCCAAACGGACGTTAAGCGGAATTGAAGTTGTGCATATGCTGAGAAAGAATCAAATGGTTGGATCAGGGATATTTATGTTTAAATCATTCTGTAAATTTGCGGGCTAACTGTTAAATTACTTAAATTCTTATATTTGATTCTGATAGATGCGACAGAACCATCTTAAATTTATATATTGAAAATTTAAGAATATTATAGAGATCCTAGTATGTTAAAAGTGCTTATAAAGCACCTTCATCAGCAAAGGAGTAATAAGATTCGGTAGTTATAATTAGTGAATCCAGTAATGTGATATCAAGAAGTCTACCAGCTTCTTTTACTTTTCGAGTTATCTGTTTATCAGCTTCAGAGGCTGTGAGGTTTCCTGAAGGATGATTGTGAATCATCATCAGAGATGTAGCATTTGCCTTAAGAGCTGCTGAGAATATTAATCTAAGATCTACAACAGTTCCTGTTATCCCTCCAGAAGAAATTTCGTAAATCCCAAGTGCTTTGTAAGCTTGATTCATAAATAATACTTTGAACTGCTCGAAGAGTTCTATTTTATTGTAATCCCAAGCTGAGAGAGCCAGCCGGTATGCGTCTTTGGAAGATTTGATTTGTGGTCTTTCAGAGTTTTTTACTTTTGATTTATAAATCAGTTCAATTTCAGATACGGTCTGCCAGTTTTGATTTAAAGTTTCCATAATTTCTATATTTTAAATTAATTATGGAACATCCACCGGGAATCGCTTAGCAAGCGCAAAAAGCAACGCAATAAAGCAGGAGTTTTTCCCTGCATTTATGGGGGAATTTTTTACTAGCGCCCGCGAGTGATTCCCGAACTTTGTGACGAAATTAAATAAGATAATAGAAGAATAAGAGACCTTTTGATGTAGATATTTAAAATCTACTCAAATAGAATAACAAATAAAGTTAAGCCACATCCTCAGTAGTGACAGTAGCTTTTAAACTTGCGCAGATCCCCAATATGATATTACTGTGTTTTCTTATCACTGAAAATATTGAAATGACGTTGGAAATTGTCAAATAGTATCAAAAAAAAATAATATCAGAAAAAAAGAGGAAGATCACTTGTTTTTATAAATGTCGTTTTTAACAAAAATAAGCTACAACAGATCTCTTTATGGTTCTACATTAAAAATATAAGATTACGATACTTTAAAAAATTAGAACGTTAATCTATAAATTATCCCGTTAACTACTTTTAAAGGAGGAATTTATAAAAATAAAATTATCTTTCAGTTACAATTTTATGCATTAGTTGGTTTCAAAACAGCTATTTAAAAAGAAAAACACATATAACTTTTTGCTATTTGAAGGTGAAAGTAAACTACTAAGCATACTTTATTTTCGTGTTTAGATAACCTTTTTTATTTGTTAAGCTCAACATTATAAATGATAAGATTAACTAGTAAACAATTAAATCGTGAAAATGTTATTTGCATAATTTTTTGGAATCTATTCTTTGGTATTAGGAAGGGTTGTAGAAGGGCAATCTTTGCACTTGGAATTCCTAATTTAGGAATTGAGTTTGTAGGAGTTTCTATGGTTTTTGGTTTAGTCGTATTAACAATGTTTTATGCTGCTAGACATGAATTCGGAGCCCTAACGGGACACTTCTCGAACCATTTTAGGGCTGATTTACAAAGACTAAATGATACAAATTATTGAAAAAGCTTTGATTATAAAATGCTTTTTAAATCCAAGAAAAAGAGAAATAAACATTCTGTAAGGTAAATCATTACTTGTATGTTTTGTGGGTATAATATTGCGTAGAAATACTTGTTTTTTAAATTATAAATTCAAAAAATGTGGGAAAGCATAAAATCGTAACCTATTAGTTGTTTAGATTTGCGAGCGAAAATAAATAGCCTATATCGAACTTTTTTATGAAACAACTTTACTTATTAGTTCTCTTCCTTTTATCGTTTTTTAGTTATTCTCAAGATGTTCTTTGGGAAAAATCGTATGGAGGGCAACATGCCGATTATCTTTTTGATGCGCAACCTACTGCCGACTACGGTTTTATTTTAGCAGGAAGTTCCCTGTCTAATAAAACAGGAAATAAAACAGATGACAACCACGGTGATCTGGATTATTGGATCTGGAAAATGAACGAGAAAGGGGATCTTGATTGGCAAAAAAGCATTGGCGGAAGCGGTTTTGACTTGCTTCAAAGCATAAAAATTACCAGAGACGGCGGATTTATTCTGGCGGGTACTTCTGGATCTTCCAAAGGTTTTCAGAAGAAAGAAGACTGTAAAGGGATTACCGATTTTTGGATTATAAAATTAGATGCCTCTGGTCAGGAGCAATGGCAAAGAACCATTGGTGGCAGTGGTCAGGACGAACTCTTGTGCGCATTTCAAACCAAAGACGGGGGTTATATTTTAGGAGGTTCTTCCAGCTCCAATCCTCCACTGAATGACAGATTAGATTCAAAATCTCCTGCCATTACCTCAACAGATTTGTACAATAAATCAGAAAAAAGTAGAGGCAACATGGATTATTGGGTCGTAAAACTGGACAAGGAAGGAGTGATTCAGTGGCAAAAAACCTATGGAGGTCAGTATGCAGACCTACTGCGAAGCATGGAGCAAACCAGTGATAACGGATACATCTTGGCAGGTTATTCGAGTTCGCCTATTTCGGGCGATAAAACAGTTGCCAATAAAGGTGTTGGGGATTTCTGGATTCTAAAAATCAACGATGTGGGCGAAATTCAGTGGCAAAATGTCTATGGCGCAGATGGCGATGATCAGCCGTATGCTATTAGACAGACTTTTGATGGCGGTTACATTGTGGGTGGAAATTCCAACAGCAAAAATCCGCTAACGTCTCTTGGGGGTATTGTAAGTAACGGAACCGATTACTGGATTTTAAGATTAGACCCAGAAGGCGGCGTGATTTGGAGTAAAACTTATGATTTTGGAAAAGTAGATATCCTGACCTCCCTTGTAGAAAATAACGATCACACCTATTTGATTGGAGGTTACGCTCAAGGCGAAATGAAGAACAATTCTAAAAGTGTGCTAGGTAAAGCCCAAGGCTTGGTTGCCAAGGAAAAAGACGGTATCAACGACTATATGGCTCTAAAAATTGACGATAAAGGCGAAGAACTTTGGAATAAAATCGTTGGCAGTGGAGGTGAAGATATCCTTAGAAAGTTAATCGAAACCCGGGATGGTGGTTATTTGATGGCGGGTACTTCTAACTCTAATTCTTCAAAAGATAAAAATTCGAATATTGGTGGAAATGATTTCTGGGTGGTCAAACTCAAAGACAAAGAAAAAATAGAGAAAAAGAAATCCAATATAGAGGCCATACCCAATCCAGCAGCGACTTACACCAATATCATTATTGGTTTTGATTATGAGAGCGGCTCTGCCACTTTGGTGGATATTTCAGGAAGAATCCTGCAACATCTGGACATCAAAAACCGCACAGTTCCTATCGATTTGAGTCGTTATCCAGAAGGGATTTATATTATTAATGTAAAGACCAATGCCGGGAGTGGAATTGTTAAAGTGATTAAAACTATTAAATAAAAAAAGATTTTTTAAAAGAAAATAATATTCAGAACGTAGCTCTCTATTTGAATGTTAGTCTTTAGGTAATAATATAATATATGAAGAAAATAATACCCAATTTTTTGTTGATTTTTGTTTTTTGGAGTACTAGTTACAGTCAGCAAAATACCCTAAATCCAGACTTGTTAACATTTCCAGTATCTCCAGAGGTATCCAGATTAGGTACTTTTGGAGAGATACCTGTAAATTTATTTTATGGTAGATTAGAAAAAAATATTGAGCTCTTCAACAGTAATATAGGGGATTTTAATCTCCCTATTCAGCTAAGTTATAATTATGCAGGAAACAGATTAGAAGAAACACCATCGATAATAGGCTTAGGTTGGCAATTGAATTTGGGTGGTGTAGTTAGCAGAGAAGTAAGAGGGTTACCAGATGAACATCCTAGAGGGTATAACAATACAGCTGTTAAAGTAATAGTTAATGACTATATTAATAGCAATACCATAACGGATAATTATGCCAACAAACTAGCTTCTGGGTTTTATGATGGGGAGGCAGATAAATATAACGTAAGCGTTAATGGGATACATTTTTCTTTTAAAATTGGTTTAGATGGAACTCCTGCTTTTTTATCAAAACATGAAAATAAAGTACAAATTGTAAAGAATTTAAGTAACAATCAAATTGTTGAAGCTTTTATTTTGACAGATGCTAATGCAAATCAGTATTTTTTCGAAGAGAAAGAGATAAATGAGCCATTTCAAGGATACAGTTCTTTTTTTGAGGAGAGCTTCCCTTCCTATACTTCGAGCTGGCAATTATCAAAGATCATAGTAAATAATGGTGAGCAAATAAACTTTATTTACGATGACAATGATTTTAAAACCTATAGTTTTTACGCAAGTCTTCAGATAAGAAATCGAGTTCCTGCTGTTGCCGATGTTGATAATCAAGGGTGTACAAATGATATTATAAAAAGGAAGATTTTAAAATCTATTAATTCCAGAAATTTCAAAATTAATTTCGATTATATAAAATTGAATAATTATGAAGTTTACAGTAAAATGATTGTCAAAGATATGAGTGGTAAAATTGTTGACTCGTACAATTTTAGTTATTCAGGCAGAAGAAATTTATTGGATAATATAATTAAAAATAATATGTTTTTTTATGGCTTTGAGTATTATGGTACAGATCTGCCAAATTTTATTAAGTCTATTCATGATTATCCAAATAATCAGGATTTTTGGGGATTTTCAAATGGTGCGAATAATTCTACTCCATTTTTTGTTGAAGGGACTAATTATCAAGCTAATAGAAAGTCAGATTTTATCGAAACAGAGAAAGGTGCTTTGAAAACAATAAAATATCCTACAGGAGGGACTACGGTCGTAACCTACGAACCAAATTTAATTAGCACTAGTATAACTGGGAAAAATGAGCCAAATGTAGGTATTCAGTTAAAATTTAAGTCCGATTTTTTACCTGCGGCTAATCCTATTAAAGAAAGTGTATTTACTAAAACTTTTGATAAGGATGTATTAGCAACCTTGAGTCATTATATTGGAGATGTAAATTTTATTGATATCAGTATTAAAAAAGTTGGTGGTGAACCCTTTGGTAATGATAATAGCACACCTTATTATCTTTTGCTTGCGCTAACTCGTGTTCGAGATGGAATAGAAATTCCTAAGATATCCTTGCAATTAAATGAAATGTCCCAAATAGATAGTAATTGTATTAGTTTTAATAATTGTGCAGTAAGTAAAAATAGCGGCGGTAAGTTTATCATTCCTGCTGGTACTTATGAATTTAAAATTCGAACAGATTATAACAGAACAAAAAACTTAGAAGCGCAAATAAATTTAAATTTTTATGATTCTGATGTAGCGCAATATACTAAAGGTGAGGTGGTCATTCCTGTAGGGGGAATAAGAGTTCGTTCAACGGTTGATAATCCTGTTGAAGGAGAACCAATATCAAAAGACTATGATTATACAGATGTTGATGGATTATGCAGTGGTATTCAATTTAATGGCACTGAATTACATAGCACTTTTGGAACGAAAGAAACAATATTAAATGGATCAGGGTACCAGCTTCCCTACGCTATAATACCACAAGATATTAATGTTTTAAATGTGAGTTCAAAGCCTTATAATCTGGGATTAAACAATAATTCTCCTGTAGGATATCTTTCTGTAAAAGAATGCGTAATAAGAAATGAAAGTATAAAATCGGAGAAGTTTTTTTGTAGAAATTGTGGTGGTAATTTTGGAGGGGATACAAATAATTCTGTATCGTATACTTATTTACCAGGAGTATATGGTGTTAAAAAAAGTATTTATCCTCAAGGTTATAAAATGACCCAATTTTACACTCCATCGCTAACTCCAGATATTTTTCCATCTCAACCAACTGGTCAGGATTTATCAATTGGTAGTGAAAAAGGGAAGTTAATATATTCAGGTAATGATATTAATACAAATAATAAAAAACTTTTTGAAGAAACGAATCTTTATTTTGACACCAAAGAGCCAGAGTATGCGCCAGCAACTATCATAAATAATACTAATTATCCTAAAAGTTTAAAAGTTGATTATAAGGTTATTAGGAGCTTTCAGCAAGAAATTGACCCACTGAATACTGTTAAAGATTTTTACTATTTTAATATTTACAAAGAGTTTGATACAGAAAAATTTGTCTACAATAAAAAAACAATTGAATACCACCATGATCAGCCTACAGAGAAAAGCGTCACAATTGAATATAATACTCATTTTAAGCAAAAAAAAATTACTACATCCTTGGATGTAAATAATAGTATTTCAAATGAAATATTTTATCCTTATGATTTTACGGATTATGTTTCTCAGGAGATGGTAAATAAAAACTTCATCTCGCCAGTAGTAAAAATTGTAAATAAAAAAAATGGAGAAATTACAGATTCATACAATTATCAGTTTAGTTCTATCTCTACTAATTTATTTAAACCTATATCTTTTTCAAAGGGCAAAAACAATAATCCTCTGGAAAAAAGAAATTCTTATAGTTACGATTCAGATGGGAATATTAATTATTTTGGAGTGATTTCTACAGATAATGCTACACCACGTTTAATGATTAGAGAACTTAATACTACAGTGGTGTGGGGATATAATAAAAGCCAAATAGTCGCAAAAATAGAGAGCGCTACACCAATTACTGTCTCTCCTAATTTAATTACAGCCATAGAAAGCGCCTCTTCCAGTACTACTGGTAACGAAACAGCTTTGTTAAATGCCCTTACCTCATTGCGCAATGATTCTGGATTAGCCAGTGCAATGGTAACTACCTACACTTATATACCACTTGTAGGAATAAGCAGCATTACTGATCCGAAAGGCTTGGTAACTTTTTATGAGTATGATGAGTTAAATAGATTAAAGTATATTAAGGATAAAGATGCAAATGTTTTACAAAAATATCTTTATAACTATAAAGGACAAATTATTTACAATAATATAGCTCAGAGTGGATTTTATACTAAAAATGATTGTATTCCAGGTGGTGTAGGCTCCTCAATGACTTATACTGTAGCTGCGGGAACTTATATATCGGATAAATCACAGGTGGATGCTGATAACAAAGCACAAGCAGATGTTGTCGCAAGCGGTCAGGCTTTTGCCAATACTAATGGATTTTGTACCTTTACAAATACAGCCCAAAGTGATGTATTTACAAAAAATGATTGTAGTTTAGGAGCAATAGGATCATCAGTGAATTACAGCGTACCAGCTGGAAAATATTCTTCGAATGTATCGCAGGTAGAAGCTGATGCCAAAGCACAAGCAGACATTGCTGCAAACGGTCTGAATTATGCCAATACTAATGGCTTTTGTACATTTAAAAATAAAGCTCAATCTGTTGTGTTTGTAAAAAATGACTGCGTTTCAGGTGGAACAGGATCTGGTGTAAATTATTCAGTAGCAGCAGGAATATATTCTTCTAACACTTCACAGGCGGATGCGGATGCAAAAGCTCTGTCAGAAATAGCTTTAAATGGTCAAGCTTACGCTAATTCTCATGGTCTATGTACTTTTTTCAGCACAGTTGTCAACAGAGTATATTATAAAAATGATTGTATCCAAGGCAGTATAGGATCTTCTTTGCCTTATACGATAAGTGCCGGAACCTTTACTTCGAATATTTCGCAGGCAGACGCAGATAGCAAAGCTATTCAAAGATGTGACATATTTGGACAGAATAATGTAAATGTAAATGGCTTTTGTACCTTTACAAATACAGCCCAAAGTGATGTATTTACAAAAAATGATTGTAGCTTAGGAGGAATAGGATCATCAGTGAATTACAGCGTACCAGCTGGAAAATATTCTTCGAATGTATCGCAGGTAGAAGCTGATGCCAAAGCACAAGCAGACATTGCTGCAAACGGTCTGAATTATGCCAATACTAATGGCTTTTGTACATTTAAAAATAAAGCTCAATCTGTTTTGTTTGTAAAAAATGACTGCGTTTCAGGTGGAACAGGATCTGGTGTAAATTATTCAGTAGCAGCAGGAATATATTCTTCTAACACTTCACAGGCGGACGCGGATGCAAAAGCCCTGTCAGAAATAGCTTTAAATGGTCAAGCTTACGCTAATTCTCATGGTCTATGTACTTTTTTCAGCACAGTTGTCAACAGAGTATATTCTAAAAATGATTGTATTCAAGGCAGTGTAGGATCTTCTTTGCCTTATACGATAAGTGCCGGAACCTTTACTTCGAATATTTCGCAGGCAGACGCAGATAGCAAAGCTATTCGAAGGTGTGACATATTTGGACAAAATAATGTAAATGTAAATGGCTTTTGTACTTTTAAAAGTAAAGCACACAGTGGTGTATTTATAAAAAATAATTGTTCAGCAGGTACGGGATCAATAGTAACATATAGCATTCCTGCGGGTAATTATTCTTCCGAAATATCGCAAGCAGATGCCGATATGAAAGCTCAAAATGATGTCACTTTGAATGGACAAAATTATGCAAACGCAAATGGTGTTTGCGGATTTTATAACATTCAAACTAGCCGTACTTTTACCAGAAAGGATTGCGGAATAGGTTATGTTGGCTCAACGGTGATTTACAATATTCCTGCAGGTACTTATTTTTCAAGTACAAGTCAAAGAGCAGCTAATCTTTTAGCCCTGAGTGAGGTAAATGATAATGGTCAGGCTTATGCAAATTCAAATGGAACCTGTACTTATAGCAATCATTGATGAGATCATAAAATTAAAGTTTAGTATCAATTTTTATTGAAAATTTAATTACAAAAGAATTTTAACAAATTTGAATTTATTGAAATTGTTATAACATAAAATAATCCATATGAAAATATATACATCCTTATTATTTTTTTTGTTGTCGTGGATAAGTACACATGCCCAGACCTTCAGCGATGATAACTTCATTTACACTGCAGCGCCCAAAAAAGCGGTGCAAGCGGCTAATTTTAATACGTTGACCAAAGAAGAAATCAATCAAAATGTGACTTATTTTGATGGTCTGGGTCGTCCGATACAAACCATTGCTATCGGGCAGGGAAATAATGGTTTGGATGTTATTACCCCAGTAGCGTATGATGGTTTTGGCAGGCAGGTCAAGGAGTATTTGCCGTACACTGCTTCTAATGGCAGTACTTATTATCCAAAAATAGATCCAACATCTGCTATAGATGCCACAAGAGTATTTTATAACAACAAGTACCAGAACACCGATAATCCTTTTTCTGAAAAGAAACTAGAAGCCTCACCCTTAAACAGGGTCTTAAAACAAGCGGCACCGGGTAGTTCTTGGGCTATGAATTCCGGTCATGAGATCAAACTCGACTATCAGACCAATACAGCTACTGATGCTGTAACATTATACAGAGCCACAGCGAGCTGGCAAGCGGGTTCTGGTTTGTACGAAATTAGCCTTGCCCAAGACGGTACTTATGAGGCTGGCGAATTGTACAAAACGGTAACTTACGATGAGAACTCCGCAGCAACACCAATAGAGACTGCAGGTGCTACTGTAGAATTTAAAAACAAAGAGGGGCAGGTAATCCTTAAAAGAACGTACTCAGGGGGTGACAAACATGACACGTACTATGTGTATGATCTTTACGGGAATCTAACATACGTACTGCCACCCAAAGTGTCGGGCACTATTAGTGCTGATGTTCTAAACGGGCTCTGTTACCAATACAAATACGATCATCGCAACCGTTTGGTCGAGAAAAAATTACCAGGCAAGCAATGGGAGTTTATTGTTTACGACAAACTCGACCGACCTGTAGCCACAGGACCTGCTTTTTCACCTTTTAAAGACGAAACAACTGAGGGTTGGATGATCACCAAATACGATGCTTTTGGCAGGCCTGTGTATACGGGCTGGAGCGGTCAAACGTGTACCTCAGCGGCACGAAAGTCATTGCAGGACGCTCAAAACGGGGCAACGCTATTGTACGAAAGTAAAGCAACTTCAGGTACTATCGATGGGATTTTGGTCAATTACAGCAACGATATAGAGCCTAAGGTCTTCAAACTCTTAACGGTTAATTATTACGATAATTATACCTACCCCAATGCTCCGGCAGTGCCTACGAGTATAGAAGGAGAAACTGTTCTGGTCAATGCCAAAACACTCGCCACTGGGAGTTGGACACGAGCGGTAATCACCGCTTTGGCGATTTTGGGTGAAACCACTACTACCTTTTATGATGCCAAAGCCAGACCCATAGGCAGCCATACCCAAAACCATTTAGGAGGGTACACCTCAGCCAATAGTAAAATCGATTTTTCAGGAAAAATACTTTACACGCTTACCAAACACAAGCGTAGCTCTGGGGACACCGAGCTGAGTATACGAGAAGAGTTTGCCTATACGGCGCAAGATCGCTTGCTCACACACACGCACCAAATCAATGGAGGTGCAGTAGAACTTTTAGCGTCTAATGAATATGACGAATTAGGCCAGCTAAAAAGCAAAAGTGTGGGAAACAGCATAGGAAACCCGATGCAGAAAATCGATTTTAGTTACAATATAAGAGGCTGGCTGACGGAGATTAATAAAATCGATAATTTACAGCAAGATACTGATCCGTTAGATTTATTTGCTTTTAAGTTGAATTATGATCAGCCTGAATGGGATGCAAATGCGGCTAAGGGTTTGTTTAATGGAAATATTTCTGAAACCAAATGGATTACTGGAAATGATAATACAGGTGTTGTGCGTGGTTATGGTTATCTGTATGATAATTTAAACCGATTAACAAATGCTACTTATCAGACTCCTTCTCTTACAAATAACAAAAATTATTTTGGAGAAAGCATGGATTATGATAAAAATGGTAATATACAACATTTAATGCGTCAGAATATGGGGGGAGGCTCATCTAATTCTTATGTTGGAGGCATGGATGATTTAACATATGATTACGCAGATGCAAATTCTAACCAGTTGACAAAAGTTACAGATGGTTTAGGAGGTAATGATTCCGCAGGTTTTATAGACGGTAATAAAACGGGCGATGATTATGCTTATGATGCCAATGGCAATATGATTAGTGATAAAAACAAAAACATCACCACCATAGCATACAACCATCTGAATTTGCCAAAGAAAATTACTTTTGGCACAACGGGTAGTATTGAGTATATTTACAATGCAGTAGGACAAAAGTTAAGGAAAATTGTAACTGAGGGAGCAGTGGAAACTACCACTGATTATTTGGGAGGTTTTCAGTACAAAGACAATGTGTTGCAGTTTTTTCCAACGGCCGAGGGTTATGTCAAGAACGATGCAGGAGTGCTTTCGTATGTGTTTCAGTACAAAGATCATTTGGGCAACATCCGTTTGAGTTATGCTAAAAACCCAACCACAAATGTTCTTGAAATTATTGAAGAGAATAATTATTATCCATTTGGGCTCAGGCATAATGGGTATAATAATACGGTTACTTCTACAAATCCAGCTCAAAAACTTCTCTACAACGGGAAGGAATTGCAGGATGAGTTAGGGCTTAACTTCTACGACTATGGGGCTAGGAATTATGATCCGGCTCTTGGTAGATTTATGACTGTTGACCCATTAGCAGAACTTACGAGGAGATTTAATCAATATACATATGCATTAGATAATCCAGTATATTTTATTGACCCTGACGGAAGGCAAGCTAACACCTTTTTTCATAGCACGTTTTTAAATCAAAATGGAGGACATTGGAGTGATAAATACAGGAATGGAGGTGATAGTGGAGATAATTCAGGAGATACTGCAAACGAAAATACTGTTGAAAATACATCTAATGATAATGGAATTGACCCTCCTAGTAAGAAAAAAAATGTAGACCCGCAGTCCCCAGAAGAACAAGAAAAATGGAGAAAATATAATGAAGAAAAATTATTACCATTAAATAAAGTTTTAATAGTCTTTGCATCTGTTGGTAGAGTTTGGGAAACTGGTGTACAAGGATTATATTTAAAATTAGGAACAACAGCAGAATTAGCTCCATTGGTTGTAAATTCTGAAACTAATAATGTTAAAGCAGGCACAAGTATTGAGCAAGGCTCGTATTCTGTCGTTGATTGGAATGGTTATCCCGCAGGTGGAGTCAAGCCAACAGGACCTTTTAGATTATTAGAAGGAGAGGAGTGAGTTTAGCAAACTCTACAAATGCTACTATCCGTAGAGCAAACCCTGAAGCATTAAAAGGTTTACAGATTCATGAAATACATCCAGTAAAATTTGGAGGTAGTGCAACAGATTTGTTAAACAAGACCTTTTTAACACAACCGCAACACAGCGCATATACTAATTATTGGAATTCATTAATGAGAAATATTAAAAAATAAAATGAAAAATATAGATAAGAATTCTGCACCAACTTCTGAAGAAGTTGAAATTTTTTTAAAGCAAGTAAATTTTATTTTACCTGAAGGATTTATGAATTTTTTTAAAGAAGCAAATGGTGCTGATATTAGTACCGACGAAAAGTATATTATTTTATGGTCATTGACTGATATGATTCAGCTTAATGTTGATTATAATGTAGAAGAATACGCTCCTGAATTTTTTATTTTTGGCTCTGATGGAGGAGATACTGCTTTTGCAATAGAAAAAAAAACTGGTGACATTTACGAAATGCCATTTATCGGAATGTCAAAAGAAGAAGCAATTTTTTTAAATAAGACTTTTATAGAGTTCATTGAAAAAATATAGATTCCCCGATAGCGCAGATTTATAATCTGTGTTGGTAATGTATCAGATGGGTTGGTGGTTAATTATTGCATATAACATTTACAGAAAATCAGATATTTATATTAATATCGCATAAAAATTAAAACAGTCTTTGGGCTGTTTTTTTATTGGTCTCAGATTCGGGTTTAAAACCCTGCAATTTATTGCAGTACTTTAGTAATGCGAAAAAATCTTTATCTTTAGATTATGAGTACAGATATAAGAAAAGGTTCGCATACAGTAAGCAGATTAACCTGTCATGTTGTTTGGGTTACCAAGTATAGATTTAAAGTTTTGAAAGGGGATGTTCAAAAGCGTTGTCGTGAACTTTTAATACAAATATGTGAAGCAGAAGGTATTGAGATTTTAAAAGGAGTTGTGAGTTCAGATCATGTGCATATGCATATCGAATATGCGCCAAAGCAGAATGTCAGCACAATTTTGAAAAGTTTAAAAGGAAGAACATCACGAAAGTTGCAAATGGAATTTCCAGAACTTCAAGCCCGCTATTGGGGTCAGCATTTTTGGGCAAGTGGCTATGGAGTTTGGAGCACAGGAAATATTACCGATGAAATGGTAAATGATTATCTAGAACATCACAGAAGAAAAGAGGGAGATGATAATTCAAATTTCATTCTTGAATGAAATAGAAAGAGGGACTTTCAGTCCCTCGTAAAACAAACCTCTGCACTTTCAGTGCAGAGTGGTTTAGTTTATAAAGCCTTAAATCGAAAAAAATGGAGTCAAACCAGACTAGGTGTTACAGATGTGTTGGTGATATTCGAAAGATGATAAAGTATGGAAAGACAAAGTCTGGTAATCAAAGATATATTTGCAGAGTATGCGGGAAAACCAAAGTTGAAAATTATGCATATCTGGCTTATAAAGGAGATATAAACCAGAATATTATTCAATTAACTAAAGAAGGTTTGGGAATAAGAAGTACAGCAAGAATATTGAAAATATCAACGACAACATTATTAAAAAGAATCGTTTTTATCGCTCGAAATATCACCAAACCAATTATCAGCAAAGGCAAAACTTATGAAGTCGATGAGCTGTGTACTTATATCAGACACAAGAAAAATTACATCTGGCTGGTTTATGCATTGGAAAAGAATTCTAAAACAGTTGTGAGTTTTAATGTAGGGAAACGAACCAATAAAACGCTGAGCCGTGTTCTGGAAACTCTAAAACTATCTGAGAGGCTAAAAAGATATTTACTGATCGATTAAAAAACTACAGATATCTGATTGATGAAAAACGGCATTCGATAAAACGTTTCGGAACAAATCATATTGAAAGGAAGAATTTGACACTCAGAACTCATCTTAAAAGACTAAATCTAAAAACGATATGCTATAGTAAAAGTTTGGTAGTTTTGATTGTCATTTTAAAGATTTACTTTGAGTTTACGTGCTTAATTGTTTTTTGTAGGTTTAACTTAACGGGATTTGAACCAATTTTCCTTGAAAACACTAGTGGTTTTTATTTTTAAAAAATGAAACAAGATTTCCCGAATCACAAAAAAGCCTAAGAAATCTAGATTTCTCAGGCTTTTACTTATTCTAGTAGCCCTGACGGCACAATTCTCGAACCGTTTTGTAGATGATTTGAATAAATTAAACATGTTTTAATTTTAAGTAGAATATTTTAAATTAAAACAAATTAGAAATAAATATTCTTTTTTGTTTAAATGCGATCTTTTGTATGATATGAAAAGGGTTTGAAAAAGATGGATATCGTACACCGATTAAACAAAATGAGGTAAACACGTTAAATGTTGTGATTGATAGTCGTTAAACGAAAAATAAAATTATTTT
The DNA here is from genome assembly GCF_017948595.1 of Flavobacterium geliluteum. GTDB lineage: Bacteria > Bacteroidota > Bacteroidia > Flavobacteriales > Flavobacteriaceae > Flavobacterium > Flavobacterium flavipigmentatum. The sequence continues at coordinate 17,640 of NZ_JAGFBV010000023.1, read as the reverse complement.
ATTTTATTTATAATTCATAAGAAAAAAAAGTCTGGATCCTAATATTATCTCAAAATTTAAAGATGAAGTCTTGTTCATATTGTATAAATAAAATATTACGTATAAATACTTGTTTTTTACGTAATGTACTATGCGAAGATTTTTGACTGTTTTGCTAATATCTTGTACAGTAGTGATTTGTATTAATGACTTCGTAATTCAATTGATTGGCCTATTAAAAGAGAAAGTAAAATAAATAATTGCTTAAAATTATTTCAAATAAATAATTTAGATTTGCTTGCGAAATTTAATTATGCTAAATCTTACAAAAAACCGCTAATGAAACAACTTTATTTATTACTTCTCTTCCTTTTATCGTTTTTTAGTTATTCTCAAGATGTTCTTTGGGAAAAATCGTATGGAGGACAACATGCCGATTATCTTTTTGATGCGCAACCTACTGCCGACTACGGTTTTATTTTAGCAGGAAGTTCTCTGTCTAATAAAACAGGAAATAAAACAGACGACAACCACGGTGATCTGGATTATTGGATCTGGAAAATGAACGAGAAAGGAGATCTTGATTGGCAAAAAAGCATTGGCGGAAGCGGTTTTGACTTGCTTCAAAGCATTAAAATTACCAGAGACGGCGGATTTATTCTGGCGGGTACTTCTGGATCTTCCCAAGGTTTTCAGAAGAAAGAAGACTGTAAAGGGATTACCGATTTTTGGGTGATAAAGTTAGATGCCTCTGGTCAGGAGCAATGGCAAAGAACTATTGGCGGCAGTGGTCAGGACGAACTCTTGTGCGCATTTCAAACCAAAGACGGGGGTTATATTTTAGGAGGTTCTTCCAGCTCCAATCCACCACTTAATGATCGATTAGATTCAAAATCTCCTGCAACTACCCCAACAGATTTGTACAATAAATCAGAAAAAAGTAGAGGCAACATGGATTATTGGGTCGTAAAACTGGACAAAGAAGGAGTGATTCAGTGGCAAAAAACCTATGGAGGTCAGTATGCAGACCTACTTCGAAGCATGGAGCAAACCAGTGATAACGGATATATTTTGGCAGGTTACTCCAGTTCGCCTGTCTCGGGCGATAAAACAGTTGCCAATAAAGGTGTTGGGGATTTCTGGATTCTAAAAATCAATGATGTGGGCGAAATTCAGTGGCAAAATGCCTACGGCGCAGATGGCGATGATCAGCCGTATGTAATCAAACAGACTTTTGATGGCGGTTACATTGTGGGTGGAAATTCCAACAGCAAAAATCCGCTAACGTCTCTTGGCGGTATTGTAAGTAACGGAACCGATTACTGGATTTTACGATTAGACCCAGAAGGTGGCGTGATTTGGAGCAAAACCTATGATTTTGGAAAAGTAGATATCCTGACTTCACTGGTAGAAAATAACGATCACACCTATTTGATTGGAGGTTACGCTCAAGGCGAAATGAAGAACAACTCTAAAAGTGTGCTAAGTAAAGCCCAAGGCTTGGTTGCCAAGGAAAAAGACGGTATAAACGACTATATGGCTCTAAAAATTGACGATAAAGGCGAAGAACTTTGGAATAAAACAGTAGGAAGTGGAGGCGAAGATATCCTTAGAAAATTAATCGAAACCCGGGATGGTGGTTATTTGATGGCAGGAACATCTAACTCAAGTTCCTCAAAAGACAAAAATTCGAATATAGGAGGCAATGATTTTTGGGTTGTCAAATTAAAAGACAAAGAAAAAATTGAGAAAAAGAAATCCAATATAGAGGCCATACCCAATCCTGCAGCAACATTTACCAATATCATTATCGGTTTTGATTATGAGAGTGGCTCTGCCACATTGGTTGATGTTTCAGGTAGAATCCTGCAACACCTGGACATTAAAAACCGCACAGTTCCTATCGATCTGAGTCGTTATCCAGAAGGAATTTATATAATTAATGTGAAAACTGATGTAAAAACGGATTCTGTAAAAATTATAAAATCAGTTAAATAATCTCTTCGTAAACTTTACTTATATCAAGTTTGAATTAGTATGAAATCAAATATCTTTACCCTTATTTTTTTTATAATTTTTTTTAATATTCAAAATGCAAAATGTCAGGATGAAATCACTAAATCTTACATTCCAAATATAACTGTAGCAACACCGCAAGTTGCTTCCATGAGCAAGGTAAATGAAATTCCAGTAGACATCGCTACTGGAAAAATCAATTATAATATTCCAATCTTCGAAATTAAGGAGGGGGAATTTACGATGCCCATTAATTTATCATATAATTACTCTGGTCTTATAGTAGATGAAACTCCTGGATATGCAGGAGTTGGCTGGACTTTTAATATTGGAGGGGCCATTATGCATACAATAAAAGGGGCTAATGATGAAGATCATCCATTGGATAAAAATACAATTTATAAGTATTTTAATAAGCTTGCTCCGTATGAGGACGAGAATTCTCCACAATCAAAGGCTCGTATCTTAGATTTATTTGAAAAGGTTGCAGAGGGAAGAATAGATGGTAGGCCGGACAAGTATTCTATTAATATTGGAAATATTGGTTGTAGTTTTTATTTGGATAAAGATGATAATCCTGTTTTTTTGAAAAATGAAAATTATAAGCTTGTAAGAAATTCATCTTCAGGGTTTACATTAACAGATGATAAGGGAATTAATTATATTTTTAATTTACCTCAAATAAGTCAAAATACTAGTTCAAGTAGCGAGGGCTATGCTTACAACTCTTCTTTTTTAATAACAGAAATCAATTTTCCTTACACTAACAACAAGATTCTATTTGAGTACGCATCTCCAAATAACTTACATGATCTTTATGACAGTTATAGTTCGGTCAACACTATTATGAATAATTATAATAATTGGTCAACAACAAAGAGCCGGACTGAAACAAATTCTACTGTCACAAAACTTTCTAAAATAATCACCAATAACTGTACAATTGAACTGCAATACGGCGATAATCCAACGGAATCAGCAGTTTCTGTAATCACAAAATTGGAAATAAAGAATAAAATTGGAAATCCAGTTAATACATACGATTTTACATATTCACAATGGACAGGAAGAAGAAGAAATTTGTTAAGTTTAAAATATAATGGTCAAGTTATCAATACAATGGAATATGATGAAAGTTTAGTTTATCCTGTTTTTTCAGAGGTTGATTTGTCAAAAAAAGATTTATGGGGTTACTACAATAGTAATGGTTCGTTACCACTTAATAATGCTCCATTGAATCCTTTAGATAACCCTGGTATCAAACCTAATTTTGCAAGTACTAAGATTGGAAGTCTCAAAAAAATAACATATCAAACACAGGGATATTCTCTTATTGAGTATGAACCTAATTCTGTTTTTATGAATTTGATAGATTATAATTTTCCTTATCCAAGTGATTCAAATATATCTAAAACTTTAACTACAACGACCACAAATATCGGTGGAATTCAACAAGTGAGCTTTGATGTTACGTCTGTTCCTGTAACGTTAAATCTTTATAATGTATTATCGAACGATACTCAGAAAAGTGGTTGTTGTGAGAGATTTTCTGAAGTCTTTTTATACATGGAAGGACAAGAATCTAACCCAATTTTTCAAAACAGGCAAGTCTGGACAAAAGATGGGAATTGGGATCCGGTGCAAACATCATTTACTAATCAAACCAGAATTACTATAACTTCGCCGGGCAAGTATTTTCTAAAAGCAGGATCAAGTGCGGGATCTATGGCGCATATCACTACCACGCTCCAACAATCTGCCCCAAGTTTTGACCAAACTGTTGGAGGAATAAGAGTTAAACAGGTAAAAAACTGTGATTTTAATGATCAATGTATTACAACAACTTACAACTATTCTCAATCTGGTAAGAGCACGGGTATAATGCTTCAAAAACCAAAATTTTATTCAGGGTCCTCTTTCACTGACAGGAGAAGTTGTTTATCAGATGATGGTACTATAAGCAGCAGTACATATTACTACAGCTATAATAGTGTTGCTCCCCTTTCTAATTTTAGAGGAAGTCCAGTATTGTATAAAATTGTAGAACAAATTGAGGGTACTAATAATGAAAATAATGGAAAAACAGTGTTTTCATATTCAGGAATTTCGGTGAATTTTTTGCATGATGAAGGATTCGATGTTGGACAATTAGAAGAAAAAACTATAAAATCAAAGGCTGGGGAAGATATCCAAAAACAAAAGAATACTTACTTAAATAATATAAAGCCCAATAATCAGAGGTTTGTTTTAGGATTAGAATGTAAGGCTGTCCGAACTACATTCGGTCTTAATACTACTATTGGAGGTCTAGAATGTTCTCCAATAAATCCTAGACCATTGAGTGATTTCGTAACAGAAACTTTTAGGTCAGAATCTGAAAATTATTTTTTAGAAAAAGTTGATAATATCAGTTTTCTCAATGGTCATGAATTAGTAAAAAGTACGGTAAATACATACGACCTAGATACGGGAAATCTTAAAAGTGAGGCCACTAAAAATTCTAAAAAAGAAGATTTAATTACAAAATATTTCTATCCAACCGATAGTGAAATGGAAAGTGAGCCTTTTATAAATGAGTTAATAGCTAGGAACTTAGTCGGCAGACCTATTAGTACTAAGAGTTTCCAAGGGGGAAAATTATCAGAACAGAAAACAGAATATCTTATTGATTTTTCTACTGCAAATCTTTTATTGCCAAAATATGTTTATGAAAATAAGGGAGAACTTACTATAGATAATCTTAATGATAAAAAAATAACTTACGATAAGTATGATGAAAAGGGAAATGTTTTACAGTATACTATTGAAAGTGGAATGCCCGTTTCTATAATTTGGGGGTATAATAAAACACAGCCTATTGCTAAAATAGAAAATGTAGCGTATACAGCACTAGAGCAATACGTATCGAATTTGCAAAATTTGTCTAATCAGGACGATGATAATTGTATGTCTAGCAGTTGTAAAGAACAAAATTTGCGAGTTGCCTTAAATTCTCTAAGAACTAATTTTTCTAACGCCATGGTGACAACCTACACGTATAATCCTCTTGTTGGTGTAACCAGTATTACCGACCCTAAAGCAATACCATCTTATTATGAGTACGATGCTTTTAATCGCTTAAAATTTATAAAAGATAAAGATTTAAATATTCTTCAAAAATACTGTTACAATTATAAGGGGCAACAAGTGGATTGCTCAGATAATACATCAACTAGTGTAGTTTTATATAAAAGTGCTCCTAGAAGTGGATCGTTTACAAGAAACAATTGCGGAGCTGGAGGTACAGGTTTAAGTATACCTTTTTCTCAGGCAGAAGGTGCAGTGACTTCGACTATTTCGCAATCAGATGCAGATTCAAAAGGTCTTGATAAATTTAATGCCGATGGTCTGGCCAATGCTAATGCTCAGGGCGGTTGTAGCTTTAGCAGTGTTGCTTTGAGTGGTTTTTTTACAAAAAATAGTTGTGGTTCAGCAGGAGTTGGTTCAAGCGTTGTGTATAGCCAATCGGCAGGAGTTGTCATTTCAACTATTTCTCAAGCTAATGCTGACTCCCAAGCCTTAAACAAATTTAATATTGATGGTCAGGCCAACGCTAATGCTAGTGGATATTGTACTTTTAGCAGTGGAGCATTAAGTGGAACGTTTACCAAGAACAATTGCGCCTTAGGCGGATCGGGTTCTAGTGTAGGTTTTAACCTTGTGGCAGGTAGTTTTACCTCTACGATCTCACAGGCCGATGCGGATGCTCAGGCTCTCAGTTATTTTAATGCACAAGGTCAGGCCAATGCCAATGCAACGGGTTATTGTACTTTTTATAATGTTGCCAGAAGCGGAGGTTTTACCAAAAACAATTGCGCCTCTGGCGGAACAGGATCTAATGTTGGTTTTAGTCTGGCAGCAGGTATTTTTAGTTCGACTACTTCACAGGCTGATGCCGATGCTCAGGCGCTTGCTTATTTTAATGCGCAAGGTCAGGTTAATGCCAATGCCAGTGGCTATTGTATTTTTTATAGCAATGCCATAGGCGGTACTTTTACTAAAAACAATTGCGCCTCTGGTGGAACAGGTTCTAATGTCGGATTTAGTTTAGCCTCTGGTGCCGTTACCTCAACCGTTTCTCAGGCTGATGCAGATGCAAGAGCCCTAACTATGTTTTATACTAACGGACAAGCTTACGCTAATACCAACGGTTATTGTACTTTTAAAAATTTTCAAACAGGAAGTTCTTTTTGGAAAAATAATTGCCCGAAAGGAAAATACGGATCCGAAGTAAATTATACCGTTCCTGCAGGAAAATATTCTTCCACTATTTCGCAAGCAGATGCTGATAATAAGGCACAATTAGATGGTCAAGCTTATGCCAATGCAAATGGTAAATGTACCAATACGGATCAATAAATTGTTTATTATAGGAACGAAAATCAAATAAGTACCTTCATGAAAAAATATATATTACTACTAATTTTATTAGGATTTACGAGTTCAGGTGTAGTAGCCCAAACCTTTAGCGATGATAACTTCATTTACACTGCAGCGCCCAAAAAAGCGGTGCAAGCGGCTAATTTTAATACCTTAACTAAAGAAGAAATCAGTCAAAATGTGACGTATTTTGATGGTTTAGGCCGTCCGATACAAACGATTGCTATTGGGCAGGGAAATAATGGTTTGGATATTATTACCCCTGTAGAGTATGATGGTTTTGGCAGGCAGCTCAAGGAGTATTTGCCGTACGCGGCTTCTAATGGCGGTACTTATTATCCAAAAATAGACCCTACATCTGCTATAGATGCCACAAGAGTATTTTATAACAACAAGTACCAGAATACCGATAATCCTTTCTCTGAAAAGAAATTAGAAGCTTCACCCTTAAACAGGGTCTTAAAACAAGCAGCACCTGGTAGCTCTTGGGCTATGAATTCCGGTCACGAAATCAAACTCGACTATCAGACCAATACGGCTACTGATGTTGTAAAATTATACAGAGCCACAGCGAGCTGGCAAGCGGGTTCTGGTTTGTACGAAATTAGCCTTGCAGAAGACGGTACTTATACAGCTGGCGAATTGTACAAAACGGTAACCTACGATGAGAATACCACTGCAACTCCAATAGAGACTGCAGGTGCTACCATAGAATTTAAAAACAAAGAAGGACAGGTAATCCTCAAAAGAACCTACGCTGCGGGTGATAAACACGACACTTACTATGTGTATGATCTTTACGGGAATTTAACCTACGTGCTTCCGCCCAAAGTATCAGGCGCTATTAACTCTGACGTCTTAGACGGACTCTGTTACCAATACAAATACGATCATCGCAACCGTTTGGTCGAGAAAAAATTACCAGGCAAACAATGGGAGTTTATTGTTTATGACAAACTAGACCGACCTGTAGCCACAGGACCTGCTTTTTCACCTTTTAAAGACGAAACAGCACAGGGTTGGCTCATTACCAAATACGATGCTTTTGGCAGGCCTGTCTATACAGGCTGGAGCGGTCAAACGTGTACCTCAGCGGCAAGAAAGTCATTGCAGGATGCTCAAAATGGAGCCACGTTATTGTTCGAAAGCAAAGAAACTTCAGGTACTATCGATGGGATTTCGGTCAATTACAGCAACAATATAGAGCCTAAGGTCTTCAAACTCCTAACGGTTAATTATTACGATAATTATGCTTATCCCAATGCTCCGGCAGTGCCTACGAGTATCGAAGGAGAAACTGTTTTGGCCAATACCAAAACACTTGCCACAGGCAGTTGGACCCGCGTGGTAACCACCGCTGCGGCGATATTGGGTGAAACCACTACTACTTTTTATGATGCCAAAGCGAGACCCATAGGCAGCTATACCCAAAACCATTTAGGAGGGTACACCTCTTCCAATAGTAAAATCGATTTTTCGGGAAAAACACTTTACACCCTTACCAAACACAAGCGCAGCTCGGGGGACACTGAGATCAGTATACGAGAAGAGTTTACCTATACGGCGCAAGATCGTTTGCTCACACACACGCACCAGATTAATGGGGGTACGGTCATGCTTTTGGCGGCTAATGAATATGATGAATTAGGCCAGCTGAAAGGCAAAAGTGTGGGAAACAGCACAGGAAATCCGATGCAGAAAGTCAATTTTAGTTACAATATCAGAGGCTGGCTGACAGAGATTAATAAAATGGATAATTTACAGCAAGATACCGATCCTGTTGATTTGTTTGCTTTTAAGTTAAATTATAGTGATAACCCAATGAATCCTGCTGTTAGGGCACTTTACAACGGAAACATTGCAGAAACGTTTTGGAAAACCGCTTCGGATAATGCCGAACGTGGTTATGGCTACCAGTATGACAATCTCAACAGATTGACCAATGCGATGTACGCCAAAAACGGATTGGTAACCAATGCCTACAATGAAAGTCTCTCGTACGACAAAAACGGAAATATTGTATCGTTGGGCAGAAACGGCGATATCGACCCACAGATTCAACCCTTTGAGATTGATAATTTGGCGTATGATTATCCTGCTAACTCTAACCAGTTAAACAAAGTAGACGATAATGCTAATAACACTAGTGGTTATAATGATGCTAATAAAAGTGGTGATGATTACAGCTATGATGCCAATGGCAACATGATTACTGATAAAAACAAAAACATCACCCAGATACAGTATAATCAACTCAATTTACCTAAGAAAATTACTTTTGGCACAACGGGTAGTATTGATTATATTTACAATGCGGCAGGCCAAAAGTTAAGGAAAATTGTAACTGAGGGAGCAGTAGAAACTACCACCGATTATTTGGGAGGTTTTCAGTACAAAGACAATGTGTTGCAGTTTTTCCCAACGGCAGAAGGTTATGTCAAAAACAATGCGGGAGTGCTTTCGTATGTGTTTCAGTACAAAGACCATTTGGGTAACATACGTTTGAGTTACGCTAAAAACCCTGTAACAAATGTTCTTGAAATTATCGAAGAAAACAATTATTATCCTTTTGGGTTGAAGCATAATGGGTATAATCCACCAAATACTTCATTAGGAAATAATGATGCTCAAAAGTATAAATACAATGGAAAGGAGCTTCAAGACGAGCTAGGGCTTAACATGTATGATTATGGGGCACGTAATTATGACCCTGCTTTAGGTCGCTGGATGAACATTGACCCTTTAGCAGAGAAATCTCGCAGGTTCAGTCCATACACATATGCTCTTAATAATCCTGTTTATTTTATTGACCCCGATGGTATGGAAGCACGCGACCCTAATGATATCATAACTAAAGTTTCAAATACAAAAGGAGATAAACATTATAAACAAAGAGATGTTAACATGACTATGACCTTAACTATTGTTAATAGTGATAGTGTAGATTTATCTAAAACAATGTTCAATAAATCCTCAGGCAGTGTAGCGTTATCATCCTTATCTGGAAATGCACAAACTGATAATCGAGCTCTTGATATTACAAATTCAGATAATTTAACCGTATCAGTAACATATAAGGTTGTTAAATCTTTATCAGATGTTGGGAAAAATGACCACGTGATGATATTAGCTGATAATATCCCAAAGATGAAGGATGGTATTGACCCCGTTGGACTGGCTGATAAGGGCGGAAGGGTAAGCGCAATAGAGAAAGGTACAATTGCAAATAAGTCTTTTAATGAGGTTGCAACGCATGAAATTGGACATCTTTTAGGTTTATCTCATAAAAATGGTGGTTTAATGAACCCTGGTGTAAATGGTTCATTAAGTACAAACCAAAAAGAAAGAGGAGAAATAATAAATGGAGGAGCTGGTCAAATATCGCAAACAACAGGTAATGGTACTTATCTCCAATCAAGTGTGAACACTAGTTATAAAAGTGGTATCAAGTCTCAAGTAAATAATTTTGTAAGTACTAATAATATAATTTGGTAAAATGAAAAAAAGACAAATATTGTTAAAATATATGATTATATCTTTATTGTTTTATAGCTGTAATCAGAAGGATAATTTCCAAGAGTTCAGTTTCGATGGTTTTTCTATGTCTCTTCCTTCAAGTTGGAAAAAAATTAAAGTAAAAGGAATCGATTCGAAAGTAAATTTAATTGTAACTAAAAACAATGATTCAATATATTTTGATTTGGGACAGTATTCCCAAGAGTTTAATGAAACAAATAAAGTATTTAGTAAAGAACAGATTCAAAAATACGATTCTTTAAAAATGAATATTAATGGGCTTCACTTTTCGGATACTCCAGAAATTGACCAAGCGCAAGGAACTTTTTTACAAGAGTATTATTATTATGATACTATCAACAAAAAAGTTGGAAAAATAAAAATTCCTAAAAAATATCAGCAAGGTGAAACAGGGATTTATTTTAGTAAAATTAACAAGAATGCATTATCAATTGTAGGTAAAAATTTAAATAAAGAAGAGCAAGAAATTTTAATTGAATCTTTTAAAACTATTAAGTTTGAATAGTAATGCAACTAAATTAAAAACTTATTATCCCATCTAGCGCTCATTTGTTCACTTTCTCTATTGCTAGTTTGTAAACGAGTAGCAACTTAAATATAAAGACAGAACGTAGCGTTTTCAGGTAGTGTATCAGATTAGGTGTTTTTACATATTAGCGATTTAACTACCTGAAAGACAATATAAATTTGTAATTTTTGAATAGTAAAAGAGACGACCTGCAGGTCGTCTCTTCTGTTTTTAATATTTTAAAAAGCCTTAAAAATGCTTTTATTGTACCTTAGTGTATCAAATTAGGTCATGAAAATAAAATGTAGTTTTTGCAATGGTAAATACATAAAGAATGGATTTCAATCTAACGGAAATCAAAGATATAAATGCCGTGTCTGTCAAAAGCGACAACAATCGGGCTATGGCTATAATGCATACAAAAGGAATATCAATCAAAATATAATTTTGTTTACCAAAGAAGGTTTAGGGATAAGAAGCACTGCAAGATTATTAAAAATTTCAACGACAACATTGTTGAAAAGAATTGTGTCAATTGCCAGAAAAATTAATCAGCCGATTATAAGCAAAGGTAAAACGTATGAAGTTGATGAAATGTGTACTTACATAAGCAATAAGCGAAATTTTATCTGGCTGGTTTATGCATTGGACAAGAATTCTAAAACTGTTGTTAGTTTTAATGTTGGCAAACGAACCAACAAAACCCTAAGCCGTGTTCTGGATACTTTAAAACTATCCGACGCTAAAAAGATATTTACTGACAGATTAAAAAACTACAGATATCTGATTAATGAGAATTACATTCTGTAAAACGTTTTGGTACCAATCATATTGATAGGAAAAATTTAACACTGAGAACTCATCTTAAAAGACTCAATCGCAGGACAATCTGCTTCAGTAAAAGTTTAGTGATTTTTATGGCAGTTTTAAAGATTTATTTTTGGATTTGAGCAATAAAACATTAAGTTTATCCTGCATAATTATGTTCTTAAAAATATTGTATTTAACAGGTAAAACTTGTAAAAATAGTCGCAAACCCTTATAAGTATAAGTACAATGGGAAGGAGTTGCAAGACGAGTTGGGGCTTGGGTTGTATGACTATGATGCTCGAAATTATGATCCAGCAATTGGAAGATTTATGAATATTGATCCTCTGGCGGAAAAAGGTCGCAGATGGTCGCCATATTGCTACGCAATGGATAATCCAATGTATTTCCTTGATCCTGATGGAATGCTTTCTCAATCGTTCATGGATAAGCTGATGAATTCGGAAAGTGGAACAAAATGGACAAACAACAATGACGGTACTTTTTCGAATAATTCTGGAAAACAAATAGATGATAACGGAAATGATATAGATGGTCGAGGCGGTGCAGATGCAAATAGAGATGGAAAAAAATCAGAAGGAAATGGAGCTGAGAGTGAAACAGATTCTTTTGGGACAAACAAGTCAACTAAAAGTGCATCAATTGAGGACTATCCAGACCCAAAGTCCTTTAAATTTAAAACAAAGAAGGGGTGGCAAGAATCAGCAGTAATGGGAATGTACTTTAATGTAGCATTAGTTAAAATAGGACCAAACGGAGTAAAAATAAATTATGATTTTATTCTAACTTTTAATCAAGCAATACTTTTCACTGTTCCAGCAAATCTAAGTGTTGGTAATACCGATATAACAAACGAGGTCGCATCACAGGCGACCGCAAATATTGTTAATCGAGTTATGTCAAAAACAGCTAACCTATTTGCAGGAACAGAAGCATCTCCAATGCAAATTGAACAATATTTTAGAACAGAACTTAAAAGAGAATATCAAATGAGTATACCGGGGGCAAGAGTAAATTTTAATTCACAGAACCATTCAGTTACTCCAACCGTCTTTAAACACGAGTAATATTATGATTGAAATAATTTTAAAAAATTTAGCATATACATTCTATCCTGTAGGTATTTGTGCAATGAACAATCGAGATTTATATGTCGATAGTTTTGAATTCAAAAATCTCATCGATAAAGTAAATTCTTCATTTGCTGTAATTCATAAAGAACGCTTAGATTCACAAATATTGGACAAGTTAAAGGAAAACGAGATTTTAAAAGATTTTGAGAATTTAACTTTAGAATCTTCGGATAGATGTCTCAGCTATAAGATTGATTTTATTGAAGAAAATGTGTTATATCAATTATGCATTAATATAAGCTTATTGGTACCATACTACTACGCTTATACCTTAAAAAACATTATAGAGTTAGAGCCGTATCGTTGGACAACACTGCCAGAAAGAGACTTACAAGCGGAAACTGGAAAATTTCAATCTCATTTAGCAATTATAAGTAACATTCTAGGTGAAATGAATTTTAACAAGTTCCCTGATAGATTGGTGACGGAAATAATACCTAATATAAATTATGCAGATGTAGATATGGGCAATTTTACTTATTTTAACGCTTTTTTTTTAGATGATGTCAATTTATGAAAAAGTATAGAATTATAATTTCGTTAACTTTGGTTATTGCTCTTGTACTGACCACAGGTTTTTTGCTGAAGGAAAACCGCTTCGTCTATAATTATGGCGACACATACTATGTTCTTGACTATTTTGTTATCTCTAAGATAGTCTCAGTGGTGATAGCTTTTTTAGGATTAGTCTGGTTTTGCTATAGGAAATTGATAGCAAAAAAGTAGTAATGTAGATATACCCACAAAACCAATGTTGTAGATTTACTTCATTTTGCATATGCAATTTTTAATAAAATAAAAAACCACTCATTCAATGGAGTGGTTTTTCTATTTTTCTTAGTGTTGTTTTTAATCCAAAACGGGACTTCAATTATCGTACCGTCATAACATCGCAGGGTATCTTTATACTGAGGTTTTAGATCATATACTTTCTGCGGTTTCCCTACACCAAGGTCAATCTCTATCCACTCCCATAGACTTTCATCATTTATATATTTTGCATAAGGATGTGTGTAAGGCACTTTATCCCCTGGCTTAAGCGGACAGGTCTGGCAGGGAGTTATATCATAATTCCGATACTCGAAGTTTAGAAGATCAGTAGTGTCTTTTTTTGTTTGACTATAAATAGAGCTACAAGCTAAAACCAGAAAGGTCAGAAGTGATTTTTTCATTAGAAAAATTAAAATGTTACAATACAAAAATAATCAAATACTGATCTGCTTGATCAATTTTTTATATACTATTTTTAATTTCAGATCTCATCCGTTCAAGCTTTTTCTGACGCTGTTTTGCCTTCTTTTCATATTCTTTCAACTGTTTTTTCTGGATTATCTCTTTCAAATAAAGCTCTTTATTTATCTGATCAAGCTTTTTTTGTAATTTTAAAGTATGATAGTAGTTGTCAATAAATAAAACCCATAGTACAGCATTAGCCAGCATAAGTGCCAAAAGAAGAAACTTAATATATCTAAGATTATTAAAAAAAGTCATATACAGAACTTAAATATTAATTTCTAATAAAATAAGGAAAGTTGCTGAATAGCAACTTTCCTTATTATTTAATTGTTCAAATATTCGTTTTTTATTCTCACTATTTCATTAACAAGTCGATCTCTTTCATCTTTATCAATTAGTCCAAACATAATACGATCATCTAATATCTGTATAACATTATTGGTTTGTTTCTCGAATTCATTTAAGCGTCCTTCTGCTTCTTCTACTTTTTTTACTACACTTTTATCATTCAAAAAATCTACTACTTTAACTCCACTAAATACATTTGTTGCAACTCTAATAAAATCTTCTTCTTCTGTCATATGTCACTAATTTTAAGGTGAATAATATTGAAGGTAGTAATATTTTTAAGAAATCAAAATAATAATTATAAATTGTACACACTATTTTTAGGACAACGCTTTTATTAAAATATATAAATGTCTGGAAACAAAAAAGAGACTCGAAAGTCTCTTAATGAATTAATATATATCATTTTATAAAAGCTTATTTCGCTTTTAGTAGTTTTTCTAAATATTCGATTTTATCTTGTTCTGCTTTCAATAATCTCTCGTAAAGTTTTTCATTCTTTTCTACGGATTCCATTAGCTTGTCTAATGGATTAAAATTGCATGTATTGTTGCTTCCAAAATTTGCACCCTGACTATTATCGTAAAAATTATTGAAATAATTAAACACACCTTCTTCTGAAAAGTTCTTGATTGCTTCCACACTTACACCCAAAGCTTTCGCTACTTCGATTAATTTTTCTTCTTCTATCGTCTCGCTGTTTTCCATAATTGAAATCGCCTGCTGGTTTGTTCCCAAGGCCTGCGCCAGTGCTTCCTGCTTCATGTCTTTTAGTTCACGGATACGGCTGATTTTGCGCCCTATGTGATTTGGTTTTGTTACTGTACTCATAGCTCAAAGATAATAATTAAGAATAAAAAAGGCAGTCCTGTGTGCAATATAGAAATCAGTCTTGTACGGTACGGGACAAATTGATACGGTACTAAACGGGTAATTGCTTACTTGCCTGTGTGTTAAGCAAAAATACAATTTTTTCATTTTATGTACAACTTCAAATTATTAAATTATGAATTATCAGTTAAAAATTCCAGAGAACCAGCCAATGCGGGAGCAATTGAAAGGAGCAATTACCGACCTGCTGACTTTTGTACACGCAGGAACGATCTACATCTCCAATAATGGGCAGGGCAGTCAGCCGATTATAGTAACCTTTATCCTGAAAAAGAACTGCGGATACAGCGGGGATGCAATAGAGAAAGTATCGAAAAAAATAACGGACTGCCATCCTCAGTTTATTTTCAAGTTTATCAATGCGTTCCGGGCTTCGAATGGATTTAAAGAGGGATTCCCTTATCTTATGCGCCATTGTACTGTCGCTGAACTTGTTTATTACCAGCCGGATAATAAGGTGTTTTATCCTTTAAATGGCGATGCAAAAGAACTTATGCAATGGGCAAAATTTTCTTTTAAAGATCAGGTGGAAGATACTATATCTCATTTTCATACAGCATCAGCCTACATGACAATTAACAACAATAAAGAAGCGGGGTACTTCATGTGTATTGCTATTTGGAATCTCTATGGCTGTTATTTGTGGTTTCTTGTAGGTGAGATCGGCGAAGATATGGGCAGGCCAAGCCTCTTGCATGATTATAAGACAGTGGTGAGGTTTGTTCCATCGCTGAGGGAAATACTTGATTACGGCACTCCTGAAGACAAGGAAATTATCGGCCAGCTCAGTTCTGCCCATACTTACCATAGTGACAATACAATTGATATCAACATCAATCCAGCGGTCTTGGAAAGGGCAAAGCTAAAGTTTGAACTTTTGGAAAAAGAGTTCCGCCGTCTTTTTTCGGGCTATAAAAAGGAATTCAAATCAAAAATGAAGCAGTTTGACAAACAGTCATTTTCAGGCCAGTCAATCCTGACTCAAAAAATGAACTCAAACTATTTCATAGGACATGCGCTGTCAGAGATAAGCAGAGCCATATCAGGTTTTTTAAAAATACGTGCGGTTTACTGCTTTGGATATTCTAGGATCAATATTGATGAAGAGGAAAAAAACAAGAAGCTATTTAATAAGCAGTTGCCGGGCTATCACTTTTACCTGCTGGTGCTCAGCAGTGAATATAAGGAAAATGCCGTGCCGTCATTACAGTCTTTGATAAAGGAAAAGTTTGGAAACAAATATACGGCTACCATTTTAATCCACAGGGTGAAAAACCTGCGCAGTCAGAGCCATAACCAAAAGTATTTCCTTGATAAAGTTATGGACAATGGCATTTTGGCTTGCAGTGACAGCCAGTATACTGTCTATCCCATAAATGCAGATGCAGAAAGGGATATTGAATTTACAAGAAACTACTGGAAGAACCGCATGCTCGGGGCTGAACAATTTCTGATGACAGCCCAAGAGTGCACCGAGCCAGACGAGGCACTTGTAAAAAATGCACTGATCCAGCAGGCTGTCCAGCTGGTGGCAACTGCCCAGCTTGACCTTTTTCTAAGCTACCATCCTGCTATATATTCAATCCCTTACCTGTTCCGGCTTTTGGGATGCATCCCAGAAATTAAGCTGCCTTTTTCGGATTCAGAACAGGACAGAAAACTCAGGGAACTGCTTTCTGCCCATATAGACATGATAAAGCATAAAGATCTCAATCGGGACAGTATCGATGACAGCAATCTGCTCTACACCAAGTGTGAAGACTTTTATAATGAGATGTACACTTTGGGATATCAAGAACTTGAAAGACTGGATAATTTAAAAAAGCAGGCCAGTGATCAGGAAAATTAATAGAGAAAATGAATAATGAAACTATATAAATTATGAAAAAGAATAAAATGTCTTTTGAAACCAGTTTCTGGTCAGCCTATGAGATAGGAAATCCGTTTGAGGTGGTCGATGCTTTTTTTGACTATGCGCATCTGGATTCCTATAAACATACATTGGGAGATGTGGTTTCTTATGCCAATAAGGGAGAAGTATATAAAAAAGATTATCCGGGAGAAGTCTTTGTTTTCTATACTGCAATGCACTCTTTTATTAAAGCCTGTTACTGCCTGCAATCCAAGAGCAGAAAGTGGAAAATCAAAGAAGCATCTGATTGCAGATCAGTCCTGCATCAGGCTTCACTGACCGCCAAAGAGTATGCAGATCCTTTTGCCGTGTTCCAAAAAGCATTTGCTGAGAAATCGCTGGGGGAATTTGAATTTTTCCTATGCGAAATAACACATCTCTCACTGTCTACCCACACTGTAGAATCTGATGGAGATCTGACAACAGCCTATATCTATTTGGTTAAAATGATGGATGCAGGCCAGCTTATGCGGGAAAGAGGACTTGAAAAGATTAAAAAAGAGGACTGCCTTAACGATAGCAATCCGGTAACACAATAGAATACCTGCACACTCCCAACTATACTAATTATAAATTTTTAATATGAAAAAGAATAAAAACTTCAATAAAGATCAAAAGCTTGTAAAATCAACAGCACAGGCAAAGGTAGCACTGGACATGCTCCTTGGGAATTCACAAAAGAATCTCGAAAGCGGTATTTCGGAACTTGGAGTTGCTACATTTACTGGGACATAAATTTTAAGACTGTTTAAATAAAAATAAATATCTTAGAATTATGAAAAAACGAGTTTACAGTGCTGAGTTTAAATCATCAGCAGTACGATTAAGTTACG
>NZ_JAGFBV010000022.1 GCF_017948595.1 Flavobacterium geliluteum | reverse complement strand
ATTCAATGCTAAAATAAAAGCATTCAGATCAAAATTCAGAGGTGTGAGGAATGTGGAATACTTCCTTTTTAGACTCACTACTATTTATGCATAATTTTTATAACTCCACAGGTTTTCGTGTTGATCCGTTTAAGTCTTTCGGTACAATCTCTCGTACCATTAGGAATCATTATCAAACGATATTGAACTATTTTGACAACAGAAGTACTAATGCCTCTGCAGAATCATTCAATGCTAAAATAAAAGCATTCAGATCAAAATTCAGAGGTGTGAGGAATGTGGAATACTTCCTTTTTAGACTCACTACTATTTATGCATAATTTTTATCACTCCACAGGTTTTCGTCTTGATCCAGAATAACGGCAAAATGTATAAAAACAAAAAACCCGAATATTGCTATTCGGGTTTTGTGGTACCTCCAGGGATCGAACCAGGGACACATGGATTTTCAGTCCATTGCTCTACCATCTGAGCTAAGGTACCTTGCTTAATGTTTACTTTGTAATTACTTTCGTAATGTTTGTGTGAACGTGTTTGCGGGTGCAAATATAGGATGATTTTTAGTTTATCCAAAACATTTTTTAAAAAAAATCAATTCGTACCTTCGCATTTGTAAATATCGAAATATGGTTTTAACAGTTGATGTTGGTAATACTAGAATTAAAGCTGCTGTCTTTGAGGGAAGTACTGTTTTGGAAAGTTTTGTTTTTGAGAAAAAAGAACTCGAAAAAAAAATTAAAAAAATTTTAAAAAAATTTCAAAATTGCTCCGATTTGGTCGTTGCATCGGTCGGAACTATCGAAAAGCAATCTTTTTTGGCTTTCGAAAAACAGTTAAAACTTCATTTTTTAAGTCATGAAGATGTTTTTCCTTTTGTAAATAAGTATGCAACACCAAAAACATTAGGGATCGATCGTATGGTTTTGGCTGCCGGAGCAACATTACAATATCCTAACCAAAACAGATTGGTGATTGATGCGGGAACTTGCATAACCTACGATTTCATCGACGAAAATGATCAATATTTGGGTGGAGCGATTGCTCCTGGCCTTAGATTGCGTTACGAATCATTGCATAACTTCACGGCCAGACTGCCTTTGCTTGATTTAGAGGAGCCTCAATCTTATATAGGAAATACCACTGCGCAGGCGATACATTCTGGAGTTGTAAACGGTTTCGTCTATGAGATTGACGGGTTTATCGATGAATATCGGGCGAATTTTTCAAATTTTATAATAATTTTAACGGGTGGCGATGCAGATTTTTTGGCTAAACGATTAAAAAATACCATATTTGCCAATTCAAATTTCTTACTGGAGAGTTTGAACCAAACATTTCAATATAAAATCAACAATGATTAAAAAAATTATAATAAGCGCGTGTTTGCTTATCTCGTTCGTTTCATTTGCTCAGCAAGGTACTTCATCACCTTATTCTTTCTACGGAATTGGCGATGTAAGATTCAAAGGGACTCTCGAAAACAGATCTATGGGAGGTGTTTCTGTAGAACAAGATAGTATTCACATGAATATTGAAAACCCTTCGAGTTATGCCAATTTAAGACAAACCGTTTTTACTATTGGAGGTACTTTTGCAACTTCAACATTAAAAACAAATGCAGCATCTGCAAAAGCGCAAAGATCTACATTTGATTATTTGGCGGTTGGTTTGCCAATTGGAAAATTTGGAGCGGCATTTGGTTTGATTCCATTATCTTCTGTGGGATACAGAATTATAGACAACAATACAGGGACAGAAGGTGCAACAAGTAGTCAATTTGAAGGAAAAGGAGGCTTGAGTAAAGTATTTTTTGGACTTGGATATAAAATAATGCCAAACTGGAATATTGGAGCTGATGTACAATATAATTTTGGTAAAATTGAAACCTCAAGTATACAAATTATTTCTGGAGTTCAAAATGGAACCAGAGAAAATACCGATTCTGAAATATCAGGCGCCAATTTTAATATTGGTACTATGTATCAGCGAAAATTAGATAAAAAACTAAGCTTATTTACAAGTTTAAACTATACTTTCTCTAGTACGTTAAAATCAACTAGTGTTAGAAGCATTCAGGTAGATGGCGATCCGGACCCTAAAACATACGATCCAAGTGTGAATAACCTAATGTTACCGAACAGGATTACAATGGGTGTAGGTATTGGAGAGGTTAGAAAATGGTTGTTGGGTACAAGTTTGTCTTTTCAGGGAGATGGGCAGTTTCAGAATTACTACAATACAAGCGAAAATGTGCGTTACGAAAAGTATGCAAAATATGCTATTGGAGGTTATTTTATACCTAAATACACTTCATTTTCAAATTATTTTAGTAGAATCACCTATAGAGCTGGTTTAAAATATGAGAAAAGTGGTTTGGTCATTAATAATGAATCAATAAATGACTTAGGAATGAATTTGGGTGCTGGATTTCCAGTCTCAGGAACTTTTTCGAATGTCAACTTTGGAATTGAATTTGGAAAAAAAGGAACAGTATCTTCAAACTTGGTTCAGGAAAATTATCTTAATTTTAGTCTGAGCTTCTCATTTAATGATAAATGGTTCGTGAAAAGTAAATTCAACTAAACGTAGTTGGATGTTTTTTTAAGCTCATTACAATTTACTACATTTGGCAAATGAATGTACCAAAGAGACATAAAAGTATAACCGCTGTCACAGTTTTTGCTGTGACACTGTTTTTTGGTTGTGAAAGTAATTTTAAAGAAGTTCAGAAAATCAACTTTTCAGAGTTTGTGCCTGCTGGAGAAACAGATGACGCCAATATTAGATATACCGATTCAGGTAGAATTACAGGTATTCTAAAAGGAAAAAAAATGCTTGATTATTCCAGTCTTGACTTTCCGTTTACCGAATATCCAAAAGGTATCGATGTGACACTTTATGATAAAAAACAAAAGCGTACTTTTATCACTTCCAATTATGCTGTTTCATACAAAAATACCGGAATTATTGACCTGCAAGGGAAAGTAAAAATCAGGACAGAAGCGGGCCAGATGCTGGAAACGGAGCAACTTTATTTTGATCAGAAAAACGAATGGTTTTACACCGAAAGAAAGTTCAAACTTACCGATGCAAAAGGAATTTCAAACGGTCAGGGGATAGATTTTAGTAAAGATTTTAAAGTGATTAATTCGCAACGAATAAGCGGCGAAATAGAAGCCGAAGAATAAAAAAAAAGAGAGTATGGGTTACATGAAATACACACAGTTCGTTTACTTGTTATTTGCAGGTTTTTTTATTTATGACGGAATAACAAAGGTAAACGATCCAAATAATAATCCGTGGTTAAGCTTTATTATTGCCGGAATGGCCATATTTATGTTTTTCTTCAGGAGAAGATTTCTTAAAAAAATGAGCGATCATAACAAAAAACAATAAAAAATGGAAATTAGTATTATAATACTATGTTTAATACTATCGGCCTTTTTTTCAGGAATGGAAATAGCTTTTATTTCCTCGAATAAAATTTATCTTGAAATCGAAAAGAAACAAGATAACTTTTTGTCTCAAATACTTACCAAGCTTACAGAAAAACCGTCAAAATTTATCGCAGCAATGCTTATTGGGAACAATGTGGCACTTGTAGTTTATGGTTTTTTTATGGGAGATTTAATCCTCAAATGGATTGTGGGATTAGGTTTTCAGTTTTCAGATTATACGACTTTGTTTTTTCAAACGCTGCTTTCGACTTTTATAGTTTTGATAACGGCTGAATTTTTTCCGAAAGTTTTTTTTCAAATTTACGCCAACTCATTAATTAAGTTTTTTGCTATTCCAGCGTATCTTTTTTATCGATTATTCTATTATATCTCTACTTTTTTTATTTGGATTTCAGATTTTATTTTAAGAAAATTTTTTAAAACCGAAGGAGATCAGGTGCAACTTTATTTTAGCAAAATTGAACTTGGAAATTACATAACAGAACAAATGCTGTCGGTAGAAGATAATGAAGAAATTGATTCTGAAATTCAGATTTTTCAGAACGCACTAGAGTTTTCGGGAGTAAAGGCGCGGGATATCATGACGCCGCGTACCGAAATTGTAGACATAGATTTGTTTGATAGTGTGGCAGATCTTAAAGCTTTGTTTATAGAAACCGGGTATTCTAAAATCGTTGTCAGTCAGAATTCACTTGATGATATTGTGGGTTATGTGCATTCTTTTGATTTGTTTAAAAAGCCAAAAACTATAAAATCAGTTTTAATGGCGGTAGAGTTTGTGCCGCAAACTATTTTGATAAAAGATGCCTTGAATTTGCTGATCAAAAAGCGTAAAAATGTAGCTGTTGTTTTGGATGAATACGGTGGTACTTCAGGGATTATAACAATCGAGGATATTGTCGAAGAGTTGTTTGGTGAAATTGAAGACGAACATGATTTGGACGAAGAATTAATCGAGCAGGAACTGGGAGCTGGAAAATATCTTTTTTCTGCACGATTTGACGTTGAATACTTAAATGAATCCTATAAATTAGGAATTCCGGAGAGCGATTCGTACGGAACATTAGGAGGTTTTATTGTTGATTTTACAAAAGAAATCCCACAAAAAGGAGAAGAAATTACCATTGGAAATTACCATTTTGTGATCGAAGAATGCTCAAATAAGAAAATAGAATTAGTAAAAATGTCTTTAAAAGACTGATTTTTTTTATTAATAAAAAAAATTGCGTAAAATAAATGGCTAGTTGTATTGTTATTAACTAGATAATTGTATTTTCGCAAACTGAATATAAAATTAACGATAATAAAAATGGCAGTTTTAGCAAAAATTAGACAGCGTTCCGCATTATTGATAGGAGTTATTGCACTTGCATTATTTGCATTTATAATACAAGATTTATTTAATAGCGGTACTTTTAGTCAAAGTTCAAAAGATGTGGGAAGCATCGATGGAAAAGATATTTCATTTGAAGACTTTAGAGTTAAAGTTAGTAATGTTGAAAAAAGTGGTCAAGGAATTACCTCGACAGAAGCTGCAAACAGAGTTTGGGATCAAGAGGTTTCTATCGCTTTATTATCAACTCAATTTGATAAATTAGGATTAAGAGTGGGTGAAAAGCACCTTGTCGAAGTACTAAAGGCAGATCCAAACATCGGAAAAAATCCAATGTTCTTAAACGCTGCTGGATTGTTTGATCTTGCAAAATTCAAAGATTACTTTAAAGCAAATCCTGAAGCAGCTCAGTTTATCACTGAAAAAGAAAAAGATGCTGCATTAAACGCAAAATATCAAATCTACACTACATTAATCAAATCTGGACTTTACACGACTGCTAGTGAAGGAAAGTTGAAATATGAAATGGAAGCTAACAAAGTAAACTTTGCTTATGCTGCCGGATTGTATTCTTCTATTAAAGATAGTGAGGTAAAAATTTCAGATGATGAAATTGTAGATTACATGAAGAAAAACGAGAAGAAATTCAAAGCGGATGCTACTCGTGAGATCAATTATGTTTTAATTGAAGACAAACCTTCAAAAGAAGATGAAGTAGAAATTAAATCTAGAATCACGTCATTATTAAACGGAAGTGTTGTTTACAATGCTAAAACGGGTAAAAACGATACGGTTCCTGGCTTTAGAAATGCCAAAAACATTGCAGAATTTGTAAATACAAATTCTGATGTTCCTTATGACTCAACTTATGTAGCAAAAAATGCTTTACCAGCTGTTGATGCTGATAAATTGTTTAGCTTGGCTCCGGGAGCTATTTATGGTCCTTATGTTTTTGGAAAATACTACTGTATTTCTAAATCTCTAGGATTTAAAGCGGGTGTTAATGCAAAAGCTAGCCATATTTTAATTGGTTATGAGGGGTCTCAAACACCAAATGCAAAAGAAAAAAGAACAAAAGAAGAAGCGAAAGCTAAAGCTGAAGAAATCCTTGCTCAAGTACAAGCTAATCCGGATAGTTTTATGATGTTGGCTTTTACAAGTTCTGATGATTCATCTGCACAACAAGGTGGTGACTTAGGATATTTTGGACCAAATCAAATGGTAAAGCCTTTCAATGATTTTGTTTTTGCAAATGGTATTGGAAAAGTTGGTTTAGTTGAAACTGCTTTTGGTTTTCATATTATCAAAATTACAGATAAGCAAGACGGAATTCGTTTGGCTACAATTGCTCAAAAAATAGAGCCTTCAGAAGCAACTTCTGATAAATTATTTGCATTGGCAACTAAGTTTGAAATGGATGCTGCTGATAAAGATTTTAACGCTACTGCAAAAGCTTTAGGTTTAAAAGTTGCTACTCCGATAACTGCAAAAGCAATGGATGAGGCATTTGGACCATTAGGAAACCAACGTGCTATTGTAAGATGGGCATTTGACAAAGAAACCAGCAAAGGTGATGTAAAGCGTTTTGAAATCGCTAATGTTGGAAATGTAATCGCTCAATATAAAGGTGAAAACAAATCTGGTTTGGTTTCTGTAACAGTGGCCAGACCGTATGTAGAGTCTATTTTGAAGAACAAGAAAAAAGCAGAACTTTTAAAAGCTAAAATGACAGGTTCTAGTCTTGAAGCTATCGCTAAAAGTGCTGGTGTAACTGTTCAACAAGCGACAAACGTTACATTAGAAAATGCTGTTTTACCGGGTGGAGTTGGTCAAGAACCTAAAGTTGTAGGAACGGCGTTTGCTTTGGCTGCTAACAAGATTTCTGCCCCAATTGAAGGAAATACAGGTGTTTATGTTGTAAAAAACATTAGTACTGTTAAGGCTCCAGCAATTGCTAATCATGCTCCATACGTTGATAAATTAAAAGCGCAAAGTGCTTCTGATGCAAGTAGAGTGTTGCCAGCTTTGAAAAACAATGCAAAAATTGAAGATAACAGACTGCAATTTAATTACTAGTTATATAATTTAATTTCAATAGCTTAACCCGAAATGTTTTGAAAACATTTCGGGTTTTGTTTGTTTATAATAAATCATATTTTTAATTCTTTTTGTAGTAAATATCAATATCTTTTCTCTAATTATATAGGAATAATAGAAATATAATTTAAAAAATTTGTGATATCCAAAATATTGCATTTAATTTGCCAGTCTTTTTATTTTAACAGATAAGATTGGTGTAAATTATTATATAAAAATTACTGGGGAATGGTAAAAAATTACTTTAACAATCAAATAGTTAATATACTTTATGTTTAATTTATTTAAAAGAAAACCTAAAGTATATTCCAAAATTGAGAACCATATTTTTGGAATAATTACGGAACTTTTAAAAGTTAGTAGCACTGACATCAATGTTGATGAATTGGGAGGTAAATATTATTTAAGTAACGAAGAACAACATTTTAAAGTTACGATACTAAGTAATGATTATGTTATCCGACTAACTAACACTCGCGATTCTGTAGCCGAGAAATACGACAAGTTTTTTGTTGAGGATGTTTTAAAAGCAGTAAAAGAAGAGAAACACCGAAGAATGGAACTGGTATATGATTCTATAACCAATAGTATAGAAAAAATGGCAGAACGTTTGCACAATACCCTTATTGAATCTAACGGTCAGGAAACTCAAAAAATTCGTCATCTTGATCCTAAACCTATAAAAGGTAAAAGGGTAAATTTTTAACAGTACTTGATGTTGCTTAAATTTATTTTTTTAAAATCATTTCGTTGTACGAAATAATCGTTTCGTACCCTTTTGAAATAAAGTACGTAGTTGGATTTTCATCAGAAAGAACCATTACAAAATCACCACCCCAAGCTCCCAGACTTTTTATTGCTCCGGGAAAATCAGGGAACTCGCTTTCTTTTATGGTTTTTGTTTGTAGAATAGTACTTAAATGAATTTCGTGATTCTCAACTGCAATTCTAAATTCCGTTAAAGATTCTGTACTTAAAAAAGCATCTGTGATTTGATTGTTAACAGTTATTTTTTCTTTTAAATTATTATTTTTTTGAGTATGATAAGAATGTATTGCGGCTTTGCTGCTTTGTTTTTTATTGAGGTAAACAAAATATATGTTTTTAGTAAATTTGGGGTCAAAATTGACCTTTTCAACTACAGGTAGATTGTTTTCTAAATAATAAACGATCGGTGTGTTGTTTTGGGCGCAGGCAATATCATAGCCACTGCCTCCAAAACTGTTTTTAAGCAGTGTATAAGCATCGATTGCTAACCATTGTGCTATGTTATTAAGTAAAGTAGAAGAAGTGCCTAATCCCCAGTTTTTTGGAAAAGTAAGTGCTGTTGTAATGTGGTAACCTTCGGCATTTTTTATAAAATCAGGATGGAGAAGATAGGCTTCGTGCAAGATGTTGATTAAAGTTGTTTTTACGGTTTCAACCTCTGATTTTGAATGATGAATTATTTCTGAGAATGAAATAGTGTCCTCAAACCATATTTTTCCGTCACTATCGTGACTTTTCCATTGTATTTGTTTGTCTGAGCCATTTTCGACCACAAGATTCTGACCAAATTTTGTGGGTAAGGCAAAAGCTCTGGCGCCATCTAAAACTAGATATTCACCTGTAATTAAGAGTTTTCCGTTACTGTAAAATGTTCTTTTCATGCTTTATTTTTTAGCCCCGATGGAAGTGATATCCTTTTGTGGCGGGGTTAGCCACAAAAGATATAACGGACAGCGGGAATAGCTTCGGCTAATTATTTTCGTAAATTTTGAATAAATTCGACTACGGCGCTGTGAGAAACTACATTTTTTTTGAAATGTATTTTGATTAAATTTCTTTCTTCATCCGTAGCTTCAAATTGGTTGATGATGTTATTGAGATGCATTTTCATGTGGCCTTCCTGAATTCCGGTGGTCGTTAGGGAGCGGAGAGCCGCAAAATTTTGCGCCAGACCGGCAACTGCAACAATTTGCATTAACTCTTCGGCAGAGGGTTTTTCGAGAATTTCTAAACATAATTTAACCAACGGATGCAATGAAGTCAGGCCTCCAACTGTGCCCAATGCCAGCGGAATTTCGAGCGAGAAAGTAAAAATTCCGTTCTCAATTTTGGCGTGCGACAAACTTGAATATTGACCGTTTCGGGCAGCATACGCATGCACGCCGGCTTCGACAGCTCTAAAATCGTTTCCGGTAGCCAAAATTACGGCGTCAACGCCATTCATAATACCTTTGTTATGTGTTACGGCTCTAAAAGGCTCGACTTCTGCAATCTGTACGGCTTGAACAAAACGCGCTGCAAAATCGTGTGGATTTGGAATGTGTTTTTCGGTTAAATCCTCGACATTGCACGAAACTTCGGCTTTAACGATGCAATTAGGGACATAATTGGACAAAATGCTCATAACGACCTCAAGATCTAAACCTGCATTTTGTGCCTCTGTTTTTAAAGTAGTGGCAAATTGCTCTAAGCAAGAATTAATAAAGTTGGCGCCCATACTATCTTTTGTTTCGAAAGTAGCATGAAGTTGAAAGTAATTTTCGAGCAAATTTCGTTTGTCACGAAGCTCGATATTCAGAATTCCTCCTCCTCGTTGTTGCATATTTTTGGTAATACTTTGCGTGTCTGAGAAAAATTTGGGTTTAATGTTAGTGAAAAAATCTGCTAATTTTTGAGAATCACCGTTGTATGTAAAATGTACTTGTCCGATTTTCTCAGTGTTGATTACAGTCGCTTTAAATCCGCCACGTGTTGCCCAATATTTGGCCGATTTTGAAGCGGCAGCCACAACCGAACTTTCCTCGATGGCCATCGGAATGGTTTTGTACTTTCCGTTGATCAAAAAGTTAGGAGCCACGCCGAGCGGAATGTATAAATTGGTGATTGTGTTTTCTATGAATTCATCGTGTAATTGTTGGAGTTTTTCGTCTGAATTCCAGTAATTTCTTATAATAGCCAGTGCTTCTTCGGGGTTTGAAAAGTACTCATTGGCAATCCAGCTTATTTTTTCTTTTTTGGATAATTTAGAAAATCCGGCAACAGCGTTGTTCATTCTCAGTATTTTAAATAGAATTGATGCCGCAAAGATACCAATTTAAGGGTTTTGTTTGTAATTATATTAAATTTTGAAAGGTACGCAATCGTTATTTTTTTTAACATTTAACACTTGAAATGTGTATTATGTTTAATTTTTTTAGTAAAATTGGACTCTTTTTTATATTTAAAATAATCATAAATGAATACAAGTAAAATTACTGTAATACTTTTATTTTTAGTTGCTACCGTTTTTGGACAACAAAAAATTACTGTTGAAAAAATATATAGCGGTGCATTTCGTGCAAAAGGAATGGACGAATTACAATCGTTAAAAAACACCAATCAGTATACTGTTTTAAATGTAGATCAGGCCAGCAGAAGCATGCAAATTGATTTGTATGATTTTGCAACACTAAAAAAAGTAACCAATTTAGTAGACAGTAAAAATTATAAAGAGCTAGAAAACGGAATTGATAGTTATGCTTTTGATGCAGCGGAAAAAAAGATTTTAATTGCTTGCAATTCAAATAAAATTTTCCGTCACTCTTTTACCGCAGATTATTTTTTATACGATATTGCGTCAAAAAAAATAACCAAGCTTTTTGATTTTCAGGTTCAGGAGCCTACTTTTTCGCCTGACGGAACAAAAATTGCTTACGCTAAAGAAAACAACTTGTATGTGTATGATCTGGCTTCGCAAAAATCGACAGCTGTTACCACAGACGGAAAGAAAAATGCGATCATCAACGGGATAACCGACTGGGTTTACGAAGAAGAGTTTGCTTTTGTAAGAGCTTTTGATTGGAGTAAGGACAGTAAAAAACTGGCTTACATTCGTTTTGACGAAAGTGAAGTTCCTGAGTTTTCGATGTCAATGTTTCATAAAGATTTGTATCCAACGGTAGAAACTTTCAAATATCCTAAAGCAGGCGAGAAAAACTCAGTAGTGTCTTTACATCTTTATGATGTGGTTTCGAATGCTGCTAAAAAAGTAGATTTAGGAAATTATAACGATTTTTATATTGCAAGATTACAGTGGACAAATGACGCAAATATTTTGTCGGCTCAGGTTTTAAATCGCCACCAAGACAATCTTGATTTATTGTTTATTGACGGAAATGCTGCTACTGCAAAAGTGGTTTTGAATGAAAAAGATAAGGCATACGTTGACGTTACGGACAACTTGACATTCTTAAAAGACAACAGTTTTATTTGGACAAGTGAAAAAGACGGTTTCAATCATATTTATGTGTATGATAAAACAGGGAAGCTTAAAAACCAGGTGACAAAAGGCAATTGGGAAGTAACTTCCTATTATGGTTTTGACGAAAAAAACAAAACTATTTTCTTTCAATCTACAGAAAATGGTTCTATCAACAGAGACATATACAGCATTGCTTTAGACGGAAAAAACAAAGTGCGTTTGTCTAAAAACACCGGAACAAATGTGGCGACTTTTAGCCCTAATTTCCAATTCTTTATTAATACTTTTTCTAGTGCTTCGCAACCAACAACTTATACTTTAAACGAAGCAAAGACCGGAAAAGAGATACAGGTAATCGAAAACAACGTAGCACTTAAAGCGCAACTCAAAGATTACAACTTACCATCTAAAGATTTTTTTGTTTTAAAAACGGCTAAAGGAAACGAATTAAATGCATGGATTTTGAAACCAAAAGATTTTGATCCTTCTAAAAAATATCCTGTTTTCATGTACCAGTATTCTGGCCCTGGGTCTCAACAAGTTAATAATGACTGGAATAATACTGATGATTACTGGTTTTTATCACTTACACAACAAGGGTACATTGTTGCTTGTGTAGATGGTAGAGGTACGGGTTTTAAGGGAGCCGATTTTAAAAAAGTTACTCAAAAAGAATTAGGGAAATACGAAGTAGAAGATCAAATTGATGCTGCAAAAGTAATTGGTGCTTATCCGTATGTTGATGCTTCTAGAATTGGTATCTTCGGCTGGAGTTATGGAGGTTTTATGGCTTCGAATTGTATTTTTCAAGGAAACGATGTTTTCAAAATGGCGATTGCCGTAGCTCCGGTAACCAACTGGCGTTTTTATGATAGTGTTTACACAGAAAGATACATGCAGACACCACAGGAAAATGCAAGCGGTTACGATCAGAATTCTCCAATAAATCATGTTTCTAAATTGAAAGGAAAGTTTTTATTGATTCACGGATCTGGTGATGATAATGTTCATGTACAAAATTCGATGCAAATGATGGAAGCTTTGATTCAAGCGAATAAACAATTTGACTCTCAGATATATCCTGACAAAAACCATGGAATTTATGGAGGAGCAACGAGAATTCAGCTTTATAATAAAATGACTAACTTTATCAAAGAAAATCTATAATAAAACTTTAAATTAACCTTAAATAAATAATGATAATATGGAAGAAACTCAAGTAAAAACGGCGCATCCAAAAGGACTTTGGGTATTGTTTGGAACGGAGATGTGGGAGCGATTCAACTTTTATGGAATGCGAGCTTTATTGACGTTATTTCTTGTGAATTCATTATTAATGAAAGAAGAAGAAGCTTCGCTGATTTACGGAGGTTTTCTTGGTCTTTGTTATTTAACGCCAATGTTGGGTGGTTTTGTAGCCGATCGTTTTTTAGGAAACAGAAATTGTATCTTATTAGGCGGTTTATTGATGGCGATCGGGCAATTATTGTTGTTTACCAGCGGTAGTATTTTTGATTCAAATTTAAGCTTAGCGAAGATTATCATGTATTGTGGACTTGGAACGATAGTATTTGGTAATGGATTCTTTAAGCCAAACATTTCGAGTATGGTGGGTAGTTTGTATCCAAAACAGGAAAAGACAAAACTGGATACCGCTTTTACTATTTTCTATATGGGGATTAATATTGGTGCTTTTTTAGGACAGTCTATTTGTCCTTTATTAGGTGATGTTGTTGATACAGGTGGTATTAGAGATATTCATGCATTTAAATGGGGATTCTTGGCTGCTTCTGTTGCAATGCTCTTAGGGACATTACTTTTTTATGTATTAAAAAACAAATATGTTGTCTCGCCAGATGGAAGAGAATTAGGAGGATTGCCTTCTAAAAATGTGGCTGAAGATTTTGAAGAAGGAGAGGCACAGAAAGCCAATTTTTCTAATAGAGCTTTAATTGGGGCTGGAGTTGCATTTTTTATTTTAGGTTTGTTTTTTCACTACGTAGTTGGTCAAAATTTAATTTATACTTTAATTTACTCAAGCGGATTAGCGTTGGCAGGATTGATCATTTCTGATTCTTCTTTAACAAAAATCGAAAGAGATAGAATTATCGTAATTTATATTGTCTCGTTTTTTATTATTTTCTTTTGGGCAGCTTTTGAGCAGGCGGGTTCATCATTGACTTTTATTGCCAACAACCAAACCGATAGAAATTTCTTTGGCTGGCAAATGCCTCCGTCAATGGTTCAAATCTTCAACGGTTTATTTGTAGTTGTTCTTGCGGTTCCTTTTAGTATTTTATGGGATTATTTAAGAGCAAAAAGTAAAGAACCGATATCACCAGTAAAATTAGCGATAGGTTTAGTAGTTATTACAGTAAGTTTCTTTATGATTGCTACTCAGGTTTCTTATATAGGAACTTCAGGGTTGTTATTAGTAAAATGGCTTATTTTATTATACTTTTTAAATACTTGCGCTGAGTTGTGTTTGTCGCCAATTGGGTTGTCGTTGGTAGGTAAATTATCTCCAAAACGTTTTGCTTCTTTGTTATTTGGTGTTTTCTTTTTGTCTAATGCTTCAGGTTATGCCTTGGGTGGAACTTTAGGTTCTATTTTGCCTCCAACTGGAGATAAATATAAAGCGGCTGAAAAAGTAAATATAGATTTAGAATCGATATTAGAAAACAAGTCTGTGGCAAATGGAGCCGAATTATTTGCTTTAGCGCAATTACAGATAGCAAGAATTGACAAGGAAAAAGCGAAAGAATTTAATTTGGATGTAGAGAAAAAAATTGAAACTATCGCTGAAATAAAAAGTCAGAAAGAAGTAGCTAAAAAGACGAATGTGAAATTTGTAAATAATTTTACTGCAAAAGACACCACGTTTACTGTAAAAGAATTAGATATTCTTAAAGAAAAAAATGTTATTACAGTTTCATATCCAGAATTCGCAGGTTTTACAATCCACAATTTATACGAATTTTTTATGGTTTTTGTTGTTCTGACAGGTCTTGCAGCAATAGTTTTATTTGCTTTGACTCCTTTCTTGAAAAAAATGATGCATGGCGTTAGATAATATGGAGAACAACATAACTTTAGAACAAATTCAGAATTTTAAGGGAAATTATCCAAAACAATTGTGGCATTTGTTTTTTGTTGAAATGTGGGAACGTTTCTGTTTTTACGGAATGCGTGGAGTTCTTACATTTTTTATGGTAGATCAGCTTTTGTTGAAAGATGAACATGCTAATTTACAATATGGAGCCATTCAGGCTTTTGTATATGCTTTCACCTTTATCGGAGGTATTTTTGCTGATAAAGTATTAGGATTTAAAAAATCACTATTCTTTGGCGGAATCGTTATGATTCTTGGGAATCTTTTGATTGCTTTTTCTCCGCAGACTATGTTTTATTATGGTATTGCATTTTCTATTATTGGAACAGGTTTCTTCAAACCAAATGTTTCTTCAATGGTGGGAGAATTGTATCACGAAGAGGACAACAGACGAGACGCAGGTTATGGAATGTTTTATGCGGGTATCAATGTGGGAGGCCTTTTAGGAGGTGCGCTATGTATTTATTTGGGTAAATTTTATTCTTGGCAATTGTGCTTTTTGTCTGCGGCAATTGTAATGTTTTTAGGTTTAGTTACATTTTTATTTACAAAAAAATACTTAGGCCCAATCGGAGATTCTCCTTTATTGAATTTAGAGCCTAGTAAAAGAAGAATTCGCGAAATAGCCGTGTATACGGTATCTATTTTAAGTTTGCCTTTTATTTTTATAATGGTAAAAAATACTGATTACACCGATTATTTCATGTACACAATCGGTATCGTAGCGGTTCTTTATTTTACGTATGAGCTGATTAAGTTAGGAGATGTAAAATTGCAGAAAAAGCTATTTGCAGCCTTTTTGTTTGTATTCTTTTATTTATTGTTTAATGCAATCTATGAGCAAAGCGGCGGTTCGTTATCGCTTTTTGCGAAGGATAATTTGAGCGATGATCTGTTGTTTTTTACCATTGATCCTAATGTGGTAAATAATAGTTCGAATACGTTTTTTGTAGTGGTTTTAAGTCCGCTTATTGGTCTCTTGTGGATTTGGCTCGGAAAGAAAAGAATTGAGCCTAATACCTTGATTAAATTCGGAATTGGATTTTTGTTTTTGGGAGCTTCTTTTTATATTTTTTACCTCACGAAGTTCTTTGCAAATTCTGAAGGTATCGCTTCTTTAAACGTATTTACTTTTGCGTATTTGATAACCACTATTGGGGAGCTTTGTTTAGGTCCAATCGGAATGTCAATTATCACGAAGCTGTCTCCAAAAAGGTTATTTGGTATGATGATGGGATTGTGGTTTTTGGCAAGTGCGTTCGGACAATTGTTCGCAGGAAAACTAGGCGCCGAAATATCCAGATCAAATACAGGTGATACTTTGGTCTCTAAACTGCAATCTTACACAGAAGGATATTATCAACTGGCCATTTATTCTGTTGTTGCCGGAGTAATTTTAATTGCAATTTCACCAATTATTAGAAAATTAATGCAAGAAGTAAAATAGACGACATTTTACAATTCAAATTTTGTTTAGATTTGTAAAAAATTAAAACGATTATGAAAAAAATATTTTTAATAACATTGTTTTTTGTCGGAGCATTTGTAGCGCAGGCGCAAGAGTTAAAATGGCATACAGATGTAAAAGAAGCAGTTGCAATAAGTAATAAAGAAAAAAAACCTTTACTATTGTTTTTTACGGGAAGTGATTGGTGTGGATGGTGCATCCGTTTGCAAAATGAAGTTTTGAAGACTCCAGAGTTCTCTAAATGGGCAAGTGAGAATGTTATTTTGGTAGAATTAGATTATCCAAGAAGAACTGCCCAAACACCAGAAATTAAAAATCAAAATGCAGAATTGCAGCAAGCTTTTGGCATTCAGGGTTTTCCTACTATATATTTTACTAGTGCTGAAAGCAAAGAAGGGAAAGTAAATTTTAAAGGTCTTGGGCAAACAGGTTATGTGTCAGGAGGGGCGGCAGCATGGTTAACCGTTGCAGAGCAAATTGTGCATCCAAAAAAATCTTAGAAAAAAAACATAATTTAAAAATCTCCTTATATGAAAGTATAAGGAGATTTTTTTTGCCCATTACGTAAGAAAACTCGAATAATTAGTGTTGTTTAATCGTGCTTTAATTATTGTTTTGATATTTTTTTAGCTTTAAAAAAACACATAATTTATTTTTAATACTAAATAAATTTGGAAAATTAAAATATAATGTTAATTTCGTTGTAACTATTCTAACCAAAACCAAATCGTTATGACTAAAAAATTACTTATACTACTATTTTTTTTAGGCTCCTGCTGCCTGCATGCCCAAAGCCCAGTTTGGAGAACAAATATGGATGATGCAATGGCAATTAGTAATGAAGAAGGTAAACCTATGTTGATTTTATTTACAGCTGCAAGTGCTCCAAGTGATTTACAAAATGAAGTATTTAAAACCGCAGACTTTGCTGTCTGGTCACGTGATAATGTAGTGCTTGTAAAGCTTGACTTATCAGATATTAATGCAGACGAAACAACGAAAGAGCAAAATTTGAGATTAAAAAATGCCTTTGGAGTAGATGAATTACCCGAGGTTTGTTATGCGAGAGCTTCAGTACGAAAAAACAAAACCACTTTTACCGCTCTAGGAAAAATTGGTTATAAACCGGGTGGCGCCAAATATTGGATATCCGAATCAAATTCTATTTTGCATCCTAGCGATACAGAATAAGTATTACATTACGTTTTTAAGTTGAATTTGTAGACTCCCTTTTTGCACAAGTTGCAGAAAGGGTTTTATTTTGAAATAATCGGATAATCATAGTTTTGCTATTTAAAGTAACTTTTATTTTTATTTTAGTAATTTTATGCTGTTTTATTAATCAATTTCTTTTTATTGTATTTTTTTTAAAATTTTAATCTTAATTTCATTTGTTTAGTGAGGATATTATGTTAATTTGGCCAAATAAATACAATCAAATCCTATTTTTATGACTCAAAAACTACTCATTCTACTGTTTTTTTTCGGTTCATTTGTAATGAAGTCGCAGAATTTGGTTTGGAAAACAAACTTAAACGATGCTATTGCAATAAGTAATGAACAAAAAAAACCATTGCTCATTTATTTTACTGCAGCCGGTGTCTCGCAAAAATTTGAAGATGATATTTTTAAAACACCAGATTTTGCTGTTTGGTCGCGTGATAATGTTATTTTATTAAAGCTTGATTTGTCCAATACTACAATTTCTGATGCAGAGAGAGAACAAAACGTTAAGATAAGAAATGCTTTTGGCACAGAGGAATTGCCTCAAGTATGTCTAGCCCTTGCATCTATTAAAAAGATGAAAACCACTTTTAATGCTTTAGGCAAGGTTCCGTATAATTCAGGTGGAGTGCGAGCATGGATAATAGAAGCAAATGCTATTTTACGTCCCGAATAAACGAAAGTTCTACTCAATTTTATAATATCCCTTTTCTGTAGTTGCATGAAAAGGGATGTTTTTTTTTGCGCAGGTTGCCTTCCAGTATTTTTGAAGAGCGTAACTATTAGAAGCGTCGGCTATAATTATTTTTGGATGCAAATCTTGTAACATCCGCGCTACATTTATTTTTGGGGATTGTATCAAAAATACGATATCAGGCTGTATATTATTTTTATAAATGCCAGAACTGTCTATTATAAAAATCTTACTACTTTTAAAAAACAAGGCATTTTTAATCTTATGAATTGCTTTTACTTTAGTTGAATTTTCAATTAAATAAGAGCTTAAAATTTTGTCTTGAGATTCTTTTTTACTCAAATAATCACTTGCAAAGAGAGTGATTTCATGCCCGTTTCTTTTAGAAATTAAGGTTTTGTTTTTTATGTTGTAAACAATTATCTCTTCTGTTTGATCTATTTTCTTTTTGGTATGAATAAAAGCAATCTGCAATGCAATTACAGTAAATAAAACCATCGATAATTTGGTGTAAGTGGGTTGTTTAAGCCAAATAATACTAGCAAATATTAAGATGTAAAAGATAATTAAATAAGGTAAATTAAAATGAATATTGCGGATGACAAAAAAATCAAATGAAGCAATAAAATGAATAATTTGATTTAAACAATAAATGCTTTTTTCGAAAATTCTAATCAAAAATAGCGGATTTGCGTTAATGACGGCCAGAAGAACCACCACAATTCCAACCAGCATTATAAACGAGAGAAAAGGTAAAATCACAATATTTGTGATAAAAAATAATCCTGGAAATTGATGAAAATAATACAAACAGAGCGGCAAAGTACCAATTTGTGCGGCGATAGAAACGGTTAATACATTCCAGATATAGTCTGATATTTTGTTTTTGGGCTTCCAAAATTGTTTTAATAAAGGTTGGAGCCAAAGAATAAAAAACAAGGCTAAATAGCTCAATTGAAAACCTACATCAAATAAAAAATAAGGCTCAAAAAGTAAAATCAAAAACAGAGACACCAGTAAAGTATGGTAAATGTTTCCGTTTCTGCGCAAGTGATTTCCAATGGCCAGAAAGGAGAACATAACAACCGAGCGTAATACAGATGGAGAAAGACCTGAGACAACCGCAAAAACGATTAGCGAGCCTATAATCGCAATTAATTTTAATAAAGATCCCTTTCGATTATTTGGAATTGGTTTTAAAAGAAAAGTGATAAAAAGCATTATAAAACCCACATGCAAACCCGATACAGACAGAATATGTGTAGCTCCGGAAAACTGATAATCCTGAATAATATCGGAGGCAATTTCTTGGCGTTGACCTAAAATAAGTGCCAAAGCTACATTCATTTCCGGAATGCTAAAGTGATTTTTTTCGAGATTATGAATGATCCTGGAATGTAATTGTGAGGTATAATACCAAATGTCTTTTTGGAGTGTTTTACTAATTTTTATGGCTGATTTTTCGCTGTAAATTCGTGCATAAATCTGCTTATCAATCAGGTATCTACCATAATCAAATTGATTGGGGTTTTTAGGAAAACTGTGCGGGTGCAGAGTAGTTTGTATTTGAATTATATTTCCAATTTGCAACTCGTTTGCCGTGCCGTCTTTTTGAATATTGAGTATAATTCTACCAGAATAATAGTTGCTTTCTATCCTTTTTATTATGGCAATATAACGTTGGTTGTAGTCATTACTTTTTAACTTTTCACGCACCGTCATGGTTATCAATTGTGGTTTTGCAAAAGCTTTTTTGCAATGAGTATAATGTGATTTTTGCTGCGAATCGTTATGAAATAATAATGTTGTGATTCCGATAAAAAAGCAAGTCAAATAGGTACTTACGCCAAAATGAGTTTGCAAGGTCTTCTTGTCCTTAGCTAAAAAATATAGAAAAAACAAAATTGTTACACAAAAAGCGAGTGCGCCTAAAGCCAAATAAATTGACGGTTTTAGATAATAGCAAGCCATAACGCCCAAAACGAAGCTGATGGTAATTTTGATCAATGGGAAGTTTAATACTTTCATAGGAATTAAAAGTATTAAAAAAATGTAAGAAATAATTTATTTTTTTATAAATTATTCTAGAACTCGATTGATTTGTGTAAATGAGTCATGATAATGCTTTTCTTTTGTCGAAGAAATAATGACACCTTTTGAAGTAGAGGAATGAACGAATTTTATTTCGGATGAATTGGCTTCGGTAATCAAGCCAACATGATTTATTTGACGACTTTTATTGGTCTTAAAAAATATTAAGTCACCTCTTTTGGCTTCATCAAATGGTATAATCTGCCCGATTTTTGATTGGTCGAAAGAACTTCTGGGCAATAATATATCCTCCGATTGAAAAGTAAAAAACACCAAACCAGAACAATCAAAGCCATTTTTTGTATTGCCACCAGCTTTGTACCGAATACCAATATTGTCTGTTGCCGTCTTGATTAAATTGCCAATAATATATTTATTTTCAGCTCTGTTTTCTTTTTTGTTTTTTAGAGAAGCTGAATTACAAGCCATAAAAACAGTCACTGCAAGCAAATAAAAGAAAAGTTTTTTCAAGAGAGAGATTTTTAAATGGTTTTTAAATCTTCTACAATAAGCTTGGCTGTTTTTTTACTGGCGCCAATGCCACCTAATTTTTGTTCGAGAATAGTATAATTTTTTAATAGTTTTTCGCGGTAATTTGGTTCTAATAATTTTTGCAATTCTTCTTTGATGCGTTTTGTATTGCATTCGTTCTGAATCAATTCGGTTACCACTTCCTGATCCATTATCAAATTGACCAGCGAGATATATTTGAGCGTGATAATGCGTTTGGCAATTTGATAGGATGCCCAGCTTCCTTTATAGCAAACTACTTCGGGAACTTTAAAAAGTGCCGTTTCCAGAGTTGCAGTTCCGGAAGTCACCAACGCGGCTGTTGCAGAGCGCAATAAATCGTATGTTTTATTCGAAATAAATTTGATGTTTTTATTGGTGATAAATTTTTGATAAAACTCAAAATCCTGACTTGGAGCACCAGCAATTACAAATTGATATTCTTTAAAATCATCAACAACACTAAGCATTACACTCAACATTTTTGTAA
Organism: Flavobacterium geliluteum; assembly: GCF_017948595.1. Classification (GTDB taxonomy): domain Bacteria; phylum Bacteroidota; class Bacteroidia; order Flavobacteriales; family Flavobacteriaceae; genus Flavobacterium; species Flavobacterium flavipigmentatum. The sequence goes on along the minus strand of NZ_JAGFBV010000022.1, from coordinate 59,995 downwards.
TTTCTTGTTTGCGACTTCCTGGTAAAATAGCAATAATTGGTTTTTCGCTTAGTTGATTTTCTTTTCTAAAAATAGCTTCATCAAAAGGAGGTTGGTTTTGTATCGCATCAATCAGAGGATGTCCGACAAAATCAACAGGAAAGCGATGTTTATCCTCGTAGAAACTTTTCTCAAAAGGTAAAATCACATACATTTTATCAACATCTTGTTTGATGGCTTTGATTCGATTTTCTTTCCAAGCCCAGATTTGCGGAGAAATATAATAATGTGTTTTATAGTTTAAGGCTTTTGCCCATTTTGCAATGCGCATATTAAAGCCCGGATAATCAATAAAAATGAGTACATCAGGTTGGAACTGAGTAATGTCTTTTTTACAAATTTCAATGTTGCTTAAAATAGTTTTTAAGTTAAAAATAACTTCGATAAAACCCATAAAAGCCAGTTCACGATAGTGTTTTACCAAAGTTCCGCCCGCTTTTTGCATCAAATCACCACCCCAAAAACGAATTTCTGCCTGAGAATCTTCCTTAAAAAGTTCCTTCATTAAATTTGATCCGTGTAAGTCTCCAGAGGCTTCGCCAGCTATTATGTAATATTTCATAGTACTATTTTGAAAGTGTGTTTTGTCTTTACACAACTAAAAATTTTGCAACACAAATATAAGGTTTAAATAAATAAAGTCGAAAGTGCCAGAACAATCACTGCCAAAATAACGCCACGAGCCATTAATTCGCGGTTTATTTTAAGTAGAATTCCAAAAGCAATTAGGTCTAAAATAGTGCCTATCGTAATAACTTTCCCTAAATAACCATTTTCTCTAAGGATTTGAATTCCCGAAAAAATATCAGATTTGATATAAAAGGCTATAAACAGAAAACTACCTAGTAAAGAGGTTAAAATTCCGATAAGGAAACCGATAAAAATATCTTTTTTAGCCATTCAAATTCCAAGTATTAAGTTCTTGTATTGTATGATGTGCAGTTAAGTCAAATTGAACAGGAACTACCGAAATATATCCGTTTTCTAGAGCCCATTCATCGGTATCTTCTCCTTTGTCCTGATTAACAAATTCGCCGGAAAGCCAGTAATAATCTTTTCCGAAAGGAGTTTTTCGTTTGTCAAATTTTTCTACCCAAAGCGCTTTCGCTTGACGACAAATTTTAATTCCTTTAATGTCTTTTTCTTTAAGTTTTGGAAAATTAACATTTAAAACGACACCTTTTGGTAATTTTTTTTCCAGTGTTTCCAGGGCTATTTTTTTTACAAAGGATTGTATTTGCTGAAAATCTGCATTCCAATCATAATCCAGAAGAGAAAATCCTATGGCAGGAATTCCTTCGATTCCGGCTTCAACCGCAGCACTCATCGTTCCAGAATAAATGACGTTTATAGAAGAATTTGAGCCATGATTAATTCCTGAAACGCATAAATCCGGTTTTCTTTTTAGAATTTCATTCACCGCCAATTTTACACAATCAACAGGAGTGCCCGAGCAACTGTATTCGGTTACAGCGTCATTTTCCTTTGAAATTTTATTCAAATATAAAGTATTGTTTATGGTAATAGCGTGACCCATTGCACTTTGTGGTTTGTCTGGCGCTACAACAATTACTTCTCCGATGGTTTTCATGGTGTCAATTAAAGCTCTTATTCCGGGAGCCGAAACACCGTCGTCATTGGTGATTAGTATTAATGGTTTTTGATTTTTCATAAAAAAATAAACTTGTTTTTCGAATCAATGTAGGATTTTAAAAGCAAATGTAGTGACAGATTTTGGTAGAATAGTAACAAATAAAATAAATTTTGTCAACTATCTTGTTTAGTGTTTTAGTACGTCAAACATTTTTATATCTTTAACAAAAAATTATAGTGGGCTTGGCTTTATTGGCACAGTTTTTACCGTAACTTAGATTAAAAAATTGATGAATGCTATTATTAAATTTATGAAAAGAAATTATAAAGTACTTATAGCTGTATTATGCTTGTCAGTAACGCTTTTTGCCTTCAAAATGAATGCAGAAAAGACGATCGATCCGGACCCGAATAAAGATAAAACTCTTTTAGAATTGCTTGCATTTGTCATAGAAAAAGGGCATTACAATCCTGCAGCTATAAATGACGACTTTTCGAAAGGAATTTTTAAAGATTATATTGAGGCGTTGGATCCTTCAAAACGATTTTTCCTTCAATCTGACATTGATGAATTCAGACAATATGAATTAATGCTAGATGATCAGTTTTTGAACAAAGATTTAACGTTCTTCAATCTTACTTATGCGAGATTGATGAAGCGTATGGAAGAAAGCAAAAAACGCTACAAAACGATCTTGGCGCAACCATTTAATTATGATGTTGACGAGACTTTCAATGCAGATTATGAGACACTTCCGTATGCAAAAAATACGGTCGAAATAAATGAAAGATGGAGAAAACAAATTAAATTATCGACACTTTCGTCATTAGTTACCAAACAAAAGCTGGAAGAAGACAAAAAGAAAACGGATGCTTCTTATAAAGTAAAATCTTTTGAAACTTTAGAAAAAGAGACAAGAGAAAGTTCTTTAAAATCTTTAGATGATAATTTTAGTTTAATAAAAGACCTTAATAGAGGTGATTGGTTTTCAGTCTATGTAAACTCGATTATGTCTCGTTTTGACCCTCATACGAGTTATTTTGCACCAGAAGAAAAAGAACGTTTTGATGTAAATATCAGTGGTAAACTAGAAGGAATTGGTGCTCGTTTGACTAAGAAAAATGATTTTACTCAAATTGATGAATTGATTTCTGGCGGACCTGCTTGGAAAGGTAAACAGCTTGAAGCTGGAGATTTAATTTTGAAAGTAGGGCAAGGCAACACAGAGCCAGTTGATGTGGTAGGGATGCGTTTGGATGATGTTGTTAAAAAAATCAAAGGACATAAAGGAACCGAAGTTAAATTGACAGTTAAAAAAGTTGATGGAACTATTAAGGTGATTTCAATAATAAGAGATATTGTAGAAATCGAAGAAACGTATGCGAAATCTAGTATTGTTGAGAAAAACGGATTGAAATACGGAGTGATTTATTTGCCTAAATTTTATATTGATTTTGAAAACAAAGACTCTAGAGATGCAGGTAAAGATATTGCACTTGAAGTAGATCGATTAAAGAAAGAAAATGTTAGTGGTATCGTACTTGATGTGCGCGATGATGGTGGAGGTTCTCTTTCTACTGTAGTAGATATTGCCGGATTATTTATCGAAGAAGGACCAATTGTTCAGATTAAATCTGCGGGAAAAAAGAAAGAAGTTTTATACGACAAAGATAAAAAAGTAGAGTGGGATGGTCCATTGGTTATCATGGTAAATAGTTTCTCTGCTTCTGCTTCTGAGATTTTGGCTGCTGCAATTCAGGATTACAAACGTGGTGTTATCATTGGTAGCAAACAAACTTATGGTAAAGGTACAGTACAAAATGTAATCGATCTGAACCAATTTGTACGTAATACAGAGTATGGAGATTTGGGAGCTTTGAAAGCAACTACTCAGAAATTTTACAGAATTAATGGAGGTTCAACGCAATTAGAAGGCGTAAGAAGTGATATTGTAATGCCAGATCGTTATGCTTATTTAAAAATGGGAGAACGTGACGTTGATAATGCAATGCCTTGGGACAAGATTGATCCAGCTGATTATAGCGCTTGGAAGTCAACAGAAAATTTTAATCAGGCAATTGCCAATAGTAAAGCTAGGATTGCACAGAATGCTCAGTTTAAGCTGATTGAAGATAATGCAAGATGGATTGATGTTAAAAGCAAAGAGAACACGTACAGCTTAAATATCAAAAATTTTAAAGAAACTCAGGCTCAGGTAGAAAGCGAAGGAAAAAAATACAAACCAATTACAGACTATAAAAACAATTTGGTTTTTAAATCTTTGCCTTACGAAGACCTTGAAATGTCTAAAGATGCGAGCTTAAAAGAAAAAAGAGAGTCTTGGCATCAGGCACTAGCCAAAGATGTTTATGTTGAAGAAGCTTTGAATGTTTTGGATGATTTACAATCTAAAAATATTTCAAAAAGTAATGTTTCGAGCAAAATGAAAAAAGATAAATTGGTAAAATCTTAATTGAAGCAAATCAATTGGTAAAAAAAAGCGTTTCTTAAATATTTAAGAAACGCTTTTTTTGTAATTTTCATTTTGAAATAATACAAATTTTTATGAAAAAATATCTTATACTCGTTTGGGTTGGTTTTTTACTTTTTTCATGTAAAAAAGAAAGCACATCTGGAACTGAAAATAAAATACCTCGTGAAGAAATTTCCTCAGTAGTTTCTAATCAAGTTGATACTGTTTCAGGGTTTTCTGAAGCTTATTTGCCTATTTCAACAACGAAACAAATCGTAAAACATGATTATTATACACTTTCGTATAATGAAAATTTTGAGCAAGCAGAATGGGTTGCTTACGAGTTAAAGGCCGAATATGTAAAAAACAATGATTTTAAAAGGCCTTATTTTGTGCAAGACCCCAGCGTAATAACAGGCTCTGCAGATTGGCGGAATTATAAAAAATCAGGATATGATAAAGGGCATCTTTGCCCTGCAGCCGATATGGAATTTGATAAGAGAGCGTATAATGACACATTCTTTACATCTAATATTTCTCCTCAAAAACGCGATTTTAATAGTGGAATCTGGAATAGAATTGAAGAAAAAGTGAGATACTGGGCTCTTCGTGACCGAGATATTTATGTCGTAACGGGCGGCGTCCTGAATGATTTAGATAAAAAAATAGGAACAGAAAAAGTATCTGTTCCTAAATATTTTTATAAAATTGTTTTGTCAAAGTCTGGTAAGGAGTACAAAGCAATTGCTTTTTTAGTTCCGAATGAAGATAGTGACAAATCAATTTATGATTTTGTAGTTCCTATTGAGTCAATTGAAAAAATGACTGGAATAGATTTTTTTCCTAATTTGAAAAACTTAAAAAGTAGTCAGAGTTTTTAAATCAGCAATAGTTTGAGTAGGATTTTCGGCTTTAAAAACAAAACTTCCTGCAACCAAAACATCAGCCCCAGCTTCTACTAATTGTTTGGCATTTTTATTGGTTACACCACCGTCAATTTCGATAATTGTTGAAGCATTTTTGCGTGTAATAAGTGCTTTTAATTTTTTTACCTTATCGTAAGTGTTTTCGATAAAAGATTGTCCTCCAAAACCAGGATTCACACTCATAATACAAACTAAGTCAATGTCATTTATTACATCTTCCAGCAAATCAATATTAGTGTGAGGATTAATGGCAACACCTGCTTTCATGCCTTCGGCTTTAATGGCTTGTAACGTTCTGTGCAGATGCGTACAGGCCTCGTAGTGCACACTTAAGATGTTAGCTCCTAAATCTGCAAAAGTTTTGATATAACGATCAGGATCAATAATCATCAAATGTACATCGATTGTTTTTTTTGCATGTCTCGAAATAGCTTCCAAAACGGGCATTCCAAAGGAGATATTCGGAACAAAAACCCCATCCATTATATCAATATGAAACCAATCTGCCTGACTATTATTGATCATTTCAATGTCACGTTGTAAATTAGCAAAATCAGCCGCTAGAACAGAAGGCGCAATAAGTGTATTCTTCATTGTGTAATTGTGTGTTGTGTTATTTTTGGCAAAGGTAATTATAAAAAATAAAAAACTCCGGTAATCAGCCGGAGTTTCAATCATCAATCAAAAAACGAACAGTCAATCAAACTGTTGTTTGCTGTTTAGTCGAAAGTCAAATGTCTAAAAGTCAAAAGAGACTTTTGGGCTTTATAAACTTTCTAACTTTAAGACTAGTTTTAGCCTAAATATGTTTTTAGAATTTTACTTCTTGAAGTGTGTTTTAATCTGCGGATTGCTTTTTCTTTAATCTGACGCACACGCTCACGAGTTAAGTCGAAAGTTTCTCCAATTTCTTCCAAAGTCATTGGGTGTTGGTCACCTAAACCAAAATACAAACGCACAACATCTGCCTCTCTTGGAGTTAATGTTTCTAGCGAGCGCTCAATTTCGGTACGCAATGATTCATGAATTAATTCTCTATCTGGGTTTGGAGATTCTCCAGAACGCAAAACGTCATAAAGATTAGAATCTTCTCCTTCTACAAGAGGCGCATCCATAGACAAGTGACGACCAGAGTTTTTCATAGACTCTTTTACATCATTTACCGTCATATCAAGTTCTTTTGCAATTTCTTCAGCAGAAGGTGGACGCTCGTTAGATTGCTCTAATAATGCGTACATCTTGTTGATTTTATTGATAGAACCAATTTTGTTTAATGGTAAACGTACAATACGTGATTGCTCTGCCAATGCTTGAAGAATCGATTGACGAATCCACCAAACGGCGTAAGAGATAAATTTGAAACCACGAGTTTCATCAAAACGTTGAGCCGCTTTGATTAATCCTAAGTTTCCTTCGTTAATTAAATCAGGAAGAGTTAATCCTTGATTTTGATATTGTTTAGCAACCGATACTACGAAACGCAGGTTGGCTTTTGTTAGTTTTTCTAAAGCTCTTTGATCACCAGCCTTAATTCTTTGTGCTAATTCTACCTCTTCATCAGCGGTAATTAGGTCAACTTTTCCAATTTCTTGTAGGTATTTGTCTAGCGATGCAGTTTCACGATTGGTTACCTGCTTGGTGATTTTAAGTTGTCTCATGTTTTTGTCTCCTCAATTTTAAAGTGTACAAGTAGTTATACGTAAGGCAGAACGAAAAAGTTACAACTATTTTAAAAAATATTTTATTTTTTAATTAAAGTACTCATTCATCAACATGCCATTACATAAGTTTTAATGAGCGGTTGTGTCTTTAACCTCAATAATTTTTTTGATAAAAACAGCTTTTCCGTTTGCAGTAAAACCTTCCAATATTACTTCAAATTGTCCAGAAATATCAGAAGTATAAAATGTGATTGTTGAGGCCGCCGTTAGATCAATATTTGGCAACCATAAAAGCTGGTGCCTATAATCTGGGATTCTTTGGTTTTTATTGTCTGAATAATCAGGTTGAAAATATTCTTTTTTGCCTTGTGGTCTTAATAATTCTGGTCGAATTATAAAGTTGCCATTGAGTTTTGTTTCATAATCACCGTTTTTGGTGGTAAAAACCACAATTCCATTAAATGATTTCGCTCCGTAATAATAGAGACCCTTTACAACATTTACTTTATCAATATTCTTTGGGTTGTACGTAAAAAATTCATTCAAATTCTCAAGTATAAGTCCGTCAACAAGCACTAATGGTGCCAGCGAGAATTCATAGTTTTCATCATAATCATATACTTGTAAAGAATAGTTTTTGTTTTCTTTTCTAAAAACTACTCCATTTACGACTTCAGTAATGGTTTCTTCCATGGTTGGAAATCTCGTAAAATCATCAAGTTTATATTCTTTAGATACAGATCCGTAAAAAGGAGTAAGGGCAGCTGGGGAAACTAAACTGTCTTTTTTGACATTGTAATAAGCGTTTTCTATTTGACTTGCAATAACTCTTTGGCTAATATTTTTAGCAGATTCTGAATGGAATGGAAGTTTAGAAAAATTTAAGTTAGAAACTTCTATTGCTTTCGGGCCGTCAATTTTGATCGTGTAATTTTCTTTATTATATTCCAGTAATTGAACCGTAATGTTGGGATTTGGATTAGCATTTTCAATATTAAAAAGAAACCTTCCTTGATCATCTGTCTTTCCTATTTTCAAATCATAATTTCTTCCAATAATAGAAAGTCCAACTTTTTTATTCTTAATTTCTTCGGTTGAAGAAGTTATTCTGCCTGAAATTATTTCGCCTCGCAATTCAGGTAATGTAAAATTGGAGCTCGTTATCTCAGTATTAAAAGCAGTGTTTTGATTCGTTTTTTGATATTCTGAAAAAACCATTTTGTTTTGGGCTAAAAAGCCATCTGTTTTTCGGATAGAAATCATGTAATTTCCTTTCAAATAATCATCAGAAAGAGTACTGATTTTCAACTGTACTTGTTCGCGATTATTAAATGTTTTATTTTTTAAATCAATTGAAATATCATTATTGTTGACATCTGCAAAGGTCAATTCTTTTGAATCAATTGTCGAATCAGCGGAAGTATTAACCTGATTTTCGTTATATGGATTTACAATATAAATATCGGTGTTAAAATATTCTTCAGGACTTTTGTTCAGCATCCAGCTAGTGTATCCGATTATTTTGTACGTTCCTGTTTCTAATGTTGTCGGGATAAAAAAGTCGCCATTGCTGCTTCCGTTTTCAAGAAACAATTTATGTGTAAAAACGATTTTTTTATTGCTGTCAATAAGTGCAATGTAACCGATTTTGGTATATTTTGTAGGGGTATTTGTTGTTTTGTCGATGCAGAATATCTTGTATAACAAAGTCTCTCCGGTAACGAAAGAATTAGTATTGGTGGTTACAAAAATTGATTCGTTTAAATTCTTGTCAACTTCATAAAGATCAGCAACAGAATTATTTTTTTGTGCTAATGTAAATTGCTGATAACTTAGTAGTAAAGTTATGGCCAGTAAATATTTTAATCTATCCAAAATGATGGTTTTATATTTGATGAAAAAGAAGTACAATCTCCGCATTCTATAGGATATAATATATAGAGAGGCCCCTCAGTTGGGTAGTAAACTTTTATTCTGCTCTCGATTAATTGTACTATTGTTGGTCCTTGGCAGGTTGAATTTGGATTGGTACTGTAACAATTGTTGAAATAATATTCGGCGATATCACTATCTGGAATCGGTGCAGGACAATAATAAGGATAACTAGGCGGTAGTACTCCCTGAAAAAGGTCTGTAAAATTAAAAAAAAGTCTTTTTTCAGAATAAGAAGAAACATCAAAAAAACCAATTACTTTTTCGCCCGGACTATCAATCGATTTAATATTTCCGTATAAAAAACCAGGTTGAGTTTGAGACAAAACATTTCCGTTATTCGAAATTTCTTTTAGTGTTTCATAGTAAGTATGAGCTGTCAGACTTTGTACATATTGTTTTACCAAAATACTGTATCTGTTTTTTATGATAGGGTCTTTGCTACTGATGAATTTAATAGGGAAGTTGCTTACAATATCCTCTGATATGTTGTTGGTATTGGTTAATAATATTTCCTCAGATTTTTGATTTGAATAGCAAGTTCTGGCCTCGGTGGTTCTTTTTCTCAGGGTCACTACATTGCCTGCGGGAATAGCTTCATTTGGATGCCACATAGGAGCAACGACTTTGTAGGTTTCGTCATATTCATATCTGTAATATTTAGATGTGTTTGTCGGGTCAGAGCTGTTTACGGTGATCTCGACACCTAGTATTCCGTTTTTGGTTACTGCTGTAGGTACAACACTTGATATTTGATTGGGAGTAGTTAATTTTTCTATACTTGACTCGTAGGTTCTTCCGTTTTTGGTAAGAATATGTAATTGATATTCTCTATCGGGAAGCGCTTGAAAAGGTGTGATAGATGTATACGAAGCAGTATTTTGATCAAATTCATATTTGTTTCCTAAATTGTCGGTTATGTATACAACAGCTTGAGATTCAAATTGAGGAAAGTTTTCTTCAAGAGAATAGGTTCTTGAAATTTTTACTTCTTGGGTTTTATATTCGTTTGTTAATGTTGCTTCTATTACAACAACATCTTCAAAACCATTGTTTTGATATGCGTATGGTGTTGTGCATCCCAATATGGATGCTAAAAATAATATTGCAAGTAACGTATAGAGAAAGATCTTTTTCATCACCTTTTAAAATTTAAAATTATAAGTAATAGTAGGTATCGGCATACCAAAAATAGAAGTTTGATATGCTTTTATTTGTCCTTCTTTTGTAACAAAAAATATAGAATAAGGATTGTTTCTGCCTAATACATTGTAGATAGAAATGTTCCAAAAACTGTGAGCTAATTTTTTTATTTTATGATTTCCTTCAATATTTAAACCTATATCCAGTCTGTAATAATCGGGTATTCTAAATTTATTTCGATCACTATAAAGCGTATATTCTGCTCCATTATAAGTGTATTTGCCTATCGGATAGGTAATTGGCCTTCCGGTTTGATACACAAAGTTAGAAGAAAAACTATAGCGGTGCGTAAATTTGTAATGCATCACAATGCTTACATCGTGAGGTTTGTCAAAATTCGTAGGAAAATAATCTCCGTTATTTACTTTTTCATCATTAAACTGACTGTCAAGCTTTATAAATGACCTGGAATAAGTATAGCCAATCCAGCCGTTAAGTCTTCCGTAGGGTTTTTTTAATAAAAATTCGACTCCGTACGCTTTTCCTTCTCCTTGTAGTAATTCGGTTTCTAAATCTTGGTTCAGGAGAATATTGGCTCCTACTTTGTAATCCAGAATATTTTTAGATGTTTTATAATAGCCTTCTAAACTTAATTCTATGTCTTTGTAATCTAATGTTTTGAAAAGGCCTAATGAATATTGTAAACCGCTTTGTGGTTGCACATTCAAGTCAGATAATTTCCAAGTGTCTGTTGGTGCTTGTGTAGTGTTATTCGAAAGTAAGTGAATGTACTGAAAATTTTTGTCGAATCCTGCTTTTACAAAGAAACTGTCGTCAAAAATGTATCGTAAACCAATGCGGGGCTCAAAACCTCCAGAAGTATTGATGACTTCATTTTTACCATATTTCTTTTCTTCAATTACAGTTGAAGGCGTCATTGGAACTCCTTCCTGATAAACTTTTTGAGTTGCTTCTCCCAAAGCGGCATAAAAGGAATATCTTGCTCCGACGTCCAGTAATAATTTTTCGGTGATTTCAAACTTATCCGATAAAAACAATGCAGATTCCAGTCCCTTTTCGTCATCAATATTTATAGGTGTTACCAATGAGGATTCTCCGTTAGGACTTATTTCTCCGGGATTCACCTTGTAAAGTTTTGTCGAAAGGCCGTAAGTAAATTTATGTTTGCTGTTATAGATTGTATTAAATTTTAAACTGGCCTGAGTATCATCTATTTTGTACTTAAAAATAAAGGAATCAGGATTGGTCGATTCGTAGTTAATGCTAAATTTATATTCACTGTTGGTAACGTTAAATTCGCTATTTGTTTTTTCATTAAAAGCATGTTTCCATTTCAAAGAAATGAGTCTGTTACTATATTTGTATAAAGAATCCGGAGTGATGGTATAGGCATCTTTGCTGTAATATAATGTGCCTTCTACAGAGTTGCTTTTATTTATTTTATGATTGTATTTTGCAAATAAATCATAAAAAGAGGCTTGACTATTTTTCAGATTCTCATCGTCCAGCGTTTTTAAAATCCAATCAGAGTAAGTTGCTCTTCCCCCAACTAGTAGACTTGCTTTTCCTTTTACTACCGGAATAGAAGCTGTAAGATTGCTCGTAACGGGGCCAATTCCTCCTTCTCCGGAAAATTTTTCTGTATTTCCGTTTTTAGAAATGATATCAAATACAGAAGACAATCTTCCTCCATATTCAGAAGGAATACCTCCTTTGTAAATGTCTACTTTGTTGATCGTATAAGGGTTGATAGAAGAGAAAAAACCGAATAAATGAGTAGGGTTGTAGAGGGTTGCATTGTCTAATAACACAAGGTTTTGATCTTCTTTTCCTCCGCGCACATTAAAACCGGACGAACCTTCTCCAGCAGTTTTTACCCCGGGAATAGTCAAAGCAATTTTTAGAATGTCTCTTTCGCCAAGAACCAAAGGAATGGTTTTTACTCCTTCGGCTTCAATCGTGGTAACACCTGTTATAGCGGTTCTAACATTTTGACTTCCTTTTCCTTTTACCAGAACTTCATCCAGTTGGTTTATTTTTTCAGTGGTAGTAAAATCTAAAGTACCATTACTATAAATCATTATTTTTCTTGAAGTGCTTTTGTAAAATAATGATTCGATTTCGATAGTACTTATTCCGGTAGGAAGTTTTAAGCTGTAAAAACCGGCTGCATTAGTAATCGTACTAATAGATGTATTTTTTACCTTAACGTTAATGTCTGCAAGGGGTTTATCATCTTTTAAATCTCTAATATATCCCGAAAGTGTGTATAAATCAATATCAGAATCTACAGCTTCCTTTCCTATTAATGCAATAGCGTTTTCAGTATTTGTTTTATCTTTTTTAATCGAATCATATTGCTGAAAAAAAACTGGAGCATTATGCGTAGCAGTGCCTTTGGTGTTTTTGCTTTGATATTTGTCATAAATAATACTATTTTTTGTCAGTATTATTTTTCTCGCATCTATATAAAAATTAAGTTCGGTGTCTTCAAAGACTTTGGTGAGTACTTCTTGGATCGTTTTGTTAGAATAATTTCCTGATATTAAAACGTTTTTGTCAAACCAATCTTCCTGAAAATAAAATGTATAATGGGTAGAGGCTTCGATTTTTTTTAGAACTTCAATTCGATTAATATTACTGAAACTTAAGTTAATGGTCGAATTTTGGTCTTGAGAGTACATTAATTGATTGAAACCAAATAATAATAAAATAATAGTAAATATTCTCATTTGGACGATGCTATTGATTTAAATTGTTAATGTACTTCATTATGTTTTTCATAAATAATGATGGATTTTCTTTTCTTAAATCTTTGTTCAGGAAATAGAAGTCGTTTATTTTTCTTTTTTGATTTGGATATAATTGTACGATTTCTTTTTTATCATTTATCGAAATGAATTTATTATCCTTTAATAAAACAAACTCATATTGCGGTACAAATTGAAGAAGGGTGACATTTTCTTTCAGGATCTTTTTTTTCTCTTTGTAATGTTTTATGTAGAGAATAGTAGTATTGCCGGTAGCTATTTCTTCATAATAACCACCTTTAAAGAGTTGAAGATTTACTTCTTTTAAGTTGACGAATTTTTCATTACCGATTTTAAAAGAGCTGACATTTTCTTTAACGATATTTATTTTTGTAGTATTTGATTCATTATAAGGTCTGACAACTAATTCATCAGCATAGATGTCATATTTTAAGTATAAATCGAAGTAGTTCTGACCATTATAAGTTAGACTTCCTGTTTTGAAATCATCAGAAAAATAATAGCGATTTTCATTGTTATCCGTTTGGTCAAAATTCAAATGGGCTGATCCATTTTTAAAATCCATAGACTCGATGCCCAGATTTTTATCAAACCAATTATAAGTAGCAACTTCATTGCTGGTTTGGCTGTAAATAGAAGAAATGCTTAGGAATAATCCAAATAAAATTATAAAATGTAGTTTTTTTTGAAATGTTTTCAAAGGATTCGTGGTTTTGATGTTTTTGGTTTGGCTTTTTCAAAAGTATCAAAAAATTATTGTAAAACCCTTTTTATATGTTAAAATATAATGAAATGTTTTAACATTTTAAACGAAAAACCCCAATTCATGTAAATGAATTGGGGTTTTCTATAAATAAACCTTTAGTAAACTAAGATCTGATTACTCTTTTTTCTCCTCACGCGGAGGTCTTGGTAAAAGTGCTTTTCTTGATACTTTTTCTTTTCTTGTTTTCGGGTCAAGACCAAGATATTTTACCTGAAAAACGTCGCCCATGTTCACTACGTCTGTAACGTTTTCTGTACGTTCCCAAGCTAGTTCAGATACGTGAAGTAATACTTCGTTTCCTGGTGCAGCGGTATATTCTACTACAGCTCCAAAATCAAGCATTTTAATTACTTTAACTTCATAAGCTTCTCCCATTTGAGGTTTGAAAGTGATAGACTGAATTTTTGCCAATACAGCTTCAATTCCTGCAGGATCAGTACCTAAAATTTCGATAACACCTTCTTCGTTAACTTCGTTGATAACAATAGTTGTTCCTGTAGCTTTTTGTAATTCCTGAATTACTTTTCCACCAGGTCCGATTAATGCTCCAATAAAGCTTCCAGGAATAGTTCTGGTGATAATTTTTGGAGAATGTGCTTTAACATCTGCATTTGGTTTAGCAAGAGTTTCAAGTAATTTTCCTAAAATATGCAAACGTCCATCACGAGCTTGAGCCAAAGCCTGCTCCATGATTTCGTATTTCAATCCGTCAATTTTAATGTCCATTTGACAAGCTGTAATACCTTCAGAAGTTCCAGTTACCTTGAAGTCCATATCTCCTAAGTGATCTTCATCACCTAAAATATCAGACAGAACTGCAAAACGATCACCATCGGTAATCAATCCCATTGCGATTCCAGAAACCGGACGAATCATTTGAATACCAGCATCCATTAAAGCCAATGTTCCAGCACAAACGGTAGCCATAGAAGACGAACCATTTGATTCTAATACTTCAGAAACAATTCTGATCGTATATGGATTTTCAGCAGGAATCATGTTTTTCAATGCTCTTTGTGCCAAGTTTCCGTGTCCAACTTCTCTTCTTGAAGTTCCTCTTAACGGACGAGCTTCTCCTGTAGAAAATGGTGGGAAATTATAGTGTAAATAGAATTTTTCTTCTCCTTGTTCAGATGGCGAATCAATTTGGTTTGCTTCTCTAGAAGTTCCTAAAGTTGCCGTAGCCAATGCTTGAGTTTCTCCACGTGTAAACAATGCCGAACCGTGAACCGATGGTAAATAATCTACTTCACACCAGATTGGTCTGATTTCTGTAGTTTTTCTTCCGTCAAGACGAGTTCCTAAATCTAAAGTTACATTACGAACTGCTTCTTTATTGGTTTTGTAGAAATATTTAGAAACTAAATCTCCATTTTCTGCCAATTCTTCTTCTGTAAATAATGCTTTTACTTCTTCTTTTACAGCATCAAATGCAGCTGAACGTTCGTGTTTAGCTGAACCTTTACTTGCAATAGCGTAAATTTTATCGTAGGCAGCTGCTTTTACTTTTGCGTAAATAGCATCGTCTGTTTTTTCAGTTTCATAAGTACGAACTTCTTTTTTTCCAAATGCAGCGGCCAATCTTTCTTGAGCAGCAATTTGTACTTTAATATGTTCGTGAGCAAATTTAATTGCTTCCAGCATTTCTGCTTCTGAGATTTCTTTCATCTCTCCTTCTACCATTGCGATAGAATCAGTAGAAGCTCCAATCATCATATCAATATCTGATAATTCTAATTGTGCACGAGATGGATTGATGATAAATTTACCATCGATTCTTCCAACTCTGGCTTCAGAAATCAATGTTTCAAAAGGAATATCAGACAAAGCAAGCGCTGCCGAAGCGGCCAAACCTGCTAATGCATCCGGCATCACTTCATCATCATGAGACATTAACTGAATCATAACCTGAACTTCTGCATGGTAATCGCTTGGGAAAAGCGGACGTAAAACACGGTCTACTAATCTCATTGTTAATACTTCGCTATCACTAGGACGCGCTTCTCTCTTAAAGAAACCTCCTGGGAAACGACCTGCTGCTGCAAATTTTTCGCGATAATCTACCGTTAGTGGTAAAAAATCGATACCTGGACTTGCTTTTCTTGCGGAAACAACTGTGCCTAAAATGACAGTTTTTCCAATTCTTACTACTACAGAACCATCGGCTTGTTTTGCCAAACGTCCTGTCTCGATTGTGATGTTTCTGCCATCACCTAAATCGATACTTTCTACAAATAATTGTGGAATCATAAATTTTTCCTTATTGGTTATACAATGGGTTTTAGTTGTGTTGTAGTTGTTGTGTAGTTGTTGTTTCTAAAACCCAATGAAAAACCAAACTTTTTTCTAATAAAATGCTTGTAATGTAAAAACAAAAAGAGGCACTCTCGCACCTCTTTTTTATATTGATTATTTTCTGATATTCAATACTTTGATAATCTCACGATATCTGTTGATCTCTTTCTTTTTCAAGTAATCCAACAAAGCTCTTCTTTTACCTACTAGTAGTACAAGTGAACGCTCAGTGTTATAATCGTGACGATTTTTTTTCAAGTGCTCAGTTAAGTGTGAAATTCTGTAAGTGAACAATGCAATCTGACCTTCTGCTTTTCCAGTGTTTGTTGCTTCACCGTGTTGTGCAAAAATTTCTTCCTTTTTTTCTTTAGTTAAATACATTCCAATATTATTTAATGATTTTTATGTATGTCATACATCTTTTGTAAGACGGTGCAAAAATAATACTTTTTTTTCGAAAAAATAAATTTAAAGATTGAAAAGATTAAAGATTTAGCAATTATGACCAAAAATATTCTTTTTACAACGTTTTAAAAGCTTAATTTTTAGAATAATTTTGCAACTTCTTGATTCACAAATTCTAAAAATCTTTCGTCAGCAGCGGTAAAAGGATCGATAACGTGACTGTCAATGTCAATTTGCCCAATATTTTGTCCGTTTACAAATAAAGGCACAACGATTTCAGATTTTACAGTAAAGCTACATGCGATATAATTGTCTTGCGCAGCAACGTCTGGCACCACAAAATTGGCATTGCTCTCGGCTACTTGTCCGCAAATTCCTTTTCCAAACGGAATTACAGTATGGTCTGTTTCTGCTCCTACATAAGGTCCTAAATGGAGTGTTTTGGTATCATGATTGGCAAAATAAAAGCCAACCCAATTATAATATTCTACATTTTCGTTCAATAATTGACAGATAGTCAATAATTTTGCATCTCTATTGTTTGTTGAGTCTGCAACAATAGCACTTATTTTTGGTTGTAATTCTTGAAATGTCATCATAATAAAATTTTATACAAAAGTATTTAAAGCTAGTCTCAAAAATATATAAATTTGAAAAAAAATTACTTTGAAAAAATATTTAGTACAGTATAAACCTTTTCTGCTTTTTATAAGCATCTTTTTTGCTACTTATATTTTTCTAACTTTAGTTTATAAGTCGTATCTGAATCTTTTTGAACCAAGCGAAGTCGATGGGATTACCAATCTTGTAGGCGATCATGTAAAATATATTATGCAGTTATTTGGCGCTGATATTAGAATTCAAAAAAATGTTTCGGAATCTTTTTTAGAAGTTTGGTATAACAAGGTCTATTTCGTCAGAATTGTCGAAGGATGCAATGCTGTAAGTATTGTTATTTTGTTTATTTCGTTTGTTATTTCCTTTTCAGGAAAATGGAAGTCAACAGTGTTTTTTATACTTTTTGGAGTTCTTTTTATTTATATTTTGAATGCCATTCGAATTGCTTTACTCACGGTTTTGCTGTTTCGTTTTCCCGAAAATCAGCAGTTTCTGCATGGTGTTCTTTTTCCTTTGATTATTTATGGAGTAGTTTTTATTTTATGGATTATCTGGGTGAATAAATTTTCAAAATATGCTAAATAAATTACTAGAAAATAAGTCCAGAATTGCTTTTGCTGTCCTGATTATTTGTTGTTTTACGGTGGTTCGTGCTTTCGAAAAGCAACTCTTCTATGATCCTTTTCTAAAATATTTCGAAGGAGATTTTAAAAATTTACCTGTACCTGATTATAATGGTTTTAAGCTTTTTTTAGGAATTTTGTTTCGTTATTTACTAAATGCTTTTTTGTCAGTAGCTCTAATTGAGGTTCTCTTTCGGGATAAAGACATTACAAGGTTTAGCATTTTTCTGTATGTCTTTTTTTTATTGCTTCTTTCGGTATTATTCTACCTTGTTTTACTGTTTTTTCCGGAAAAAAATTGGCTGCTTTTTTACGTTAGAAGATTTCTTATTCAGCCCATATTTGTCTTGTTGTTTATTCCAGCATTTTATTATCAGCAACAAGATTCAAAAAAATAACATTTTATTAAATCTTTTTCATTCTCTTTTTAATAATTTTGCTTCATGAATTGGAAGAAATGTACAACATTGTTTTTAGCACTCCTTTTGTTGGTGTCCAACATTGGCTTTGCTTTTGATGTACATTATTGTGGCGGTAAGATAGCTTCTGTTTCTTTAAATACGACTGTAGATGCCGTACCCCAAAAGAGTTGTTGTGCAAAAACAGAAAAAAAATCATCTTGTTGTAAAGATAAAGTAGTTCATTTCGAAAAAAAATCAGATAATGCTACTTTTAAAATTTTCTTTTTTCAACTTGAATTTCCCGCTCTAATTCAGGAATTCAAATCAACTGCATTTTTAGTAATTCCTAATTTTAAAAGCAATCAGATTATTGCGTATTGTTCTGATGCTAATGCGCCTCCTTTATTCAAATTATATCATCAATATATTTTTTACGCCTGATTTTAATGTTTAGATTCAAGCCAATATTGGCTTGTAAAGTAATTTTTGATTGTTTTTCTTTTAAAACTTTCAAAATGCGTTTTTCTACTTAACATTAAAATCATTTTTTATGCAAAAAATTAGAATGCTTTTTGTTCTGGTTTTACTTTCTGTGTCTGTGTTTTCGCAAGAAGATTTAGAAGAAGTCAAAATCACAAAAAAGCAAAAAGGAATTAAAAAATCCTATACTTTAACGGCCAATACATCTGTTATTACTAGTAAAGAATTGCTTAAAGCAGCCTGCTGTAATCTGGCCGAAAGTTTTGAGACCAATCCTTCAATTGATGTCAATTTCTCGGATGCTTTAACGGGAACCAAACAAATAAAAATGTTAGGTTTAACAAGTCCATATTTGATGATTACTGAGGAAAATATCCCTTCGGTTCGAGGAGCTTCCCAAGCCTACGGATTGTCATTTACGCCTGGAACCTGGATAGAAAGTGTTCAGATTACCAAAGGAGCCGGAAGTGTTATCAATGGATACGAAAGTATTTCGGGGCAAATCAATACAGAGCTTTTAAAGCCGTTAAATGATATTCCGTTTTTCTTAAATTTTTATGGTTCTACCGATTCTCGTTTTGAACTCAATACACATTTTAATAAAAAACTATCAGATAAATGGGCGACAAGTTTATTTGTTCATGGCAACGCCCGTGTAGCAAAAAACGACATGAACGATGATGGTTTTTTGGATAATCCGTTAGGAAAACAAATTAATATTCTAAATCGTTATCAATATTATAATGCCGAAAGTGGGTTGGTTAGTTTTATCAATTTCAGGTATATGAATGATAAGAAGCAAACGGGTCAAGTTGATTTTGATAAAGACAGAGATCGTGGGACGACGAATTTGTGGGGCTCAGAAATCAATACGGAGCGTTTTGAGGTTTCGACTAAAGTTGGGTACGTTTTTCCAGATATGCCGTACCAAAGTATTGGTTTTCAAAATGCCTTCAACAGCCACAATCAGGATTCTTATTTTGGCTTAAACCTTTATGACATCAAGCAAAATAGCTATTATTCGAATTTGATTTTCAATTCGATTATCAACAATACCATGCATAAATTTTCTACAGGATTGAATTTTACGTATGATGAATATCAGGAATTTGTGAATGTAAACGATTACAGCAGAATTGATAATTCGGTAGGTGCTTTTTTTGAATATACCTATGATAATACAGATAATTTTAGTCTGATTTTGGGCGGAAGAGTAGATAATCATAACCGATTAGGCTTTTTTGTAACCCCTCGTTTGCACATGCGATACAATCCTTGGAAGGATGGTGTGATTCGTTTTTCAGCTGGAAGAGGAAAACGTTCGGCTAATATTTTTGCCGAAAATCAACAACTTTTTGCGAGTTCCCGTACTTTTGAAATTTTAGATTCAAATGGTAAAATTTACGGTTTAAACCCTGAAATTGCATGGAATTATGGTTGGAGTTTTTCTCAAAAGTTTAAAATTTTTGGTAAAAATGCCGATGCAGGTTTTGATTTCTATAGAACCGATTTTCAGAATCAGGCTGTTGTAGATTTGATGCAGAGTCCGCAGCAAGTATCCTTTTATAATTTAAGAGGAAACTCTTTTGCCAATAGTTTGCAGTTGGAGTTTAATTATGAAGTGCTGCATAACTTTAATTTACGTACGGCATACAAATACTACGACATTCAAACTGATTATTTAGCGGGTACTTTTCAGCGTCCTTTGCAGGCAAAACATCGTTTTTTAGGAAATTTAGAATACGAAACCAATTTGAATGATGATAAGCAATGGAAATTTGATTTCACCTATAATTGGTCAGGAAAACAACAATTGCCCTATACGGCTTCTAATCCTCAAGCGGATCAGTTTCCTAATTTTTCGCCATCTTACGCCGTAATGAATGCTCAGGTTACACGAGTTTTCTCATCAGTTTTTGAAGTCTATGTGGGCGGTGAAAACATTGGCAATTATAAACAAGAAAAGGCAATTTTAGGAGCCAGTGATCCTTTTGGCTCTAACTTTGATGCTTCTATAGCATATGCGCCGATTTTTGGACAAATGTATTATGCAGGGCTACGATTTAAAATAAAATAACAAATTAATATCAATTTTAACAACTAATAAATAATAAACAAAATGAAAAATATACTTTTAATTGCAGTGGTAACTTTTTTAGGATTTTCTGCTCAGGCACAAGCTAAAAAAAATAAAAATTTAAAATATACTACTGAAGTAAATGGAAATTGCGAACAATGTAAAAAACGCATCGAAAAAGCTGCTTTTGGAGTTTCTGGCGTAAAAACAGCCACTTGGGATGTAGGTACACATGAGTTAACGGTGATTATGAATGAGGAGAAATGTTCTCCTGAAGATTTGAAAAAAGCAATCGCAAAAGTAGGTCACGATACCGATGCTGTAAAAGCTACGGAGACAGATTATCAAAATCTGCATTCTTGCTGCAAATACGAGAGAAAATAATAACCCAAGCCCAAGTTTCATACTTGGGCTTTTTCTATTCGTTAATTAATCTTTAAAATGCTGCGTTTTATTGTGGTTGAAATAAATTATTCTTACTTTCACGACCTTATAAATGTAATAGTAAACCTTTTTTATGAATAATTTTGATTGGACTCAATTGATCAACCCCGAATTTTATATTACTTTAACTGTTGGTGGGATTCAGATTGGTTTATTTATTGTTTTATTTATTGTTTTTGCAGAGACGGGTCTTTTTGCAGGATTCTTTCTGCCAGGCGATAGTTTGCTTTTTTTGGCGGGTATTTATAGCCGTGATTTAATTCAGAATTTAGCATTCATTCCCAGCGATTTCATTAATGTTTTATTGCTTTCAACGCTTGTGGCCATTATGGGTGTTTTAGGAAACATGACCGGTTATTGGTTTGGAGCAAAAAGTGGTTATTATTTGTTTAAAAAAGAAGATTCTTTTTGGTTTAAGAAAAAATACCTGCTGCAATCCAAAGATTTTTTTGAAAAATATGGTGGAAAGGCAATCATTTACGCTCGATTTTTACCAATCTTAAGAACATTTGCGCCAATTATTGCAGGGATAGTTTCTATGGATAAGCAGAAATTTATGTTCTATAATGTGCTAAGTTCTTTTTTATGGTCTTTTTTACTAATATTTTCAGGACATTATTTATACGGAATCTTTCTAAAAGAGGGAATTGATCTAAAAGAGCATATAGAATACATCATTATCATTATAGTAATTATTTCTACATTTCCAGTACTCTTAAAGATTCTAAAAAAGAGACCTACCGAAAAACTATAAAAAAAAGCTGAAGTGAAAACTTCAGCTTTTTTTGCTTTTATATGATAGTGTTTAATAATATCGAAATTTGTTTACCAACTCTTAGTTGTTTAAAAGAAACATCTCTACTGGACAGAACGTTGTGTTTTCTTTTTTGATTAATCTGTGAATGTTAAACTCATTTTTAGACTACCATTCATTTACCTTATTAGCATCCATTTTTAAGAATATAAACAATAAAATTGTAAAACCCCATAGACCAGAACCGCCATAAGAGAAGAAGGGAAGTGGTACTCCGATAGTTGGAAAAATACCAACCACCATTGCAATATTTACAAAAAAGTGAGTAAATAATATTCCAGCAACACAATACCCGTAAACCCTGCTGAATTTTGTTTTTTGCCTTTCTGCCAAGTAGATAACACGCAAAAATAATCCAACAAAAAGAGAGATAACAATGAGGGATCCTACAAACCCCCATTCTTCGCCAACAGTTGTAAAGATGTAATCGGTGTGTTGCTCGGGAACAAACCCGCCTTTTGTTTGAGTTCCTTCTAGAAAACCTTTTCCTATCCAACCACCAGAACCAATAGCAATTTCTGATTGATTTGTATTGTATCCGATGCCTTTCATGTCGACACTTTTTCCAAGTAAAATATTAAAACGGTCTCTATGATGCTGTTTAAATACATTTTCGAAAACATAGTTTACTGATAAAACAAAGGCAGAAACGGCTGCTAAAATCATTCCGCTTAAAATAATATTTCGGTCAACAACTCTTCCTTTAAAATAGATAATTGCAAGCACTAGTGCTGCAATTAGAATAACTACATAAGGTTCCAGTACAAGAGTTAATACAAACAAAAGTATAGTAATAAACCCTGTTAATACGTACCAAGAAGGCAATCCTTCGCGATATAAAACGATGATGAAAATACTGTAAATCAGGGCACTTCCCGGATCAGGTTGAGGCAAAATCAGAATAACAGGCAGAAATACAATTGCGAGTGCTTGCATTTGTCTGTTAAAATCTTTCAAATTAATCTGAGTATCACTTAAATATTTGGCTAAAGCCAATGAGGTAGCGGCTTTGGCAAATTCTGATGGCTGTAATGTAAAACTCCCGATCGCATACCAGCAGCGTTGTCCGGCGATTGTTTTTCCAAAAAGAAAAAGCCCAGCTAATGATAGTAGCGATACGCCAAAAATAATACTGGCATATTTTTCGTAAAATTTACCGTCAACAAATAGCACGACAAGTATTAGTGGAATGGTACAGCCAATAAATATTAATTGTTTTTGGTAGGTACCATCTGTAGATAGCAGCGACGACGAGTAAATATTAAGCCATCCCAGTACTACTAAGGTAATATAGATAAAGACACTTATCCAATCAATATTATTTTTTACGCTTTGATTTCTCATTTGAAATAATCCTTATTAATTGTCTTTAGTAGTATCTACAGTTGTTTTTTTGATTTCTGCTTTTGGTGTGATCTTTTTTGGAACTATTATTTTTGCTTTAAGAATAGAATCTTTAGGAGTAGATTCAATTGCCTCTGCTGCACTGATTCCGCCTAATTTAGCATATTCTTCCTTTAAGCTTTTATTCAAAACTCTAATCTCTAAATCTGTTCTTGATATTTTCTTTTTTAGATATTTTTCAATCATCAAGCTAGCGATTGGTCCTGCAACAGTAGCTCCAAATCCTCCATTTTCGATCATAATGGCAATGGCAATTTTTGGATTATCTTTAGGGGCAAAAGCTACAAATATCGAGTGATCTTTAAGTTTTGTTCTAACACCATTAATTTTTGTATAGTTCTCCGCCGTTCCGGTTTTACCACAAATATCAATACCTTCAACTTTAAGTCTGCTGGCAGTTCCCATATTATAAACATCAAATAACCCGCTAATGATTGGAGGGAAATATTTTTTGTCGATACTTGTTGTGTGCTTTGTGGTAAACTTTGGATCTATTTTTTTACTTTCAATTTTTTTGATGATATGAGGTGTAAAATAATAACCCTGATTGGCAATTGTTGCCATCATGTTGGCCAATTGTATAGGTGTCATTACAACTTCGCCCTGACCAATAGCATTTGACACAATTGCAGTACTTCTCCAGCCTCCATTAGGATACATTTGTTTATAGGTTTTGGAGTTTGGTATTTTTCCTTTTTTTCCTGTTGGTAAATCATAACCCATGAATTGTCCTAAACCAAAAGTTTTTAGGTGATTGCTCCATACATCTACCGCCGCACTTGGACTTTGGTATTTGTTAATCGTTTTCATATATGCAGTTCCAAAATAACTGTTACATGATTGATAAATAGCTCTATGCAATTGCAATTGACCTCCGGCACAGTGACATCTCATAAATCGGCCTCTCGCATAGCTAAATCCGTGATGACAAGAGACTGTGAAAATATTTTCATCGATAACTCCCTCTTGTAAAGCAACTAAACCAGTCAGGATTTTGAAAGGGGATCCAGGAGGATATTCCGCCAAAAGTCCTCTGTCATACAGTGGTTTTGCGATAGAATCGTGATATAAAAGCGTATAATTTTTAGAGCGTTTTCTTCCTACCAAAATAGCAGGATCGTAAGAAGGAGCTGTTACAAGTGCTAAAATTTCGCCTGTTTTAGGTTCGATAGCTACAATTCCACCTCGCTTATTGATCATTAATTCTTCGCCATATTTTTGAAGTTCAGCATCGATAGTCAGTGTGATGTCTTCCCCTTGTACTGCTATTGTATCGTATTTTCCGTTTTTATAAGAACCGATTTCTCGATTGTATTTGTCTTTTTGTATGTATTTTATTCCTTTAATTCCACGCAAAACCTCTTCGTAGCTTTGTTCGACACCTTGTTTCCCAATTAAGTCACCACTATTGTAATAAGGGTTTTTGGCAATTAAACGCTCATCCACCTGAGTGATGAAACCAAAAATATTAGCACCGTAATCTACTTCGTAATCACGAAGGGAACGTTTTTGGAAATAAAAACCATTGTATTTTCTGATTTTTTCCTGAAAAGCAGCAAATTCACTTTTGTTTAACTGTGATAAAAAAACAGAAGGCAATCGTGGACTATAAACAGTAGCTTTTGCGACTCTTTTTTGATATTCTTCTTTAGTGATTTTTAATAAGTCACAAAATTCAGTAATGTTTAAGTCTTTCTTGATCTCTCTTGGAATAACCATGATGTCATAAGAAGACTGATTGGCTACCAATAATTTTCCGTAGCGATCATAGATGTAGCCTCTTTCAGGATAATCGTATTGCTTTTTGATCGCATTATTATCTGATTTTGTCGCAAAAGAGTCATCTACAACTTGCAAATAAAATACTCGAATTACTAGCAGAGATGCTGCAATTATAATTAAAGTGGGCAGCAGAATTTTTCTCATCGTTTATTCGGCTTAATAAGATAAATGATTATAATTGAAGTGATTATAGTAAAGATAGAGCTAAATAACGTTCTGAGTAAAATATCCCAAATAAAACGAAATTGAAATGCTTCCAGGATAAACAAAACAATATGATGCAATAAAACAGACACCAGAATAAATGAAAACCGTTCAGGAGTCAGTGAGTCGTTTAGTTTTATCGTTTGGTATTCATAACTTAAACCAAAAGAAAATTTAAATATATAAGGTCTGTAATAGGCAAGCAGAACACATCCTGTAGCATGGATTCCTCCCGAATTACAAAACATATCCATAGTTAAACCAAGTAAAAAACTAGATATAATTAAACCCGATCTGTTACTGTTTACAGGATAAAGAATAATATAGAGAATGTACGGAAAAGGGCTGATGTACCCTAAAAAATTCATATTATTAAAAATAACAATCTGAATTGCTAGTAACATAATAAAACGAAAGATATTGACTAACAATGTGCTATTCATCTTCTTTTTCCTTTTTTTCTAAATTAATAAGTTCCTGTCTGTCTTTACTTTTTATGATGTAAACATGTCCCAGATTGGTCATGTCGTTAAATAGCTTAACTCTAATGGTATAAAAAGTGGTTTTATTATCGATATAGACATTTTCTATGGTACCAATATTGATATTTTCAGGGAAAATTACAGATTGTCCACCCGTAACAATTGTATCTCCTTTTCGCACAGAGGCTAGTCTAGGAACATCAATTAACTGCACATATCCGGTACTTTTTCCGTTCCAGGTTAAAGAACCAAAGTGATTTGATTTTTTAACTTTTGCATTAATTTGAGATTTCATATTCAAAATACTCACCACAGTCGAATAATTGGGTGACGTTTTATCTACAATACCAATGATACCCAAACTATTAATAACGCCCATGTCGGGTTTTACGCCTTCTTTCTCGCCTGAGTTTAAAGTAATATAATTTTCGTGTGTATTGTAAGTGTTATGAATAACTTTAGAAATGATAATATCTTTAGGTTTAACACCTTTCAGGCTATCAATCATTGGTGGTTTAGTAGTGTCTTGTATACCAAAGAGCTGGCTTTTAAGTCTTGCGTTTTCAAGTACCAATTCGTCATTTTCGGTTCTTAAATTCAAATACTCATTAAAACTATTGATTTTTTCGTAAACACCTCCGCTTAAAAAATTAGCAGAACTGATTACTCTGCTTCTATGAAACGAGTGAGATTGAATTGTGAGTCCCAACGAAATAACTAAAAGCAACAAAAACAGCAATCGATGGCTGTTCTTTATAATGAAAATAAAAATTTGCTGCATTTCTTGTTGTGGTTATTTTGTTTCAGGATATGCTTTTGTTTTCAAATTTTATTAGAGTTAAAAAGACTAATTTTTTAACTCTAATAAAAATATATTAATTATATTTTGATTCTTATTTGATTAAGATACTTTTGAATTTTGCAATGTTTTTAAGCGCCATTCCGGTTCCACGTACTACGGCTCTCAACGGATCTTCTGCAATATAAACAGGTAAATCTGTTTTTTGAGAAATACGTTTGTCAAGACCTCTTAACATCGATCCTCCACCAGCAAGATAAATACCAGTGTTATAGATATCGGCTGCCAATTCAGGAGGTGTCTGAGATAAAGTTTCCATTACAGCATCTTCAATACGTTGAATCGACTTGTCTAATGCTTTTGCAATTTCACGGTAAGAAACATCCACTTGTTTTGGTTTCCCGGTAAGTAAATCTCTACCCTGAACAGACATGTCTTCCGGTGGTCCATCCAAGTCTTCTATAGCAGCTCCAATCTGAATTTTTATTTTTTCAGCAGTACTTTCTCCCACAAAAAGATTGTGCTGTGTACGCATATAATAAACGATATCGTTGGTAAAAACGTCACCTGCAATTTTTACAGATTTGTCGCAAACAATTCCGCCCAAAGCGATAACAGCAATCTCAGTTGTTCCACCACCAATATCAACAATCATGTTTCCTTTTGGCTGCATGATATCGATACCAATACCAATTGCCGCAGCCATTGGTTCGTGAATCAAATATACTTCTTTACCGTTTACTCTTTCGCAAGATTCTTTAACGGCTCTCATCTCTACTTCTGTAATTCCGGAAGGAATACAAACCACCATGCGTAAGGCTGGAGTAAACATTCTTTTCTTTAATGCAGGAATACTTTTAATGAACATATTGATCATTTTCTCCGAAGCATCAAAATCGGCAATTACACCATCTTTCAAAGGCCTTATGGTCTTGATGTTTTCATGCGTTTTACCTTGCATCATATTGGCTTCCTTACCAACAGCAATGATTTTGCCTGATACTCTATCACGTGCAACGATTGATGGACTATCAATAACGACTTTATCATTATGTATGATTAAAGTGTTTGCGGTACCAAGGTCTATCGCAATATCCTCGGTCATGAAATCAAAAAATCCCATAAGTTTTTTAGGGGTTTAAAATGTTATAAATAATTATCGAACAAAGTTAAACAAATTAATGTTTAAAATGACGTGTTCCTGTAAATACCATTGCAAGATTATTTTCATTGCAATAATTTATGCTTAATTCGTCTTTTATAGATCCTCCTGGTTGAATTACAGCTGTAATTCCTGCTTTTTTGGCTAATTCTACACAATCCGGAAAAGGGAAAAATGCATCACTCGCCATTGAAGCACCAGTAAGATCAAAACCAAAGGCTTTTGCCTTATCAACGGCTTGCATTAAGGCATCTACTCTTGACGTTTGTCCAGTTCCAGAGGCGATTAATGTTCCGTTTTTTGCAAAAACAATAGTATTTGACTTAGTATTCTTGCAAATTTTCGATGCAAATATTAAATCCTCTACTTCTTGTGCAGTTGGCTCTTTAGTGGTAACGGTTTTTAAATGCTCTTTAGTATCTGTAATGTTATTTCTGTCCTGAATTAACAAACCATTAAGACATGTCCTTACTTGTCTTGAAGGTAAATCAACTTCATTTTGAATTAAAATAATTCTATTTTTCTTTTCTTGCAAAATGGCAATTGCGTCATCATCATAATTTGGTGCAATTACAACTTCGCAGAATAATTTGTTGATTTCCTGTGCTGTAGCCAAATCAATTTTGGTGTTAGCGATCAAAACACCGCCAAATGCAGATGTTGGGTCGCATGCCAGAGCAGCTAAATACGCTTCGCTAATAGTTTTTCTTGATGCCAAACCACAGGCATTATTGTGTTTTAGGATCGCAAATGTTGGTCCGTCAGTTTTAAATTCATTTATTAAATTTACTGCTGCATCTACATCCAAAAGGTTGTTGTATGATAATTCTTTTCCGTTGACTTTTTTGAACATGGAATCAAAATCTCCAAAAAAGAAACCTTTTTGATGTGGATTTTCACCATATCGTAAAACTTGGCCATCTGCAATACTTTCTTTATAAATCGTTTCGTCGGTATTGAAATAATTAAAAATCGCTCCATCGTAATGCGAAGAAACGTGAAATGCTTTTGTAGCAAGCAATCTTCTGTTTTCAAGAGTTGTTGATCCGTTTTGTGCTGTAATCAAGTCCAAAAGTAAGCTGTACTCGTTTACCGAGGCTACAATTACGGTGTCTTTAAAATTTTTGGCACCGGCACGAATCAATGAAATTCCGCCAATATCAATTTTCTCAATAATATCTTGCTCGCTTGCGCCGGAAGCAACTGTTTTTTCAAAAGCATACAAATCCACAATGACCAAATCAATCTGAGGAATATCAAATTCCTTCATTTGCATCACATCACTTTCGTTATCCTGACGATTCAAAATTCCACCAAAAATTTTTGGGTGCAATGTTTTTACTCTTCCTCCTAAAATTTCTGGAAAAGAAGTAATATCTTCAACGGGAACTACAGGAATTCCTAGGTTTTTTATAAAATCTTCTGTTCCTCCAGTCGAATAAAGTGTAACATTTTGCTCGTGTAATTTTCTAACAATTGGCTCTAAACCATCTTTTGAAAATACGGATATTAATGCTGATTGAATTTTTTTTGTTGTACTCATTGTGTAGTTGTGATTTTCAGACTGCAAAAGTAGTTTTTTTAAATATTATTTTAAAGAAATTATTGTAACATTATCTTAAAAAAATCTACTGATGAGTAAGTTAACTTTTATTAGGAATTTGACTTAAATTTATTGAATTTTACTTTTTCGAAAAAAATAAGAATATATGATAGTTTATCTGCGATTATTAAAAGAAAGTTTAAGCTTTGCCATAAATGCTTTACGCAATAATAAATTGCGAACTTTGTTGTCATTGCTGGGCGTGACTATTGGTATTTTTTCGATTATAGCGGTTTTGGCAGCCGTAGATTCTTTAGATAAAAAAATCTCTAAAGATTTAAGCAGTTTAGATAAAAACACGATTTATTTGATGAAGTTTTGCTTCGGGCCATCTGAAATTCCACAATGGAAAAGAGAACAATTTCCGAATGTGAAATATGATGAATATATTAATTTAAAAAATTCACTTAACAATACAGAGCAGGTTGGCTACCAGTTATTTGTTAATCGTGAGAGTTTAAAGTACGACTCTAAAACGGTTACAGATGTTAATATTGTTCCTTCTTCTTTTGAAATGGTCGATATTGACGGTTTGAGTTTTGATAAAGGAAGATTTTATAATGAATCTGAATCGAATTCGGGAACAGCCGTCATTGTTTTAGGATACGACATTGCCGAAGGACTTTTTGGGAGTAGTGATCCCATCGGAAAAAATATTAGATTGTACGGCCAGCGGTTTACAGTAATTGGTGTCATAGAAAAACAAGGAGCGGGCTTTTTTGGAAACAGTAATGATACCTCGGTTTATTTGCCTGCTAATTTTTTGCGTCGAATGTACGGTGACAATGACGCGATGACGCCTGTTATTGTTCTAAAACCGAAGAAAGGCATTGACATGGACGCTTACAAGGCAGAGGTAGCGTATAAATTGAGGTCTTTTCGAGGGATGAAAGCGGGAGAAATAGACAATTTTTTTGTAAATGTTCTTTCCGGATTTACCGATTTTATTGATGGGATTTTAGGAGGACTTCGCATGGGTGGACTTTTTATTAGCTTTTTCTCTTTTTTGGTTGGTGGTTTTGGGATTGCCAATATCATGTTTGTATCGGTAAAAGAACGTACAAATCTTATCGGAATTCAAAAATCTTTAGGAGCCAAAAACAGATTTATATTGTTTCAATTCCTTTTTGAAGCCATTACACTTTGCCTAATAGGAGGAGCAATCGGGATGATAATGGTTTGGCTATTATCTCTTTTATTGACAAGTCTTCTGGAATTTGATTTTGTCCTTAGTTTTTGGAATGTAATAATAGGGGCAGGTTTATCGATTATTGTAGGTTTAATTTCGGGTATTTTACCTGCTATTTCAGCTTCAAAATTAGACCCGGTTGAAGCTATTCGAACCGGAATGTAAAATTTAGTTTTTTGCCAGTTTAATTTTAGTTTTTCTTCAGAAATTTTGTTGTAATTTTAGTTTTATAAATAAAATATACTAGAGTTATGATAGAAGTAAAAGCATATGCAGCATACGATGCAGAAAATCCATTAAAGCCCTACACCTTTGAAAGAAAAGAAGTAGGGGTGCACCAAGTGCAGATTGAGATTCTATACAGTGGTGTTTGCCATTCAGATATTCACACAGCAAAAGGTGATTGGGGACCTGTAAATTACCCATTGGTTCCTGGGCATGAAATAGTAGGCCGTATTGTTGCTGTTGGGAGTAATGTATCCAAATTTAAAATAGGAGAATTGGCAGGAGTAGGCTGTTTTGTAGATTCATGCAGAACGTGTCCGAGTTGCCAGTCAGGAGAGGAGCAATTTTGTGATGAAGGCATGACAGGTACTTACAATAGTGTCGAGCGAGGAACCGATATACCGACTCGTGGTGGTTATTCTACCAGCATTATTGTTGATGAAAGTTATACACTTCACGTCTCAGAAAAATTAGACATAAAAGGTGTAGCACCACTATTATGTGCCGGAATTACCACGTATTCTCCATTGCGTTATTTAAAAGTAGGCAAAGGTCATAAAGTTGGAGTCTTAGGTCTTGGAGGTTTAGGGCACATGGCAGTAAAATTTGCTGTCTCTTTTGGTGCCGAAGTGACCATGTTAAGTCATTCGCCGTCTAAAGAAGCAGATGCTAAGAAACTGGGAGCGCATCATTTTGCCTTGACTTCAAATCCTGAAACGATGCAATCTTTGGCTAATACCTTCGATTTTATTATCAATACTGTTTCGGCAAAACACGATCATGATGCTTACCTTAATTTACTCCAAAAAAACGGAACAATGGTCGTAGTTGGAGCTCCTCCAGCACCTGCAGAAATCCCTGTTTTTACTTTAATTATGAAAAGAAGAAGCATTATGGGAAGTTTAATTGGCGGTATAAAAGAGACGCAAGAAATGTTAGATTATTGTGCGGAGCATAATATTACTTCAGATGTTGAAATTATTGATATGTCGTATATTAATGAAGCGTACGATCGTATGAATAAAAGTGATGTAAAATATCGTTTTGTAATTGATATGGCTTCGCTTAAATAGGCTCGAAGGTTCAGATTTACAAAGGGTTCAAAGGTTTTGAAACTTTGTGTTTTCCCAATTTTGCGAGATTATAATTTGGGAATAAAAAAATATAAAAAAAATCCCATTAGCTTTTCAACTAATGGGATTTTATATGTTAAAAAGTTCGAAAACTATCTAATTTCATTATTCTGAATCAAATCGATATACAAATTGATTTTGTCTTTCAATTCTTTTCTAGGCGTGATAAAGTCAAGGAAACCGTGCTCTAAAAGAAACTCAGCAGTCTGAAAACCTTCTGGTAAATCTTTACCTGTAGTATCACGTACCACACGAGGACCAGCGAAACCAATCAAAGCACCAGGCTCAGAGATATTAATGTCTCCTAACATGGCGTAGGATGCAGTTGTTCCTCCTGTAGTTGGGTCTGTACACAACGATATGTAAGGTAGTCCTGCTTCGGCAAGTTGGGCCAATTTTACAGATGTTTTTGCCAATTGCATCAAGGAATAAGCAGCTTCCATCATACGGGCTCCGCCAGATTTTGAAATCATAACAAAAGGCAATTTGTTTTTGATCGCGTGATCAATACCTCTTGCTATTTTTTCACCTACAACAGCTCCCATAGAGCCACCAATAAAGGCAAAATCCATGGCGCAAATTACAAGCTCTTTTCCTTTAGATTTTCCAACTCCAGTGCGCACAGCGTCTTTTAAGTTGGTTTTTTCCATCACATCTTTCAATCGCTCTGCATATTTTTTTGTATCCACAAAATGCAAAGGATCTTTAGAGGTCATGTTTTTATCCAATTCGATAAATTCATTATTATCGAATAAAATTTCAAAATAGGTTGCGCTTCCAATTCGAACATGAAAATCATCTTCAGGACTAACGAATAAGTTTCTGGCCAATTCGTCAGCATCAATAATTTTTCCGGTAGGAGATTTGTACCACAATCCTTTCGGAACGTCCATTTTATCTTCTGTAGCGGTGGTAATCCCTTTTTCGTGTCTTTTAAACCAAGCCATATTGAATGTTTTTTTTGTTTCAGGTTTAAAGTTTTAAGTTGTGAAACTTCAAACCTGAAACTTTAAACTTTTTAATTATAATGTATTTACGTTGTTCAAGTCTGCAAAAGCTTGCTCAAGTCTTGTATTGAATGTCACTTCGCTTTCACGTACCCATTTTCTTGGGTCATAATATTTTTTGTTAGGAACATCAGCACCTTCTGGGTTACCAATTTGTGTTTTTAAATAGTCAATGTTTTTAACCATATAATCACGAATTCCTTCAGTGTATGCAAATTGTAAATCGGTATCAATATTCATTTTGATAACGCCGTAGCTAATTCCTTCTCTGATTTCTTCAAGCGTAGAACCTGAACCTCCGTGGAAAACAAAATCTACTGGATTATGTCCTGTATTGAATTTGTTTTGAACGAAATCCTGAGAATTTTTTAAGATTTTTGGAGTCAATTTTACGTTTCCTGGTTTGTAAACACCGTGAACGTTTCCAAAAGCAGCAGCAATAGTAAATTTAGGGCTTACTTTAGATAATTCTTCATAAGCATACGCTACTTCTTCTGGCTGCGTGTATAATTTTGAACTATCAACATCAGAATTGTCAACACCATCTTCTTCACCACCTGTAATACCAAGTTCGATTTCTAATGTCATTCCCATCTTGCTCATTCTGGCCAAATATCCTTTGCAAATTTCGATGTTTTCTTCGATTGGCTCCTCAGACAAATCGATCATGTGAGAACTAAATAATGGTTTTCCTGTTGCAGCAAAATGTTTTTCAGATGCATCTAATAAACCATCAATCCAAGGTAATAATTTTTTTGCACAGTGGTCAGTATGCAAAATAACGGTTGCTCCGTAAGCTTCCGCTAATGTATGAATGTGTAATGCTCCAGCAATTCCACCAGCGATTGCTGATTTTTCACCGGCATTAGATAATCCTTTTCCAGCGTTAAATTGTGCTCCTCCGTTTGAAAATTGAATGATAACTGGCGCGTTAAGTTTTGCTGCAGTTTCAAGAACTCCATTGATAGTACTTGACCCCGTTACGTTTACCGCAGGAAGTGCAAATCCTTTTTCTTTTGCATAATTAAAAATTTCCTGTACTTGATCTCCTGTAGCAACTCCGGGTTTGATATTGTGTGCCATTGTAATTTTTTTTATAGTTGTTTTTAGTTTTTAGGTTGCAAAAATAAGAATTAATTAGCATTAGAACGGATAATTTATTCCAAAATTTAAAACCGAGTGCCCAAAATTGTATTCTTTGAACCAGCGATCTCCAACTTCATACGCTGGATTATAAGTCTTAAAGCCCATATCTAGGCGTATTACAAAAAAACTTAAATCATAACGAATACCAAACCCAGTTCCAAGAGCAAGTTCTTTTAAATCTGCTAAACCGTCAAATCTTGCTTTCTCATCGGTCACATTGTCCATAACATTCCAGATATTTCCTGCATCTGCAAAAAGAGCTCCTTTTACATCACCGAATATTTTAAATCGAAACTCACCACTTAAATGAATCTTCATATTGGCCTCATTAAAATCATTTACAGAACCAGTCCTTCCGGGACCTAAATCATAAGGTTGCCAAGCCCTGTTATCATTGGAGCCTCCTCCGTAGTAACTTCGTGAAAACGGAATATAATCTGAGTTTCCAAACGGAATCGCAATCCCAAAGAAGCTCCGAACGGCCAATACTTTTTCTTTTCCAAAGTCCCAATGTTTGATAAAATCAAATTCGGCTTTTGCATACTCAGAATACTCCAAATTAAAAATTTCATAACTACCGTTGGCATTTTTTTGTAAATTTCCAACATTTGAAACCAGTGTTAGCAAAGTCCCCGCAGATTCTACTTTTGTTTTAAATAAATAAAAGTTATTGTCGGTCAAATCTTTTTTTGTGGTTTTGCTAAAAGTATAACTTGTAGCCAGAATAAAATCATTTTCAGTCAGACGTCTTCTGCGCTCTTCAATACTTTCTACTTCTTGATAAGCATCATCTGATGGTACTAAAGACGTGATTCCAGACAAAACATCATTTGTAAATCCTGTTGTACCTTTATTAATAATTAAATTTTTAGTCTCAGCACTATCATAATTAGCGGAATCTATGTTGTAGATTTTTCCGATATCATTTAATGAATTGTAGGATGAGCTATAAACGTTGAAGTAATTAGCGGGATTTAGATTTCGAACAAATTGGATGTTCAGTAAATCAAATTTTGCAGTATTAAAACGCTTTGGTGTCCAATTATAAGCAATACCTCCTGTAAAGTTTTCTTTGTCTAAACCGATATTTCTTTGTTTAGAAAAACCTGCGGCAATTGTGGTCGAAGGAATCATTCTTTTTGGAATAATTTTCTCTGTACCGAACGGTAATAATACTCTTGGGAAGTTTAATTTTAAATCAAGACCATATTCTGATACATTAAAAAAGTTATTGTTCGGATTGGCCATATCTTTTGATGAACCAATGTTTACACGGGTTGAAATCTCTAAAGTTTCTGCTCTGTTAAAAATATTTCGAATGGTTTCTGAAATACTGGCCTCGATACCAAAATCCTGAATATTAGAGTGGGTAAAATCTAAACTGGTTCCAAAACTGTATTTTTTTCTTGGAGTTAGGAAAATATTTGCAATCAAAGATTGAGCCGTTGGATCACGTTTGTCTACCTCATATTGAATCGAAGGATAATTAAAAATCTTAAGATTGTTTAAATATCGGGAGGTAAGAGTCGTTTTGTAATCGGCAAAATCAGTTCCTTTCGTTATAAAAATAGCATCTGTAATAGCACGAGGCTTATATTTGAGTTTTTTATAGCTGTATAAATTAAAGTTTTTGTAACTCGTACTGTCACTTATGGGGAGTTTGGCATTGGCAGACGAATAGTCTGTATAAATGTTTACATCGCTGATTTTGTACAGCTTAAAAGGCTCTGTTCGGTTAGAATCTTTTTCCTGAATGGTATAATTTTTAATAATTAAATTGACATCTGCTTCGTTTTTTTTGCCGATAGTATCAATATCAAAATTGATATAAGTAGGCTGAAATGTGTAAGCGCCATGATTTCTAAAATACGTGGTAATTCGGTTTTTTTCATCTTCAAAATCAGATGTTTTGTATTGGTTTCCAGATTTTAGAAGAGATGGTTCGGCATTGGTTTTGTGCAACGAGTCTAAGGCAGGACTAAGGATGCTGGTTCTAATAGAATCTAGTTTATAGCCTGGACCTGTTGTAATATTGTATTTTATTTTGGCTCTCTTAAAACCCACGCTATCTACTTCAAAATCTGTTTTTACATTAAAAAAACCGTTATTGAAGTAATAATATTTTAAACGTTGTGCCGATTTTTTTGCTTTGGCTGTATCGATAATAACTGGAGCTTCTCCTGTAGATTTTAAGAACTCGTGAATTCCTTTATACATAAAAGACTGTCCCAATCGATCGACTTGTTTTGCAGATAATAGTTTAGCCTGACGATCATATTTTTCCGGATCGTTTTTAAATTTTGCCTGATAAGTCGAATCTGGATTTAATTTTGCCAAATTATACAAATTGAGGCGTAGCTTATAGCCCAAAAGATTCGCATTAGGCTTTTGATACATCTGATTTGAAGCTTCTTCATCGCCAGATGACTTCCCGTTTACGATAATATCATTTTTGGTAAGAAGGTTTTTTCCGTCGGGAACTCTTTTTACGGCATTACATGCACAAATAAATATTGCTATTAGAATAAATGCTAGTATTTTTGTGAAATTCTTTTTCAAGTGTTCTTAAATATTTAATTCAAAAGTACATTATTTTATGGTTAGTAAAAACCAAATAAAGCTTATCTCAAGTTTACATCAAAAAAAGCAGCGTTTTGCAAATCAATTGTTTTTTGCCGAGGGAGTAAAAGTAATTCAAGAATTGTTGCAATCCAATTTTGAATTAGAGCATTTGTACACCACTCAAGATGATTTCGAACAGGTTCCGCCTTCCAAACGGATGCTTATTAACGATTCAGAACTTAAAAAAATAAGTGCTTTGTCAACACCCAATAGTTGTTTGGCTGTGTTCAAAATCCCTGCCGAAAACAACATAATTGACTCAGGACTAATCGTGGCTTTAGACGATATTCGTGATCCTGGAAATTTAGGGACGATTTTGCGACTTTGCGACTGGTTTGGTGTCAAGCAAATCATTTGCTCAAAAGAAACAGTTGATATTTACAATCCAAAAGTAGTGCAGGCCACAATGGGTTCTATTGCCAGAGTAAATGTTAATTATGTCGATTTGAAAGACTTTCTGATTCATACAAAAGTGCCTGTTTTTGGGACCTTCATGAATGGGGAAAATATTTATCAAACGGTTTTACCACAAAACGGAATCATTATTATGGGTAATGAAGCCAATGGTATTACCGCCGAAATTGAAAAAATAGTAACCAACCGACTCACAATTCCAAGATTTGGCGATTTACAAAAAACAGAAAGTCTAAATGTTGCCACTGCCACTGCAATTGTTTTGAGTGAGTTTAAACGAAATAGTTAAGATTTTGTTTTAATGAAAAGTAAAATTTATCAAAATAGCTCTCGATTTCATAGAATCTATATTGCCTGTCCACGGGCTATTTGGGTTTTCTGCCGTTACATTGTCACGAATTAATTCGTCACCTATACCAAAGACACCTCTAATAGAAGGAGAGAAAATAAAGTATTCAGAGAAAAGATCAATACCAAAACCTAGTTCGTAAGCATTTGTCCATGATTTT
This sequence comes from Flavobacterium geliluteum, assembly GCF_017948595.1. Taxonomy (GTDB): domain Bacteria; phylum Bacteroidota; class Bacteroidia; order Flavobacteriales; family Flavobacteriaceae; genus Flavobacterium; species Flavobacterium flavipigmentatum. The sequence continues at coordinate 22,831 of NZ_JAGFBV010000022.1, read as the reverse complement.
ACTCTAAATTTTTGTTGAAAGTTGTCATCTTTCGATTTAGAATTACTGGATAAATTTAAAGTTGTAGAAAGTCCGCCAACTAAAAAAGGGCGAATGTTTCCGGTACGCAGGGAAGAAAATTTTAATAATAACGGAAAATGAATGTAAGTACTGTTTACTTCTCTGAAGAAGTCGTTTTTAGATTCAAAATTCGGATAATATAAATCTCTTTTGGTATAATACAAACCTGGTTCAAAACGAAGATTTATATATTCTTGCAGTCTTAAATCGGCTACTACACCTACATTAAAGCCTGTTGTTTTTTTTACCTGAATGTCTTCGGTAACCACATCTTTGTAGTCAAATTTAAAATCAAAACTATTAAAACCCAGATAATAGCCAAAGTAAAGGCGTTGTTTTTGCCAGTTTTCAAGGTTAATAATAGGATCTTTGCTAAACATGCTTTTAGCAAATTGCGAATATCCTTGTGTCGTTAAGACTAATAAAAGTAAGACTACTGTTTTTTTCATACTATTTTTTAGAAGCAGAATAAATGGTTGCAACTCCAAAAGTTTGAGGCATGGCCACAACATCTATAAACCCAATTTTTCTCAAAATATTGTTCAACGCTTCACCATAAGGAAAAGCTGCGGCAGATTCAGACAAATAACCGTATGCAGAATTGTCTTTAGAAAACAGTTTTCCAATAATAGGAAGGATGTTTTTGCTGTAAAAACGATATCCTTGTTTATAAGGTGTTTTGTCTGGAACTGAAGTTTCAAGAATCACGAACACTCCGTTGGGTTTTAGCACTCTTAAAATTTCAGAAAAACCTTTTTCAAGATTTTCAAAATTTCGAACTCCAAAACTAACTGTTATTGCATCAAAATAATTATCCTCGAATGGAATTTTTTCAGAATCACCCAAAACCAGATTGATCCTGTTTGTTAGTTTTTTGTCTTCAATTTTTTTCTGTCCTACTTCTAGCATTCCTGCAGAAATATCCAGACCGATAATTTTCTCGGCCTTGGTTTCAGTCATCAAAATCGCCAGGTCACCTGTGCCTGTTGCAATATCAAGGATGTTAGCAGGTTGAGAATCAGAAACGATTTTTAATACTTTTTTGCGCCATTTGATGTCAATACCAAACGAAATTACGCGATTTAAGTTGTCGTAATTTCCTGAGATAGTGTCAAACATTTGAGCAACTTGTTCTTTTTTGCCTAAAGACGAATTTTTATACGGAGTTATTTTGTTAGCCATTTTTTTTATTTCAGCAAATATAATACAAACTTATTGAACTGTAATTCAGTTTTTAAAATAGTGAATTAAAGTTTCTAAATAAGTTGTTTGTAGAACTAAAATACTGGCAATGTAGAATTTATTCTATAAAATGATTTTTAAAAATCACTAAATATTGGTATTGTGGGAGGTTTATATATTGACCACATTTGTAATGTAAAAATGTTGATATTTTTTCAATGATAGTTAGAGATACAATGACCCAAATCAAATGGTTGCTGTTTGCGTTGGTGATTTCATTTGTTCTTGTAAGCAGTTTTGAAAGTGTTGTCTTTGAGAATAGCACTGAGTTAAAAACGCAAAATACGTTCTTAGGATTAAATTTGTTTTTGGAAATTTTAATTTTCTTTTCCTTTAGTACCTTCGTGGTATTTGGTATTAAAGGGTTTTTTGAGAGATACTCTCAAAAAACTTCAAATGTTATCACCATCATTAGTGGTGTGTTTTTAATGTTTGTAATTTTTATTTTATGTTATCAAATACTGTTTCAAGAATAGGTCATTGTTCTACATCATTGAAAAAAAACATCCTCTTTCGGGGATGTTTTTTATTTATCTCCTAATGTAAGTCTCATATGTATAATCATAAAGATGTTTGTCATCTTTAAAATTCGGTTCAGATTCGACTAAGAGCCAATCTTCGTCATTAATCACCGGAAAAAAAGTATCGGCATCAAATTCGTGATGAACACGAGTTATTTCTATGATGTCTGTATAAGTCATTCCTAAATTATAAATTTCACCACCTCCAATTATATAGGAGTCTTCGTTTTCGGGGCAGAGTGCAATCGCTTTTTCCAGACTGTCCACTACAATACATCCTTCGGGATTATAATTTTTTTGCCTTGTAATAACAATATGAGTTCTGTTGGGTAATGGTTTGGGAAAGCTTTCAAAAGTTTTTCTTCCCATTATGATATGATGATAGCTTGTTAGTTCTTTAAAACGTTTAAAATCATTTGGTAAATGCCAAACAAGTTCGTTGTTCTTTCCAAGCGCATTATTTGTGGCAACTGCCGCTATCATTATAATCATTTTGTTTAAAACTAAAGTTTATTTTTCAGTAATATCATTTGTTTTAGACTCTAATTGAGCAATTCTTTTTTGCTGTAGACCAACAAGTCTGTCAATTTGTTCTTTTTCCCAGTTTTTATTCATAAAACGATCCGTAATATAAACTTTTATAAAGTGTAGAATAAAAATAAAGAGCCAAATTGAAATTCCCCAGATGCACCAATTTTGATTTATACCATTTCCGAAGTCAAAAAATCGATTGGCCACAAATAAAAACAAACCGCCCAGAAGAAAAAGCACAAAATGAAAATAAAGGCCTTTTTTCTGCTTAATTCTTTTTCTGGCATATTCGTATAGGTCGTATGTTTCTTTTTCCATATCTTAAAAGTTGAGATGATAAAGTTAGGATTTATTTTGAAATTTCAACAGTTTAAAATGTAGAATATTTATTACGAAACGGGTTTCGGATTTTGATTCTTAAATTTATAGTATTCTAAATTAGTAATATGGCTAAAAAAGAATGCCATTTTTGATATTATCTTAAATCGTCTGTTACGGCATCATTTTCTCGAAAGAATTTACGTACTTTGTATTGTATTAAACTAAAAAACAAATAGTTATGTCTTTAAAGAAGCAATTTATAAAAACAAAACCAGTTTGCAAAGTAACTTTTGCAGTTGAGGCGAAAGATGCAAATTCTGCCGCTGTTGTAGGAGATTTTAATAATTGGAATCCCGAAGAAGGAACTTTGAGTAAGTTGAAAAATGGAACATTTAAAGCTACTTATGATTTGGTTAAAGATGCCATTTATGAATTTAAATATATAATTGATGGCACATATATTAATGATCCCGAAGCAGATTCATACAAATGGAATGATTTTGCAGGAAGTGAAAATAGCGTTGTTGTAGTATAAAAAAAACCGCTCAAGCGGATTTTTTTATACTGCAACACTTCCTTTTATGCCTGCGTGTGGCTCGTAATCTAAAAGAGTAAAATCGTTGTAGTCAAAATCAAAGATGTTTTTAATCTCAGGATTTAAAATCATTTTTGGCAATGGTTTTGGATCGCGGGTCAATTGCAACTCTAATTGTTCAAAGTGATTATTGTAAATGTGCGCATCTCCAAAGGTGTGAATAAATTCTCCAACGCCCAGATCGCAAACTTGTGCAATCATCATCGTCAAAAGTGCATAAGAAGCAATATTAAAAGGAACCCCTAAAAATATGTCTGCACTTCGTTGATACAATTGGCAGGAAAGTTTTCCTTTTGTTTCTCCTTTTTCGAGGTCAGGGCTACTTACATAAAATTGAAAAAAAGCATGACATGGAGGCAAAGCCGCTTTATTATTGGCTACATTTTCTTCAAACGATTTTTTATTGTCTGGCAAAACCGAAGGATTCCAAGCAGAAACCAACATTCTTCTACTATTAGGATTTGTTTTTAATTCGGTAATCAATTCAGAAATTTGGTCAATTTCTTCACTGTTCCAATTGCGCCATTGATGTCCGTAAACAGGCCCCAGGTTTCCGTTAGAATCAGCCCAGGCATCCCAAATCTTTACGCCATTTTCCTGAAGATACTTAATATTTGTGTCGCCTTTTAAGAACCAAAGCAATTCGTAAATAATAGATTTTAAATGTAATTTTTTGGTGGTCACCATCGGGAAACCTTCATTCAAATCAAAACGCATTTGGTAACCAAAAACACTTTTTGTTCCTGTTCCCGTTCTATCTCCTTTTTGACAACCGTTTTCTAAAACATGTTGCACTAAGTCTAAATATTGTTTCATAGTTGTTTATTCGGTTACTCGTTTGATTGTTTAATCGATTAACCGAATAAACAAATTCACGATTAAACAATAAAAATTATCTTTTTGAAATTTCGTCTCTAATTTTGGCAGCTTTTTCGTAATCTTCTTGCGATACAGCCTGATCCAGAAGTTCGTTTAGCTCTTGTAGAGAATGCTTGGCGTACACATCACCCGACTGATTTGTTTCTTCTTCCTGTCCGAAAGTTTCAGGATTAGAGAGTACATCGTCAATTTCTTGAGCGCCCTGATCGGTCTCAGCAGTATTTGATTTTAAATAAATACCTGCCTTGTCTAAAATGTTTTTATAGGTAAAAATCGGTGCATTAAAACGCAGCGCCAATGCGATCGCATCAGAAGTTCTGGCGTCTATAATTTCCTCAATTTTGTCTCTTTCGCAGATTAAACTCGAATAAAAAACACCATCGACCAATTTGTGTATAATGACCTGTTTGACCACAATATCAAATCGCTCGGCAAAGTTTTTGAACAAATCGTGCGTCAATGGGCGAGGAGGTTTTATTTCTTTTTCTAATGCGATAGCAATAGATTGTGCCTCAAATGCACCAATGACAATGGGTAATTTTCTTTCGCCATCAACTTCGTTCAAAATTAGAGCATACGCGCCATTTTGAGTTTGGCTGTATGATATTCCTTTTATGGATAATTTTACTAGACTCATATATGTGGGTAAAAAAGGGCAATTATTGCCTCATTTTAATACTTTTTTGGATTAAAAAATAAAGGTGCAATTTTAATCAAAATTTATCGAACAAAAAAGCTACCTAAAGCAAAGATACGATTATCTTGTTTTTAGGTAGCTATATTTTTATAGAGAATTTTAAATTAAGAATGTTGTGCTTTAAAAGCTTTCATTTTCTCAATTAATTTTGGTACAATTTCAAATGCATCACCTACGATTCCGTAATCAGCAACTTTAAAGAACGGTGCTTCCGCATCGCTGTTGATTACTACTTTTACTTTAGATGAGTTGATTCCTGCGATATGCTGGATAGCTCCAGAAATACCAATAGCAATATAAAGGTTGGTTGCAACTGGTTTTCCTGTTTGACCCACGTGTTCGCTATGAGGTCTCCATCCTAAATCTGAAACGGGTTTAGAACAAGCAGTCGCTGCACCAAGTACAGAAGCAAGTTCTTCGATCATTCCCCAGTTTTCAGGACCTTTTAATCCGCGGCCACCCGAAACTACTATATCGGCATCGGCGATAGATACTTTTCCGCTTCCTTTTTCTACAGATTCTACTTTTACGCCAAAATCATTGTCACCAATAGTTGGGTTAAAATCTTCTTCAGTAGCAGATCCTGCACTTTCAAAAATTCCGTAAGAGTTTTTAGCAAGGCCAAGAACTTTTACATCTGTGCTGATTTCAGTAATATTAAAAGCTTTGTTTGAGAAAGCATTTCTTTTTACCTGAAAAGGAGAAGTGCTTACTGGTAAGCCTACCACATTTGAAGCAAAACCAGCTTCTAAGGCTACTGCCACTAACGAAGAAAGGTAAATACTGTCTGTTGTAGAAGAAAGCAAAACTAATTTTGTGCCTTCTTTTTGTGCAGCTTGTTTGATCACATCGGCGTAAGCCTTAGCGGTAAAACCAGCTAATTTATCGTTGTTTACTTTTAGAACTTTATCAACTCCGTATTTAGATAATTCGCTTACATCGCTAATGTTTACGGTCAATGCGGTAACAGTTGTTCCCAATGTTTCGGCTACTTTTTTAGCGTATGAAGCTAATTCAAAAGCCACTTTTTTAAATTTTCCTTCTGCAGATTCTGCATATATTAATATTGACATAATAATTTTGGATTTTAGATTTTAGATTTTAGATTTCAGATTTTTTAAAATTGAAATCTAAAATGATTATTGATTTTAGATTTTGAAGTGAATCAAATGTTGAATTTTTAGATTTCGTATTGCAATCAGCAATTTAAAATCTAAACTCTACAATCTTAAATCACCTTTGCTTCGTTGTGTAATAAATTTACTAACTCATCTAAATTATCAGCTGAAACCAATTTTACTGCTGATTTAGGAGCTGGTTTTTCAAATTTTACTGCTTTTGTGTTTACTGCAGCGTCTACTGGTTCCAGAATAGTTAACGCTTTTGTTCTTGCGGTCATAATTCCTCTCATGTTCGGGATGCGTAAATCTTTTTCCTCAACAAGACCTTTTTGACCTCCAATAATTAAAGGTAAAGTAGTAGCTACAGTTTCTTTTCCACCATCGATTTCGCGAACAGCTTTTACATTATTTCCATCAACTGTTAGCGATGTACAAGAGTTTAAGAAGTTAGAACCTAAAATTCCAGCGATCATTCCAGGAACCATTCCACCATTATAATCCAGAGATTCTTTTCCAGCAATTACCAAGTCGTAACCGCCATTTTTGATAACTTCTGCCAATTGTTTAGCAACAAAAAAACCATCGGTTGGAGTAGCATTTACACGAATTGCTTCGTTTGCGCCAATAGCCAATGCTTTACGCAAAGTAGGCTCAGTGTCCGGGCCTCCAACATTTACTACAGTTACGGTAGCACCTTGTTGTTCTTGAAACCAAATTGCTCTTGTTAGACCAAATTCATCATTAGGATTAATCACATATTGTACGCCATTAGTATCAAACTCTGAATCACCGTTGGTAAAGTTAATTTTTGAAGTGGTATCAGGTACATGACTGATGCAAACTAATATTTTCATAAGTATATCTATTTTTATATTTCTAAAAATTCATTATCACAAATTTAGAATTAAAATTGGAATAATATACTATGCATGCATAATATTTTTTAAAAACTATTACGTTTTCGAAGATTGCTTATTTTTGAAGACTTTTTACAGCAAAACGAAAACAAAATTTGATCATTAGCTATAATTTTTGCCAATTTTGTTGTGTCTCATGTTATAAAAACTGTTAAACTTTAAGGTGATTCATACTGCTTTTTCAAATATTACGTTCTTAGGAAATAATTTTGTTGCTTCAGAATTAAAAGAAAAGTGATAAGTTGGTCTGGAAAATGTGCTTTATTGAACGAATAGTCTTTATTACATCGATTTCGTAAATAGTACAATAAATTTTTAAAAGTTAAAACCTAAATACGAGGATCATGTTGATGTGATTTTAAACTCAATTTATGCTTTTAAGTTATTTAAAATATTTATTTTTGCTTTCAGAAAATTCAACATACAATATAAATATGAGAACAATACAATTTAGAGAGGCCATTTGCGAAGCGATGAGCGAAGAAATGCGTCACGATGAATCCATATATTTAATGGGCGAAGAAGTTGCAGAATACAACGGAGCTTACAAGGCTTCAAAAGGAATGCTTGCTGAATTTGGCGAAAAAAGGGTAATCGATACTCCAATTGCTGAGCTTGGTTTTACAGGAATTGCAGTAGGATCAGCGATGAACGGCTGTCGTCCTATTGTAGAATACATGACATTCAACTTCTGTTTAGTTGGTATTGATCAAATTATAAATAATGCTGCTAAAATGCGTCAAATGACGGGAGGACAGTTTAATGTACCGATCGTTTTTCGTGGACCAACTGCTTCTGCTGGGCAATTAGGAGCAACTCACTCACAAGCTTTAGAAAACTGGTTTGCCAACACACCGGGTCTTAAAGTAGTAGTTCCTTCTACACCTTATGATGCAAAAGGACTTTTAAAAGCGGCTATTCGTGATAATGATCCTGTAATTTTTATGGAATCTGAGCAAATGTATGGTGATAAAGGTGAAGTTCCAGACGGAGAATATACAATTCCACTTGGAGTTGCAGATGTAAAACGTGAAGGAACAGATGTTACAATCGTATCATTTGGTAAAATCATCAAAGAAGCTTTTATTGCAGCAGATGAATTGGCCAAAGAAGGAATTTCATGCGAAATTATCGATTTAAGAACCGTTCGTCCTATGGATAACGAAGCCATCCTAAAATCGGTTAAAAAAACAAATCGTTTGGTAATTTTAGAAGAAGCGTGGCCATTTGCCAGTATTTCATCTGAAATCACTTATATCGTACAAGAACAGGCTTTTGATTTTCTTGATGCGCCAATTCAACGTATTACAACTGCCGATACACCAGCGCCTTACTCTCCTGTTTTGCTAAAGGATTGGTTGCCAAATGCAGCCGATGTGGTAAAAGCAGTAAAGAAAGTAATGTACAAATAGTAAATTAAACAATACTCATAAAACTTCATCAGTCATATTAATTGATGAAGTTTTTTTTTGGAGATCATGAAAAAAATAATTGTAGTAAGTCTATTTTTTGTATTTGCATTTGCAAATAGTATTATTGCACAAACTAAAGTGAGTGGCGTTGTTCTGGACAAATCAAACCAGCCAATTCCTTTTGCAAATGTGGTTTTTAAAGGCTCGAATACAGGAATAGTTTCTAATGAGGATGGACGTTTTTACCTCGAATCTCCTAATAATTATACGGCCTTATTAGTAAGTTCTGCTGGATTTTCAGATAAAGAAGTTACTTTGGAAAAAGCAGTAAATTATGAATTTAAAATTGTTTTAAGCGAACCTGAAGCGCTAAATGAAGTCGTGATTTTTACAGGAAAAACATCCAAAAAAAATAATCCTGCATTGGATATTTTGAGAAAAATTTGGGAAAGAAAACGTAAAAATGGCTTGTATATTTTTAATCAATATCAGATGAAAAAGTACGAGAAAGTCGAGTTTGATATGAACACGATTGACAGTGCTTTTATGAAAAGTAAACTCTTTAAAGGAATGGAGTTTATATTTAATCATGTTGATACTTCAGATGTAACAGGAAAAACTTATTTACCAATATTTATAAGCGAATCACTGTACGATGTTTACGGTGATAATAAATCAAAAAAGACAAAAGAGAACATGCAGGCCAATAAAACGTCAGGTTTTAATGGCAATCAGCAGGTTTTGGCTTTTGTAAAAGATTTATATTCTGATTATAATATTTACGACAATCACCTAAAGTTTTTTGATAAAAGCTTTACCAGTCCGCTTTCAAGAACCGGAATAGATGTTTACAATTATGTACTGAAAGACAGTGCTTATATCGATAAAAAATGGTGTTATAATATTGTATTTTATCCGAGACGCAAAAACGAATTGACGTTTAAAGGAGATTTTTGGGTAAATGATACCACTTTTGCGATCAAAAAAATAAATATGGGCGTTACTAAAAGCGCCAATATCAACTGGGTAAAAGATATCTATATCGAGCAGGAATTTGAGGTGACCAATGATTCTGTTTTTCTGTTGACTCGTGATTACATGATGTCTGATTTTGCTTTAAATAAAAAAGAAAAATCAAAAGGAGTATATGGAAAACGAACCACCTTATTTAAGGATCATAAGTTTAATATTCAAAAGCCAGAAAGTTTTTATAAACAGGAAGTCAATTATATAGACAACGAAGTTTATGCCAAAACTGATGAATTTTGGGAGGAAAACCGTTTTGAAAACCTAAATAAAGACGAAAAAGGTATTTATAAAATGCTTGATACGCTGCAAAATGTCAAACGTTTTAAGCAATTGTACAGTGTGGCCTCTATTTTAGGAAGCGGATATGTTGAGTTTAATAAATTTGATTTTGGACCAATATTTTCAACTTTTGGTTACAACGAAGTCGAAGGACTACGATTGCGATTAGGAGGAAGAACCTATTTTGGACGAAACGACCCTTGGCGTTTGCAAGGATATACGGCCTACGGATTCGATGATAATAAATTTAAGTACGGAATTTCAGGAAAATGGATGGTCGACAAGAAAAACCGACTCATCATTTCTGGAGGAAATAGGCGTGATATCGAGCAAATTGGAGCAAGTTTAACAACTACCAACGATGTTTTGGGCAGAAGTTTTGCTTCTTCTGCATTATTTACAACGGGAAGCAACGGAAAATTAACCAATATTAATTTGACCAATGTGGCCATAGAAATGGAGCCTATAAAAAACTTTAATGTACTCGTTGGACTTTCTTACAGGACATTAGAATCGGCTTCAAGTGTATTTAGTTTAGATTATTATACGACTTTGCCAACGGCTCAAAATCCTTCGGGAGTGGTTAAAAGCGATGTAAAACAATCAGAAGCAAATATTCAATTTGAATACACACCAAAACGCAAAACAATTGGCTATGGAGTAGAAAGAACCGATGTTGACAGCCCATACAGCCGCTTTTTTGTTAATTTTAGTTATGGTTTAAAAGGTGTTTTAGACAGTGATTTTGCCTATGAAAAAGTTCAATTGTTCTACAAACAACCAATTATTATAGGGCCGTTAGGAAGATCTAATGTTATTATTGAAACAGGAAAAACTTTCGGAACAATTCCGTTAGGACTGATGAGTGTCATTCCGGGTAACCAAACCTATTTTACGATAGAAAATACTTTTAGTAATCTAAATTTCTACGAATTTATCACAGATCAATATACCACTTTTCAATGGAATCACGATTTTGGAGGTAGATTATTTTCCAGAATTCCGCTCATGCGAAAATTGAATTGGCGAGAATATGTGGGAGTAAGAGGAGTTTACGGAACTATCTCTGATGAAAATCGTGCTATCAACGCATCGACGCAGCCGTATGTTGCTCCCGAAAATGTGTACTGGGAGTACAATGTCGGAATAGGAAATATCTTCAAAGTATTCAGAATCGATTTTTCTTGGAGAGGTAGTTACCTAAATACGCCTGAGGCTAATAAATTTGCGATAAAAGGATCTTTCGGATTCTATTTCTAATAAATTAATATGTCAGGTTAAGCGAAATAAAAGCCTATTTAAATCTCGCAAAGACGCCAAGTTGTAAATCTTCTGCTTCTTTGCGAGATTTTTAATTAATTTTAGAAGCTAATCCCGCTATCCGTTCCAATCTTTTTCGTCCTTCCCGATGGCTATCGGGAAGGACGAAAAAGGATTTCCACTGCTATCGGGGCTAAAAAACTCTCAGGTATGCAAGAAGCAATCGATTATCTAACATCCAAAAATTCGATATTTCTAGAGATAATCAAAAAATATGGATTACCTCAAATTCCCAAACGCCCACAAGGTTTTGAAACTTTGGTGCTGCTAATATTAGAGCAGCAAGTCTCTGTAGATTCGGCGAAAGCCACTTTTCTAAAAATCAAATCACATACCGTTTGCAATCCCGAAACTTTATCCATTTTACCCGATGAAGAATTTAGAATTTTGGGAGTCAGCCGGCAGAAAACACAATACATCAAAATTTTAGCGGAAGCGATTTTAAGTAAAGAACTCGATATAGAAAGTTTGGCTGTAAAATCGGCAGAAGAAGTTCGCAAAGAGCTCATACAGCTCAAAGGAATCGGAAATTGGACGATCGACATTTACTTAATGTTTTGTCTTCAGGAGCCCGATTTGATTCCGCTTGGCGATATTGCGGTCGTCAATACGATCAAAGAATTGCTGGATATTCACGACAAAAAAGAGATGCAAATTCATGTCCAGCAATGGAGTCCGTACCGCTCTTATGCAACCTATTTGCTTTGGCATTATTACCTTAGCAAACGAAATCGAAAAATAACGTATTAAGTAACTGTTTTTAAAAGAAAAGTGCACAGATTAATGTGGTTTTTTATTGTAAAAAAGGATTCTTTAGTTACTTTTGCAATCGAAATTATAGATATAATAAAAAAAGAAAATGACTGCAGACAAACTAAAGACTTTCGATGTGTTGATCGAAATACCAAGAGGAAGTAGAAATAAATACGAGTACGATTTTGAGATTAAAAGAATGCGTTTTGACAGAATGTTGTTCTCGTCAATGATGTATCCGGCAGATTACGGATTTATTCCGGAAACTTTGGCTCTTGATGGTGATCCTCTGGATGTATTGGTTTTGGTAAACGAGCCTACTTTCCCTGGATGTGTTATGGAAGTAAAACCAATTGGTGTTTTTCACATGGCAGATGATAAAGGACCAGACGAAAAAATTATTTGTGTACCAGTTTCAGATCCAATCTGGAATTCACTAAACGACCTTTCAGATATTAATGGACACTTATTGAAAGAAATCGAGCATTTCTTCCAGGTTTACAAAGATCTTGAGAACAAAAAAGTAGATGTAGAAGGTTGGGGAGATGTAAACGAAGCTTTTGCAATTATTGCAGAATGTACAAAGCGTTTTGATGATATAGAAAACAAACCGGCAGGATTATTTAGTATTAAATAATTTTTACCATACTAATTTATAAAAAAAGCAATATTCCGTTAGGAGTATTGCTTTTTTGTTTAAATTCGTTTAGTTAGTTTATTGACTATTAACCAAAACCATTAAAACATTATGAATGCATTTATGATTTATTTGCCAATTGTCATGGCAATTATTGGGTTACTTTTCATGGGAATAAAAAGGAGTTGGGTGTTAAAACAAGATGCTGGAGATGGTAAGATGAAAGAAATTTCAGATTACATTTATGAAGGCGCACTCGCATTTTTAAAGGCTGAATACAAATTATTGACGATTTTTGTAATTATTGCCAGTATAGCTTTGGCGGGAATCACTTTCATTCCGGGTGTCAAAACACATTTATTAATAGTTATCGCATTCATTTTTGGAGCATTATTTTCGGCTTATGCAGGGAATATCGGTATGAAAATAGCAACCAAAACAAACGTTAGAACTACTCAGGCCGCCCGTACAAGTTTGCCACAAGCATTAAAAGTATCTTTTGGCGGAGGAACCGTAATGGGGCTTGGTGTTGCAGGTTTAGCTGTTTTGGGTTTGACAGGATTTTTTATCATTTTCTTTCAGCTCCTCTCCGGTGGTGTCTGGAAAGATACAGAAACGATGACTATTGTACTGGAAACCTTAGCAGGATTTTCGCTTGGTGCTGAGTCTATCGCTTTGTTTGCCAGAGTAGGTGGCGGAATTTACACAAAAGCAGCCGATGTTGGTGCCGATTTAGTGGGCAAGGTAGAAGCCGGGATTCCCGAAGACGATCCTCGTAATCCCGCTACAATTGCTGATAACGTTGGTGATAATGTGGGTGACGTTGCCGGAATGGGCGCCGATTTGTTTGGTTCGTATGTAGCAACAGTTTTAGCTGCAATGGTACTCGGGAATTACGTTATCAAAGATATGGGAGGAAATATTCAGGATGCTTTTGGCGGAATTGGGCCTATTTTATTACCAATGGCAATTGCTGGTTTCGGAATTATATTTTCTATCATCGGGACTATGTTAGTAAAGATATCAGACGATAATGCCAAAGAAGCACAAGTACAAAAAGCATTGAATATAGGAAACTGGGTATCTATTGTTTTAACTGCAGTTGCATGTTTTTTTCTCGTACAATATATGCTGCCAGAAACCATGCAAATGAGCTTTTTTGGAGAAGGTGCTAAAGATATCTCATCAATGCGTGTTTTTTATGCGACTTTAGTGGGTCTGGTTGTGGGAGGAGCTATTTCATCCGTAACCGAATATTATACAGGTTTGGGCACAAAACCCGTTATGGCAATTGTGCAAAAATCTTCAACAGGAGCAGGAACAAACGTTATTGCCGGTTTGGCAACAGGAATGATTTCGACTTTTCCAACAGTTTTATTGTTTGCAGCTGCCATCTGGATCTCGTATGCTTTGGCTGGATTTTATGGTGTTGCTTTGGCAGCATCAGCTATGATGGCAACTACAGCCATGCAATTGGCAATTGATGCTTTTGGGCCCATCTCTGATAACGCTGGAGGTATTGCCGAAATGAGTGAATTACCGAAAGAAGTTCGAACCAGAACCGATATTTTAGATTCTGTTGGAAATACAACAGCAGCAACCGGAAAAGGTTTTGCTATCGCATCTGCAGCATTAACGTCATTGGCTTTGTTTGCAGCTTACGTTACTTTTACAGGAATTGACGGAATCAATATTTTTAAAGCCCCAGTTCTAGCAATGTTATTCGTGGGCGGAATGATTCCGGTAGTTTTTTCAGCTTTAGCGATGAATTCTGTTGGGAAAGCAGCTATGGATATGGTATATGAAGTACGTCGTCAGTTTAAGGAAATTCCAGGAATTATGGAAGGGACAGGAAAACCTGAATACGGAAAATGTGTCGAAATTTCTACCAAAGCCGCTTTACGCGAAATGATGTTACCCGGAATTTTGACCATTGGTTTCCCTATTGCTATTGTGCTTTTAGGAAAATTAGTGTATTCTGATAACAATCAATTAATAGCCGAAATGTTGGGTGGTTATATGGCTGGAGTTACTGTTTCCGGAGTATTGTGGGCTGTTTTCCAAAACAATGCCGGAGGCGCTTGGGACAATGCCAAAAAATCATTTGAAGCAGGAGTAATGATCAACGGAGAAATGACCTACAAAGGTTCTGATGCACACAAAGCTGCTGTAACAGGAGATACCGTTGGAGATCCTTTCAAGGATACTTCTGGGCCATCAATGAATATCCTGATAAAGCTTACCTGTTTGATTGGGTTAGTGATTGCACCTATTTTAGGAGAAGGGCATTCGGCTACAGCAATGACTCAAAAAAGTGCCTGTTGTGCCAAAATGGAAATGCATGCCAGTATTGGTTCTAAATGTGGAGATTTGTCTACTATGACCAAAGAAGAATGTGTTCTAATGTGCAAAGAAAAAGGTTGCACACCAGAAGAAAAGGCAAAATGTATGGCCAATTATGATGCTAACGGAAAATACATCCATCAAAAAACAGATTGTTTTGACACTAGTAAATACAATAAAAATACAGTAAAAGTTAGTTTGTCTACTACAAATGGTGTAACTGTGGGAACGGTAACAAAAACAACCAACGGAAAGACAACTACTGAGGTTTTTGAAGGGACAGAAGAAGAAGTAAAAGCAAAAATAGAAGCTGCAAAATAGTGCAGTGATCTATAATTTAGATAAATAAAAAATGTCTCTAGCGTATGTTAGAGACATTTTTATTTTTTATCCGTTAATGTTTAAAACAATCCGTTTAGTTCGGCATCAATTCTATTAATGATATTTCCTAAATCTTCAGGATTATCAACAAAATTAATATTGTCTACATCAATTATTAGTAATTTTCCTTTAGTGTAAGTCTGCACCCAAGCTTCGTATCGCTCATTCAGGCGACTCAAATATTCTATAGAAATAGAGTTCTCATATTCGCGTCCGCGTTTGTGAATTTGTCCCACGAGATTAGGGATAGAACTCCTCAAATAAATCAATAAATCGGGAGCTTTTACTAGCGATTCCATCAATTCAAAAAGCGAAGTGTAGTTCTCAAAATCACGGCTCGTCATCAATCCCATTGAGTATAAGTTGGGAGCAAAAATATGCGCATCTTCGTAGATCGTTCTGTCTTGAACAATTTTTTTTCCGCTTTCGCGAATTTGTAACACCTGACGGAAACGACTATTAAGGAAATAAATTTGTAAATTAAACGACCAACGTTCCATTTGGTGGTAAAAATCATCTAAATACGGATTATCCACCACATCTTCATAATGGGGTTCCCATTTAAAATGTTTAGCTAATAATTTGGTCAAAGTGGTCTTTCCTGCGCCTATATTTCCTGCTATTGCTATGTGCATTACGGTATTACGATTTTATAATTTGTAATTTCTTTGGGTGTAAAAATAGATAAAATTTGGTCTTTGTAACGGAATTTTGTAAACGTTTTTTCTGAAATTTTAATTTCTGAAACCGCTTCCGAATTTACGTCTCTATTATCTTTCAAATACAATAAATTAGCCTTGCTAAACAGAAATTGATTTGAGTTTAAAAGAGCAACTTCATCAAAACGGGGAATCTTTCCTAATGTTGTGGTTTTTCCGAAAATAGTACAGGAGAACCAATTATTTTTTTCATCAATCCAGTAAAAAGTATTAAAATCGGTCTGATAATATTTAATGTTTTCGGCAAATGGTGTAGAAACCGTTTTGTATTCATTTTTCAAATAATCAAACAGACCAATTTGCTGGTTTAGAGAATTATAAACCCACAGTTGATTTTGTGAGGACATCCCAACCGCTGTTGCGACAATGGGTTCTGCATTTTGAGAAAAATTAATTCGAGAAGTCTCATTAAGTTGATTATCAAGTAAAATAACGGTATTAAAATCTTCATAAAACAAAACTATTTTTAAGGGATTTTGCAAATCGACTTTTGTTATTTTTCCCAAAGAAACATTTTTGTATTCAAAAATTTCGGTTTCTTTTATTTTACTAAAAACATTATTTTTTATCTGATAATAATAGCCAAAAGAATCATAACCAAGAAATTCTTCGCCATTAAATACGAGTTGCGAAAAAGAAGTAGGAGTTAGGTTTTGAGCAGCAACTATTGAAAATGAAAAACTACTAAAAAAAAGGAAAATTAAGGTTTTAGATAGCATCCGATTTATGAAATTTGAGATTGATAAAGAGCCAAATTACAAAAAACAGGATTAGTAATGGCTTAAATTATTTTTTAGTTGACAAAATTCATTTTATTGATAAATAGTTGCAAAAGACTTGTTTTGGTCTATAGTTTGACCAGATTCATCTATTTAATTTTTAATGTTGTGAAATTAATAATACATTTGAGTGTAGGTTTTATCCGATTTCAAAAAAAACAAAATTATAAAAATGAAAAAGACACTATTTTATATGCTTTTGATGCTGGTTTTTGTAAAAGTACAAGCTCAAAAAGACTTTCAGGGAATGGCCGTTTACGAGTCAAAAACTCAGGCTCCAAAAATGGACGGTTTGCGAGCGGGCAATCGTGATATTACGCCAGAAATGCAAAAAACCATGGAAGAGCGAATGAAGACAATGTTGGAAAAAACATTTGTTTTAAATTTTGATAAATCTACTTCTACATACAAAGAAGAGGAAAAATTAGATGCTCCAGGACAGCAAAACGGAGGAATGCGCATTATGATGAACTCATTTATGGGCGGTGGAGGCACTTTTTATAAAGATGTAAAAACCAAAAAATATACAGTCGATAAGGAATTTATGGGCAAAGAGTTTTTGGTTATTGATTCGTTACCGAAGTTCAACTGGAAATTAGAGTCAGAAACCAAGCAAATTGGTGGTTATAATTGCTACAAGGCTACGGCAGTTCGAGAAGCAAGTAAAACTGATTTTAGAAATTTCAGGCCAAAAAATCAGGACAATAAAAAGGACGATGTCAAAAAAACAACTACTGAAAAGACAACCAATTTTGAAGATAGTTTTGAGATTCCAAAAGAAATTGTAATCACGGCTTGGTACTCGCCTGAAATTCCAATTAATCAAGGGCCAGAAAACTATTGGGGATTGCCAGGTTTGATTTTGGAAATAAACGACGGAAAAACCGTTATTTTATGTTCTAAAATTGTCTTGAATGCCAAAGATAAAGTCGTGATAAAAGCACCTGCAAAAGGAAAAGAAGTGACACAGAAAGAATATGACGAAACCGTTATTAAAAAAATGGAAGAGTTTAGAGAAATGAATCGCGGACGTGGTGCAAATGGTGGGCCACCAATGATTAGACAATAACTTTTTAGCACTTCAATTTTAGATTTTTTTAATGAAAAATACATTCTTATTCCTAGTTTTTTTAATTAACTCTTTTTCGTTTTCTCAAAGTATTCGTTTTGATGGATTTATTCAGGACGAGCAAAAAAATCCCTTAGAAATGGCCAATATTATGGCCGTAAACAATGCGACAAAAGCAATGGATTCGTACGGAATCACCAATGATAAAGGGAAATTTCAGTTACTGTTAAAGCCAAATACAGCCTATTCTATCAAAATTAGCTATCTCGGAATGAAGTCGAAAGAGATTGCCATTACCACTCAGGCGGTAAATCTGTCGCAAACAATCGTAATGGATGATGCCGGAATCGAGCTCGAAGGTGTAGAAATTGTGCGCGAAATGCCAGTTTCCATCAAAGGAGATACGATTGTGTACAATGCAGATTCTTTTAAATCTGGAACCGAAAGGAAGTTGGAAGATGTTCTGAAAAAATTACCAGGAGTTGAGGTAAATGCGGATGGAGAAATAGAAGTTGAGGGTAAAAAAGTAAGCAAATTGATGGTAGAAGGGAAAGACTTTTTTGATGGTGATACCAAACTAGGAGTCAAAAATATTCCTGCCGATGCAATTGATAAAATACAAGTTTTAAGAAATTATAATGAAGTAGGAGCATTGAAAGGTTTGGAAAATGACCAAGAGAATGTGGCGATGAATATCAAACTAAAAGAGGGGAAAAAGAATTTTTGGTTTGGAGATATGACCGCAGGAACAGGTGTTGGAGAACTTGATAGCCGCTATATTATCAATCCAAAATTGTTTTATTACAGCCCAAAATACAGTATTAACCTGATTACTAATTTTAATAATATTGGAGAATTGCCACTTACGGCTCAGGACTATTTTAAGTTTACGGGTGGTTTTAAAAATTTGATGAAAAAAGGCGGAAGTAACTTTAATATTTCGTCTAATGATATTGGTATTTCACTTTTAAGAAACAATCGCGCCAAGGAAATTGAAACCAAATTTGGCGCTACAAATTTTGCTTATTCGGTAACAAAAAACTGGAATCTTAGTGGTTTTGGAATTCTTTCATACTCAAAAACAGATCTGGAAACCAAATCTCAAACTACGATTTTAGATTCTGGAAATCAGCAAAAAAGAGACGAATTAGCACATCAAAAAAACAACTTGGGACTTTTTAAATTAAGTTCAAGTTACAAGCCTAATACCAAACTTCAGTTTGATTATGATGTTTTGACTAAGCTGACCAAGCAGGATGAAGAGACAAGTTTATTGCGAGAATCGGTAGTGGGAAACCTGACTTCTTCAGAGAATATTTTTACCAAAAAGAAGCAAGATCCGACCTCGATAAATCAGAATTTGAGTTTGTATTATACACAAAGTGATAAAAATATTTTTGCTTTTGAAATGCAACATCTGTACCAGGACGAGAATCCTTTTTACAATGCCAATTTGCAGTCGCAACCTTTTTTTCTATCAGGCTATACATCGGGACAAAACCGAAATGATTTGAATCAGGATCGCTTCGTAAAGACGAATAAACTCGATGCAAAATTAGATTATTACTACATGGTTACGCCAAAAAGCAATATCAATATTACGGTAGGAAATACGTATTCGTATCAAAATTTTAATTCGCATATTTTTCAGATTTTGGATGATGGATCAAAAAACGATTTAAATGATGCGGATAATAATAATCAGGTAAACTATCAGTTTGATGATGCTTTTTTAGGTTTTCATTATAAAATACTTTCCGGAAAATTTACTTTGACACCCGGTTTTAGTGTGCATTCTTATGCCATGACCAACACGCAGTTGGGTACAGATTATTCGCAAAATTTCACAAAGATTTTACCGGACTTTTTTGCGTTATATCAAATAAAAAAAGCCGAAACTTTGACGTATAATTTCTCGCTATCCAACGATTTTACAGATGTTAATCAGTTGGCTGGGGGATATGTGTTGTCTGATTACAGTAGCTTATTCAGAGGAAACCGTTTCTTAGAAAATGCGACTTCGCAAGTACATTCGTTGCGTTATTTTAAGTACAATATGTTTAATTTTGAGAATATTTTTGCTTTTGCTACTTACACAAAAAAAGTAGATGCCATCAAAACAATAGCTAAATTTAATGGTATTAATCAGTCCTCAGAACCCTATAATTCAAATTTGGCAGATGAAACTTTCACAGGGGTGGGAAGTTATGGGCGCTCTTTTTTAAAAAATTATAAAGCTTCTTTTAGCGCTAATTTCAATTGGTCTAAATTTAATAATATTCAGAATGACGAGCTCGCTACGACCGAAAGTTTTAGCCAGAATTATACATTAAAAGCGTCAACAAATTTTAAAAACATGCCTAATATTGAGTTGGGATATAACGCTTTAATTAATAAATATAGCGGTTCAACTTATTATACAGACAAACCCTTTGCGCGTTTGGATTATTATTTTTTGGATAGTTTTTCTTTTGTTTCTGAATACGAATTTTATCATTATTACAGGACTGACAAGTCAGTTGATAATGAGTACGATTTTTTGAGTGCTAGCTTGATATATCAAAAGAAAGACAGTAAATGGGAGTACAAAGTGTCTGCTACCAATTTATTAAACACGACGTATCTTAACGATGACAGCTTCTCGCAGTTTTCTACAAGAGTTTCGCAATACACGGTTCAGCCTCGTTATATTATCTTTTCTATGAAATATAATTTATAAGATTTTATGTGTGAAAGCATTACTTTTTGTGTTGGTTTTTAGCAAGAATAAAATATCTTTGTTTCATAATTAACCGCCAATCCTATCACCATGAAAAATGTACTGTGGAGTTTCTGTGCCTTTGTATGTGTCGCTTTTACTTCTTATTCCCAAACAAAATCTATAGAGAAAGGAACCTACCTTTCTACGAATAAAGGACAAAAAATTAAACTGAATTTGCTTGATAATGACAAGTACGAGTTGGTGTTTTATTCAGGAGACTATGAAGTAAAGGGTGATTCATTATTGTTTAAAAAACCAGATAAACTGGCAGATGTTTTTGATTTGGAATATTCAAAAGATAAAAACATAAAATCAAAAAAGGTAAAAGTTAAGTTTTTAGATGCTTATAATTCTTTTTATTTAGGAACCCAAAGTGGCGCTCAGGATGTAGTGTATCAAAAGATCAAAATTGATTATGATGCTAATCCAAGCCAAACAGATGTTGAGGTTGAAATCGATCAACCCGATTTTATGTATTTAGTTTACGAGGGTTATGATGGCAAAAGTAGCGTTTGTAAATATGCATTGCCAAAAGAGATCAATCAGGTTGTGGTAAAATATTCGCCAGATGTTATGGGCGATCTAAATATTAGCGGTTATTTTGATGCAAAAACAAATGAATTAATACTTGGAGATAAATTAGGCAAGAATCCTCTAGTTTTTCAATCTGAAAAAAATGCCATTGTTGCTGGTTCTAATTCGAAAATTACACCAGTAGAATCTTTGGTTATTCCATATTTTACATATCCGGGCAAAGAGCCTTTATTGACCGAGGATATTGTCATAGGAGAACCCGTAGATACTACAGCAGCAGATGGAGATTGGAAGGTAGATCCGCCAATGGCTGATTCTGAATTGCCAAAAGTTGACTTTAAATTTAAAATAGAAAATAACTTAAAAGATGCAATTGCAACGACTCAAAAGGCACCTAATAAATTTTTGATAGTTTATAAGGATAGTAAAAATCCTTCGGCAAAAGCAGATTTTGATGCTTTTATAAAAGACCAGCAAATTACAGTGGGCTATTATTTTTATGATGCTTATAAACCTGAATTTGATCGTTTTAATTTTTATCTGACTTCTAAAAGTGATGATAAGTGGTTAAAAAACAATAAAATAGAAGGTGATCCTGCTATTGTTGTTCTAGACAATGATGGTACTGTGCTGGCAACTGCCCAATCTAGACTTAGAGACAAAAGTTATCAGCTGAATTATTATGATCCTTTGTGTAAAAATCTGGAAAAAGCCCAAGCTTTTTATACTTTTAAAAAGCTTAGTTCGAGTAAAAAACCGAATGATGATAATTTAATTTTGGCATTCAATAAAATAGCTGGACTTGACGTGCCTTACGATTACGATCCTTCTTATACAGATCAAAATTCCGGAGAATTTAAAATTGATTATCCAAAATTTGATAAAAAACAAATTGATCAAACATGGAATAGTTTGATTGTCGCCCATCAAAAAGATACAAAACCAAATATGTATCTTGTCGAAACGATCTTAAGAGAAATTAAAAACGTAGGTTTTACAAAGCAGTTTTTTAATGAAGAAAAAATACTAAATGACACAGATTTTCTTGCAATTGATTATCTCATAAAACATGCAGACGCAATTGAGAGAGAAAGAGCAACATTTAATGCTACAGAAAATGAAGTGCATTTAATCGGGAATATAAGTTCTGAGATTCCTAATGCATTGTCTCAGAGTAATTATTTGAGTATTGATGGCGGAGCCGCAAAAGGAAATTTCAGTGAAGAAAAAGTAATTTCAGTTTACAAAAAACTGATTTCCAGCGGTAAAGGAAACTACGATTCGTATAAATATTATTTTGATTATTTAAAGTCGACATCTCCATCGGGTGATATTGATGCTCGTTATTTAAAAGAGTTTGATTCTTTTTTTAATACTTATTTGTCGCCTGAGAAATCAAATGCATTAGAACAACTAGATAAAATGTACGATAGTGTAGAAGAAAGTTCTGAAGGATATTATGGTGGCTGGAAGGCTTTTAAAGAGTATTGTTCTAATGCCTGTAACGATGCTGCATGGTCTGTAGTAAAAAATTCTGAAAACGTAGACTTTCTTAAAAATGCGATTACATGGTCAGAATATAGTTTGATTATCAGTAAAAATAATGCGTACTATTTAGACACTCTGGCACAGTTGTATTACAAAGAGGGTCAAAAAGAAAAAGCCATTGCAACTCAAAAACAAGCAGTAAAATATTCGACAAAAATCGAAGAAGAAACAGCAGTAGAATTAAAAGAAGTTTTAAGTAAAATGCAAAACGGAACGTACTAAGAGACCTGAGAAAGTAAATATAAAACCCGATAAGTTGAACTGCCCCCAAAAAGTTAGACACTATTTGGGGGCATTTTTATGGAAAAAAGAGGAAAATATGATTATGAGTTTAAGCTTGGCTGTATAAATAAAGTTTTAAAAAACAACATTTCAGTTTATTC
>NZ_JAGFBV010000021.1 GCF_017948595.1 Flavobacterium geliluteum | reverse complement strand
TTAAACAAAAAATTGATATAATTTTGTCTTTACAAAGCATTGGTGAGGTTTATTGGTTCGCAAAACAAATTTACTAAACCTCTGCTTTGTTTTTTATACTATAGAAACTAGCAACTTGAATTAATTACCTAAATTAATTTGGTCGCAATATAGATGCAAAAGTCACAAAAA
Source organism: Flavobacterium geliluteum (assembly GCF_017948595.1). GTDB lineage: Bacteria > Bacteroidota > Bacteroidia > Flavobacteriales > Flavobacteriaceae > Flavobacterium > Flavobacterium flavipigmentatum. The sequence continues at coordinate 83,845 of NZ_JAGFBV010000021.1, read as the reverse complement.
AAGGTAACGATTTGTACTTTTAATGGGGGGCAAACGTTTTTTACTGCCGTTTAAGCCTTAAAATCTAATACAATAAATATATTCGAAAGTAAAAAATTAAATACTTTTTTGCCAAATTTATTTTTGGAATCTTCTCTCAAATTTAACAAAACAAAAACTTTCCGCATCAGTAGAATTACGAGCATAAGTGCTAACCGAACCGTAAATTAAAGCTCGCTCCAGAATATAGATCAGTAATTATTTTTTGCATCATGGACTGATCTAACAGTGGCTATCATCTGCTAAAAACACTCTAAAGCAACTTTAGCCTGATACAAAAAAACAGTGGTTTTAGCACCATTAATGGAGCCAATATTGCATTTCTTGTTACTACAACCGGCATTTTATTTGGTACAATATTTTCTTCTTCTAACAGTCTGTTTCGATTTACGAAAGATGGAGACAATAGAATAACTTACAGAGGAAACAAAACCAGGTATTTTCAGGTAGCGGCTTCTGTTTCATATCAGGGTAATGCCGATTTTACCGTAATCCTTTACATAGCCAGAAATGGCATCGTCCTTACCGAAACAAAAGTATATGGCAAAGGTACCACTGGTCTTTTTACAACATCAGGTATTTTAGCACTGCCAATTATATCAACCGTTCAGCTGAAAAAAAATGACTATATCGAAATCTGGGGAGAACGCTTTGATGGAAGCGGAAATATGCAAACGGTATCTCTTAATTTAACCGCAAGATAACCAGAGTGAAAATAATTCCTGATTTTCTTATCAAAATAGCTTAAAAACCGTGCTAATATCAAATGAATAGCATAGATTTTAGAATCTAAACATTGCCTATCTGTTGTTTTATTTTTGATCTGTCTTAAATTTGTATAAATTCTATACAAACCCTTCAAAGTCATTTGATTTTGGAGGGTTTTTACGTTCAACCTCTTTTGCTTCTTGTAGATACATCTCAATTTGGAGTTTTTTAGTTTTTGATGCTCCGCATTAGCATTCAAATATTTGATAATCAATAATTATTTTGATAAAAAACATTCAACTTCTGATGAAAAAAATTATACTTTATCTGAAAAAAATTACATTATAACTAGCTGTTAATTATACAATTACGTTTATTTATTCTGTAAGAAAGAAAAAAGCATTTAGAAGTAGATTTGTAAGATACAAACAATTAAAATTTAAATATCATGAACACTAAAGATTCAAAAAACAGCAGCACATCTGGTGCAAAATCAGCAAACAAAAAAACGGAAGCAAAAAAAGAGGAAACTACCAAAAGTACTCCAAAATCTTCTGAAAAAGATATGAAGAAAACGGCAACGAGTAAAAAGTAATTGTTATGGAAAACCAAAACAGTCAGAATGATTTTCGCAGCAAGCGGGATTCTTCTAATCAAGACTTGGATACTCTTATTGATAATGAAAAATCATATGCTGATAAAGCAAATAACTATCAGAAAGAGGATCTTATTAATGAGACAAATGATTATAGTCGAAATGAAAACATTCCGAACGAAAAGCGTATCATTAATGAAGATGATTTGATTACCAATGATGCTAATCGGGACGACTTAGACGAGGAAATCCAAACCAATTTGGAAGAAGAGGAAGACGAAATCGTCAGAAAAGAAAATGATCTGGATAACACAAACGAAAGAGATTTTGATTCTGAGAAGAATTTTCCAAAAGACAATTCAGGGCAATTTTAGTTGCCTATCGAGAAAGAAAACCGTTAAGTTATTATACTTAACGGTTTTCTTTTTTAATTATCTTTACTTAATTTTTTAGTTTAAATTAATAAATATAAATGTTTTAAAAACAAATACTTAGTATTTATTTTTAAAATTTTAATCATCATAATCATGAGTTTATCCACACAAATAGTTTGGCTTTTTGTTTTGGCAATTCCGATTGCCTGTATCGCCTGGACAGTTACGCATGAAGAAATTTTTAAGGAACCCCGAGAATGGTGTCAAAAAAATGCTAATCAAGGACGAACATTGTTAAGAAGAAAAGCCTTTTACCTCTTTACTTGCGAATATTGCTTTAGTCATTATGTAACATTGTTTTTTCTGGTTCTTTGCGAATACAAATTACTACTGAATGATTGGCGCGGCTATCTCATTGCTGGTTTTTCGCTGGTTTTTGTTGCCAATATCTATATGAGTCTTTTTGCATTGCTTAGACAAGCTATAAAAAAGGAAAAAGTTGAGATTGAGAAAATTGAAATCGAAACAAAAAAAGACACGAAAAAATAGCGCAATACATTGGCAATGCACTATTTTTAATTTACTGAAAATCAAGAACTAATATCGCACACAATATTCTTAATTTATATTTCCTTCTACCCAATTTAACGCTTTATTGAAAGTTTCTTTTTTAAATCCTTTAAATTCTCCCGGCATTATTACACTAAATCCATTAGTAAAAGCAATAATATCGTCTGAATCTGTTACAATTGCAGATCTGTTCCATTTTCCTAAGTGTTTAAGGCCAATCATAGCATCTTGAAGCCAAGCACCAGCAGTAAAATCTTTAAGGTCTGTATCTAGAACCAATAAAAAATTAATTTGATTTGTTCGCTTTACCAATTCTTCGATAGCAGGAACTACAACGGTCTTAAAATCATCTTTGGTAACTTCTGCCAGCGCTCTAAAAGCAACCATATTGTCTACAGTGTCAATTTTGTGTATCATAATATTGTGGAGTTTAAATGTTATTTTCGTTTCCATCAAAATTAGTTTGTACAATCTAAAATCACTTATACGATACTTTAAAAAAATTACAAAATAACGATCACATTTTTTTCTTCGTTTATCTAAAAATCTGAGTATATTTTATATTCTAAAGCTTAAGAAATGCTAAAAAAACACAACGAGAACTAATTTAAGATTCGAATAAAACTTCTGTATTATTAATTATTTTATTAAACTATAACTTTATATAAAAAATCATAAATAATTGGTAATCTGACTTAATGATTTAATAATTATTAATACATGACATTTCGTCATAGCTGTAAAAACTAGCAAATACTTATCTATTGAGACCAAAAAATTTAATTTTAAAAGTCAGCTCTAAAACGATTATTCAAATCGAAGTTACAATTATTGATAAGCAGATTTTTTTACATTTCTTCATGAAAAAACAGGGTAAAAAACAACTGAATAATAAGCTAAATTTTGCACAAAAAAAACTTTTTATAAGGACTTTGCTTTCTAAAACTCAATATATTTTCAGTAGATTTACCGCCAGAATGCCCCAATAAATATTTTACCTAATGGCTTACAATAAAAAAGATTTGCTTCGTTTTTTAGAGGCTCAAAACAAATTATACTTAACTGCATTATCTGAAATTAAAAAAGGAAAAAAAGAATCGCCGTGGATGTGGTTTATCTTTCCTCAAATAAAAGGACTTGGATCGAGCGATACTTCAAAGTTTTACGAAATAAAAAGTGCCGATGAAGCCATCGCTTATTTGGAACACCCTATTCTGGGAAAACATCTTATTGAAGTCGCTGCTGAACTTCTAAAAACAGAAGAAAAAACGGCATTAGAGATATTCGGAATGCCAGATGATGAAATCCTGAGATCTAGCATGACCTTGTTTGCCAGCGTACAGAACAATGAATCACTCTTTCAGGAAGTTTTAGAGAAATATTTTGACGGATCATCCGATTTTCATACCATTCAATTGCTATACGGAAATCTTTAATCAACTTTTCACAACTCAGATTTCACATTTTATTATAAGACCAAACTCTCCATAGACAAATATCTATTTGTAAATTAGCCTTAAATAAATTGTATTCGCATGACAGTACTTACATTTACACTGATTATGATTCTCGGTGCTTTTTTAGCAGGTTTTATTGGTTCATTATCAGGTCTTGGCGGCGGAATCATCATTATACCGCTCTTAACAGTCGTTTTGGGTGTTGATATTCATTATGCAATTGGTGCGGCTTTGGTCTCCGTAATCGCTACTTCTTCTGGTTCTGCAGCCGCTTACGTAAAAGAAGGAATTACCAACATTCGCCTCGGGATTTTTCTCGAAATTGCCACCACTATTGGAGCCGTAGGAGGCGCTTTGCTTTCTACCATTGCTCCTACTTCTTTTATAGCGGTTTTATTCGGACTCACTTTAATCTTCTCTGCTATTAATTCGCTTCGCAAGAAAGAAGAACATATTGTATTAGAATCAAGTTCATTGGCCAAGAAGCTGAAACTCCCCGGAACCTACCCCACGCACGATGGCCAAATAATGAGTTACGGAACCAAAAATGTGGTCGGCGGATTCGGAATGATGGGCGTTGCGGGTATGATGTCGGGATTATTAGGAATAGGTTCTGGAGCCTTTAAAGTGATTGCGATGGACAATATTATGCGAATTCCGTTTAAGGTTTCTACCACAACCAGTAATTTTATGATGGGCGTTACTGCTATGGCCAGCTCTGTGATTTACATTCAGAAAGGCTACATCGAACCCGGAATCTGCATGCCTGTTGTCATTGGTGTTTTGTTTGGAGCCATGGCTGGGGCCAAAGTATTGGTGCGAACAAACCCCAAGAAACTGCGCATCTTTTTTGCCTGCCTGATTCTGGTTTTGGCGGTAAACATGATTTATAGCGGAATAAATGGTAAAATATAAAACGATGCAGCAAGAAAAATTTGGAGAAAAAGATTTCCAGAATATTATAGGCAATTTATTGCGTTACGGCGTCTGGATTTCGCTCACGGTGGCTTTTATTGGCGGAGTTATTTATTTGATACATCACGGTCACGAAGTCGAAAATTACTCGGTGTTTCAGGAGAAGGATCGCAGTATCTTCGAAGTCATTTCGTCTGTTTACCAAGGTGCCATTCACGGAAGTGGAACCTCTATAATTTTTTTCGGAATCATTCTTCTTTTCCTAACGCCAATTTTTCGTATTTTACTCTCGCTTTTTTCGTTCCTTATCGAAAAAGACTACCTGTATACCGTGATCACACTCATCGTAATTTTGATCATATCAATAAGCGTTGCATTGGGTTTTTCACATTAAAAAAATAAATTTAACACCATTAAAGATCATGGAAATAGGAATAGACAGTTTTGCTTCGGCAATGTACGGTGACCACAATACACTGAGCAGCGTAGATGCAATGGAACAATTGCTGCAAAGAATTGAGTGGGCCGATCAAGCCGGACTGGATGTTTTTAGTATTGGCGAGCATCATAAAAAAGAGTTTTTAGATTCGGCAACCGCTGTAATACTAAGTGCTGCCGCAGCTAGAACAAACCGAATAAGGCTCGCAAGCGCCGTAGCTGTTTTAAGTGCCGCCGACCCTGTGCGAGTGTACCAAAGTTTTGCCACCTTAGACTTGATTTCGAAAGGAAGAGCCGAAATTGTCGTTGGTCGCGGGTCGTCTATAGAGGCTTATCCGTTATTTGGGTTTGATTTGAATGATTATGATGCGCTCTTTAAAGAGAAACTAGAATTGCTGCTGCAAATTCGCGACAATGAATATGTTACATGGTCAGGACAATTTCGTCCTGCATTGCACAATTTACCCGTTTATCCAAGGGCCGTGCAGGAAAAACTACCTATCTGGCTGGGTGTTGGAGGTACTCCCGAATCTTTTGTACGTGCAGGATCTTTGGGTTTACCGCTGATGGTAGCCGTAATTGGTGGCCAAACTCACCGATTTCGACCTTTAATCGATTTGTACCGAGAAGCAGGAAAAGCGGCTGGATATGCACCAAACGAACTTAAAGTAGGGCTACATTCACCTGGTTTTGTCGGAAGCGATAACGAAAATGCAATAGCAACCTATTACCCTGGCTACGCCGAACTCTGGACAAAATTAGGATTAGAGCGTGGTTGGCCACCTGTAACCAAAGTCAAGTTTGATATGCTTATCGATGACCAAGGCGTTTTGGTTGTGGGCGGACCGGAACGTGTTGCCGAGAAAATACTGCGCCACAGCGAATCGCTTGGCGGAATTGATCGATTTACATTCCAGATGGATAATGCCGGCCTCACACACGCTCAATTAATGAATGCAATTGAACTTATTGGTGCAAAGGTAATTCCGTTGATAAAAAAGGGATAATGCAACTGTTTTGTTATATTATACTTTCTTGTCTTTCACTGAAAAAATTATGTCAAACCTCTCTGTTTAGACGAGATAAAGTGTATTCAGGAGCAATTTCCAGCTATCATTCCAATCTTTTTAGGGCTAAGAAAAATAGCCCTAAAAAGGATTTTCCCTTCTATCTGGGCTAGGCAATCGTTTTCATAACAAAGTTTTTCTACAGTAAACATCTATCGTAATTCAATACGCATGCGAGACTTCTTAATCGTCCAAGAAAAAATTTCAAGCTATCATTCGGCCTGTCCGAATGAATGAGTTACATTACTTGCATTTAGTTTTCTCAAAAATAGTTTTTAATTGATCCATAACAGATCCCGATTTAAAATCTTCTTTTGCAATTGCATCAATAAGTTGTGGGCCATCTGCAAAAGTTTCTTTCGACATTTTTCTGATTAGTGAATCTGTACCTATCGCAAAACCGTTTGATGCTGTGGTAGCATATATTTAAACCATTTTACAAGTCTGTAATCGTCAATAGTGCTAAAACAAAAGCCTGTTTCCGGAAGAAACAGGCTTTGATAAAAAAAAAATAAACTAACACAAAAAAACTAATTATATCCTTGATTTTGTTTGAATTCCTTAGTGACATCAATCGTTGACTGAGGAATTGGAAACACCCTTCTGTAAGGTTGAGATGCTGGTTTTGCTGTTCCCGGCAAATCAAACTTCCCGAAACGAATCATTTGTGGTCTTCGGTACAATTCCCAATACAATTCAAAACCTATTTCGTTATACAATTTCGTTTCGTCTATAGAGCTAAGCGCTTTTCCAGGTGCATTTCCGTACAAAGACTCTCTTTTTCTGCTGGTACGCAATATATTTAAATCATTCATTGCCAAACCTGTAGCTCCTTTTCTAAAATAAGCCTCGGCTCTCATTGTGTAAATGCCGCCCAGACGAAATAACGGAATATCTACGTTACTGTTTCCGTTTCCTCCTTCCGGATCAAATTCATATTTAAAAATACGAGCACCCTGATTAATTTCGTTCTGAGCAAAAACCGACTGAGCCGGGTTTTTAAAAGTCAATGAAGGCGTAAAATCCATTCTTGTAGTTGTGCTTTTTTCCATATAAAGTGGAGAAACTTTAATGCGGTTACCCACCATTTCCAGTGATCCGGAAGGTAATAATATTGGACCATATTGAGGTCCCGCTACAATGCCTCTTGTAAAATGAAACCAAGGCAAGTTTGTGCTCTTCGGAATAATATCTGTAGCAGGAACGCTTGGCGTTGTTCCGTCATTGGTAAACCATGTACCATCTGCGTACTGATAAGCCTGGTTGAATCTCGGGTCATCATGATTGCCATCCCAAGTGGCATAAAATTCAGGAGTCGTACACGCTGCGTTTGTTCCTCTGTTTGCTGCAGATACGCGCTGATTACGCTCCATACATACATAAGCAAAACTGTTAGAACCGTTACGGATGTAATCAATTTTTTGAGAAATAGCAAAAATAAGTTCTTTGCCATTGTCGTTGTCTCTTGAGAAATTTTTGAAGTAGTCGCTTTCTAAACTAAATTTTCCAGAATCAATCAATAAAGAAGTATAATAAATAACACGATCCATATCGGTTCCTGTACCATTTACAGCTGCTTCATTAAAATTAAAATTAGATGTCGCGTTATAACGATCTTTTAGTACAGCACGATTCAGATACATCGTACTCAGAAAGCCGTAAGCTGCCTGTTTGGTAAACCTTCCGTGATGTGTTTGTTGTTCTCCTAGATTGGCTAAATCCGGTATCAGAGCTTCGACATCAGTGATTAATTTATCAATTTGAGTATCGGCTTTTAAAATTTGCAAAGGCGCACTTGGGTTCATCGGATCTCTGTAAGGTGCTTGTCCGTAAAGGTCTAAAGTTACGTACGTGTAATAAGCCAAAAGCGCTTTTGCTTCGGCTAGAAACAGTTTCTTTTCTGTGATCGAACTCTCCTCGATAGATTGAATAGCCGTTAACGAACGTGTAATTCCGTTGGTCAACAAATTCCAGTTGTCTACCACAATCGCATTATCAGACTTCCATGTAAACTCGTGCATATCTCTCCATTTTCCGCCATCTCCCCAGTCACTCCCTCGTGTTGGCAAAATAGCTTCATCTGAAGTATATTCCTGTAAAGAAAAAACTCCCGAATGATCTACAAAAGTCCTGTCTCCCAATCTGTCATAAGCCGCTGCCAATGCTCCGGCAGGGTTAGAGGCATTTTCTCCCAATACCTCATCTAATACAACTTCATCCAAATCAGTACAGTTGCTAAAGAGAAAAATAAAAGAGAATAATGTTATGATTTTTAAACTAAAAATTGTTTTTGTCTTCATGTTTTATAATTTTAAAGTTGCTCCGAAACTAAAAGTTCTAGAAGTTGGGTACGCCGCATAATCGATACCTATAGATTGATTTCCCCCGTTTGATTTCGGACTGTTAATTAAAGGGTCGTATCCGGAATAATTGGTGATCGTGATAAGATTATTACCTGTAATATAGAGTGTCAAACCATTTATCCAGCTCACGCTTTTTAAATCAAAATTGTATCCTATTCGGGCAGTATTTAATCTGATAAAATCAGACTTTTCTAAAAATAAGGTAGATAAAATTGGCGCGTTTGTTGCATTGGCTCCCGACTCATAATAACCTGTAGCCACATTTCGATCTGAAGCTAAATTATTGATATTTAAAGCATTCAACCCTGTATTATTCAATAAATAACCTCCTGTCTGACCAATAATCGAGAAAGAGAAACTAAAGTTTTTGTATCGCATATCACTGTTAAATCCATAGTAAAAAGTAGGTAAAGCGCCTTCGATAATAATCCTGTCGCTGTTATCAATTTTACCGTCTCCGTTTTGATCTTTAAAAACATTTGCTCCGTTGGCATCAAAACCGGTGTGTTCTAACAAATAAAAAGAACCCGCTGCATAACCGCTTTTGTAAATATTGGCATTAACTCCAGATTGTCCAGGTCCTGAAATTGTTCCTGTTAAGATTTCTGAAATCGGTAAATTTTCAATTTTATTGTTTAATGTCGCACCGTTAACGTCAACATTCCAAGTGAAATCTTTAGTATCAACAAGTTTTGAACCTAACATAAATTCAAAACCTTTATTGATAATTTCACCATCAATATTCGTCCAGATTGTAGTCGTTGGACTCAAAGCTTGCGAAGGAATATTTAAGATAGCATCGGTAGTGGTTTTATTGAAGTAATCTAAGGTTCCGTAAAGCTTGTCTTTCCATAAATTAAAATCAAGACCTACGTTGTATTGCGTTACAACCTCCCATTTTAAGTTCGGGTTTGGTGTTCTGTTTACCGAAACTCCATTGACCAAATTTAAGTCATTGTACAAATAATACCCATCTGCTCCCGAAAGAGAATAACTTGCCTGCGTAATTTTATTCTCTACTTCCTGGTTTCCGGTTTGTCCCCAACTCGTTCTTAACTTCAGGTTATCAACTGTTGCTGATTCTGCAAGAAAGTTTTCTTTGGCAATATTCCATCCTAAAGCAAATGACGGAAAGTAGCCGTATTTGTTGTTTTTTCCAAAACGAGTTGAACCGTCAGCCCTCATCGAAGCTGTTAAAAGGTATCTTTCGTTAAAGGTATAATTTAACCTTCCAAAATAAGACTGCAATTCGTTCTCCTGAGCGTAACCAGTAACTCCTGACTGCGTTCCTGCAAAACCGGGATTGATAGAAGGCTGTACGCCTACTCCCTGATTGGCAATTCCGTCGATGCTAAAAGCTGTTCCTGATCTTTCAAATTTTTGATACGAAAAACCACCCAATGCTTCAAATTTGTGTTTATCCAGTAAAAGATTGTACGTTAAATAATGCTCTACCAAAGAGTTTTTAGAATCAAGATTGTTTTGTACGTATTTCCCTTTTGGATTCAAATCGGTTAAGTTTGGGTAAATGGTCGTATTTCTCTCGGCCGTAGAACGGTCAATACCAATGTTAAGTTTGTATTCCAGTCCGTTAAAAATTTTAAGCGAAGTTTCTAAATTTCCTAAAACTCTCAATGTACGGGTTTGATCAGTATAAATGCTCAACAAATACGCCGGATTGTAGTGCGCATTCATATTAAAGTTGGTATAATTTCCGTTACTGTCAAAAACAGATCTGGTTGGGTTGGCCATCAAGGTATGAACGATTAATTGTCCGTTAGAACCTCCATCATCACTTGTAGGAACGCCGTCATCTTTTGTTTCGCTGGCAGTAAGATTCATTTTTACCTTCAAACGTTTGTCTTTCAAAAAAGATTCTGATGCATTAATTCTACCGGAAATACGTTTAAAATTACTGTTATGAATGATCCCTTCCTGATCCATTTGTGCAAGCGAAGCAAAGTAATTTCCTGACTCTGTTTGCTTAGAAAAAGACAACGAATTGTTTTTTGTAATGGCAGTTCTATAAATTACATCTTGCCAATCGGTATTGCCGCCGTGATCAAAAGCAGGGTCTTTAATGGCTTTTCTGTATTGATCTGCACTTAGCACATCCAGCTTATTGGCTACAGTGGCCACTCCCATATAGGTATCAAAAGTAAGCGTTCCCTCGCCTTTTGATCCTTTTTTAGTTGTAACAAGTACCACTCCGTTAGAACCTCTTGCTCCATAAATAGCCGCCGCAGAAGCATCTTTAAGAACCGTAATCGACTCGATATCGCTTGTATTTAAAAAGTTAAGAGGATTTTTGGCAGATGAAGCTCCAAAACCAACGTTTGTTCCAGTCGGACTTACACCTTCATTTGATAACGGAACACCATCTACCACAAATAAAGGTGTACTGCCGCTTCTGATAGACCCAACTCCTCTAATGGTTACATTTACGCCTGCGCCCGGTTCTCCACTCGTATTGACAACACGAACTCCTGCAACTTTTCCTTGTATCAGATTATCAACAGAGATATTAACCCCTTGTTTAAAATTGGCCGCTTCTAATTGTGTTACAGCTCCGGTAACATCTTTTTTAGACTGTTTACCATATCCAACCACCAAAACTTCGCTTAGTTCTGAGGTATTTGGCTCTAATTGAATCGTCATAAAAGAAGACTGAACCGTTACGATTTTTGTTTTATAACCCAAATAAGAGATTTCAATTGTTTTTCCATCGCCAACCGTAATCTCAAATTCACCATCAAAGTTAGTAACTGCCGAATTTTTAGTATTGCTTTCTAAAATAGTAACACCTGGAATTGGGACTTTATTTTCGTCAACAATTTTTCCTTTAACTGTAATTTTATCAATTGCTTTTTTGCTTATTACGCTGTTTTTTGCTTTTTGAATTAAAACCAGTTTTCCGTTAATATTATAATTGAAATTTGCTTTTTTAGAAAGTTCCTTCAAAATTACATCTACAGATTCGTTGGTGTAATCAAAAGTATAGACCGTATTGTCTGCTATTACAGCTTCTCCGTAACTAAATTTATAGTCCGTTTGTTTGCTCAATTTTGAAAAAATAGAGACTAGAGTCGCTTTTTCTATTCTATTTTTTAGATTAGATTTATTACTAAAATTAGTTTTACTATAACCGCCCTGAACGACCAGTAAAGCCAGCACTAAAAAGGCAATGCTCTTTAGATTTAAATAAATGGATTTAAAATACATGATTTAAGTTATTGTTTTTTTTCGATACTTATTTTACTTGCAGTGATTTTCAGCAACTGCTTTTTTTATATTTAATTCACTTTTACTATTTCGCCATAAACTTTGAATTTTAGGTTCGTGATATAATTAATTTGTTCTAAAACACTTTCCAGCGTTGCTTCTTTTTGAATAAATACCGTCAATGAGGTAGCCAAAACCGACTCGTTTTTGTATTCAAATTCAACTCCGTATTTGTATTGCAAAATATTGATGACCTCCTGTAATGTCGCCTGATTTAGAGTGATGTCGGTTGCATACCAATTGACCAAAAAGACCTTATTGATACTTTGTTTCGTTAATGATTTTCTTTCAAATAAAGCTTCTTCACTTGCCACTAAATCAACACTTTGGTGCTTTGTCGCCACATTTACTTTGCCCGTAACTACAATCACTTCGCATTTTGATTTTGATAACTGAATGTGAAATGAAGTTCCCAAAACCTTTGTCTGAAGTTCTCCTGAACTAATGATAAAAGGATGTTTTTTGTCTTTGGCTACTTCAAAAAAAGCATTTCCTTCTAATAAAGAAACTCGTCTCTGGTCTCCCGAAAATTTTTCAGGATATTGAAATGATGAGTTTGCTGCCAGATAAATTTTCGAACCATCACTTAATTGTATCGATTTGGGGACATCTGATGTTCTGAAGGTTAATTGCTTTTCGTTAGCAACATTCGGCTTAAAGTAGAACCCTAAACCAATTAAAAAAAGAATACTGGCAGCCACCATATATTTTAAATAAGGAGAAAAAGTACGCTGCTTCCCTATTTGTAGTTGAATATTTCTAAAAATATCCTGCGAAGCATCGTCGGCACTTCCCATCGAGGCATCGTCCCAATTTGCTTTTTGATATTCGCTTAAAGCGAAATTATTTAAAAGATTTTCTTCTGCCTCAGATGTTTTTTTTCGAGAACTTTTATCAATTAAATATTCTAAACTGTGTTGGATTCTTCTGATCATATTACTTATTATTACCAATAAGTACCCAAAATCAGAAATCGTACTACCTTAAAATATTATGAAACTATTAACTGAAAGTTATCTTAAAAACTTTGATGAAAGAAAAAGATATGGCAGTAACCAAGTGATTTCTTTCATGCCCGCACGCAATTGTTTTAAGGCTGCCGAAATTTGATTTTTGACGGTTTGTTTCGATATTCCGAGCTCATCCGCAATCTGTTCTATTGACATATCCTGAAACTTATACATAAGCAAAACTTCCTTACGCTTTTCAGGAAGTTTGTCCAATAAGGAATAAAGTAAATCGGTGAGTTCGGGATCAATAGTGGCAAAATTATCTATGATGTAATCTTCAAATTTATCTTCGAGAACAGTCTTATCAAAACGATTATTCTGGTAATGTTTAAAAACTTGATTTTTTACTGCCCTAAACAAATAAGGTTCTATAGCGCTAATGTTTAAGTCCTCTTTTCGTTCCCACAAATCAACAAAAACATCCTGAACAATATTCTGCGCCAAGTCTTTATCCTGAGTCATCGTATACGAAAATGCATTGAGCTTTTTCCAGTAAGTGGTATACGTTTGATTAAAAATTTCAGGATTTTTCATAACTAAAGGGGCTCATATAATGAGATGTAAAATAATAAAATGTTGTAGCGATATTTTTTTCCTGAAGGTTATCTTTTAATTAAATAATAAATTAATTTGCTGTAGTAATACCAGTATTGGATAGTAAAAATGATACTAAGTTTGCAATTTATTTTTCTTTAACTAACATAAAACTCAGAGGGCGGTTTTAACTTGGTTGTTTCAAAAAAGCAATATAATTTTGCCACATTCCTATCCCAATACCAATTATTTTCTACAGTTATGAAACAAATTCTGTTTGCATTTTTACTTGCTATTACGGCACATTTCTCCTGTATTGCGCAAAATGATAATTTAAAAATTAATCAATTGCAGGTCATTGGCTCGCACAATAGTTACCGACAGGCGATCGAAACCGATTTGTATAATATTATTCAGTCCAAAGACACTTCTCGCTCTTTAAAAGGTTTGCAATACACACATATCGGCATTACAGAACAGCTCAATAAAGGCTTGAGAAATCTAGAAATTGATGTTTTCGCCGATACCAAAGGTGGAAAATATGCGCATCCAAAAGGAATGGACATCGCCAAATCTGAAGAGGCTTATGACCCAAACGGACAAATGAATAAGCCCGGTTTTAAAGTGTTTCACATGCCAGATATCGATTTTAGGACTTCTTGTTATACTTTTGAAATTTGCCTTCAGGAATTAAAAAAATGGTCAGATGCAAATCCGGATCACGTACCCGTTTTTATTACGTTGGAACCAAAAGATGGTGACGCTAATTTTTTCGGAACTAAACCTGAAGATTTTACACCCGAAATATTTGATGCTTTAGATCAGGAACTTCGCAAAGGATTAGGTGAAAAATTAATCACACCTGATATGGTGAGAGGAAAGTATAAAACGCTTGAAGAAGCCGTTTTGCATCACAATTGGCCAACTTTGAAAAAAGCAAAAGGCAAATTTTTGTTTATTTTGGATAATAACGGAGCCAAAAGAGATTTGTATGCCTTACATCATCCTTCTCTAAAAGGACGCGCTGTTTTTATTAATGCCGAACCCGGAAAACCAGAAGCGGCGACACTTTTCAGAAACAATTCTGAAGATTCTGAAATTGCAGCTTTAGTAAAAAAAGGATACATCATACGCACCAGAGCCGATTCTGATACTAAAGAAGCCAGAGCCAATGATTACAAACATTTTGAAGCTACCAAAAAATCGGGAGCACAAATTATCACAACTGATTATTATTTGCCAAGTACGTTTTTTAACTCGCCTTATCAGATAAAATATGATGATGGAAGCTATGTGCGAGAAAATCCGGTAAATGGCGTTAAATAGTTTTAGGTTGAAATGAGGGAAAAATCTAACCGCAAAGAACACTAGATTTTTGAGATTTATATTTTATGGAAATGCAAAGTTCGCAAAGCTAATAATTGAAAAAGCGTTGCGAACTTTGTTTTTTTGTTAAGCTAACTAAGATAAAAAACTTTGCGGTCTTTGCGGTTAATTTTATATATAGCTGAAACCTAATTTTTCTCATAGTCTGTCATCCCGAGCAACGAGGGATCCCCGTTAGTAATTCGACAATCTAAGGAAATACTTTATGTTAGTTTCTTGCGAAGATCCCTCGTGCCTCGGGATGACAAACAGGTTTGATTTACGACATCTACGTGCCATTAAACACCAATTCTTATGAAGTGTGCAATCAAAAGCATTCCAAAAAACCTGAAACTTGAAAAACTTGAAACTTGAAATTTGAAACAAAAAAACACTATTCAACCAGACTCTTAACGACTCCAGAATTCATATCAACGCTGAAATGATCTGCTGGAACTTCTTTCATAAACTTATTAAAAATGAGCAGAAAAAGACGCATTTGGTTTTGCAGAGGCTTCTCTTTCGAAAGATTTTTTTCTTTATAATTTTCGAAAAATACTTGCGATAACAGCTTGTATTGTTTTACTCTTTTTTCTCCAACATCTGCCAAAGCCAGTTCATCTGCACTTCTAAAACGGTAGAAATCAACCAAAAAATCGTAACCTGTCCAATTTAGGTCTTCTTTCTTCAGATTATTTTCGGTTAAAGTTTTTTCTACTTCAAGTTGGGATTCCGTCCATTCATTTTTGTAAAAAGCTTTATTCTTTAGCAATTCATCATAATCTTTCTCCGATTTGATATTGGCCAAAAGCAACAAATCTTCGCCTGAAGTATTTAGAATAAAATCTTTAAAACCATTTGGCCAGTCATCTTTCAGGAAACGCAAACGAACCAATTCTTTTAGATGAAAATCGGTAAAATCATGATAATTTTTGGTTTTCAGAATATTGATATTCCAAATATCTTGGGTGTTCTGACTTTCTAAAAACCGATGTTCAATTTGGTATAAATCAAAAAGTTCGGCATATTTCGGCACATCATCAATAGTTATGGTTTGTATATCAACCAGATTCTCTTTTTTAATAGTCAATAATTTATAAGCCGGAATGTAAGCCGCCAACGACGGCGTTTGGATATTGACCAATGTATTGCCTTTTGCGGTGGTGCGAACTCCCGTATCATTGATGTGCATGTGACCACCAAAATGAATTTTAAGACCTGCATCAGCAAAAAGCTGCGCTACTTCTTCGGTAGGAACACGATTGAGCTGCCATTTATTGGGACCTAATAATTCTTTTATTGCCGCAGAAGCGTCATCATTAAAATCAATCATCGGAAAATGACTAAAAGCGATGAGTATTTTGCCTTGTTGTTTGGCTTGCGCCGAAATATCTTCGACCCATTTTATAAGATGTTTTTTATTGGATAAAACATTATTATAGCCAGTACTTGACTCCGAATAATTTTGAGAGTCTTTAGTATCGACGGTCGCATTTTTTTTCGGAATATAAACATTGCCATCAA
Organism: Flavobacterium geliluteum; assembly: GCF_017948595.1. GTDB lineage: Bacteria > Bacteroidota > Bacteroidia > Flavobacteriales > Flavobacteriaceae > Flavobacterium > Flavobacterium flavipigmentatum. The sequence goes on along the minus strand of NZ_JAGFBV010000021.1, from coordinate 67,604 downwards.
TCGCCATTAGCCAAATTCCCTCTATCGGCTCTACCACATAACTTACATCCGGAACTTCAAAACCTGCCGCAACATGGTACACTCGATTCTGTAGCAATGCGGCTTGAGAAGCTTTTTCAAAACTATAATTTTGAGAAGTGTACGTAGAAAAAGGCGTTGCCCAAAATTTATATTTTTTGTTTGGATGAAATCCGAAGTTTTTTAAGCCTTCCGTAATTCCTAAATAACCCATTTTAGCAATATCTGCGGTAACGACAACAGGCAGTTCTATCTTCAAATTTGACGTATACATGCCTTCTTTGCTGTAAATCGGCTGATTTTTACCTTCTTCCCCTAAGAAATCTTCCTTTCCTGATTCTTGAGCAAAAGGCCCAACTGGATCGTGATTGCCTGTGGTTATAAAAAATTCGATGTTGTATTTTTTTCGATATTGATTTAAAATTTCAGCTAAGCCACGCACATGAATCGGTTGCCCATCATCTGTGTAATCACCAGGAAGCGCTACATATTTGATCTTTCGCTTAGCGATATCTTCCAAAGCCGCAATAAAAGCAAAATAATTTTCATTAAAAATTCGTGTCGAATGCAATTGAGACGCCATTGATCTTAACAAAGTGTATTTGCCTGTTTTTGGATTTAAAATTCCACGGTAATTGTTATCTGAAAATTTTCCGTATAAATCCTGTAAATGCACATCTGATAAAAAAGCAATTTGAGTGCCTTCAAGCCTTTTTTGTTGCTGCGCAGTCACTTTACAATTCAAAAAAATAAAAAAAACAATCGATAGGCGCAAAAAATATATTTTGTGTTGAGAAGTAGTTCTAAAAATCATAGGTTAGGCTTTTTTCAAATGGAGAAATCATGAAATGTCTTTTATAATATTGATAAAAAACAATCTGCAATTTTATGGATAAAAACTTCAAACTCGTTTATGCCAATGTTACTTAATGATAATTTTTATGCTTGAATTTGTAAAATAATCGGTTTCTTCTGCTCGATTATTCTTTTTACAAATAACTGTGCTTATCTTTATCATTATTTTTTATCTATTTGAAACATAATTCCGAAAGCTATGAATACTCCAAATACCGTTAGAAAAGTCGCCATTGTTGGCTATAACAGAATTCCTTTTGCGAGAGCAAATACTGCTTACGCAGAAGTGGGCAACCAGCAAATGATGACCGCCGCACTTGATGGATTGATTGAAAAATACAATTTGGAAGGAAAATTATTGGGTGAGGTTGTTGGTGGTGCCGTAATCAAACATACCGCAGACAGTAATCTAATGAGGGAATGTGTGATGCAAACGGCTCTTGATCCCGCAACTCCTGCCTGCGATTTGCAACAGGCTTGCGATACGGGTATAGAAAGTGCTATTTATATCGCAAATAAAATTGCTCTCGGACAGATTGATTGCGGTATTGCCGGCGGCGTTGATTCTATTAGTGATATGCCGATTTCGGTAAGCGAAAATTTAAGAAAAATATTGTTGAATGCCCGAAAAGCAAAATCATTTGGAGAAAAAATTAAATGGTTTTTAAAGCTCCGTTTGAAAGATCTGACACCATTAGTTCCCCGGAATGAAGAATCGCAAACCGGACTTTCGATGGGCGGCCATACCGAAATTACGGCAAAACATTATAAAATATCCCGAGAAGACCAGGATAATCTGGCACTAAAAAGTCATTTGAATATGGCAAAGGCATACGATGAAGGTTTTTTTGATGATATGATTACTCCTTTTCAGGGACTTGATAAAGATAATAACTTGAGAAAAGACAGCAGTATTGAAAAATTGGCCAAATTAAATCCTGCCTTCGATAAAAAAAACGGAACATTAACCGCAGGAAATTCTACACCACTTACAGATGGTGCTTCATGCGTACTTTTGGCAAGCGAAGAATGGGCAAAAACACATGACCTACCTATCTTGGCGTATATAACTTTTGCCGAAGTTGCAGCAATTGAATATGTAAAAAACCAGCAAAATCTTTTATTAGCGCCTTTATTTGCCGCCAGCAGAATGCTTGAAAAAGCAGGACTCAACTTGCAGGATTTTGATTATTATGAAATTCATGAAGCTTTTGCAGCGCAGGTTTTGGCTACCTTAAAAATATGGGAAAGTCCGGAACTTAGTGCACAAATAGGTTTACCAAAACCTCTGGGAGCCATTGACAGAAACAAATTGAATGTAAAAGGAAGCAGTCTCGCAGCAGCGCATCCCTTTGCGGCAACTGGCGGAAGAATTATTGGTGTAATGGCTAAATTATTAAACCAAAAAGGTTCAGGAAGAGGATTTATTTCTATTTGTGCCGCGGGAGGTCAGGGAATCACTATGATCGTGGAGAAATAGCTGTAAACAACTCTTAAACAAATATTTAAATTAGGAAGAAAACCATACAAATTAGTTTTTTTATTATAACAATTAGGAAGAAAAAGATTAGATTTGATTTCCCAAATTTTAATTTTCTAAATAATTATGAAAAAAAATCTACTTCCAAAAACCGACATAAGGAAGCTGTTTAGCTTTGTTATGTTTACTTATTTTTTAATGATATCCTGGCAGGCCAATTGCCAATATATCACAGAGAATCTGGCTCCTACAGCTGTTATTAGAGAAGGTCTGTCACTAGAACAATCCTCAGACGGTCGAATTTTTATAGCAGAAAGAGCCGGTATTGTAAAAGTTTTTCAAAACAGTACCGTTTCGACCGTTTTTACAGTCACAACCGTTACAGATAACGAGCAAGGTTTACTCGGACTTACATTGCACCCAAATTTTGCAACAAACGGTTTTATATATCTATTTTATGCCATCAATGACGGAGCCATAATACGACATCGGATAGAAAGAGTGCAAATTGACAATGCTAATCAGGTTGTCAGCAGGCAGGAAATTTTATTATTAGAACCTATCGGTGGAGGTTTTCACAATGGTGGCGATTTAAAATTCTTTAATGGTTTTCTGTATGTGACCGTTGGCGATAGCCAGCAAAATACCAATTCTCAGGATCTGGATACTTATAAAGGAAAAATTCTCCGAATTACTGAAGACGGTCTGCCAGCTCCCGGAAATCCATTCTACGGAAGTGGTTCTGTACAAAGACAAAGCATCTGGGTTTATGGTTTTAGAAATCCTTGGAGACTGGTTCCTAATGTAACGGCCAATAAATTATTTGTTTTGGATGTTGGAACTTCATGGGAAGAAATAAACGAAATCAGTAATCCGACCATTCGCAATTATGGCTGGGGACATCCACAAGGCGGCGATGGAAATCAAACCGAAACTAATTTGTTTACCAACCCCATCTTCACTTATGCTACGGGAAGTATCGGAAATGCTCTGACCAATGGATTACTGTATAATCCGACCACACCCCGATACCCTAATCTGCAGGGAAAATTTATTATCAAAGATTTCGTTCGTAATGCCATTAGATCTTTTGATCCGACAATTACTGATCCGGTTTCAACCGAATTTTACACCGCACCACATCAACAAGCACTTGGAATGATGTTAGGAAATGATGGTTATATCTATTATTGTGCGTACGGAAACAATGGTGCCCTTATAAAACTCGATTATATTGAAACTGCAGCTCCTACAATTGTAAATCATCCTCTGTCACAAAGTATAATGGAAACCTATCCGGTTACTTTTAATGTAACAGCTAGTGGTATCGGACAAACGTATCAATGGCAATTTAATAATGTAAATATAAACGGAGCAACAGACGCAAGTTACACTATTCCGAATGTGACCACAGCAGACGCCGGAGCTTATCGTGTTGTCGTTACTAACACAGCAGGGTCTGTAACAAGTAATCCGGCGACACTTACAATAACTCCTTTTAGCAATGCTCCAACGGTCAATTTAGTTTCTCCTTTATCAACCTTAAAATGGAATGCAGACGATATCATTCATTTTGAAGCTACGGCGACCGATACTGAAGACGGAATATTGCCTGCAAGTGCTTTTTCATGGAGTATGGATCTTTTTCACGAAGATGTTCCCGGAGCTGGACATTCGCATCCAGGTGCAAGTCCGCAAGGTGTAAAATCAGGAGATTTTATCGCTTCTAATCAAGGTGAAAAAACACCTAACGTTTGGTATCGATTTACGATAAAAGTAACAGACAGTAACGGATTAACGGCTACAAAATTTGTAGATATCAGACCAAATCTGGTTGATGTTACCACTACAAGTTCACCCGCTTTACTCAATTTAGAATTCAACCAAAAACCTGTCGTGGCACCAGCAACAAAACAGGTCGTAGCCAATGCAACGCTGCAAACACTTAATGCACCTACGCCACAATATGTAAGCAATATCAGATATGATTTTGACCATTGGAGTCAGGGTGGTGCTGTCAATCAAACTTTTCAGGCACCAGCCAGTGGTACAATAACATATACTGCATTTTACACAGCAACTACACTTCAATCTGCGCCTTATCAGGGAACAATTGCCCAAATTCCGGGCATCATCGAAGCTGAGAATTATGATATAGGTCCGGCTGCTTATTTTGATAGTAATGGCGGAGGCGATACTGCTTACAGAGCTGGTGATGGCGTTGGAACAGAAGCTTGTAATGAAGGTGGTTTTAATATTTCTTATGTTGCCAGAAACGAATGGCTTAAATACACTGCAAAAGTTAATACAACAGGAAATTATACTATTAATTTAAGAATTTCGACTCCATATAATACCCGAAAAGTACATCTTGAAGTAGATGGCATCGATGTAACTGGAACTGTAAACGTTCAAAATACCGGAGGTTTTCAAGCATGGCAAAATACGGCAATTACGAACGTTTCTTTAACTGAAGGTGTTCATGTTATCACTTTATTTTTTGATGAAGCAGATATTAACGTCAATAAAATGGAATTTACACTTTCAGGAAGTAATACGGCTCCAATTGCTGATTTTGAAGTAAATACACAGATGGGATGTATTAATACACCGGTTACTTTTACATCTGTTTCATTAGGAACCGTAGATACTTATTTGTGGAACTTTGGTGACAGTGCTCAACCTGCTACAGCAACTGGAGTTGGACCGCACACTATTCTATATGGAACCGAAGGAGACAAGGAAGTTTCGCTAACCGTTACCAATGCAAACGGCAGTAATACAAAAGACATTTCTTATATGGTACATAATTGTAATCTTGGTGTTGAGATTCCATCTGAAGCATCAAACGCCATAAAAGTATTTCCAAATCCTTCAAAAGGAACATTTCATCTTTCAAAAGAACTTGAATGGACGGTATATTCTCCTTTGGGAATTAAAATAAAGCAAGGTTCCGGAAATATAATTAATATTGCCGATCATGCTTCCGGAATCTATTTCGTAAAAACGAAGGAAAGCAATAAAGCCCTGCCAATTATAAAACAATAACTTTCAATTAAAAAAAAAGCCTCTAAAGTTTCAGTATTTTAGAGGTTTTTTTAAAATTTAGCCACCAAAGTTAACTATCTGATAACATTTACGTTACGTTATATTTAAGAAGATTTCATTAATTTGATTAAAATTAAACATTATGAAATTCTTTCACTTCAATTTTTTAGTTTCATTTAAAGAATGGCTTTTTCTAAGAGCTATGCAATCTACTTTTCTACATTAAAAACTGGAAAGTACTATTAAATGAATAAATTCGAGAACTCACAATTAAGCAAAGAACAATTTGGAGAAGATTTTCTTTGGGGAGTTTCTACAGCAGCATTTCAAATAGAAGGTGCACATGATGTCGATGGCAAAGGTGCTTCTATCTGGGATGTTTTTACTTCCCAAAAGGGTAAAATAAAAAATGGTCATCATGCCATAAATGCCTGCGATTTCTACAACTTTTACAAAAATGATATTCAGTTAGTACGCGATTTAAACATTCCAAACTTTAGGTTTTCCATTAGCTGGTCGCGAATCATGCCAACTGGTGTCGCTCCTATCAATCAGGCGGGAATTGACTATTATAACAACATTATCGATTTTTTGCTTGAATGTAATATAACCCCTTGGATCACGATCTATCATTGGGATTTACCTCATGCTCTGGAACTTAAAGGCGGATGGACGAATCGGGAATGTGTTAAATGGTTTTCTGATTATACCGCTGTCTGCGCACAATATTTTGGGGATAGAGTAACCAACTGGATGGTCATCAACGAGCCATCGGTTTTTACAGGAGCCGGATATTTTCTTGGTATTCATGCACCCGGCAAAAAAGGTATTACCAATTACCTGAAAGCCATGCATCACGTAACGTTATCTACAACCGCGGGTGCCAAAATACTTAGAAACACATTGCCGAATGCCACAATTGGTACTACTTTTTCGTGTACATACATTGAGCCCGAAACCGAAAAGCAAAAAGATATTGAAGCCGCAAAACGCGTCGATACTTTACTTAACAGAACTTTTATAGAACCTATTTTAGGACTTGGATATCCACAAAGTGATTTGCCCGTACTCAAGAAACTCAAAAATTATATTTTGGACGATGATCTCGAAAAAATGGCTTTTGAATTTGATTTTATAGGTCTTCAATGTTACACCAGAGAAATTGTAAAACACTCCTTATTAACGCCTTATATTGGAGCTGAATTGGTGAGTGCCGAAAAAAGAAATGTTACCGCTACCCAGATGGGATGGGAAGTGTACCCGCCTGCTCTGTATCATATTATCAAAAGATTTAATGACTATAAAAGCATTAAAAAGATTATCATTACCGAAAATGGGGCCGCTTTTCCTGACAAAGTAACCAATGGAAAGGTATTCGATATCAGACGAACACATTTTATACAGGATAATTTAGAACAGTTGCTCAAGGCCAAAAAAGAAGGTTACCAGGTTGACGGTTATTTTGTTTGGAGTCTTACCGATAATTTTGAATGGGCCGAAGGTTACAATGCCAGATTTGGACTCGTTCATATTGATTTTGAAACACAGCAACGTACCATAAAACAATCTGGTTTGTGGTTTCGTGACTTTTTAGCATAAAACAAAAAAACCTCTGAATTTCAGAGGTTTTTACTGTTACTTTTTGCTTTTCTTTTTCAAAAGTTTTCGCAATTTTTTCATTGCTTTCTTTTTTATTTTAGCATTTTTCTCTTTTATTTTCAGCTTTTTCTTCTTCTTTTTATCCTTTGCTTTTTCTTTCTGTTTTTCCTTCTGAGCCTTCTTTTTTTGAGCCTTAACTTTCTTTTTTTGCTTTTTAGACTTCTTTTTAGCTTTACCTTTCGATAGTGCTTCTTTCTCCTCTTTTCCAGCTAGTTTGTCTTTCTTTTCTTTCTTTGTTTTTTTCTCATCTGCAACAAAATCTTCGACTATTTCTAAAGACTCTGAAGAAGAAAACTCTGAATTTTCAGATGTAATTTCTTCTGAAACTATAAGAGGTATTTTTCTAACCGTTCTTTTTATAGGCTTTGCGTTTTCATTTATCGAATCCGGTTGTTTTTCAACACTTTCAGAAGCAATTGCATCTGAAGCAATTACCGTATTTTCATCTGAATGTACTTCCTCGTTGACTACAGCTTCCTGTGTTGGATTTGGAACTATTTTTTTTCTTATCATGATCCTAATTTTATAATAAAACTTTATTTTAATTATTTAAAAATCAATAATATGATTAATTAATAGTTAATTAATCATTGATTTACTGTTATCAAAGATAAGAATTTAAAAAGATTCTCCAATGTTAAGCTTTTTTTCAAACCACTTGGTAAAGGAATTCCAGAAGCAATCGATATTGTAACGGATATTATTGCCCAAGCTGACTTTTAACAAAATCATTTAATGCAGCACCATGAATATTTTTTGCCAGAATAACTCCATTTTTATCAATTAAGAAATTAAGCGGCAGCGCCTGAATCATATAACTGGAAACCACGGGCGAGCTCCAATACTTTAAATCTGAAACTTGTGTCCACGGAATCTTTAATTTTGCAACAGTTCCCGTCCATGCACTCTTTTTTGAATCTAAAGAAACGCCGTAAATAGCAAGTTTTTCGGGATAAGTATTGTAGAGCTTTAATAATTCTGGCTGTTCTTTGATACAAGGCCCGCACCAGGAAGCCCAAAAATCAATAAGAACCAATCCTCCACGTAAAGAAGATAATGCAACATTGTTTCCTTGAGCATCTGGAAGGTCAATTTCAGGAGCGATATCACCCACATCAACTCCTACATTTTGCGCCTGAACATTTGTAAAAACACAAATTAAAAATCCTAAAATTAAGATTACTTTTTTCATAATTAAAATACGTTAGTTTAGATAAATTGGGGCCAAATCAATTTTTTAATCACACAAATATAAAAACTTATTGATGATAATATTGTATTCTATTTAAAGTCTCTTGCTAATTTTTAAGAATTAAGAGCACTACTGCCCTGTCTTAAAATTTTGCTAAATAAAATAGTTTAAATTGGTATATCGGGAAAAGTCGATATATTTGCATCATGGAACATATAGAAATATTTAAGGCCTTGTCTAACAAATCCAGATTACAAATGCTGGAATGGCTCAAAGAACCCGAAATCAACTTTCCGGAACAACTCCAGCATGCAGGATTTGAACATGGAGTTTGCGTAGGACAAATACAAGCCAAAGCAGGCCTTACCCAATCGACAGTTTCTGAATATTTGTCGATTTTGCAACGCGCCGGATTTATAGAATCTACACGCGTTGGACAATGGACATACTACAAACGCAACGAAAGTGCCTTTGAAGCACTCAGTAAATTAATTCAATCTAATTTGTAAATTATTATGAGTACAACTAACTTGTTTACACCTTTTAACTTAAAAACATTACATCTAAAAAATAGAATCCTAATGGCCCCCATGACACGTTCTTTTTCTCCAAATGGCGTTCCGACTGATCAGGTAGCCGAATACTATCAAAAAAGAGCAGAAGGTCAAGTAGGCCTGATTTTATCGGAAGGAACGGTAATCGATCGACCATCTTCTTCAAATGATGCAAATGTTCCTCATTTTTATGGAGAAGAATCCCTAAAAGGATGGAAAAAGGTAATTGATAAAGTTCACACCGCCGGAGCACAAATGGGGCCACAAATATGGCACATGGGAATTATGGACAATCACCATTCGGGATGGGTTCCTCCAGTTCCTTTTGAAGGACCATCGGGTCTAAATCGTCCTGATTTTAATAATGGCAACACTATGTCTGAAAAAGATATTGAAGCTACTATAATTGCCTTCGGAAAAGCCGCTGCTGACGCTAAAAGACTTGGTTTTGACACTATAGAAATTCACGGTGCTCACGGCTATTTAATTGACCAATTTTTTAGATCTGAAACCAATTTGCGTACCGATATTTATGGTGGAAAAACATTGCCGGAACGCAATCGTTTTGCTGTTGAGGTTGTAAAAGAAATTAGGAAACAAGTGGGTAATGACTTTGCCGTTATCATGCGCTTTTCGCAGTTTAAACCTTCTGATTACAATTATAAGCTAGCCAAAAATCCGCAAGAATTAGAAGCTTGGCTAACTCCCCTTGTTGATGCAGGTGTTGATATTTTGCATTGTTCACAACGTCGTTTTTGGGAGCCTGAGTTTGAGGATTCTGATCTTAATTTTGCTGGATGGGCCAAAAAAGTGACCGGGGCTCCTACTATCACAGTAGGTTCTGTCGGGCTTTCATCTGATTTCTTTGGCGCTTTTGCTGGAGAAAGTTCTGAACCTACTTCTTTAGACGAATTAAACAGACGTTTCGATAGAGGCGATTTTGATTTGGTAGCCGTAGGAAGACCTCTTTTGTCTGATCCAAATTGGGCAGCTAAAATAAAAGCTGGTAAAACTGAAGATTTAGTTGGTTTTAGCAAAGAAGCTTTGGGAGAATTAGTACTATAACTACGCTTCGTCAATATATTATTTTCAAAACCTCTATTTTATTGTTTTAAAATAGAGGTTTTTGCTTTTATTTATCAAGTAAAATAATAAAATCTAATAGTTGCTGTACGTTTAAAACGTAATCTGGTATGGTGTTGGCGATTGCATTATTGGGCATAAAAGGCATTTCGGCCGATTTAGGATCCTGAATTACAATTGTTCCTCCTGCCTCCTGAATTGCTTTAATCCCAGCCGTACCATCAGTGTTAGAACCAGATAATAGAATTCCGACCAAGTCAGTTTGATATACCTCTGATGCCGATTCAAAAGAAACATCAATACTAGGTCGACTATAATTTATTTTTTCGGAAGTATCGAGGGCAAGTATACCGTTTTTTTCAAACAATAAATGATAATTTGAAGGAGCAATATAAAGAAATCCTGCTCGTAAAGGCACTTTATCTTCTACAGAAAAAACGGGTATTTTTGACTTTAATTTTATTAAATTTTCTAATGCTGTATCGTCGGTACTTTTTCTATGAAGGACAATTACAATCGCAAACGAACGTATAGGAGGTAATTGAGGTAATATCTGTAATAAAGCCTGTAAGCTCCCTGCAGAACCGCCAATTATTACTACTTTGCATTTTTTTACTTTACTTTCCTCCATATTTTTTCCTGCCCTAACTGTTTGTACTTGGTCTGAGATATAGAATATTTTATGGTTTCTTTTGTCCCCAAAGCCAAAAAGCCTAAAATAGACAAACTTTCATCAAATAAATTAATAACTCTTTTTTGCAAATCAGTATCAAAATAGATGAGAACATTTCGGCATAAAATCATATCAAATTCATTAAAAGAATTATCTGAAACTAAATTATGCTGAGAAAAAACCATTTTTGATGCTAATTCTGCATTAAATTTAGCAATACCATAATTGGCTATATAATAATTTGAAAAATCTTCCTGACCGCCCGCATCACGGTAATTTTCTGAGTATTCTTTCATCATTCGCAACGGAAAAATACCTTTTTTTGCAGATTCTATAACCGTGGCATTTACATCTGTAGCGTATAATAATGATTTGTGCAGCAATCCGGCCTCTTTTAAGATTATTGCCATAGAATATACCTCTTCGCCGGTAGAACAGCCTGCATGCCAAAGGCGAATGAAAGGTTTTGTCGCTAATATAGGTAAAATCTCTTTTCTTACCACAGCATAAAAAGAAGGATCACGAAACATCTCCGTCACATTGACTGTTATTTCGTCTATCATACTTCTGTAATATTCTGGATCAGAACGAACTTTGGACAGAAACTCATAGAAACTTTCAAATTCACCCAACTGATAAACCCGATTTACACGCCTTTTTAAGGAGGCCTTAGAATAACTTCCAAAGTCAAAACCATAATATTCGTAAATATCATTAATTAGGGTTTCTAACTCAATGTCTTCTATCATTTGTTTTAAATTTTGGATAATGCCAGAAGCAATTTATCAACATCGATAGGCTTTGAAACATAATCGTCTGCTCCTGCATCAAGACATTTTTCTTTATCTCCAGTCATGGCCTGAGCCGTCACCGCAATTACTAATACCTTTTCTCGCAAAGGAATTTTTTTAATTAATGGAATAGCATCATAACCATCCATTTCGGGCATCATCATATCGATCAAAATGGCATCAATATGCTCATCATTTTCTAATAATTTTAATGCATCTTCGGCACTCAAGCAAGACAAACAATCAAAAGATTTTGCACGTAATGTATTTACAAGAGCAAAAATATTTCTCGAATCATCGTCAATAATTAAGATTCGTTTTTTATTCATATCTGAATGCTTTATTAATTTTTATCATACAACCAAACTCGCAATAATGATAATAACTGGTCAATATCTACCGGTTTAGTAATATAATCTGAAGCGCCGGCTTTTATACATTTTTCTCTATCGCCCGTCATTGCTTTTGCCGTTACCGCAATCAACGGCAAATTGATGAATTTTGGATTCATTCTGATCTTTTCGGCAGTTTCATAACCATCCATGTTTGGCATCATCATGTCTAGCAAAACAATATCGGTATCGGGGTTTTCTTCTAATATTTTTATAGCTTCGTTTCCGTCAAATGCTGTAATAACATTCATTTTAAAAGCTTCAAGCGATTTGGTCAGCGAATAAATATTTCGAACATCATCATCTACAATCAAGACCTTTTTTTCATGCAGGACATTATTCAACAAATGAAGTTTTTTATAACTTTCTTTGGCACTGTCTGTCACTTTCTTCTCTTCTACCAAATGCAGGAAAAGTGATACTTCATCGAGCATTCTTTGGTACGAATGAGCCGTTTTTACGATAATAGAATCAGCGTATTTCTTGATTTTTATTTCTTCCTTTATAGAAAGACTTTTACCCGTAAATACAATTACAGGAAGATTCTCTAATCCCGGATTTTTCTTGACACCATCCAAAATCTGATAGGCATGTTTATCCGGAATTCCCATATCCAGAATAACACAATCCACATCATTTTTATTTAAAGACACCAAACCATCGGCTACTTCACTTTTAATTTCTGAGTTGATATTGTATGTTTCTAAAAAATATGATAATGCTTTTGCGTGTTTCGGATTGTCCTCTATAATCAAAACCTTTTGCGATTCTTTGCTAATAATATGTTCTATTCGCATGAAAACCTCTGGAATTTTATCAAAAGCGACTGGTTTGTCTAAGAAATCTACAGCGCCTTTTAACAAACTTTCCTGCTTGAGTTTGTGAGAAGACATAATATGCACGGGAATATGTTTCGTTTGCATATTATTTTTAAATTCATCCAAAACTTCCCAACCACTTTTTATCGGAAGTTCAATATCCAATAAAACACCCACGGGTTTGTAAAGAAGTGCAAAATTTAAGGCATAATCACCTCTTACCGAGACCACCCCTTTATATCCTTTTTTACGGCTAAAAGCCAATAATGACTTTGCAAAGTTAATATCATCTTCTACGATTAAAATTACTTTATCACCGGGCAAAATAGTATCGCGATCGTCCTCTATTTCTTCAGGAACTAAACTTGCAATGTATTTGTTTTTTAATTTTTTTAGCTCTTCAAATTCTGTGTCGGTAATTTCTATCGGTGGTATTTTGTCTACTACGACTTTTTTAAGCGCTGAACCAAAAACAGGTAAACATAAAGTAAAACTGCTTCCTTTTCCTTCGTCGCTGTGTAAAATTATTTCGCCTCTCAGCAATTTGGCCAATTCTCTACTAATAGACAACCCGAGACCTGTTCCTCCGTATTTACGTTTGGTAGAGCCATCTGCCTGCTGAAAAGCTTCAAAAATAAGCGGTTGTTTGTCTAAAGGGATTCCGATTCCTGTATCTTTTACTATAAAACAAATGATCTGATCGTCATCATCGTTTATTTTTATTTCTAAACTTACCGAACCTTTGTCTGTAAATTTTATAGCATTCGAAATTAAATTTTTCAAAATTTGCTCCAGACGCATTTTATCTGTTTTAATGACAACTGGCGCTTCTTTTAAAATAATTTCGAAACCAATATTTTTTTCTTTGGCAACCTGAGTAAATAAATTAGATAAACTATCTGTTATTTCTTTGGTAGTAACATCTAAAAACTCAAGCTCCATCTTCCCTGCTTCGATTTTTGATAAATCCAAAATCTCATCAATCAAAGCCAGTAAGCTATTTCCGGAACTCTGAATCACCTTGGCAAACTCAATTTCCTCCTCATTCATGCCTTTACTGTTATTTTCAGATAACAATCTGCTAAGCAACAAAATCGAGTTTAAAGGCGTTCTTAATTCGTGAGACATATTGGCCAAAAACTCTGATTTGTAACGAGTTGTAACCTCCAAAGCTTCTGATTTCTTTTGAATTTCTGTGTTTTTTTCTTCTAATAAAACACTACGCTCAGAAAGTTCTTTGTTGGTCTGTTCTAATTCTTCTTGTTGCACTCGAAGTTCTTCTTCAGACGCCTGCAATTTTTCGGTCTGTACTTCCAACTCAGAATTTATGGCTTCTAATTCGCTATGCTGAATGCGCAATTCTTCAGATTGTGATTTGGTTTCTTCTAATAATTCCAGAACACGCTTTCTGTTTTGTGTCGATTTTATCGCAATTCCGATATTATTCGAAATAATTCTCAAAAACTCCAAATGAAGTTCTGTAAAGCCATAAATACTAACCAATTCCAGTGCTCCTTCTACCCTATTGTCGAGCAAAGGAACTGCTACAACATGCGTGGGTTTTATCTCGCCCAAAGCATAATTGATCGGAATATTATCGGGAGACAATTCTTTTAGTTCTAACACTTTTCCTGAAATAATGGATTGCCCTAACAAACCTTCTCCTTTTTGAATGCGCTCTCTGTTTTTGGTAGGAATGTAACAATATCCAGCTGTTGCCACAAGCTCATCGCCTTCTAAAACATACAAAACTCCTGCACTGCTATTCGTATAACTGCACAAAAACTCAATGATATCTTTAGATAATTTATTCATTAATTTATCTCCCAACATCACATTATTAAGCTTTGCGATACCAGTCTGCATCCACTCTTTTTCTGATAATAAAGTAAAAGATTTTTTTAGAGAAATACCCATATTATTGAGCGATTCTCCCACATTTCCTAACGCATCAGATTTAGTATCGTCTATGCGAATGTCATAATTACCATTAGAAATATTGGTTGCTATGGCACTTATCGCCTCAATTCTTTGGGCTGTTTCTTTATTTTTTATTTCGAGTTCGTGTTGCAAAAAAGCACGTTGATTAAAATCTCTTAAAATCCTGATTATAAAAATAATAGAAATAAAAAAAGCAACAAAAAAGGCTACTACAATGAGTACAAAACTATAATTACCATAGCGTTCAGAATTTTCATTTCGCTCTTTTAAAAGTACTTGTTCTGTGTTTTCAATACGTCTAAAATAATTTTTTAACTCTTCAATCATTCTTTTTCCTTCTGCAAGGTCAAAATCTGTGACTTTTTTATTAAGTTGTTTTTTTACAATTTGATTGTTTAAATATTTAAAAAAATTAAGGCGTAAGGGTTTTAAATCTTCCAGTGTTTTTTGCTGCAAAACATTATCAATTGTCAGCTCATCGAGTTTGTCAAAATAGATGTTTGATTCTTTTTCTGCCTCATTGTATTTGGTCAAAAATTGCTCTTCACCAGTAATTAAATAACCTCGCATATAGGATTGTGCTTCTGTAATGATCGAGGCACCTTCATTTAAATTATAAATAACACTTTGAGTATGATTTACCAAACTATTACTATTTAGTAAACTTCTGATACTCAAAAATGAAGCAGTAGAACTAATCGTCAAAATAAGCAATGAACCCATTGTGCTTATTAATAAATTTCTTTTAAAATTACTTTTCATAGACAGTAAATCAATTATTTATTATCATATTTTAAAGGAAGCACCATAATAAAGCTCGCTCCTTTGCCTACTTGACTTTTGGCGGTTATGAGTCCGTTGTGTTTTTCCATTATTTTTTTGGCAATTGCCAAACCTATCCCGGTTCCTTCGTAAGTTTGTCGGTCGTTGAGACTTTGAAAAATAATAAAAATTCGGTCTAAATAGATTTCGTCAAAACCAATTCCGTTATCCGAAACTATTATTCTGCAATATTCACCGTCGGGAGAAATTTCTGCATCAAATTCTTTGGTCTTTATCAGCTCTGAAGTGATTTTGATAATAGGAACCTCTTCATTTCTGGAAAATTTAAGCGCATTACCAATCAAGTTTTGAAAAACCTGTCGCAATTGACTCGGAATACTGTCTATTATAGGAAGCGCACCCGTTTTTATGATCGCTTTTTTTCGCTCTATCAGATAATCAAAATCAGAGAGTACTTCTTGTAAAACTTCATTAAGATCGGTTTTCTCGGGCTGAACCTTGGATGACAATCTAGAATAAGCAAGCAAATCGGTAATAAGAGTTTGCATTCTCTCTGCCGATTTTATGGTTCTGTCTACATAATCGATAGCTTTTTTATCATCAATCAAATATAATTCTTTTATAATTTTGATGAAAATTTGAATCTTCCTCACGGGTTCATTCAAATCATGCGAAACTACCCATGCAAACTGCTGTAATTCATGATTTTTCAATTCTAATTCTTCGTTTTTTAAAACCAGTTCTTTGGTTCTTTCGATGATTTTTATTTCGAGATTATCCTGAGCTTCTTTCCGAATTTTTATTTCCTTCGAAAGCAAATCTTTCATCACTTTCAACTCGTTTTTTTGCTCATAAAGTTTCAGGAATGTCTTTACTTTTAGAATAAGCAAATCAATATCAACCGGTTTTGTTACATAATCAACTGCCCCAGTTTCATATCCTTTAAAGATATATTTTTTTTCGATATTAATCGCTGACAAAAAAATGACCGGAATATCTTTTGTTCTTTTATTTCCTGAGAGAATTTTTACTACTTCAAAACCATCCAGTCCAGGCATCTGAACGTCCATTATGATGAGGAAATAATTGGTCTTCAGAATTTTCTTCAAAGCCTCTTCACCAGATTCTGCAGTATCTACATTAATCTCATGCAGCTCTAAAGTTTTTTTTAAGGCAATTATGTTGGCCCGAATATCATCTACAATTAATACCATTTTTTAGGTTAAAACGTTATGAATTAAATTATTTTAAAATAAAATTCGGTTCAATAAAAGTAATTTTGCTTCGGAACATTAAATTCGCTTACAAAATAGTGTGTAAGGCGCCAAATTTATAAAAAAAAAGTTAAGGATTGTTTTATTAGACTTTAAAAAAGTTACATAATTCCCACATTATACTTAAAAAAACATCTAATATCCTTCACTTTTTTTAAACATCTTTTATTTTTTTTTAATTATTTCTTTAAAAGAAAATATCTGATTTTAAACCCCAAACTTCTGATTTATAAAATAATCGAATGTAAAACTCATCCATTTTAAAACAAAAAAAACAGCTTTGCAGAGCTGTTTTTTCTAAAATTGAATAATATCGGAGGCTTTTTTTAGCTAGCTAATTTCTGGCTGTATAGTTTATGGATAGAAAACAATTGTTTTTCTTTAAAAATACGAGGAAAATAATTTTTGCTGACCAATCTCGAGGAAGAAATTGCTTCCTGTAGATTAAAGTGCGATAATTTCTTTATTTCGGTAATTTGTCGGGTAGCAAGGTTCATGATAGGATCAAGCACTTTTAGATAATTATAACTATGTTGCGCTATCTCCATTTCGATAATGCTTTTTAAAATCTGCTTTTTCTTAAGCAAACCTCTGGCTATTCTTTTTTCAGAGACTGTTTTAAGTTCTTTCATTTTCATGCTGATTTTTGCGTTTTCAGCACCTAAATAAATGTAATTACCGGACTCGTTGGTAAACATTTTTTTTAGTTGTGAAATAAATACTGAATTTTCATTCTTCTCACAAATAGTAGGCACTACGATAAGTGAAAACTGAACTCTTTTATGACTTTCAAAATGCAAAACACTATTGATAGAAGCTGTGTTGCTCAAAATCCCGGATTGTTGTCTTTTAATGCTTTTTTTATCCCCGCTAACACCAAAACTGTGTGTTAAACTGCCTTCTTCGCAATACGCAAAAAACACAGGAGCGGTCTGAATTGACTCTATACTAAGCGTAACATCATTATAAAAAACAATGTCAAAATGCATAAACGAAATTTCTTTGTCAAAACTCACACCACTGATGTTGCCTTGCGCAAATTTGGTTTTTATGGCCAAATTATGTTCGTTGTTGTTAGCCGTTAACTCGCCATCAAAACTTTCTTTAAGATCGGTAAAGATAGCATTGAATCCGCCTGTATTTAAGTATAGATTTTTCATGTTGATATGATTTAAACAAAGCGGTGCATAACTGTTTACATACACATACACGGCTTTGATTTTGATTCATTATTTGATTATTCAAATTTCATACTTATTGCTAATCAATTCGTTATACAATTATCAGGATATCTTTCAAAATTAATAGGAAACTACTTTTTGTTTTTTCTATATAAAAAAACAGCTGCCTCAGAATCGTTCCGAAAACAGCTGCTTCCAACCAAATTGAAATTTATTATAATCATTTATGATGATAGTTATGATAGTCTAATTTGATGTATTATGTAAGTTCATCAATATCGACATTCTTAGAATAATTTTCTTCGGGAATATCTTTAAAAAACTCTGCCTCTTCCAGATCAGCCATTGGGCCATATCCTATTAAATGTGTACCTCGTTTCTGATCCTTAGTGTTTATTACATACAAAATAGACATATCATCAGGATCGCTCATGCCTTCGTAACGATGATGGGCTACAATAAAAATTTCGTCAGGCTGATAAGCATATTTGGTTTCAGAATCGACCAGGCATCCTTTATCAAACAAAAAATTGGTGGTATATCCTTCATTTTGATATTTCTCTATATAATTGACTTCGTGTTTTGAATATTCTTTTTTCATGATTATAAGGGTAAGAAAGTTATAAAAATGCACAACCGTAAGATTGTACTTTTTAAGGTTTTAGAAAATTAATTTTCCTCTGCAGCTTCAAGATTTACGACATTCACAGCCACTTCTGTAAGTTTTTTGTCTGCGTCTTTTTCTTCGTCTAAAGTATGCTGCAACAATGTTGCAACTTCTAATAAGTTTAAAGTTTCGGCAAATTGTCTCAACGTTCCGTATGTGGCAATTTCGTAATGCTCTATTTTCTGACTCGCCGCTATAATGCCTGCATCACGCACAACCCCTATCTCCGTCTCTTCCATAATACCTTTTCCTTCTTCGATCAGTCCTGCCATGGCATCACATTTTTTAGCAACCGCTTTTTTTTCTATCAGACCAAAAATAGTTTCCAGGCGTGTTACCTGATCTTCGGTTTCGGTTAAGTGATTATTAAGTGCATCAATCAACTCGGGAGATGTAGCATTTTTTGCCATCAACGGAATTGCTTTTGTCAGTGCTTTTTCTGCCCAATAAATATCTTTCAATCCGTCTTCAAACAATTCTGTAAGTCCAGATGCAGCATCTGCTTTTGGTTTTGTATAAACGCTTTTTTTAGCGTCTTTTTTTGGAGCGCTTTTTTGTTTGCTTTTCGTTTCCATAATGACTATTTTTTTTACATTAATATTTGATAAAAGTAGTCGGATTACTACGGCTCTTGTTATATCATTAAGTTCTTATTTTACATCCTAAACAGCTGTTAATTATAGAATTGACAATTAAAATTCTATAATACAACCCCTCCTGTTCTTGACTAGATTTGTAAAACACAAAACAATTAAAAACAAATTATCATGCAAACTACAACACAAAAAAACAGCATCTTAAGAGAGAATAGAGAAACTGGAAACACCCAGCCGACTCATAAAAACATCTGGCCGGAAAAAGCCAGCTATGATAACGAGAAGGCAAAACATACTCCTACTCCTCAAAGCAATACAGAAGCTGCCGAGCTTGGTTATACGGTACGTAACAGTTACGATCCTAAACAGACTGATCCGGGCAAGGAGCAAATTACCAATGACGAAGACGATATGGAAGATTTGGACGATGATTTTCATACCGATCAGGATTTGCAATATGACGAAATAGACGAAGAGGATTTGGAAGAAGAAAATGATGAACTGGATAATCCCAGCGATATTCTTGAGGATGATTTTGATGAAACAGAAGATTTAGAAGACCTTGATCAAGACGACGAAGACGAAATGGAAGATGACGAAATGGAAGAAGATGATGCTATAGAAGAAAAAATTCCTGACAACGATCCCCGAAAATTCTAAAAGTTGTTTTACAACTTCTCCTCAACAAAAAAACCGTTAGCTGTCTAACGGTTTTTTTGGGTTTTATATCACAATGTTTAGTCGCCAATAATGGTCAAAGTAGGTATATCGTCCATTCGTTCTAAACGGTCATCAAGACCTGATCTGGCTTCTTTCAGCTCTTCTTCGGCTTCCATAAGTTGCTTGTACCACTTTTCTTTTTCAGATGTTGTGGCTTCTATTTTGCGCATGATTTCGTAGATTTCCCCTTCGGCTTCCATCACTTTCAGGCGCTGATAATAGGTTAATGTCTCGGTCATGTGAGCCAATGCGATCATGGCTGTCAAAAAAGGATGATTGTTGGTTACATTAACATCTTTAATTTTTCCGTGTTCGAGTTCTACTTTTAGGGCAAAAGCAAATTCCCTCATATTAAAAGGTTCATGTTTGCTGTTTGGATTCAGATATGCTTTTATCGACTCGACATTATTCATTGTAGACAAATCAACATCTGTCGACACATTTTCGTTCAAATCGCTCAGGATCACATTGCCTATTGCACGTGCCTCAGCACTTGTCGGATCGTTTTCAGGAGTATCAAAATCACGTACAGACCAATCCCAATTTTCGGGATGTACCGGTTTAATGTATTTTTCGCAAAAATCTGTCACGTCTTTCTTTAAGCTAACCATTTCATTGTCTCTTTTTATATAGACGTCTTGATAAGTACCACTTTTTGTTCCCATAATTGTATTTTTTTAATGATTTAGAGCCTCTTTATTTAATGGTTTTCTATCAATGCTAACAAAAGAAAACAGACTTCAGGAATAACATTCCTGATCATGGCAAGGCAACAGCTATATTGGCACCACAACCCTGCTCAATAAGGTGTTTACAACAGCTACTTATTAAGTGTCAGGTGTACCAAAATAGGGTATGTCTTTTGCAAAAAAGTGCAATGATTTTGCCTTTATTTTCTTTAGATCGATCTTTACTGTAAACGTACAGGTTGGTATAGCGCATTACGCTTTTATATCCTTTTTTGGATGCCCCAGATTGGGCAGAACAAAAGGATAATCTGCCGTAGATAGAAAACTACAGGTCAAAATTCGTTTAAAACCAATCTTTTTGAGTTATATAATTATCGCTTTAATTTTCATAATTAACTATATGTTAACATTTTGAATTTAGACATAAAAAAATCCTATCTCAAAGAAAATAGGATTTTAAAACTCTTTTTTTTATGCTTACAAGAACATTTGTCGATCATTCGGGAGAAATACACGAAACTATCTTTCCGTCTTTTGTTGCTCCTATGTAGCCGTGTCCTTTTAAATAATAAAAATTAAAATGGCCATAACTCACATGAGCCTCAATTACCAATAAATTTTTATACTCGCAATAGGGCGTTCGCAATTCTCCTTTATAAGAAAGAATTTTAAAATGATCTTTTCCGTTGGCTGCTTTCCAGATATGTCCTTCCGGAAAACTATTATCGTACCGAACAGTCTCTTTTTTCATATCCTCATCATACTGCAAAACGACCCCATTTTCTTCTCTGTAATACAATAGATTAGATTTTCCGTTATTCCATTCCTGCTTAAGTTGAGTGTATGTTATACCATTGATTATTTTTACTTCTTCCTTTGTTTCTTTATAAAAATCAGTATACCAAAAAACCTTTTTATTAAAATTAATCAATGACACAGGAAAGTAAGGCCCCTCTTTTGTCTCCTCGCAAAATTTCTGTCCTTCACTTATTTGAGAAAAAGCAGGACAAGCGGCAATCATTAAAAAAAACAACACTAATTTCTTCATTATACTACTTAAAAAAAGGATTTAGATACGTACTAGTGATTGCCAATATCTTCAATTGTCTCCTCTGGCATAACGTTAGGCTTTATTAATCTTAAAGCTAATTTTGAGAAATAAACTAACAGCAAGACAAAGAATAAGATCCCAACCACATTGCCAAAAAGGAAACCAATACCCTCGGATTTTGATTTGCTGAGTTCGTATTGAATTTGAGGTATCACTTCTAATACAACAAGAATAAGGACTAATCCAAATAATATACAACCGATTAATAAAATGTAACCAAAAACCTTTTTTACTTTCTTCATACAAACATTTAAAATTATTATACATTCATTACTATCAAAAAAATCCAGAGAGTAAATAGTGTTCTAATTGATCATTTACAGTTATTTGATCTAAAATTGCTACTTTTTACTTTTTCTTTTTTATAGAATGTAATAGCTGCCTCATTGCCGTTGAATCTCGCAAAGTATAATTTTCTTTAGATAAATGAACGCTTACAAACAAATCATTATCAAACATACCATACGCATACATATTCTTTTGTCTCATTTTGATTCCCTCATATTCCAGTATATCACATTGTCTAAACATAAAATCATCTGTAATGTTTCCCCAACCCGATTTGTTTACTTCGTATTTTTTTAAAGGAGAATTATCAGAAAAATAAATCATAGGAATACCCGCCATAGCAACTCCTCCAAAAGGCTCTACCATATATTTTTGCTCTTCTTTATTTAGCTTGAAATAATACACAGAACAAATTATCGAATCTTTACTTGTCCCTAAATAATAGTAATCTGTTCCTCTCCACTCCTCTGTAAAACCTTCAAAATTAGTAGCATTTAAGGTAATAGTAGTGTTATTTCTTTTTGGAAAACTAAATTCAACTACTTTTTCATTCGCAAACCTAAAAGAAAACAGTGACGTAAGTATCAACACCGCTATTGTCATTTTTTTAAATCTTTTCATTTGTTTTTTTTAAGTTTTGGATGTTGTTTTACTAGGTAATAAGAATTAAAAAGCAACTGCAATCGGTTTTCTCTAAAACGACCAATTGTCTTTTCACGTGGCTAATATAACAATATTAATAGTGTACAAAAAAATGCCTGCAGAAACTTTATCAACTATGTTATAAGCACAAAAAAGGCAAAATTATAAATCAAACATTCCCAAAAAATTCTCTAAACCTTACACAGATTTTTGGACACTCTCCTATTATGCTGTTCTGAATAGAACTCACGGGGTTCTGAATATAAATTGAGAGGTTTTAACATAAAGCTATGCAGTTTTAACATAAAGCTATAAGGTTCTAATATAAAGTCAAGGAGCTTTAACAAGAAGTCATAGGGCTTTGACATAATGTTATGGGGTTTCAACATAAAGTCGTGAGGTTCTGACAAGAAGTTGTGGGGTTCTGACATAATGTTACGGGGTTCTGAACCTAAACGATGGGGTTCCGAACCTCAACAATGGGGTTCCAAATCTAAACGATGGGGTTCCAAACCTCAACAATGGGGTTCCAAACCTAAACGATGGGGTTCCAAACCTGAACAATGGGGTTCCGAACTTGAACAATGGGGTTCCGAACCTGAACGATGGGGTTCCGAACCTGAACGATGGGGTTCCGAACCTGAACGATGGGGTTCCGAACCTGAACGATGGGGTTCCGAACCTGAACGATGGGGTTCCGAACCTGAACGATGGGGTTCCGAACCTAAACGATGGGGTTCTGAACCTAAACGATGGGGTTCCGAACCTAAACGATGGGGTTCCGAACCTAAACGATGGGGTTCCGAACCTAAACGATGGGGTTCCGAACCTAAACGATGGGGTTCCGAACCCCAAATTTGACGTCTCTGACGTCAAATTTGGGGTAAAACCTTCAAAACGAGGCTAATTCTAGTAAAAATGAAGGTTATTAAGGCTTTCACAGCAGTGAAAAGCTGAGGAATACTAACTGATATTCAAATCCTGTAACATTATCTTAAAATATTGTAAACCAAATCTTATGTTAGCTGAGTAATTTTACATCGTAGAAACACTAAAAACTTTCGATCATGAAAAAAATACTATTAGCCAGCAAATTGATTTTAGGCGCAGGACTTATTATTATCTTTTTGCAATCGTGCAAAAACGAAGCAAAACAAGAAGATCCTAAAGAAGTTGCCGAAGATACTAATGAAGCCAAATTTGACTCTATTGAGGACACCAAAAATGATTCTGAATTTCTTGTTGATATTGCCGAAGTGAATTTGGCTGAAATTGAAATTGGAAAATTAGCTCAGATAAAAAGTACCAACTCCGAAGTAAAAAAGTTTGGTAAAATGTTGGTAGACGAGCACACTAAAGCGGCTACTGAAGTAAGTGCTTTGGCAGATGCCAAAAACATTACTTTGCCAGTTGCAATTACCGAAGATGGTAAGGAAGAATACAACCAACTAAACGAGAAATCAGGTACTGATTTTGACAAAAAGTTTGCAGATATGATGATCGATGGTCACCAAAAAGCAATTGATAAACTTAGAAAAGCTTCTGAAGACGCGACAGATCAAGACGTTAAACTTTGGGCTTCTAATAGTATTGCAGGTATGACCGCACATTTGGAACATGCCAAAATGCTCAAACAAAATTTAGATAAAAAATAAACGGATACTCGTTATCGGTTTATTTTCAAAAGAACCCGCAAACATCTCAGTGTTTGCGGGTTTTTCGTATTATAAACCAAGTAAAACCTATTGTTGCCACCACTCACTCCACAAGGTGACGATTATAGAGCTAGTAGAAAATATAATTTTTAATAATCCCGCATTCTTCCCCTCCAAAAAAGGCAACTTCTAGTGGTTTTACAAAGCCAATTTTGCCTCTAACTGCTGAAATTGTAGCAAATAAGGATTGCTTAAAATTAAAAATGCCTTTGTATCTTTACTAGCAATAAAAAGTATGGAGAGAAGCGCTTTTGAACTGTTTTTAAAGCACGAGACGTACTTTTTAGCAAGCACAAAATAGCGATACTTTTTCAGTTTTAATACACCTAAACAATAGCAGATCATGAGTAACCCTGTCTTTTTTGAATCGAATTATAAAAAAATAGGCTTTTTTATTGTGAATGAAAATTCGATGGAAGATATCAATGGCGATGCATACAAATCATACATCAAAGTGCTTTATTTACCGGAAGAATACTCCGTTACGATTGATTTTAAGCAGTACCACACTACTACGCCGGCACTTTTTTTTATCAATAGCAATCAATATTTGCAAATTGACAAAGAAGGTCAAAAGCAAGGCTATTTTATGTTCTACAACCGTGATTTTTATTGTGTACAGATTCATGATGCCGAGGTAGCCTGCGATGGTTTGCTGTTTAATAATATTTTTGAGATGCCCATGACGGCTTTGCCGGCACATCATGTTGCCCCTGTAGAAAGCATCTATCACCTCTTGCAGGAAGAGTTTGACCATCCTGATCCTTCGCAGGAAGAAATGATCAGGACGTATTTGAAACAACTTATCATAAGAGCAACCCGCCTCTGGAAAATGCAGCAATTGGGGGCTTTGAACCAAGAGCCATCTAAAGAAATCGAGTTTTTTAGAGATTTTAGCCGTCTGGTCGATATTCATTTCAGAACCAAACATACCGTAGCAGATTATGCCGCTATGTTGGGGCTGGCTCCCAAAACATTGTCGAATAAATTTAATAGGCTGGAGCTTGCGCAACCCAACGACATTATAAAAGAGCGCATTATTCTGGAAGCAAAAAGGCTTTTGGGACATTCTGGTTTGAGTGTAAAAGAAATTGCCTATCAGTTGGGGTATGAAGATCCGGCTTACTTTAACCGACTTTTTACTCACAAAGTTGGTGACACTCCTTCAAATTTTAAGAAAAAATACCTTCAAGGGAAAAATGTACAATTAGAATAGACTTTTGTGTATTTCCAGAGCTTTATTACCGACATATCTTTGTACCATCAAAATAACTGATAAACATTTTAAGATATGAAACGTAAAGCTCAAGCCGTTTGGAACGGAGACATTAAAAACGGAAAAGGAACCCTAACTACCGCTAGTACGGTATTAAACCAAACTCAATATTCTTTTAACAGCCGCTTTGCCGAAGGCGTAGGTACCAATCCTGAAGAACTTCTGGCAGCTGCTCATGCTGGTTGTTTTACTATGAAACTGAGTTTAGATCTTGCCACAGCAGGTTTTACTGCAGAAGAATTAACCACACAATCTACCATTACTTTAAACGACGGAAAAATTACACAATCCTTATTGGTATTGAATGCTAAAGTACCCGGAATTTCTGAAGAAGAATTTTTGAGAATTGCAAAAGGAGCCGAACAAACTTGTCCGGTAAGTCAGGCTTTTTCTTTTGAAATTGTTTTGGAAGCACATCTTATTTAATTAAAAAACAAAACATTACACTAAAAATATACCATTATGAAAACTATAAAATTAATACAAAGCAGTATCTTTATTTTTGCATTATTAACTGTAAATACCATAGCCATGGCACAAGAAAGACAATACAAAGGAGAAAATGACCCGGAAGTTTTTACTGAAATACGCAGCTTCTTGAAAGCATTAAACTCAGGCAACGGCAAACCGCTGGAACAATTGAGTGTTGCAGATGCACGCGGCGTATTGGTTGGTGCACAGCAATCTGTAGCAGTAGATTATTCGGGTATTGAAGAATCTGAGAAAGTGATTACTCAGAATGGTTTGAAGGTAAACATTCATATCACAAAACCGAAAGGAGCTAAAGCAAATGCACCAGTGTTTATCTTCATCCACGGTGGCGGATGGGTTCTAGGAGATTACCATACCCACAGAAGATTGGTGAGAGATTTAGTCGTAGAAAGTGGCGCTGTAGCGGTATTTCCAGATTATACTCCTTCACCAGAAGCGCAATATCCAGTTGCGATAAACGAAATATATGCTGCCACCCAATGGGTAGCCGAAAACGGAAAAGAAATTGGTGTAGACGGTAAAAACCTTGCCGTGGTTGGGAACAGTGTTGGTGGAAACATGAGCGCGGCGATTACGCTGATGGCAAAAGATAAAAAAGGCCCTCATATTAAATTGCAAGTTTTATTATGGCCCGTTACGGATGCTAATTTTGAAACAGCTTCTTACAACTCTTATGCTAACGGAAGATTTTTGACCAAAAATATGATGAAATGGTTTTGGAATAACTACTTGCCAGATGCTTCTAAAAGAACCGAAAAATATGCTTCGCCTTTGCAAGCGAGTGTAGAAGAACTTAAAAACCTGCCACCTGCTCTGGTACAAACAGCCGAAAATGATGTGTTAAGAGACGAAGGTGAAGCATACGCCAGAAAACTAAACGAAGCCGGCGTACCTGTAACCCTAACACGATACAGCGGAATGATTCATGATTACGGATTGTTAAATCCGATTGCGGATGTACCAGCCGTGCAAACTGCCATTAAACAAGCAGCTGTGGTGATTAAAACTACTTTAAAATAAAAAATACCGCTTTTTTTAAGCCTCAAAAGAGAGTTGACTTTGGTATCAGCTCTCTTTTTTATTACAGACGATGCTATATTTCTAAATAAGATTTCTATATTTGCAACCTAATTGCGTTATAGCAAACAGAAAGAATGAAAAACAAATTTGCCTTCCTTAATTTTGCCGTATCTCTGGTAGTATTGTTTGCAATGCTGTTTCAGACCGTTCATTCTTACGAACATGTGTACAGGCAAATTACCGAAACACATTGCGATCACAGTGATAGTACCAGCAAAAATCAAATTACGCACAGTCACTCCATTGATAGTGATTGTTCTATCTGCCACTTTGCTTTCAGTACTTTTATCCCCATCGATTTTTATTACGCCGCTTTTACCAACTTTACAGAAGCAACTTCGTGCACATTTTTGTATGCTGCAGTAAGTACCACTTTTTTTAAAGGAAGTCTTTTTGCACTTCGTGCACCTCCTGCCCTTTTATAATCCTAAATTAGATTTGTATTTGAATATAAAAGTAGAGTTGTGTCTTGTTTTTAAATAATGACAAGACAATTACTGGTTACACTACGCTTTTGATATTTTTTTACAGCACTAATTTATACTACACTTTTTTGTCGAGACAGTTGGCAAGTACTCTTTTGTAGTATTTGTGCTGGGCTTTATCATCATTTCAATTATCCTATTCAACTGACTTTCAATAGTAAAACATTATTGAATATTGGTGATTTATAGTATTCTAATATCAATCCAAAACAAACACATACTATGCTTATAGCAGAAAACCTAACTAAAAAATATGGCAATCAAATTGCACTGAATGCGCTGAATTTAACCATTAAAAAAGGAGAAATCTTTGCATTATTGGGGCAGAATGGTGCTGGAAAAACCACTACTATCAATCTTTTTTTGGGGTTTATTGAGCCTACAGAAGGAGAATTAAAAATAAATGATATTTCGGTTACTCAAAACCCGCAAGAGACTAAAAAGCATATCGCTTATATTCCCGAAACTGTAATGTTATATCCTAATCTAACCGGAATAGAGAATCTTAAATTCTTCTCGTCTTTGGCAGGTTTTAAATATTCTGAAGGAGAATTGGCTTATTTTTTAAACAAAGCTGGATTACAAACAACGGCTCATCATCAGACCTTAGGTGGCTATTCTAAAGGAATGAGACAAAAAGTAGGCATTGCCATCGCTATCGCCAAACAAGCAAAGGTTTTATTGCTTGACGAGCCCACAAGCGGATTAGACCCAAAAGCTTCTAATGAGTTTTCGCAAATTCTAAAAGAACTTTCAGCCGAAGGAACTGCCATATTGATGGCCACTCATGATATTTTTAGAGCCAGAGAAGTCGCAACACACATCGGAATCATGAAACAGGGAAATCTTATGACCATTGTTGAAGCTGCGGCAATATCAGCCAACGAGCTTGAAGATTTATATTTACAAACTGTCTAAACGGAGATACAACCCTCTTTATCCACCTACCATAATGAAACATTTACACCTCATTTTATTCCTCTTCCTTGGGATGAATATTATAAACGCCCAACAAATTACAGGAAAAATCACCGATAGCGACACCAAAGAAGGAATCGCGGGTGCAACCATTAAATTACTGAATTCTGATCTGCAAACCACCACTGCAACAGACGGGAACTTTGCTATTGAAGGCGAAGGAATACTAGAAATTACGGCCGCAGGTTACAAGACAATTCAAGTAAAATCGGGTGCAAAATTTCTAAATATCGAAATCAATTCTGATCGAAACGAGTTGCAAACGGTCGAAATCCTTGGTCGTGCTTCTAAAAAATACAATAGTGATTATTCTTTTTCGGCAACAAAAATTGCAGCACTCAATAAAGATATTCCACAATCTATCTCGACAATTACCAAAGAATTAATTGCCGACAAAAATGCTTTTTATCTCGCAGATGCCGTAAAAATGGCCAGTGGCGTAATTCCGTCTAGCTATTACAACCAATATTCCATTAGAGGTATCAGTCAAAATGAAGAAGGCCAAATCATCAACGGCATGCGTACACGTCAATACTATTTTTTACAGCCTTTAACAAATAATATAGAACGTGTTGAAGTAATCAAAGGACCATCTAGTGCCACTTTTTCTTCTGTTGATCCGGGCGGAAGTATCAATCTGGTGACCAAAAAACCGTTGGCTGTTGATCGTAAAGAAGTTAGTTTAAGTGTCGGAAGTTTTAGCACTTTTAGAGGAACTCTTGATTTTACAGGACCTTTAAACGAATCTAAAACACTTTTATACCGAGTAAACGGAGCGTATCAAGAGGCGAAATCCTTTCGTGATTTGGTGGGAAACAAATCGTTTTTAATCTCTCCTTCTTTCAGTTATATTCCGAATGAAAAAACCGCCATTAATACCGAATTGATACTGAGCGACATGACGGGAAATCTCGACAGAGGTCAGCCCATTTTTGGAGCTGTGGCTGGAACAACCAATTTGAACAAAACACCGATAAGCCTTAATCTGGGAGCTCCAAATGATTTTTTTAAGTCGAAGGAAATGATTTTGATGACCAATTTTGCACATAAATTTACTTCAAAAATTGGTTTTAATGCTTCGTATATGAAACAATCCTGGACAGAAAACCTTCAGGAACACCGCACTACCAATGCTTTTGCTGTAGACATCAACAACCAGCCGGTAGCGAGTCTGGCAATGATGCAATTTGTGCAACGCCAGCAATATTGGAATGTCGATAATTTGAACGCTTATTTTAATTTTGATTTTAAAACCGGAAAACTCCGTCACAAATTACTAACCGGATATGATTTGAGCAGTTGGAACAAAACCAAAGGTGGTGGCCAAAATGCAGCAAGAGGTTATTTACTAAAAGACGGAACTGTTGCCAGTACGTTTGTTCTGGCTAACGCCGATAACTATCAGACGACCACCATAGATGGCGTGGTTTTGCCAAAGCCTAATGTTAATTATTTTAATTTGAATACTCCCACCTACACCCTTCGAAACATTGAAGATTATACTTTGAATGTGAGAACTGCCTTGCCATCGGCACTCACAACGACCAATGCTATTTATATTCAGGATCAGATTCAGTGGGCAAAATTTACTTTTTTACTGGGTTTAAGAAACGAATGGTTTGAAGACATTACCAATTATGAAACAACGAATGAATTGACGGTAAAAAAATCGGCCTTGTTGCCCCGAGTTGGTGTGACTTATGCAATTAACGATGCTGTAAATATCTACACGACGTATCTGGAGGGCTATCAGCCACAGTCTAATACAGTTACATTAATGCCACAAACAGGATCATTGCCTGCAGGAAGTTTGTTTGACCCTCTGGAAAGTAATCTGAAAGAATTTGGAGCAAAAGCTACGTTATTCAACAACAAAATAAGTATAAATGCGGCGGTTTATGAAATCAATCAGCGAAACATTCTGATGAATGCCAATGATCCTATCAATCCTGATTTATTGGTTACAAGAGGCGCTGAACGCAGTCGTGGCTTCGAATGCGACATTGCTGGATACATCACTACCAACTGGCAAATAAACGCTTCTTACAGTTATATTGATGCCGAAATTACCAACGATAGAGAGGCCTCTTTGATTGGAGCCCGAAAACAAAATACGCCAAAAAATAGTGCCAATCTCTGGACACGTTACAATTTTGATTCGGCTTCAGCTTTAAGTGATTTCGGAATTGGTTTGGGAATGCAATACCAAAGCAGCAAAATTCCTTGGTTTACAAGAGATTTTACAATTCCGGATTTTACCGTTTTTGATGCTGCACTTTATTACAAACCTACAAAAAGCAACATGCAAATTGCCATTAATGCAGGTAATTTACTAAATAAAACGTATTGGCTGGGAGCTCAAAACTATCTCCGCTTATTTCCCGGAGCCCCAAGAAATGCCACTCTCACCGTAACTTATAAATTTTAAGCTGTAACCATGTCATTACATAACAAAATTTTAATAGCCAAGCATTTTAAAAATAGTGTTTTTAGAAATACCGCCGTATTAATCATCATTCTTTTTATTGGTATTTTACTATTATACGCTGCTTTTTCAGGCTGGCAAAAATATACTCACCAGCGTCATACAAGCGAAAAATACCAACAGCAATCGCGAGAAGACTGGCTCAAAAATCCGGACAAAAATCCGCATAGAATGGCACATTACGGCAATTTTGCTTTTAGAAAAAATACTTCTTTAAGCGTTTTTGAATTTGGAATGGAACCGTTTTTTGGTAACGCCATTTTTCTCGAAGCTCACAAGCAAAATACCGCCAATTTCTCTGAAGCGGGTTTCTCAAACAGTATGCTTCGCTTTGGAGAAATTACTATCGCAATGATATTGCAAATCTTATTGCCTTTGCTTATTTTTTTTATTGGTTTTAATGCGATCGCAGCCGAAAGAGAAAACGGAACTTTAAAGCTAATCCTGAGTCAGGGCGTTAGCTGGAAAGAACTTTTATGGGGCAAAATATTTGGAATTGCCAGCGTCATTATGATGCTCTTTGTTCCTGCAATAATGGTACTTGTTTTTATTTGGATGTTGCTTCAGAACTTTACCATTTCATGGGATGAAACGATCAAATTGTTGCTTTTTATCGGTTTTCATTTTATTTATTTAATGTTTTTCTGCACCATTGCTGTTCTTATTTCCGCGGCAAGCGCAACCTCCAAAAAAGCATTGATTTCGCTAATAGGTATATGGTTAATTTTTACAATTATTCTACCAAGAGGCACACAGGCTCTGGGGGCATACATTTATGAAGCTCCTTCGAAAATACAATTTAATAGCAATATCGAAAAAGACATTTTGCAACAAGGCGACAGTCACAATCCGAACGATGTGCACTACAAAGCAATCAAAGACTCTTTGCTTCTTGCTTACAAAGTTGATTCTGTACAGAAATTACCATTTAATTACTCTGGTTTTATAATGGCTGAGGGCGAAAAAATCAGTGCTCGCATTTACAACCAACATTTGGATACTTTGTTGCAGGTGTATGATAAGCAGAATAGTTTTTCAAAAGCGATTTCATTTGTAAATCCGTATATCGCCATAAAAAATTTATCGATGGCATTGTCCAATACCGATTATGATTCGTACATCGATTTTCAAAAGCAAGCCGAAAAATATCGTTATGATATGGCGCAAAAGATGAATGCCTTGCAGATCAAATACATTAGTAATAAAAAGCAAAAACCTGGCGACAAGCCTTATACTATTCATAAAAATCACTGGGCCGATGTACAAGAATTCTACTATCAGCCAAAAGGGGTGTTTTTAGTTTTAAAAAACGAAATCATTTCAATATTCTCAATTATTCTCTGGGTTGGTTTGTTGTTTATTTTAATCAGACTGGCAGCTAAAAACCTCAAAGCAATTTAATATGTTAGCACTACTATTTAAAAACTTCTTCCGCTCAAGGGGAACCAAAATTGGATTATTATTTCTTTTAATAATAAGCTGTTTAAGCCTTTTAATAGGACAACAATATCAGAAAAAGCAAAACCAAAATAACATTGAAGCAAAGATCTACCAGAAAGAGCATATTGCTAAAAATGTTAAATTTCACGCTGATGAAATTGGTCTTTTGCTTTATTATGTAAAGTTTTCATTGGTCAACCAAACTCTTCCTATAAACAGTTTGGCAATTGGGCAGCGCGATGTCAATCCGTCGATACAAAGTGTAACGATTCGTGGTCTCGAAGGACAAAAATATGATGCTGAGCTGAATAATCCGAACAATCTTCTGTTAGGCAATATCGATTTTAGTTTTGTACTGATTTATCTTTTCCCTTTATTGATAATTGCTTTTTCATACAATTTAGTTTCTGAGGAAAAAGAAAGCGGAACCTGGAAAATTGTGGCGACACAAAGCTCAAATATCTTTTTGTACATTCTTAAACTATTTTATATCAGAATACTAAGCTTGGTTTCTCTTTTATCAATAGTACTATTTATGTCGGTTTTTCTTTTGGATATTCCTCTTGATTTCTCGTTTCTAATTTTCTACGGCATCGGGATTTTGTACGTGTTCTTCTGGTTTGCCATTTGCTTTTTTATCGTTTCGCTGCAAAAAAATTCTAATTTTAATGCCGTTATTTTATTGACGATCTGGTTGTTTCTGATGATCATTTTGCCTGCTACAATCAATACTTATATCACCAATCAATATCCTGTGCCAGAAGCATTAGAATTGACTGTAAAACAGCGAAATGCTTATCATGAGAAATGGGATATGGACAAAAAGATTACAATGTCTAAGTTTTTTGCTCATTATCCGCAATTCAAAAGTTATGCTTTGCCTGACAAAGAATTCAGTTGGCTTTGGTATTATGCAATGCAGCAAATGGGTGATGATGATTCGAGCAAAGAATCTCAGGAATTAGCCCTAAAATTAGAGCAAAGAAACAAAGCGAGTCAAACTATTGCACAATTTATTCCTAGTTTACACGCGCAAATACAGCTCAACGAAATTGCCAAATCTGATTTAGGCAATCAGCTTTTATTTCTAAAAGAAACCAAAAAATTTCATGAAAAAATGCGTCTGTATTTTTATCCCAAAATATTTGGTGAGGAAGCAGTAGAGAAAGAAAACTGGGAAAAATTTAAAGTGGAAACTTTTACTGATACATCAAAAATAAACGTTGTAAAAGCCTTTCTTCCGTTATTGGTTTTCAATATAATATTAGTTTTTTTAGGTTGGTGGAAATTTAAAAAAAGAAATCAGTTTAAGGCTTATTAATTTTTTTATTTCCATAATAAAAGTCCCTCTTCGTAATGAATTGGGACTTTTTGTATTTTTTTTAGATGAAAAACTTACTTTCCAAAATTATAATATTCATCGTCACTCACGCTTTCGAGCCAAATTCCTTTGCCTTTGTCTATTTCTGTTATGATCGATATTTGGGCGAATCGGCTAAAGGGTGTGGCGCCATACCAATGTTCTACTCCCGGTAATATGGTTACGACTTCGTCTTTGTGAAGCAATCGTATAGCTGCCCCTTTTTCCTGAAAATAACCAATGCCGTCTGTTGCAATAAGCAGCTGCAAACTCGCATTGATGTGCCAGTTGCATCTCGCACCGGGCTCAAAAGCCACTTCTTTAATAATGGTATTTTCGGGATGAATGGTACTGGTTTGTTTTTTATAAGTAACATCGCCAGTCATATACGTATTGGGTATTTTTCCTTCTTCGATACTAATGGTGTAAGGTGTTGGCATGGTATAGTTGTGTTAAATTGGTTTGTATTAAAAAATGAACAATGTTGCTTGCTGGTTCCAGAATAGAATCCGTTTATGATAGTGCTGACAGCAGTAAATAAGGAAAACAAAAGTTGTTTTTGGGTAGTATATTGGCAGTTCGTCAACTACCAACAGGTATTTTTACTACTTATTTCGATACAAATGTACTTTAGTAGCAACGACATTAGATAACAATAATCAAACAAAAAATTATGAATTTGAAACAATTTTACATTCTCAACGATTTCGGAACCGTTCCGGTAAGTCTTTTAAAGTAATTATTAAAATAGCTCGGATATTCGAACCCCAAGGAATATCCAATATCAGCAATACTCCAGTTGGTGTGCTGTAATAAGGCTTTTGCTTCGCCGATAATTCTCTCAGAAATATGAGCGGTAGTCGATTTTCCGGTAATTTCTTTTACCGAACGATTGAGATGATTTACATGTACAGCAAGGCTTTGTGCATAATCCTGTGGTGTTTTTAAAATCAGCGGACTGTCTTTTGCTTCTATCG
Source organism: Flavobacterium geliluteum (assembly GCF_017948595.1). Classification (GTDB taxonomy): domain Bacteria; phylum Bacteroidota; class Bacteroidia; order Flavobacteriales; family Flavobacteriaceae; genus Flavobacterium; species Flavobacterium flavipigmentatum. Next base: position 32,861 of record NZ_JAGFBV010000021.1, on the reverse strand, counting down.
GAAATTGTCTTTCTAAAAGTTCTAAAAATAAAGAAGTGATTCTGGCGGAAGCATTTTTATGTTTAAAAAAATTCTCCGAAGGCTGCATTTTCATCGACTCGTGAAGAATCAGGTTGATATAATTGCGGAGCAAATCATCTTTAAAAACATAATCTGTTTCTTGTTCTGCAATCATTTTTTCGAACAAAGTATCTATAAATACCTTTTGATCAGGCGATAAATTAAAAATCGGCGTTCCTCCTATCTTAAACAAAGGCGATTGATGCAGACTTTCAGAGCGGTCATTTACTTTAAGAAACTCTTCTGTAAAAACACAGGCATATCCCTCATAAGGGGAGATTGCTTCCCATGAATATGGTATATGAGGATTCCCGAAAAACAATATGGTTCCATCTACCTCAATGCCGCGATCGGCATAATGAATAAGGCTTTGACTGGTATTAATGCAAATTTTGTAGAAATCCCTGCGGTTGTAAGACGGAATCTTACTCACATCATCACTGATTTTATAAACCTTAAAGCCTTTTAGTTTTAAATCACTTGCGTTAAAGTCTGAAAGCGGAGAAACAGTTTGATCATTCATAAAACAAAGTTATGAAATTCAAACAGAAATAAAAAAAACTTGTTTAATGTTTCAAGTTTTACGTTACACTGAGAAAAACGGAAAGATTAGTAAACTATTTCTTTGGTGATAAACAAACCAAAAAGCGCAGGAGAAAAATAATTCTGCTGCGCTTTTTATTACCTATAATGAGTTGTAAACTACTTAATTTTTCAATCAATAATTACTCTGTTTTATGATCATGAAGTTGGCAACCCATTGAAAAACTATAAACCCGAATAGAAAGGATATCGACATAATGTTGAATAACTCTCCTGTTACAAAAGTGAGCCCAATGGCGGCAAGACCAACAACTGCCAGTACAATGCTGTATATCAAGAGCGAATATTTGTATTTTGTGGGCGAAAACATCACGCTGCAAGGCAACATCATGGCGCATCCAAAAACCGCTACCGATAAAAACCGCTCATCCGGCAAAATAAAATAGAGTGCCAAACCTACGGCAAAAAGTCCCAGACCTGCCGCAACAAAATTAGAACTCTGCCTTTGTTTTTTGGTAAGCAATAGTTGCCCGTATTTATTAAAACGTAAAAATAAATTGCCAATCGGGTAAATAACCCAAGTAGAATACGCAAACAATGCCAAAAGAATAAGTAAAGGATTAAGATAGGGCCGCAACGCCTCATTATGATCTGCCAACGTTCTCAAAGCCCTAAATCCGAGGTAAAAACCAATCACTACTCCCCATTGGTATTTAGAGGTTAAGTTCCCCATCCAGAAAGAATACTTTAAATACACTCTATAAACAGGATTTGTCGCTTTTATCGCTTCGAGCATTCCGGATTGTGCGTATGCAAAATTAGGATCGCTTTTTAAGGCTTCGTTAAAGTGTTCTAATGCTTTTTTATTCTCACCTTTCTCGAGTAAACCCCAGCCATAATTGGCATGTGTATACGCATTATTGGGATCCTCTCTCAAAGCACCTTCAATGGTATCAAAAGACTCCTCGCTTTTATTCAATTTTAAGAGAGCGGTACTTCGGGTGTTAAGCCCTAATAGGTTTTCGGCGTCTATTTCAAGTGCTTTATCGGCAAATTCTAAAGCGACTTCATATTGTTTGCGCGCTAATTTTATATTGGCCAGAAAAGCAAAATAATCTGCATCGTACGGATCAAACTCAATGGCCTGCATGATGTATTTTTCTGCTTCATCGTACTCATCCTGCTGAATCGCAATTCTCGACTTAATATAAAAAAGATGAGGAGCATCGGGCGCTAACCCAATCGCATTGTCAATAAGGCTTCTGGCGACATCAAAGCGATCCTGCTGCAAATGAACTTCGGCAAGCAGGGACAATAAATAGATATTATTGGCATCTGCAGCAAGTAAGTCCTTCAATACTTTTTCGGCCTCTGTATATTTTTTTTGTTGAATTAAAATGCTAACTTTTGATAACTGATAATCTTCTGTCATATTATTTTTTAAGTTTTAAATACGTTAGAATATCATCATACAATCCTGAATCATTGGCAAACATCGCAAAGTTTTTGGCTGTCATAAACCATTCTTGCGTGCTTGCTTTGTGCTTCTTGATGGCATTTTGCAAATCTTTTGTACTAATAGGTTTCGGAATACCATCCTCAAAAGACGATTCCAGTTTTTGCTCAATCGCAATATCGATCATGGCTTCTATATCGGCTCCGGAATAGTTTTCTATCTTTTTCGAAATAGTGCTATAATCAATCGTTTCGATCGGTTTGTTTTTTAGTTTCAATCTCAAGATAGATTCTCTTGAAGTTTCGTCTGGTGGCGGTACAAAAACAATTCTGTCAAAACGACCTGGGCGTCTAAAAGCCGGATCGAGATTCCACGGTGTGTTGGTCGCACCAAGTACCAATATTCCCTCATTGTTATGCTCTATTCCGTCCAGTTCCTGCAAGAACTGATTGATCAAATGTCGCCCGCTGGATTGCTTCATGTCGCTTCGGCTGGCTCCCAAAGCATCTATTTCATCAATAAATAAAACACAGGGCGTATTTTGTCTCGCGAGCTCAAAAATATCATGCAGATTTTTTTCGCTGCTGCCAATCCACATGTCCAGAATATCATTCAAACCAACACTTATAAACTTGGCGTTTACTTGTCCCGCCGTTGCTTTGGCAATATACGTTTTTCCGCAGCCGGGAGGGCCGTATAACAATATCCCGCCACCTATTTTCTTTCCGTAAGCCTTATAAAGTTCAGGATGTTGCAGGGGTTTTATGATTTTTAACTCAATCTCTTTCTTCACCGATTCCATGCCACCAACATCTGAAAAATTAACGGTTGGTTTCTCCAAAAATCTACTGTCTATCTCTTCATCTTCCGCTTCCTGCACCTCATTAGTTCCTCTCAATCGCAACTGATTGTCAAGTTCTTCATCAAAATATTTGGGGTCTATGGCCAATGCTTTTTTATAGGTTTCGATGGCTTTTCCAACCGAATTTTCTTTTAAAAGTCCTTTCGCATACAGCGTAAAAGTGCTCAAATCCTGAGTTCCGTTCTCGATCACTTCCTCCAAAATCACATTGCAGGCAGAGTAGCTTCCTTTTTTAAAGAATGTTGTCGCAAGTCCCACTTTTACCTTAATATCGTTGGTACTTCTTAAAAGCGTAAGATATTCTGTTTCTGCTTCTTCCAGCCTGTTAAGCGCCAGCAAAGTCTCGGCCAAAAGCATCCTCAACGGTGTATTTTCGGGCGAATGTTTTAATGCTTCTTTTAAGCTGTCAATTGTATTGTCGTTCATAGTAGGAATGTTACGGTGTCGTCTGTTGTAATTAGTGTCAATTGTGTTCTAAATTTTATTTTGAATAATTTAAAACCTGATATTTTTTATTGTTCGAAAATACAAATTAAAATGATAATTTCACTAAAACGCTCTACTCTGTACGTTACTTATTTAGTTATGAGTTTTTATAACCTTATTAATGGTCTATTGAAGTAAAATCATCAACCATAAGTATTTTTTACTCCTCCGTTGGGGTTGTTTACTCCTCTGATGGGGTTCCGAACCCCATTGATGAGGTTCGAGACGTCAAATTTGGCCCCTACAAACCCCATTTTTGAGGTTCGGAACCCCAAATTTGACGTCTGGAACCCCAAATTTGGGGTGCAATACCCCATCGTTGGGGTTCGGAACCCCATCGCTGGGCCTTAGAACCCCAAAATACCTTTTTTCGGGTTCAATTTTCCTAACTATTCCATATTTACTTATTTTTCGGCGGAGCACGACAAAAAAAACCTTCCGAGTAAACGATTTTTAGTATGCTCGATACTCTCTTTCATCCAAGTCGAATTATTGATAGCATTCCAAACAAAATATTAATTAATACGTTTAATTCTTTTTATTACTTTAAAATTTCAAAAAAATCTTTTTTATTGTAGTAATTAGATATTTTATATAAATCAGCTACTTCCACATAATATTTATAGTCTATATTTTTAATATCTTTTGTTAGAAAAGAAAAAAGAAAATTAATATATCTCGTTCTATAATTTTTTTCAAAATTTTCTAACAGGCCCCCGTCATTAGTTATTAAAACACTAGCCATTTTAAATATCATTTCCCTAGCAACTGATCTTCCTTCAAAGTCATTCTCATAGGCAACTGATGAATGAAGATCTAAATTATATTCGCAAGTAACATATAATTCATTATTTTTAAAATAACAAGTAATCTTAATCTCTTTAGTATTATTCCCTTCATAAATAACATTTATGGCCTTTTTAAACCAATTCTGACGATCAATAAAATCGTCTTTCACTTCATTATTTTGAGCATAAAGATTATTATAAAATGAAACTATCATTAAAATAAAGTAGACTATTTTATTCATAATAAATTAATTAAATTAGTAAAAAAACACAAAATTATTACCCTAATCAAATTCTAAGGCTGAAAGAAACTGATACCACTTTGCCTGATAATTAAAATAAATACATTTATATGCAACAAAGACAGACGAAACTTTAACTATAACTAAGAAGTAATTCTATTGAGCTAATATAAAACATTTTTTATATTAGAAATCTACATTTTTAAGTTACCAAGTTTACTGTTCAATATGTTTTGAAATATTATTAGAATTAGTTATTTAATTAAACTTACCAATAGTTGTTATTTGCCTTCAGATAAAATTCCGACCTACAAAATATCCTGCTAATAACTTCATCACTCGGTCTTAGAAGCGAAAAACATTTTTTTTCGACGGAGCACGACAAAAAAAACCTTCCGAGAATAGCTCTCGAAAGGTTTTGATCTACAAATAATCTAACCAACTAATTATTTCCAACCACCGCCCAGTTCTCTATATACATTTACTGAGGCGTTCAATTGCTGTTTTTTGGTTTCTATCAACTCTAATTTCGATTCTAAGGCATCGCGTTGTGTCATCAATACCTCAAAATAATCTACACGAGCCGATTTGAACAAATCATTAGAGACATCTATCGATTTATTTAGGGCATCAACTTGTTGCGATTTTAGATCGTAACTTTTTTCTAAATTATTGATTTTAGAAAGTTGTGTTGACACTTCTAAATATGCGTTTAGGATCGTTCTGTCATAATTGTACAATGCCTGAAGCTGTCTGGCATTGGCACTGCTAAACTCGGCTTTTATAGCATTTCTGTTGATCAATGGCGCGACTAAATCTCCGGCCAAAGAATACAAAAGCGACTCAGGAAGCGTAAATAAATACGATGGATTGAACGCATTTACCCCTACTCCTGCCGAAATATTCAAAGACGGATAAAACTCGGCACGCGCTACTTTTACATCTAGTTTTGCAGCAGTTAGCTCCATCTCGGCTTTCTTAATATCAGGACGATTGGCCAATAATTGCGACGGAATACCCGAATTGACAGCCGATGGCAATAAAGTGAGGAAATTACTTTTCTCTCTCTTTATTTCCTGCGGATATTGCCCTACCAAGAAGTTAATTTTGTTCTCGGTTTCTTTTATCTGCTGCAAAATATCAAACTCTTTGCTTTTTGAAGCCAATACTTCGGCCTGAAATTTCTGAACCGCCAATTCGGTAGCACGAGCGGCTTCTTTCTGCACTTTTACAATTTCTAATGCATTCGACTGCAACTCGATATTCTGTTTTACAATCTCCAACTGACTGTCTAACGCCATTAATTCGTAATACGAGTTGGCAATTTCTGCAATAAGGCTTGTTACTACAAAATTCTTGCCTTCTACAGTAGCCAAATACCTGCTTACCGCTGCTTTTTTAGAATTGCGTAGTTTTTTCCAGATATCTACTTCCCAATTCGCGTAAGCGCCAATTACAAAATCGCCCAGCGGATCCGGCATTTCTTTACCCGGCTTAATTTCGGTAGAAGCATCACCAGCACCTTGACTGGTATATCGTCCTACTTTTTCTACTCCTGCACCAGCTCTTAAACCAACTGTTGGTAAAAAAGCGCCTTTTCTGATACGGATATCGTTTTTTGCAATTTCGATTTCCTGCAACGTAATCATAAGCTCTTGATTGTTTTTAAGAGCCGAATCGATCAACGCAATCAGATTTTGATCCTTAAAATAGGTTTTCCAAGGAATAGAAGCCGTATTGATCGTGTCTTTATTACTGGTAAAAGCTTCAGGTAGTGGTTTGCTTGCAACGTTAGTATTAACTGCCGGAGCTTTGCAACTTACCACCGCAGCACATGCACCTACAGCAAGTATATATCGGTATGATTTTATTTTATACATGATTGTTGTCAATTTCTTCTGTTAATGGATTTTCTTCTTCCTGTTTAACCAGCTTGTGTTTCTCGGCTATTCTTGCAAAAATGTAATACAATCCCGGAATCACAAATACACCACAAATGGTTCCGATTAGCATACCACCAGCAGCAGCAGTACCAATTGTTCTGTTACCAATTTTACCCGGACCAGTTGCAAAAGCTAGCGGTAGCAAACCTGCTATAAAAGCAAAAGAAGTCATCAAAATAGGTCGGAATCTTGCTTTTGAACCTTCCATAGCCGCTTCAAGAACTGATTTTCCTGCTGCATGCCTTTGTATTGCAAACTCTACAATTAACACGGCGTTTTTACCCAGTAAACCTATAAGCATTACCATGGCAACCTGTGCGTAGATATTGTTTTCCAAACCGGTTAATTTCAGCAAAAGGAAAGCTCCAAAAATACCTGCCGGCAACGAAAGAATTACCGACAATGGCAGAATAAAACTCTCATACTGCGCTGCCAAAACCAAGTACACAAATCCTAAACAGATTAAGAATACCCAAATGGCCTGATTGCCTTGTGCAACTTCATCGGCAGAAATACCTGCCCAATCGATATCATATCCTCTAGGCAATTTTTTGGCCGCCACTTCCTGAATCACTTTAATCGCTGTTCCAGAACTGTATCCTGCAGCAGGCCCACCACTAATTTCGGTAGAAGTATACATGTTGTGTCTGGTAATTTCTGAAAGTCCGTATACTTTTTCTAATCGCATAAAGGCCGAAAAAGGCACCATTTCGTCCCGATTGTTTTTTACATATAATTTTAAAATATCATCTGGTTGTGCACGATATTCCGGAGCTGCCTGAACAATTACTTTATAATTGATTCCGTATTTAATAAAACTAATCTCGTAGTTACTTCCCACAAGAGTTGACAAGGTATTCATGGCATTTTCTATAGAAACACCTTTTTGCTGTGCCAAATCATTATCGACTTTCATCATATACTGAGGAAAACTGGCACTAAAAAAGCTAAATACGTTTGACAATTCAGGACGTTTATTCAATTCTTCTACAAACTCTTTATTGACTTCTTCTAATTTTTTGAAATCACTAGAACCTGTTTTATCCAACAGACGAAGTTCAAACCCTCCTGCTGCACCATATCCTGGTACTGCCGGCGGTTGGAAAAACTCAATATTAGCTCCCGGAATGTCTTTGGATTTTTCTTCCAATTCGGTCATAATTTCCTGAACAGACTCCTTTCTGTCGTTCCAGTCTTTAAGGTTGATCAAACATGTACCTGCATTCGATCCTGTACCCTCTGTTAGAATTTCATAACCTGCCAACGAAGAAACCGATTTTACTCCGTCAATCGTTTCGGCGATTTTTTGCAATTTCTCTGCAATATCATTGGTTCTTTCTAACGAAGAACCCGGCGGCGTCTGAATAATAGCATAAAACATTCCCTGATCCTCATTTGGAATAAATCCGGAAGGAACCGTACTACTGATGAACCACGTTCCGGCACAAAAACCAAGAAGTGCAATAATCGTAATCGCTCTTCTGTTGACAATTTTACCTAATACATTTTGATATTTGCCCTGAGCAAGGTTAAATTTATTGTTGAAACCATCGATAAACCTATTGACAGGTGTTTTCTTTTTAGGTAGTCCATGATTATTTTTCAGCATCATCGCACAAAGTGCTGGTGTCAGGGTCAATGCCACAATACCAGAAAGGATGATGGCGGTTGCCATTGTAATCGAAAACTGTCTGTAAAAAACCCCTACAGGTCCTGACATAAACGCAACCGGAATAAATACCGCAGCCATGAGGAAGGTAATAGCGATAATAGCACCAGCGATCTCGTGCATGGCTTTTTTTGTTGCCTTCATTGGCGAAAGATGCTCTTCCTCCATCTTGGCATGTACGGCTTCAATCACAACAATTGCATCATCGACGACAACTCCAATTGCTAAAACCAACGCAAATAAAGTAATCAGGTTTAATGAAATATCAAAGAATTGCATAAACATAAAAGTACCAACCAACGAAACAGGCACCGCAATAGCAGGAATGACCGTAGAACGCCAGTCTCCTAAGAACAGGAACACTACCAAACCTACCAAAATAAAAGCTTCGATAAGGGTGTGAATTACTTTCTCGATAGAAGCATCAAGGAATTTAGAAACATCATACGAAATTTCATATTCCATTCCTTTTGGAAATTTTTTCTTTATGGTTTCTAATTTGGCTTTTACGTCTTCAATAACCTGATTGGCATTACTGCCAAAAGATTGTTTTAGTACGATAGCTGCTGATGGCTTTCCATTTAAATTAGAATAAATATCATACATCGAACTGCCAAACTCTACTTTGGCGATATCTTTCAAACGTAAAAGTTCACCGTTGCTGTTAGATCGTACTACAATGTTTTCGTACTGTTCTTTGGTGGTAAAACGTCCTGAATATTTTAAAACATATTCAAATGCCTGCGAACGCTTTCCGGAACTTTCGCCCGTTTTACCCGGCGAAGCTTCCAAACTCTGACTTGATAATGCTTCCATTACTTCGTCGGCAGAAATTTTGTAAGCCAGCATACGATCAGGTTTTAGCCAGATACGCATGGCATATTCACGAGTTCCTAAAATATCTCCAGAACCCACACCGTTTACCCTTTTTAATTCTGAAAGTACGTTGATATCTGCATAATTGTACAAAAACTTCATATCGGTGTTTTTGTCTGTACTATAAAGATTCACATACATCAGCATACTCGGTACTTCGCGAGTGATCTTTACACCTTCTCGAACTACCAAAGGAGGTAATTTGTTGGTTACGGAAGCCACACGGTTTTGAACATTAATGGCAGCCTGATTAGGATCTGTACCTAAGTTAAAGACAACTTGTATGCTCGCTTCACCGTCGTTTCCTGCATCAGAGGTCATGTATTTCATGCCAGGAACTCCATTTAGGGCTCTTTCTAAAGGAATAACGACCGATTTGATCATTAATTCCCCATTAGAACCCGGATAATCTGCGGTAATGTTTACCATTGGAGGAGAAATGGAGGGAAACTGCGTAATCGGCAAATTCAATACCGACAAAACTCCTAAAAAGACAATTATTAGCGATATTACTATCGACAGAACAGGTCTTTGTATAAATTTATTAAACATTTATTTATTTTTTAATGATTAAACTAATGGGGAAATTAAAAGTATTTCAAGTTTCAGGTTCCAAGTTTCAAGTTCACATTGGAACCTTAAACTTGAAACATGAAACAAAACCTTTATTCCGCTTTTAATCGTAAATTATTAATCACCTTTTGAGGAGTTATGTAAGTAAAATTAATCTTGTCATCCTCTTTCACTTTCTGAACTCCTTCTAGTAAAATTTTATCATTTTCGGAAAGTCCGCTGCTTACCACATACAAATCGGGGATTTCGCCCGTGATCGTAATCTCTTTTGAACTTACTTTGTTGTTTTTATCTACAACAAAAACATATTTTTTGTCCTGAATTTCGTAGGTCGCTTTTTGCGGAATCACAATAGCGTTTTTAAGCGGTACCAACATTTGAACCTTTCCGGTTTCTCCATTTCTGAGCAATTTACCAGAGTTCGAGAATCTCGCTCTAAAGGCAATATTACCCGTTTCGTTGTCAAATTCGCTTTCTATAACTTCTACATTACCTTTGTACTTAAACAACTCACCATTAGCCAAAAGCAATTTGACATTTGTTTCTGCACGATCTTTTACATCTGTTTGGTATTGCAAATATTCAGGCTCAGAAACGTTGAAATAAGCAAATACCTGACTGTTGTCTGAAAGACTTGTCAATAATTCACCTTCATCAATAAGACTTCCTAGTTTTAATGGAATGCGGTCGATGGTTCCGTCAAAAGGTGCTCTGATTTCTGTGAATGATAAGTGAAGTTTTGCCAACGCTACTTCGGCTTTGGCTGCCTGAAGTTTTGCCTGAGCTACAGCTTGTTCGTTCTTAGAAACGATATTTTTGTCTGCCAAAGTTTTAGCATTTAAAAATTCTATTTCAGCAGATTTTTGCTCGGCCTGCGCTTTCAGCAACTCAGCTTCGTACATTTTAGGCATAATTCTGAATAATACCTGACCCGCTTTTACAGATTGACCTTCGTCTACATAAATATTTTGAAGAAAACCTTTCTCCTGAGCACGAATCTCTATATTTCGCACAGAACGTATTTGCGAAACATATTCTTTGGTAAACGAAGTGTCGATTTTTACAGGATTGGTTACTGTAAATTTCTCTGCTTCTTCTTTTTCTTCTTTTTTTGTTGTACAACTTATTAGGCACAATAGGGCACAAAAACCCGTTAACACGACTATTTTTTTCATGGTATAAAAATGGAAATTAAGCGATTGATTGCTCGGAATGAAAATTCCTTTAGACAGTAAAAATCATCAGTCGTCAGGCAAAAACCTGATCTGTTATAGAAGAAAAAAACTACTATACATCATCATAAGACATGAAAAATCACGCCTCATACAACTGATGCTAGGTGTTTATCAAATTCTTAAAACTCGTTGAGTAATGTAAATAGGATTGGTTTTGCCGCTATATGGCAAAGAAAATTGTAAGCGTTTGTAGTAATCGTCATTAAGACAAAAAGAAGGTGAAAAAGTAGGGAACCACTTTTCGGGAGAGTTGTACTTTACCACAAAAAACTCTCTTGTGGTTTTGTTGGTAACATCGTCTTTGTTTAGAAATTCTTCTTCAAGATCTAAGTCAGCTTCTTCGATTATAGAACTTCCGGGCTCCTGCGTAGAAATTTTAACATGGTGCTTTTTGCCGAAATGATGAGAATAAAAATCTTTATTAGGATGTATACTTGCATTGAGGTATTTCCCTCCGCAAAACAGAAGGAAAGAAAAATACACAAAAAAGACTACTATTCTTCTCATATCGGGATCAAAATTAATCAAAGATTGAAATAAAAAAAACTTTTTTTAAATACCTTAACAAGAAAAATAAACGAAAACGTTTTCATTTTTTTTAATCTCTTTTTCGTACCATAAAAGTCTTACTATTCTGATCGTGTAATGAATTAATTTAGAGACCGTTTACGTAAAAACTGCATCCATTAATTATTTTGATTACTTTTTAAAACTCTTTTCTTAAATTCATAAAAAAAACCTTAAACAACACTTTATTTAAGGTTTTAGAAATCTCAATGAGGAAAATCTAACGATGAGACTGAATCAAATTTTCTATTTCAGCATCGGAGATCACAGGATTTGCTCCAACCGATTGAGCCACCAATGCTCCTATTGCACAGGCAAAATCAATTGCGCTTTGAGGTTCTTTCCCGGTGAGTAAAGAAGTGATTAAAGCTGCCAAAAAAGAGTCGCCAGCTCCTACTGTATCTGCCACTTTTATGGTATATCCCTCATTTTCATAAAGCTGTCCTTTCCATAAAAGCAATGCGCCATGAGATCCTCTGGTAACACATACGGCAGTGGTTTGCGTATTTTCTGCTATAAAATAGATGTTTTCTTCTAAGCTGGAAAAAGGCGATTTCATAAAAGCACTTATTTCTAATAATTCATCGTCATTAAATTTAATAAAATCGGCAGAAAGCATTAATTTTTCCAGCATTTCATAAGAATAGTGTGGCTTTCTCAAATTAACATCAAATACTTTGTAAATGTCTTTTTGAAGCAATTCGTCAAGCGAAGATCTCGATACTTTATCCCTGCATACCAAACTGCCAAACAACAAAACATTGGCATTTTCTACAGTCTTTCTGGCAAAATCGTTGAGCAAAATCTTATCCCAGGCTGCAGGATATTTTATTTCGTAAGTAGCGGATCCTTTTTCGTTTAGCACAACATTCACCAATCCGGTAGGAAAATCTTCCGACTGCATAATGCCCGTGGTTTCAAGTCCTGCATTTTCGATATAATTGATAATGGCTTGCCCGTCTTCATCTTTTCCTACACAGCTTATCATGGCTGCTTCACAACCCAAAGTTTTCATCCGCAAAGCAACATTTAGAGGTGCTCCGCCAATCATTCTTTTGTCCTCAAAAACATCCCAAAGTACTTCTCCGTAAGCAACTGCCTTTACTTTTTTGGTATTCATCATAAAAAAATTAGTTGACTATTTAATAAAGCTCACCGGTAAAACTACATTAATTTTGAAAGAGAAGAAAATAATGAATCACAAAAAAACATTAAATAACCTTGATATTTACTACCTTTTGACCCAAAATCACCATTAAATACAACTTTGAAAAAAGCGTCTGAATATTTCCTTGATAAAGAATACAACTCTATTACTTACTGTAAAGACGATCTTGATTTTAAGGATTTTGAGTGTTGTGTTTTTAATAATTGTAACTTTTCGAACTGTACTTTTGTCGCTGTTACTTTTATTGATTGCGTTTTTAATGACTGCATTTTTTCGGAAGCCAAAATCAATTATGTCGCTTTTCGAACTGTAACTTTTAATGATTGCGAAATTAAAGATGTGAATTTTGCGATGTGTGACAAATTGATTTTTGAAGTCCATTTTTACAATTGTACGCTTGATTTTTCGAAATTTTACACCTTAAAACTAAAAGGAACCACGTTTACCCATTGTAGTTTGATTGCCGTTGACTTTATGGCAACCGATCTTACAAGCGTGCTTTTTGACAATTGTGATTTGTACCGATCAGAATTTAACAAAGCCATTGCTAATAAAGCCGACTTTAAAACCAGTTATAATTACACTATTGATCCTTCTAAAACCAAACTAAAGAAAGCAGTTTTTGCTTTGAAAGAATTGAAAGGATTATTGTTTAAGCATGATGTGATTGTAAGTTGATTATAATTTTTTCTCCATCACATAATCTTCCATCAAAAACCCTTTACCGATGTCGATATTGACTTCATCTATAACTTCAAAACCTATTTTTTTATAGAAAGTTAAAGCTGTATTGTAACGATTTACGTTTAATGACAAAGCGGTTGAATTGTTTTCTAATGCCATTTTAGCGATTTCATCTATCACTTTTTTACCAATTCCTTTTCCTTGTGTTTCTGGTAAAAGATATATTTTATGAATTCTAGTTACCAATTGATCATTGTAATGATGCTCAATTCCGATGAAACCTAAAGGCGTTTCATCATCCAAAATCAAATAAAATAATTGCTTTTTTTTATGAAATTGAATCGTTAAAGCTTCGTCAGAATACATGAGGTCTAACATATAATCTAATTGCTCTTTTGATAAAATTTGGTCATAAGTAATGGTCCAAGTTGTGTATGCAATATTTTGAATCGTAGTAATATCGTTTAAAGAAGCTTCTAAAATTGTAATCATAATGATATAAAAAAGGAATACTTTTATGGGGTGAAAAGCGGGTAAATGTGAAGAATTTTAGATTTCAAACTCATTGCTGGATTTATAATAATACGTAACTTTTTCAACCTGACACAAAGAAAATCTAAAACAAAAAGCTACCCGTGAATAGTCTCACCCTTACCGTAATTGGTAATGATTGATTCTTCGAATGCGAGCCATTCTCTCCAACGTTTTTCAACGTCAATTCCGACTCCGTATTTTCTGGCGTAGGTGATAAAAGTGGTATAATGACCTGCTTCGCTTTCCATCAAATCTCTGTAAAAAACGGCTAATTCTTCGTCCTGAATATTTTCAGATAAAACTTTAAAGCGTTCGCAGCTTCTGGCTTCGATCATGGCCGAAAAAAGGAGTCTTTCGACCAAACCCGAAACACGGCTGCCGTCTCCGCTTTTCTTCATATATAAATAAAGCTCGTTTACGTAATCGTCTTTGCGTTCGCGACCAAGTTTTAGTCCTCTTTTAATAATGATATTGTGAACTTGCTCAAAATGATCGATTTCTTCTTTGGCTAAAGCCAATAGATCTTTTACCAAATCCTGATGTTCTGAGTTATTGGTGATAATGGTAATTGCGTTTGTTGCTGCTTTTTGCTCGCACCACGCATGATCGGTCAAGATTTCTTCAATATTTTTTTCAACAATATTTACCCATCTTGGGTCGGTTGGCAATTGTAATCTTAGTACGCCCATTTTTTAAGTCTTAAAGTTAGAAAGTCATAAAGTCATAAAGTTGTAAAGTCAAAAAAGTCGAAGATCAAAACTAAAATAGAAATTTATATTCCATTTCAAGACTTTTAACCTTCGACTTTAAGACTTTATGACTAATATTTAGTATACGAAAATCGGTCTTTCGCTCATCATTTCATTTACTTCATTTGCCACTTCTTCGATAATAGCTTCATTGGTATGATCTGTTAAAACTTTATCGATAAGTGCTACGATTGTTTCCATGTCTTCTTCAACCAAACCACGAGTTGTGATTGCAGCGGTTCCTACACGTATCCCTGAGGTTACAAATGGTGATTTATCATCAAATGGAACCATATTTTTGTTAACCGTAATTTCTGCTTTTACCAACGCGTTTTCTGCTTCTTTACCCGAAATATTTTTATTTCTTAAATCAATAAGCATCATGTGATTGTCTGTTCCGCCAGAGATAATATTGTAGCCTCTTTTTACAAAAGCATCCGCCATAGCGTTTGCATTTTTTTGCAATTGCATCGCATAAGTAAAGAATTCATCTTTTAGCGCTTCACCAAAAGCAACCGCTTTAGCAGCGATAATATGCATCAATGGACCACCTTGATTTCCTGGGAAAACCGCAAGATCTAACAAAGATGACATCATTCTGATGTCGCCTTTTGGCGTTTTTAAACCTTGTGGATTTTCAAAATCTTTCCCCATCAAAATCAAACCTCCACGTGGACCGCGCAGTGTTTTGTGCGTTGTTGTAGAAACAATATGGCAATGTGGAATCGGGTCATTCATCAATCCTTTGGCGATAAGACCTGCAGGGTGAGAAATATCAGCAAATAAAATAGCTCCTACGCTATCTGCAATTTGTCTGAAACGTGCAAAATCCATATCACGAGAATAAGCCGAAGCCCCTGCGATGATTAATTTTGGTTGTTCTTTTGTTGCAATTTCTTGAATTTTATCATAGTCCAAACGACCTGTTTCTGCATCTACACCGTAAAAAACCGGACGGTACAAACGACCAGAAAAGTTTACAGGAGAACCGTGAGTTAAGTGACCACCGTGAGATAAATCAAACCCTAAAATAGTGTCTCCAGGATTTAAACAAGCGTGGTAAACTGCTGTATTTGCTTGAGAACCTGAATGAGGCTGCACGTTTGCATATTCAGCACCAAATAATTCTTTGGCTCTGTCAATTGCAATTTGCTCAATAACGTCTACTACTTCGCAACCGCCGTAGTATCTTTTACCGGGATATCCCTCAGCATATTTGTTGGTTAAAACAGAACCAGCTGCTTCCATTACTTCATCACTTACAAAATTCTCAGAAGCGATAAGTTCTAATCCGTGAATTTGTCTGTCTTGTTCCTCTAGTATAAGGTCAAAAATTTGTTCGTCGCGTTGCATTTTTTCGTTTTTCGTTAATTTCCTGCAAAAATACAAAAAAACGTTTGCCATACAGTTAGATTATGATATATTTGACAAGTAATTTTTCAACAAATAATTAACATTCACATGCCAATAACCGCCAACGATACCAAAAGAAAATCATGGTTAGAAGTACCAGAAAATAGTGACTTCCCTATTCAAAATATTCCTTTCGGTGTATTTCTTACCAAAGAAAATGTCGTTACAGTAGGAACCAGAATTGGCGATTATGCTATCGATTTAGGGGCTTTACAACAATTAAACTATTTTGCAGGAATAGATTTGACAGATGATATGTTTATGCAGGACACGCTAAATGATTTTATTTCTGATGGAAAGAAAACATGGCGTTTGGTTCGAAATCGTATTGCTGACATTTTTGATGCCACCAACCCGCAACTGAGAGATTCTGCAAAAGATCGCGATATTGTTATTTTTAACATAGATGATGTCGAGATGCAATTGCCTGTTTTAATTGGTGATTACACCGATTTTTATTCGAGTAAAGAACATGCAACCAATGTCGGCAAAATGTTTCGTGACCCGGAAAATGCTTTATTACCAAACTGGTTACACATTCCGGTAGGTTACCACGGCAGAAGTTCTACGATTGTACCGTCTGGAATTCCGGTACATCGCCCAATGGGACAAACATTGCCAAATGGCGAAAAATTGCCTGTTTTTGGTGCGTCTCGTTTGGTAGATTTTGAGCTGGAAACTGCTTTTATCACCACAGATGCAAATGTAATGGGAGAAAATATCCCAACGTATGAAGCCGAAGATTATATTTTCGGAATGGTTTTATTGAATGACTGGAGCGCTCGCGATATCCAGAAATGGGAATACGTGCCTCTTGGTCCGTTCTTAGCCAAAAACTTTGCTACATCAATCTCTCCTTGGATTGTAACGATGGATGCGTTGGAGCCTTTTAGAACAAAAGGTCCGAAGCAAGATCCTTCTCCGCTTCCTTATTTACAGACAAAAGGCAAAAAAACTTTTGATATTCATTTAGAAGTTTCGCTTCAGCCTTTGAATAAAGAAGAAACCATTATTTCAAAATCAAATTTTAAGTATCTATATTGGTCAATGGCACAGCAATTAGCGCATCATACGTCTAACGGATGTCGCGTAAATTCTGGCGATATGATGGGTTCCGGAACCATTTCTGGCCCTACTCCTGATAGTTTTGGTTCGATGCTAGAACTTACTTGGGGTGGAAAAAACCCGATAAAATTGAAAGATGGCAGTGAACGTAAATTTATCGAAGATAATGATACTGTAATCATTAGAGGTTACTGCGAAAATGCCGAAGTGCGACTTGGCTTTGGAGAAGTTAGCAGTCAATTGTTACCGCCATTTATCAGACCATGAAGAGAGAATAAAATTGATTGATAAAATAAAACCTCGAAATCACTTTCGAGGTTTTTTGTTTGTTTTTTTGCCACAGATTAAAATGATTAAAATGATTTTTTCTCATTTTATGTCGTTTCTACGAAGGAGAAATTTCCACGAGAAGCTCTACAAAGATTGGATTTTCGTTGCGGAGTTACTTGCGGAGATTTCTCCTTCGTGGAAATGACAAACTTTGGCATTAAACGAGACAGGTTTTAAACCTGTGAAAATCCGTTTAATCTGTGTTATCTGTGGCCAAAAAATATTAGGCTGGAATCTGCTGACTCAAGCAATGCAATGTCCCGAATCCCCAGATAAAATCGATACAGCTGATGCCGATAACTTCTCTATCTGGAAAGCACTCTGATAAAATATTTAATGCCACACGATCGTTGCTATCATTAAATGTTGGAACAAGAACACAATTATTCAAAATTAAAAAATTAGCGTAACTGGCTGGTAACCTTAAATCTTCAAAATCGACACGTTTTGGCATCGGCAACGCTACAATTGTTGGTGATTTTCCGTCTTCTAATTTTGCGCTTTGCAAACGTTTTAAATTGTCTTGTAAAGGTTTATAATTAGCATCATTTTTATCTGTTTCTACAATTGTAACAATCGTATCTTCGTTTACAAATCGGCATAAATCGTCAATGTGGCCATGGGTATCATCACCTTGTATTCCGTCTCCAAGCCAAATTACATTGGTAACTCCAAGGTATTCTTTAAAAACGGCTTCATAATCTTCTTTGGTGAAATTTTTATTTCGAACCTGAATACTTGGATGCATTAAACACTCTTCAGAAGTCAATAACGTTCCTTTTCCGTTGACATCAATTGCACCTCCTTCTACAATTACCGGTTTTCCTTTATACATCACCTGCGTGAGCGGAACATCTATAAAATCAGCTATTTTAGAAGGTACCAATTTATCTAACTGATAGTTTTTGTACTTCGCCCAGCCATTAAAATTAAAGTTTAAAGCTTCTCTTTTAGTACCTTTTTTTACAATAATTGGCCCTGAATCTCTCATCCAGCTTCTGTTAGTTTTATGAATAATAAAAGAAACTTTTGCACTATCTACGCGGGCTCTTTCGAGCATTTCTGCAACTTTTTCCTTTAGTTTTTCATCGGCTACGACCAAAAAAACGGCTTCGAAAGTCGCAACTTTTTTAATAAATTCTACAAAAGCCCATTGAACGGCTTCATATTTTCCTGGCCAGTCGTTACCATTGTGCGGAAAACACAACACAATTCCTTGTTGTTTTTCCCATTCTGCTGGAAATCTTCTATTGTTTGTTGACATAAAGAGGTTCTAAAATTAGAAAGACCACAAAGATAATCATTCAGAATCATTATTAAAAAAGAGAAAAGGTACAAATGATGCTTTCTCAAAAAAAAAATCTACAATTTAATTTAAAGATTAAATAATGAACACTTAATATACACCCGCCATTGACAGATTACTTTTGGCATCACTAAACAAAACCAAAAAAATGAAGAAAATTATCCTTTCGTTATTGGCATTAATTACACTTTTTGCAAGTTGTAATAATGATGATAATCCAAAAAATCAAGAACCAGAAGTTGTTGTTAATGAAAATCCTGCCACTTTTAAAGAGATTGGTTCTATTGCAATTGGTGGTGAAGGAGCTGCAGAAATTACTGCTTATGATGAAAAAACGAAGAAACTTTTTACAGTAAATAACAGCGGTACCAATCAGATTGATGTGATTGATTTGAGCGATCCTACAAAACCAACCAAAATAGGAAAAATAGATTTAACTTCTTACGAAGGTGCTTCGAACAGCGTTGCAATTTTTGATGGAAAGCTGGCCGTTGCTTTAGAATCTACCGTAAATAAGCAAGCCAACGGAAAAGTGGTTGTTTTTAATACTACCGATTACAGCGTAATCAAACAAATCACGGTAGGTGCCTTACCAGACATGGTTACTTTTTCGCCTGACGGAAAATATATTATGACTGCCAATGAAGGCGAACCAAATACCACGTATACACAAGATCCTAACGGAACGATTTCGATCATTGAAGTGACCAATAATTATGCCGTAACGACTCTAGATTTTGCTACTTTTAGCACACAATTGTCTACTTTGAAAAAAGATGGTTTTAGAATTTCGAGTTTTGCCATTTCATTTGCTGCCGATGTTGAGCCAGAATACGTTACGATTTCTGATGATTCTAAAACGGCATGGGTAACTATGCAGGAAAATAACGGTGTTGCAAAAGTTGACTTGGCCTCTAAAACCATTACAGCTATTTTTCCTTTAGGTTTTAAAGATTTTAATACTGCCGAAAACGGAATTGATGTGAGTGATAAAGATGATAAAGTTGCTTTCAGCCCTTGGAAAGTAAAAGGGATGTATATGCCCGACGCTATTAGTCATTTTTCTGTAAATAACACTCCTTATTTTGTAACTGCAAATGAAGGCGATGCAAGAGAATATAATGCCTACAGCGACATCAAGAGAATGAAAGACGTTAAACTGGATGCTAGCGTTTTTCCAGATGCAGCTACTTTAAAATTAGAAACCAATCTTGGAAGACTGAACCTTATTGCTGATATGGGAGACACTGACGGCGATGGTGATTTGGATGAAATGGTAAGTTTTGGAGCGCGCTCTTTCTCTATTTGGAATGGAAATACCGGAAAAATTGTGTACGATAGCAAAAACGATCTAGACAAAAAATCGCAAGAATTTGGAACTTATGATGATAAAAGAAGTGATGACAAAGGTTCTGAGCCAGAAGCAGTAGTTGTTGCCAAAATGGGTACGCAAAGCATTTTATTTGTAGGAGTAGAAAGATCTGATGCTTTTTTGACTTATGATGTTACCAATCCGGCTTCTCCTCAATATTTACAAACAGTAAAAACAGGAGATGCGCCAGAAGGTCTTCTTTTTATTCCCGCTTCTAAGAGTCCAACCAAAAGAAGTTTAGTAATAGTAAGCAGCGAAGGCGATGGTGTTATTAAAATCTATCAGCCCGATTTGAAATAGTTTTTTTTTATTTTTTTGGAGAAAAAGGATCAAATGAAAATTTGATCCTTTTTTATTTGATCTCCTTTTGTACTTAATTTAACAAAATCTTAGTAAAATATCGCTTTTGATGGGAATTATATAATATCACAATGACTATATGAAACAATGTTGCTACATCATTAAGGTAAGTTTGTCTCAAGTTTAAGAAAACTTAAATACAAATTTTAAATTAATAGATTGACATGAAAAAGAAATTAGCATCCGTATCACTTTTGTTACTTGCATTCGCTGCAAATGCACAAAATATGACTACAACAACTACGAGGACTACCATTGAAAAACCTGCATACAATAAATGGTCTCTTGAATTAAATGGTGGTATCAACAAACCAACCAGAACAATGACTCCTGGTTACGCTACTGCTACACTTAATCCTTTCCACGCTGATTTAGGCGTTAGGTATATGTTCAATCCTAAATTTGGTTTGAAACTGGATGTTGGATATGATCAATTTCAGGAACGTGATGAAACCGCTCCTTTTGAAAGCAGATCAATCAGAACAAGTTTGCAGGGAGTTGTGAATATTGGAAGAGCTTTAAATTTTGAAACATGGACCAATACTATCGGTATCTTGGCACATGGTGGATTTGGAGTTTCTCAATTAACATCTGACAATGGTTTTGATGGTAAAGATTATATGGGAAATGGAATTTTGGGACTTACAGGACAACTTAGACTGAGCGACAGGGTTGCTTTAACCGGAGATTTAACCGGAATTGTTAACGGAAGACAAAACCACAACTTTGACGGAATGTCACCGACTTCTACAGGTTCATTTGATGGTGTACTATTAAACGCTTCTGTTGGTCTGACATTTTACTTAGGTAAAAATACAAAACATGCTGACTGGTATTCTGAAGAAAATGAGCGATTAAATAATTTGGAAGACAGAGTGACAACAATTGAAACGGGTCTTATCGATACAGACAAAGATGGTGTTGCAGATTTGTACGATTTAGAGCCAAACTCTGTTAACGGAGTAGCTGTCAATACTAAAGGACAAGCAATTGATACCAATCAAAATGGTGTTCCCGATGAATTAGAAAGTTATCTAGAAAAAACATACGGACAAAACGGTAAAGGTGCTACAAATAGTACTGTAGAAGAATTAATTAACGGTGGATATGTAAATGTTTACTTTGACTTTAACGCTTCAAAACCAACAAATGCTTCATTGTCTGGTGTAGATTTTATAGTTAAATACTTGAAAAATAATCCTGGTAAATCTGCTGATATTATTGGTTATTCAGATGAAATTGGAAGTTCAAGCTATAATACTGAATTATCAAGAAAAAGAGCTGAATCAGTTAAATCAATTGCTATTGATGCTGGAATTGATGCTTCTAGATTAAATGTTATTGCAAATGGTGAAGACACTTCTGTGAATAAAAATTCTAACGAAGCACGTCAAATCGTGAGAAGAGTTACTTTTAAAGTAAAATAATATTCAATAACTTTGAATAAAAAAAGGACAAAATTTTTACATTTTGTCCTTTTTGTTTTTATAAAACCGAAAAATAAATTAATCGATAGCTCTTTTGGTAATATCGCCAAAAGCATCGATTCTTCTATCTCTAAAAAATGGCCAGTTCTGACGCACATTTTCCTGCAAGTCCAAATCGACTTCGGCAATTAAGATTTCTTCCTGATCGTGAGAAGCTTGTGCCAAAATTTCACCTTGCGGACCTGCAATAAACGAAGCTCCCCAAAACTGAATTCCATCTGTTCCTTCTATATATTTTTCTAGACCAATTCGGTTTGCCGCTGCCACAAAAACGCCATTAGCCACAGCATGACCTTTCATTACGTTCATCCAAGCTCCATATTGATTTTCTCCGTATTGTTCTTTTTCTTTCGGATGCCAGCCAATTGCAGTTGGATAAAAAAGTACTTCGGCACCTTTTAGCGCTGTAATACGAGCTGCCTCAGGATACCATTGATCCCAACAAATAAGCGTTCCTATTTTTCCTTTTTGAGTTTCGATAGCTTTAAAGCCTAAATCACCCGGCGTAAAATAGAATTTTTCGTAAAAATAAGGATCATCCGGAATGTGCATTTTTCTGTACAATCCAGCTTCAGTTCCGTCTGTATCGATAATGTAGGCACTGTTGTGGTAAATTCCGGCCATTCTTTTTTCGAAGAAAGGAACAATAATCACCACTCCTAATTCTTTTGCCAATGCACTGAAAGCAATAAACGAAGTACTGTAAAGTGGTTCTGCCAAAGCAAAATTGTCTACATCTTCGCTTTGACAAAAATAATGACTGCTATATAATTCTGGTAATAAAATAACTTCTGCCCCTTTTGTTGCAGCGTCTTTTACCCAACTGATACATTTTTTAAGGTTATTTTCGGCAACGTCGTTAAGATTCAATTGAATAACGGCTATTTTGTATTTTCTCTTCGGCATGACATAAAATTTAGAGTGCAAAAATAGGAATTTTTAAAGGAATCACAAAAGCTATAAATTCCAGATTTTTTCTAATGAAACCTAAAGCCCTAGCCCTGATGGAAGCGGCATCCTTTTTATTTTTTCTTTAAAAATAAAAAGATACAGCGGACAGCAGGAAATAGCTCCTGAAAACATACTTACAAAGTTTAAATATTTGAGGTGAAAGTATTTTTTGAATGATTTATATAAAACCATAAAAGCCTTTGAAATCAATATCTCAAAGGCTTTTGTATCAAATAGCAAACTATTATTTAGTCATTTTGATTTTTCATTCCGAATAAATCTCCTTGTTGAAATAATTTTAAGTCTTGTTTTAAAGCTTTGCAATTTCTTTTGGTTACTTCCTTAGCATCCAGATCGCTTAAATCAGGTTTTCCGGCGTTTACCCAGGCTGTATACCAAAAACTTGCCGTGGCTTCGATGGCTTTTTTCATCTGTTTTTCGACCATTCCGTTTAGCTCAGTGTGCAATTTCTCTGCGTATTCGTCTGAGAATTTGGCGCCATTGTATTTGTTTTTAACCACTTTACCATCGGCATCGACTACAAAAACTTTATTTTCGGGAGTAGTAGTTCTTAGTTTTTTATCTACGGCCAATAATGGGTCAACCAAAGTATGCGTGTCGTAAATCATGTCCCAGATCGCTTTATGCACGTCTTCATAATGATGCGCCTGAGGTACATTTAATTTGTAATTTTTGACAAATAACTCTGGTAATCTGCTTTCCCAAAGGGAGTGAATCCCTTTTTGATCGGTCAATTGCCCATCGTGATTGGCAGAAGTATGCAATGGCATGTGCGCATCGCCTATATAATGACCTAAATCTGCTGCAAGAAAAATAATTTCGGCTCTATTTTTGTCTTTAAAAGCCTTTGTTAGTTTTACCATCATGTCTTCGATATACCAAGGCAAGATTCCGTTATCGTTCAAGAATTTGGCATCGTATTTCTTTTTGGCAGCCTCTAAAGTCTGTGGTAAACTATCAAGGTTTCCAAAGTTTTCTAAATCCATGTAATGTCTTGGATTTTCGTCTTTATAATTTAGCGCATATTTGCGAATATCCGGCACGGAAGCTTCCTGTGTAATAAAATCGATGTGATTGTAAAAAAACACTTGTAGTGGCTGTGGTAAAGCCATTACTGCTGCTTTGTTGATGCGCTCGTGACCAACAATTCCCCAAGACAATGTCAAAAAGCCAATAGCTAACGCAAAAACCGCAATTAGTTTTGGTTTCATTTTTAAATTTTTCATTTGCAAATTTTTATTTCCTGCAAATTTATTTGATTTGAACATCATTTGAAAGCATCTCAATTAAGATTATGTTAATTTAATCACTATTTATTGAACAACATTACTGCTGATATGGTTTTGCATTGAAAGTTTCTTTGTAAATTCGTTTTATTTTTACTCTAAACTTTAATATATGCGCCTAATTGGTTCGAGTATTCTCTTCTTGATTTTTACTACTTTTTGCACTGCACAAGACGATATTGTACAACTAAAAAACGTTAGCGATACGATATTAAATACTAAAAGGCAACTGAAAGTAGCTGATCCTCTGGATGCGGTAAAAACGATGCAAAAGTTATTTCCAGGCAAAGTATATACCTTGTCTGACTATAATACTTTTATAAGTTGGAATTGTAAAAACTGTAAAACAGCTTTGTATACCGACGTCAATGGTGTTGAAGGAGATCAAAATTTTCCTTATGAAAGAGGCGTTGCGACAAGGATTCTGGATAATATTGATTATTCAGATTCAAAAGGAAATCAATTTAAATTACTACTCTTTAATCATTCTGGATACGATGAAGACGGATTGCAAACAGGCAGATTTTCTGGTGGACTTATTGGTCTTGCCAAGTTTACAAAAAATGCTAATGTTTGGGAAATGAGGTCTTTTCAACCAGCAATCGCTGCTTTTGGTGCTTTTTCTCAAGCTCCTAAACCTAAATTGGTAGAAATTGGGCAAGACCAATATGCTTTTACTTTGGTACACTCCAACGGTGGTGCTGGCGGCGCGTATTCCGGATACCTCTATCTCATTGTAGGTTTTGACGGAAAGTATCAACCTCTGATGGAAGTGCCGAATTTTACATTATCCAATAGCAGTAGCTCAGAATGGTCGAGTTCCTACAAAGTTGTTACCGATAATAACAAGAAATTTTTTAGAGATTTTGTTATTACAACAACCGGTTCGTATAGAAAGGCAAAAGGTACTGAAGATGACTATGAGGTCGATATGCCTGTGGAAGTAAGCGCAATGGCTAAGACCAAAAAGCAATTTAATTTTGTAATCGAAAAAAGACTTTCTTTCAACGGAAAATGGTATAATATTACAGGAAAGCCAGTTGTGAAATTTTCGAATATAAAATAAATCATATAAGAATCAGATGTATTAACAACCGAATTGCAAAAAGATAAAGATTTGCGACAGCTTGAAAACATTTTCGCGCACTAATCTCTGATAATCTCTTAATCTGTAGCCAAAAAAATTGATCAATTATTGAGTGTAAAAAAGTTTTTACAGTTTACAATTAGCCGATATACATAATTGAAATCAAACCTAAAACTGCGATAAATATCCAAAGGAAAACACCTTGAAGCAAAGGCTTCACTCCTACTGATTTTAAAGTATTTAGATTTAAAGTAGCGCCAATTAAGAATAAAGTGATCGTCAGACCAATTTTGGCAATAGTGACTACTTTCGGTGCTATACTCGAGATTTCAGGTACGTAGGTATTTAAAAGCATGGCCAAAATAAACAAACCGATAAAATAAGGAATTTTTATTTTACTGTTTTTATTTTTGAAAATTACAGCGGTTGCGACAGAAATCGGAATAATCCATAACGCTCTCGCCAGTTTTACTGTTGTGGCTATCTGCAAAGCTTCGGCACCATATTTATTGGCCGCACCTACTACAGAACTCGTATCGTGAATGGCAATGGCACACCATAAACCAAACTCTTTTTGCGACAAATCGAGTTGATGACCGATAAAAGGAAAGACAAATAAAGCAATCGAATTCAATATAAAAATCACGCCCAAAGCTATAGAAGTCTGATTTTCGTTTGATTTAATAACAGGTGAAATCGCTGCAATCGCACTTCCTCCGCAAATTGCGGTTCCGCAAGAGATGAGATGAGATGTTTTTTTATCGGTTCCAAACCACTTTCCTAATAGAGTTCCGAAAAACAAAGTACTGAAAATGGAGAAAATGGTAAGCAGTAAACCTTCTTTTCCTGCCGAAACAGCTTCAACGGCATTCATTCCAAAACCTAAACCCACAACCGAAAATTGCAATAAAAAAGTAATCGCACGATGATTGAATGCTACAAATGGATTTCCAAACAAATTCACCAAAAACACTCCCAATAATAAAGCTACTGGAGGAGAAATCAGCGAAAATAAACACAGTAGAATCACCAAACCAAAAATAATTTGTTGACTCAAAAGGTTAATTTCAAATAAATGTTTTGCAGTATGCTGTGGCTTTGTTTTCAAAATAAGATACTTTTATATTTTATTACAAAGATCAGTCGTTTACTTGTTATTTACCAATCTTAAAAAACAATTGACTATAACTTTAAATTATAGTGATTCCCTATATTTTGAATAAAAAGTTCAGACAAAGCATCTGATTTTCCTAATAAAGTGATAATGTAAAAATATCTTTCTATTTCTAAATTCTCGACATCCAGAACCATCAACTCATTATTTGTAAGCTCTTTAGATACTGCATGTATTGACATAAAGGCCAAACAATCCGAATTTAATAAATATGATTTTATGCTTTCTGTACTTCCCAATTGCATTTCGATTTGTAAATCTGCAATTTTTAAACCAACTTGTTTTAAAGCAAATTCTATAACTTCAAGTGTTCCTGAACCACGTTCTCGCGTAACATATTTCATTGCTTTTAAATCGTCAAGCGAAATTTTGCTTTGCTGTACCAACGGATTTTTGCTGTTGCAAACCAAAACCAATTCGTCTTTTAAGAACGGAATGTATTTTATCGATTGATTTTTAGATTGTCCTTCTACAATTCCGATTTCGATTTCTTTATTGATCAAAGCGTTTTCAATTTGCTCGGTATTGCCGTTGAGCAAATTGACCTTTATATTTTGTTGCTTTTGATGAAAGCCCGCCAAAACCGGCGAAATAACATACTGCGAAATTGTTGTACTTGCCCCCAAACGCAACAAACCCTGACGTTCTTTGCTAAAGAAACTCATATCAAAATCGATTTCTCTGTAAATTTCAAAAATGTTTTTGGTGTGTTTTAGAAGAATTTCTCCTGCGGGAGTCAAGGCGATTTTAGAACCATTTCGCTCAAAAAGTTTTGTTTTATAGGTTTCTTCGAGTTCCTGAATGTGTTTGGAAACCGCTGGCTGCGAGATATACAATTCGGTTGCCGCTTTGGTAAAATTAAGGCGGAGCGCAACCGTGTAGAATACTTTTAGGCGGAAATCCATTTGTTCTTTGTTTGTTTGCTTTTTATTTCAAGTTCAGTAAAAAACTTTGAACCTTTGTAACTAGTTACAGTAACCCATTGTATTTCCTAACAAACCATTCGGTCGTCAATAAAGCAGCAATTAAAATCAATAACCAAATCCAATCAATCAAAGGCGTTTTGGTTGAGATGTTCTTCTCTATCGATTTGTATTCCTTATTTTCTAAAAGCGTCTGAACCAAATTATCAACCTGATTTTCAAAAAAGGTGTTTCCGTTGGTTTGCAATGCCAGTTGCTGGAGCTTTTTTACATCCGGATTTACAAATTGCTTTTCGATATCAAAATCTAAAATCTCAAAATGACTCGAATAAACTGTATTGGTGTTCAATTCTTTTACCGAAAAATTATATTTTCCTGCCGTTAAACCATCCAAATTTACTGAAAAAGAATTATTTCCTTTTAATAAATCGTAGTTTTTGACTTGCTTCGTTTCGGTATTAGTGACTTTTATTGTAAGCCTGGCTTTGTCATCAAACTCATAATTTTTGTTGAAATATTGTGCGTTGATCACAATTGCTTCTCCCGAATTATAAAAATTTTCATGCGTTACCACCAAAGATTTCTTAGAGGTTGTCGAAGCCAAATACTGAATTATTTTATCTACAAAAACATCGTATTTTTCAAATGATTGATTGTCAATATGACTCTGCAAACGCCATTTCCAGCTGTTTTCGCCCAATAAAAAAGCCGTTCGTTTGCCTTGATTTTCGGCGAAAGCCAACAAAGGTGAATTGGTAGCTACATTTCTAATTTTTGAAGAAAGCAAAACCGAAACGCTTGTATTGGTCGTAATTGTGCCAAATAAATTTTGCAACGGCGGAAAATTTTCAAAACCTATATTATCAATCGCAAACAAATTAAACTGCGACTGAAACTCGGCCAAATAATCTTCTTTTTGACCGCTCATTCTAAAAACTAGACTATTTTGCTGCTGATTTAAAAAATTAAAATCGGTACCAGTTCCCGTAATGATAAAAGTATTGGTACTGGCCAATTTTGCATTATCAAAAATACCTTTAAAAGCAGTATTAGGTTGGTACAAAACCAAAATAGCAACATCATCCAATTTACTTATTTCATTGGGTTTAACCAATATTACTTTGCGTTGCGCATTTGTTTCGATCGAACGTTTCAAAGCTCCAATATCGGGGTGATTGATCGAAGATACAATGGCAATAGTAGACTTTTGATCGATCACTTCGACAGCAAAATTTTTACTGTTATTGTAACTATTTTTCTCTTTTACATTGGAAGAAATGGTAGCCTTAAAAATTTGCAAACCTACTTTATCAGCCGGCAAAAGCACATTCAATGTCGCCGTTTTTTTAGTATTCGAAAAATTGACTTTCTCTCTCACAACTACCGTATTTCCTTGCATAATAGCAAAATCAGCATTTGTGTTTTTATCACCCGAATATTGCAGAAAAACTTCAACTGGAAATTTATTTTTATGAAAAGCGTATTTATTTACGTTAAGCTGATTAATTTTCAGGTCAAAAAAAGTGGTTGTATCTCCCACAACCAGAGGATAAATTTTATTTTGAGGGTCAAAACGATAAACATAATCGTTACCCGTCGTTTGATTTCCGTCGGTAATAATTACCGTTGGGAAAATCAGGTTTTTATTGATACTTTTTAAGTTTTTTGCCACTGCATCCAGATTAGTTTGCTTTCCTTTAAAATCAAATTGATCAGAAGGTTTCAGATCGGCATCAAACTGATAGGACTGAATTTCGAATTTTTCCTGAAGAGCAGAATTCGATATCAGTTTTTGGTACAATTCATTAACTTTTTTATCCGATTGTAAAGCTACAATCGAACTCGAGTTATCGACTGCAATTGCCAGAGGTGTTTTGGTAATCTCCAGCTTATTTTTGGTCATTATGGGGTTTATGAGCAAAACCAACAAGGCAAAAATGACTAAAAAACGTAAAAAAGCCAAAAACACATTCACTTTTGAATGGTTTTTGACTTTAAAAAAATATTGAGAATACGACAAACCACCCGCTATTACTATAGAAAGTAATAATAATAAAATCGTGTTTGTAGTCATATATATTTAGTGTTCAGTAATCAGTTTTTAGTGATCAGAATTTAAAAATTGAATTATAACAAACGTGTTCTCTTTATTCTTTTTCAGATTGAATTTACTGAATACTCAAAAATTGAACACTGTAAACTATTAGGTAAGCATTCCTCCGCAAACATTTAGAACCTGTCCTGTAATGTAAGCACTCATATCTGAGGCTAAGAATAAACATGCATTTGCTACATCTTCAGTAGTTCCGCCACGTTTCAAAGGAATTCCTTCTCTCCAGCCTTTTACTACATCTTCTCCTAGTTTAGCCGTCATTTCTGTTTCGATAAAACCTGGTGCGATCGCGTTGCAGCGAATGTTACGCGAACCCAATTCTAAAGCTACCGATTTGGTAAAACCAATAGCTCCCGCTTTTGAAGCTGCGTAGTTCGTCTGACCCGCATTTCCAGATACTCCCACAACAGAACTAATATTAATGATAGAACCCGAACGTTGCTTTAAAAAAGTCTTCTGAATCGCTTTTGTCATATTAAAAACCGATTTTAAATTCACATCAATAACCTGATCAAAATCTGCTTCAGACATGCGCATCAACAAATTATCTTTTGTAATTCCGGCATTATTTATTAAGATATCTACAGTACCAAAATCAGCCAAAACAGCTTCAACAAAAGTCTGCGCTTCGTTAAAATCGGCAGCATTCGACTGGTATCCTTTTGCTTTAACTCCCAAACCATTCAATTCTGCTTCTAGAGCCTGCGCAGATTCTACAGATGAGCTGTATGTAAATGCCACATTTGCGCCGTGTTTAGCAAAAACTTCAGCAATTCCTTTCCCAATTCCACGACTAGCTCCTGTAATAATGGCAACTTTTCCTTCTAGTAATTTCATATTCAAAATTAATTTTTATTTTTATTTAGTAGCTATTCCTGCTATCCGCTTCAATCTTTTATGTTTTTAAAGAAAAAACACAAAAGGATTTCCACTTCTATCAGGGCTATGAACGACTTGTCAAATATAGAACAATTCCCTTTTTAAAAAAACAGCAATTACAATAACCTTTAAACAATACTTTTTAAACCTTAAAGATTTTCTCTACCCATTTATCCCAAAAGGTACTATAAATGGCAATCATAGTAAATATAAACAAAAATAAAATATACCACGCATTGCCCACCAAATCAATAAAACCTAATTTTCCACCAGCAAAATTGAGCAACAATAAAACTTGTGCTCCATAAGGCAAAATTCCTTGTACCAGACACGAAAAAATATCCATAATAGTGGCTGTTTTTTTTGGGTTTAATTCATATTCATCATTAATTTCTTTGGCAATTCCGCCTGTAATCACGATCGAAACTGTATTATTAGCGATCGCCAAATTGGTCAAACCTACCAAAGTTCCTATTCCAACCTGAGCGCTTCTTTTGTTTTTGATCCGTCTTTTTATCTGGTGCAAGATAAAATCAATTCCGCCCGCTTTATCCACCATAGCCGCCAATCCGCCAGAAAGCATCGACAGAATAAAAATATCTGTCATACTGGTAAAACCTTCATATACTTTTTGTGCAAAAACTAAAAGTGTAAACTGATGATTAAAAAAGCCAATTATTCCCGCCAACAAAGTCCCGATAATCAAGGTTGAAAATACATTCACGCCAAATAAAGCCAAAACAATTACTAAAACATAAGGTACAATGGTAATCCAGTTAAAAGCATTTTTCGGAATTTCAACTGCTTGAATTTCAGAATTAAAACCTAAATAAAACAAAACTGCAATCGTAATTATCGAAGCTGGCAAAGCAATAAATAAATTAATTTTGAATTTATCTTTGAGTTCACAACCCAAAGATTGCGTTGCTGCAATCGTAGTATCCGAAATCATCGAGAGATTGTCGCCCAACATAGCACCGCCTAACAAAGAACCACAAATAAGTGGCAGTGAACTACCACTGGCATTTGCCAAGCTCACGGCAATTGGCCCCAAAGCCACAATTGCTCCCACCGAAGTCCCTGTCGCAGTGGATAAAAAAGCTGAGATCAAAAAAATTCCTAAAGGAAAATAAGCCGCATCAATGGTATTAATTCCGAGATTCACGACCGCATCTACTCCTCCCATAGCTTTGCTTACCACTGCAAAAGCTCCTGCAAGCAAGTAAATAATACACATAGTCATGATTTTGCTTTCGCCACAACCTGCAATCAAGGTATCTACTTTTTCGTCTGTAGAAGATTTAAAAAGTACAAAAGCAACAACAATCCCAATCAGAACGGCAACTGGGGATGGAAATGCATAAAAGTCATTGAGGGCAATTCCGACTCCTAAAAAGGTAAAAATAAAAACAAATAAAGGAATTAAAGCTACTGCATTTCCTTTTTTCTTACTGAGTTTTGTCATAAAGTAAATTATAAAATGAAACATTTACAACGACAAGCAAATCTGAAATGGCAATGCGAATGACAACATTTTTTCCAAAGGATTTGGCTTATCGTTTTAGCACCTTGCTCGTTGTTGCAGGTTGCTATCTCTTTACGAGATTCGTGATAACGGGTGCAAAAATAGTAATTATTTTATCATATAAAACATAATTATACCATTTCTATAGAATTTATTCAAAATTAACATTTTATAAATCAAAAAGGCAGCTCATGTGAGCTGCCTTTTCTTTCCAAAAACATATTCTAAAAAAGTTTTACATATACTGTATCGTTACAAAATAAATAACTAGCATTGCGACTCCAATAAATAGTAATCTATAAAGGGACGATTGAAACTCTTTTGTTCCATTAAGTTTATCTTCTCTTCTTCGTTTTATCATGCTAAAAATTATTACCGGAGTTACCAAAATCAAAAAAGCAAAGAAAAAATATAAAGTATATTTTCTTTCGTATATATAATCCATAATTTGAGATAAAGCCCAAATGGACGTAATAATAATTGCCTCTATATATTTTTTCATTATACTCATTAAATTTAGAATTATTTTAATGTTTTAACATATTTACCATTTGAGTCTGTTGTCCAACAAGTATCTGCAAATTTATCACAATGTATTGTTAGCTCTCCTGTTGCAGGGGGTAATTGTCCAGGAATAAATTCTTCTAGAACACAATCATTATAATCTTCTTCGGCATCGTCATCACAATTTAATTTTGCAACAACACATAGTGCTTCCACTACTAATCCCTGCCAAAAAGGAGGAGCAGAAGCTGAAACTAAAGCTCCAAGCGTACATGTACCAAAATCTCGTTGACATCTCTTTCTAGCCTTTTTAAAACCATTGACACAATCTGGTCCCGCTTGCAATCCTGAAGAAGGTAAAGGTATTGGAAAGAAATAATTAATTTCAGCTAAATCTAAAGAAGCATTTAATAATTCTGTTCGCTTCTCTACAGTGAGATTATAAAAGTTTGGATTTTGTGCTATAAAATTTTGTCTTATTGTAACATTATTTTTTAAAATATTAATTAATTCAAGTTGCTAGTTTGAGTATTAAAAATACAAAGCAAAGGTTAAGTAAATTTGTTTTGCCGACTAAAAAACAAAACCGATGCTTTGCAAAGACAAAATTATCTCAATTTTTTGTTTAAT
>NZ_JAGFBV010000020.1:75372-86220 GCF_017948595.1 Flavobacterium geliluteum | reverse complement strand
GAATATATAGACTATTACAATAATGATCGAATAAAACTTAATTTAAAAGGAATGAGCCCGATACAATATCGAGCTCATTATTATCAAATTTAATTATAAATTCGTCTAAACTTTTGGGTGCAGTCCAAAATGTAGCATCTTGTCGGGTTTAAAAAAAATATAATATGCTGCTATAAAATAGCAAATTATGTTCTATTAAGCATTGGCTAATTCTTTGATGTGTGCTTTAATTTTTACTTCTAGTTCATCAGCCAATTCAGGATTGTCTTTGATTAAAGATTTTACAGCATCACGCCCTTGTCCTAATTTAGTATCTCCGTAGCTGAACCATGATCCCGCTTTTTTAACGATTTCAAATTCAACTGCTAAATCCAAAATCTCACCCGTTTTAGACACACCTTCTCCGTACATAATGTCAAATTCGGCTGTTTTAAAAGGTGGAGCGACTTTGTTTTTTACTACTTTTACTTTGGTTCTGTTTCCGATAACATTCTCACCATCTTTGATTTGAGAAGAACGACGGATATCCAGACGCACAGATGCATAAAACTTTAAGGCATTACCACCTGTAGTCGTTTCAGGATTTCCGAACATAACACCAATTTTTTCTCTCAACTGGTTGATAAAGAAAACAGTACAATTTGTTTTACTGATTGTTCCGGTCAATTTTCTTAAAGCTTGAGACATTAAACGAGCGTGAAGACCCATTTTAGAATCTCCCATTTCTCCTTCGATTTCGCTTTTTGGAGTCAACGCAGCAACCGAGTCAATTACCACAATATCAATTGCCCCTGAACGAATCAGGTTTTCGGCAATTTCTAAAGCTTGCTCCCCGTTGTCGGGCTGAGAAATGATCAGGTTTTCGATATCTACGCCTAATTTTTCGGCATAATTTCTATCAAAAGCATGTTCTGCATCTATAAAAGCAGCAATTCCGCCTGCTTTTTGAGCTTCTGCAATTGCATGCAGTGTCAAAGTGGTTTTTCCAGAAGATTCCGGTCCGTATATTTCAATTATTCTACCTCTTGGGTATCCATTTACTCCAAGGGCCAAATCGACACCCAGAGAACCCGAAGAAATCGTTTCAACTTCTACAATGGCTTTGTCACCCATTTTCATCACGGTTCCTTTTCCGTACGTTTTATCAAGTTTGTCAAGCGTAAGTTGTAACGCTTTTAGTTTGGCATCTTTTTCTGAACTCATCTTTTCTTTCTCTTTTTCTTTCATCTAAAATTTTATATTTTTTTCTTTTTCGAAAAACAAACCAGAAAATCAATAACTTCCTGATTTAGATTTCTATGGGCTTGTAATTTTGTAAAAATACTTCTTTTTTTTGAAGTTTCATTGTTCCAAATTGTCACAATTTTATACTATAAAAACAAAGCCTTTAATTCTGTTGCTTCTGATGGTTTTATTTTACCTGCAAGCAACAAACTCAGTTGTTTGCGACGTAAAGCGGCTTCATAACGACTAATTTCAAGTTCTGTTTCGGGTTGAATTGCAGGAACTTCAACTGGTCTTCCGGTATCGTCTACTGCCACAAAAGTATAAATGGCTTCGTTGGCTTTGGTTCTGTTGCCAGATTCGCGGTCTTCTACCCAAACATCTATAAAAACTTCCATCGAACTTTTGAAAGATCGGGACACTTTTGCTTCTACGGTTACGACACTTCCTAATGAAATGGCACGATTAAAAGCCACATGATTGACAGAAGCTGTTACGACAATTCGGCGCGAATGTCTTCTGGCTGCGATACTTGCGGCGCGATCCATACGGGCCAATAACTCACCTCCAAAAAGATTATTCAAAGGATTTGTTTCGCTCGGCAGCACTAAATCGGTCAATATGGTAAGGGATTCGGAAGGGTGTTTTGGAGTCATTTTTTTAATAATAAAATTTGTTTTCTACCACAGATTTCAAATATTTCTTTAGTTTTAATTTGTGAAATCTGCGGCTATTTTTTTAAATCGAAGTCAATTAATTTAACCAATAAACCGCCATTACAGCTGGTATAAAATAGATTACAATTGTTCTGGCACCGTCGTAATCTTTGGCTAATCGTTGACCGAAAAGCATCATTAACAAAGAGATACATGAAAATAGGGCACCGTAAAAACCAAATTCGCGACCGCTGTTCAAAAGCAATTGTATGGCGCCAACTACAGATAAAATACCAGAAATTAATTCTAAAATTAAAAGATGAAGCAGGGCAAGAGGCACTTGATTTTTAAGAATGGTGGCAGCAAAATGTCCTTTAAGCCACGCCAAATTATCTTTCCAGTAAAAAATTTTTTCGTAGCCGGATTGTAAAAAAGTTAAGGCTAAAAATATCAAAATTAAAATTGAAGCAACGTTATTCATTTGAAATATTATTTTTTATGAATTAATCGGGTTAGTTTTATTGATAAGTCGGTTAAAATTATTTTTGCATTTCCGTTTCTTTCAATGTGATACATCGCATCTGAAAGTTCCTTAAAAATATCATGAATATTATTTCCGTTTACAAAAGGAGCAAAATTTTCGAGTTTAAATTTATCGACTTTTGGTTCAATGTATACCAGACTTGGTGCTTGATAATGAAGCAAAAGCGCCTGACGGAACATTTCGATACAAAACTGAATGAATTTTTTTTGGCTTTCACGACCCAAACTTGCAATTTCTTCACTCCAGGAAATCAAATCCTGAATTGCAGCGGCATTTCCTTTGGCTCTAAAAGCCGCGCGCACCCAATTGACAAACCATTGCTCAAAAGGATATTCTGCATCGTCTTCTTTTACCAAATGCAAAGCTTTGCTAAAATTGCCCTGCGCCTGATGAGCGATTTTGAAAGCAGTTTTTTCTTCTATGTTTTCTTTCGAAATTAAAGCTTCGGCAATGACTTTTTCTGGTAAACCATTAAAGTGAATTACCTGACAACGAGATCGTATGGTTTGAATGATGTCTTCTTCATTCTCAGAAATCAATATAAAAATAGTTTTATCCGAAGGTTCTTCGAGTAATTTGAGCAATTTGTTCGAAGCCGCAATATTCATCTTGTCAGCCATCCAGATAATCATGATTTTATAACCGCCTTCGTATGATTTTAACGAAAGTGATTTTAAAACTTCCTGGGCATCCTCAACCCTAATTTCGCCTTGCTTGTTTTGAACACCAAGGATTTTGTACCAGTCAAATAATCCGCCATAAGGCATTTCCTGAATAAATTGTCGCCAATCCTGAATAAAATCTAAACTTTTGGGTTTGGTTTTTACATCTTCGGTGGTAACAGTGGGGTAAATAAAATGCAGGTCCGGATGTGATAGGTTCTGAAATTTTAAATTACAGGAATCGTTTCCGTTTGCATTTTCGTTACCTGTATTGTTGCACAAAATATATTGCGCATAAGCAATAGCAGTTGATAAGGTGCCACTTCCTTCTGGTCCGACAAATAGCTGAGCATGCGGAATTCTTCCGGAGGACGCACTTTTTATCAAGTGACTTTTGATGTAATCTTGGCCTAAAATTTCAGAAAATTGCATGAAGCAAAGATAGAAGAAAATGATATAGTCAAAAATTTTCCGGATAAAGATTAATTTTTAACTGTTGTTTTTTAATTCTGAAAAAAGATTTTAACTTAAATTTTTACTTTTTTCTGCTAAAGTTTTGTTAATACTGAAATGTTTTTCAACAGATATTAAGACATTTTTGTTAATAGTTTTTCGTTTTTTTTTAAAAAGTTATGTTTTTTTTGTCTAGAATAAAGCACATTAAATCACTCTGATTAACACTTTTCTTACAAGAAAAAAATTTTAACAATATTAACAAAAAACTCGGCAAAAGGCATATTTTCTCGACATAGAACCCATTTTTGAGTATTCTCGGAATGTTTTATTTCAAAAAAAAAATCAATAAAGTTGTGATTTAACATAATTTATATATTTTTGTTTCTATCAAAAACAAATTTATTCTAAGAATTTATGAAAGGGAAAATTATCTTTTTAAGTGTCTTTTTTTTATTGACGACAGGTGCCGTTTTTGCACAAGCCAAAAATGCTCCGAGAAGTATTATCAGTACAACTGCTCTTATACGCAAATATCATGATCAGAAGGAGCTAAGCGGAATGCAAAAAGGCGAGCTTCTTGAATTGTACATCGAGCGTATAAAGGTTTTGGTGAAAACCCTTCCTTACATCGCGTTGGTTACAAAACCGGGTGTTACAATGGCCGATTTGGGTATCCCAGACGACAGTGAGCACAAAAAAGTGTTAGACAACCAAGCAATTGGTACTACAGCATTCTTAGATACAACTGTAGAATTTCAGAGAAAAATGATGCCTTACTCAGATAAGGGAAATTTGATCGCTGCTATTTTATTTTATGAAGGAACATTGAAATCATTACACGAGTTCAACGAGTTGAACGAAATGTAATTGTTAAATATTTTTATATGCTTCTTAAAGAATTGAGATCACAAGTCTCAATTCTTTACAGAGGTTTTAAAAAATCAACTCGTTTTCGATGGTTCTGCTTGGCAGAAAACTCGGGATGAGTTTTTTTAATTTTCGCATACCCAAATTTAATATTAACCTAAATACCCCTTGTGATGAAAAAAATTACTCAAATCATCTGCGTTCTTTTGACAGTTACCAGTATGAGTGCTCAACAAGAAAAAGGAATTATGGGCTATAACAACTGGTTGAATAACTGGACAGAGTTTAAGCCTAACAAAGTAGAATATGGAGAAGCTAATCAGATTTTAGCTGGAAACATTTCTGTTAACACAAAGTTGCTGAAGAGAAATATTTATGTTCTGCAAGGAAACGTATATGTTACTAACAATGCAGTTTTAACAATTGAGCCAGGGACTTTGATCATTGGTGATTTTGAAACAAAAGGAACATTGGTAGTTACTAAAGGTGCATCAATTATTGCTGACGGTTTAGAGACAGACCCAATTGTATTTACTTCAAACCGCAGCCAGAAAAAAGCTGGAGATTGGGGAGGATTAGTTATTTTGGGAGATGCTCCGATCAATAAATTTGGAAATGCAGGTTCTTATAACTTAGATCTTGATCCATCTCAAACTACTTACGGAGGAGACAATGTCGCTTCTAATTCTGGAGTTTTAAGATATGTAAGAATCGAATTTGCTGGAAAAAGAGTAAAAGGTACTCCAGGTTTCAACGGATTAACACTTGCTGGTGTTGGTAACAAAACTATTCTTGAAAACGTGATGGTTAGTTATTCTGCAGGTGACTCGTTTGCTGTTTACGGTGGAGATCTTAATGCTACAAAATTTGTTTCTTATAAGTCAATCAACGATGACTTTAAGTTTACTCAAGGAACCCAATGTCGTTTATTTAACTCTTTAGCAGTTAGATCATCTTACTTATCTAGTAACAAAGATGGTTCTCGTTGTCTTGAAGTTGCTTCTTACGAAAAAAAGAACGAAACTGATTTTACTAAAAAAGGAACTCTTGTAGTTGCTTCTAATATTACAATGCTTAATGATAGCGAAAATATTAGTGCCGATATTCAGGCAGGTTTGGTAAAAGAAGCTGTTTATATTGCTGAAAACGCTTCACTTGAAATGAAACGTAGTGTAATCTCTGGATTTAATCCAGCTGTTTTATTGGACAGTAAAATTGAGATTAACGATGCCAACCTTAAAAAAATCAAATTCGAAGAAATGTTTTTTAACTTGTGTAAAGGAAATATCTTTACAGAGTACAACTCAAACAACGAGGATTTAGAGAGCTGGTATGGAAATAGCGTGTTTTTTAATGTATATTCTCAAAGTGATAACAAAGAGACATTCATTGATATTTTAAACCCTAAAAAGCCAGATTACAGACTTATACTTGGAAAAATTACTGCTTCAAGCGGCAATCGATAAGAGATTTCGATTTTTATTTTAAACGCGTAAATTTTATTAATAAAGTCCCCAGACACAATTTATGTACTCGTCTTAAGCGGACAAATAAAGATCAAAATAATGGCCCCGAAACAAAAAATATATTCTTGTATTATACTTTTGGTTTCTCTTATTTCGTTGACCACATACGCACAAAATACTACCGAAAAACCTGCTTTTTTAGATTGTATCGAGAACGTAAACAATGTTGTTAAGTCTGAAT
Organism: Flavobacterium geliluteum; assembly: GCF_017948595.1. Taxonomy (GTDB): domain Bacteria; phylum Bacteroidota; class Bacteroidia; order Flavobacteriales; family Flavobacteriaceae; genus Flavobacterium; species Flavobacterium flavipigmentatum. The sequence goes on along the minus strand of NZ_JAGFBV010000020.1, from coordinate 80,104 downwards.
TAAAGAACCAACAATGTGCAGCTGTTTTAGTTGCCAATTCAAATATTATTTCAAATCAGTTCTTAGTAAAGCTATCCATCCCCAAGGATAGTTTTACTACAGATACTGTGGGTGACAGCGATACATGTGCTGTCGAAAAATTACACCTTATTACTGATAAAAGTGCCTATTCTGAAATAGCGAGAGCTATTATAGAAAATTATAGATACGATTTTTCAGAAACATTTATTGATATTCTTTTTTTTGAAAATATAGATTTAGCCAGAAAACGTACTATATGATTCAAAAAACTACTCTATTTTTAACGAAATGTATTATCTTTTTCGGAGCCTTTTTTGCCTTCGAACCAAGTACTAATGCACAAACAGTGGTTCCACAAACATTTGATGGTCTGGAAAAACTGTGCGCAGGAGGTTCTTTCAACGAATTTTTTGCAACATTTAGTTATATAGATTTTCCAGCTGGAACTACTTTTGTAGTAGAATTATCAGATCCTACAGGAAGTTTTACAACTCCAATAGCAACAACCTTGTTGCAAACTATTGATGTTTCTCCAACCCAAAAAACTATAAAGTATGCTGTACCAACCAATCTGGTTGGTTCAGATACTTACAGCTTACGAGTAAAAGCATCTACAGGATATGTTAGTCCTACAAGGTTCAAAAACACTTTGGGCAACACATCTTTTCCTGCTTATTACAAAGAGTACGAGAATTCCTTTTATATCAATAAAAAAAGCGACATGGCGATGTTGTGTGCTGGCGGAAGCTTAACACTTTCGGTAGATAACGAAACGCCAACTGTACCTGCATCATCACCTCTAAATTATGCCAGTGTCAAATACAAATGGTATAAAGATGGTACTGCGATTGCCGGACAAAGTTCTAGTTCGTTAGTAGTAAATGCTATCGGACAATATTATGCAGAGATTGATTATGGTCAATGTTCAGATGTGAATTTTAGTTCTAATCGTGTTACGGTTACTTCTTCAAGTTCTGGTTCTAGTGTAACCATTAGCTCTAGTTTAGGAAATCCATTTTGTTCCAGCGGATCAGGTACTGTTCTAACGGCGACTAGTGGAAATAGTTATGTTTGGAAAAAAGACGGTACAGTAATTACAGCAGCAACAGGTCGTACGTATACAACAAACGAATCCGGAAATTATACGGTAGAAGTTGATTTTGGCGGATGTAAAGCTACGGGAAGTATCAATCTTCAAAGTAATACTTTTAACGCAAGTATTGATGTTCCGGAAGCTCCTGATACCAATACAATTGCAGAAGGAGAAACGTTAAGTGTTACCGTTACAGATGATGCTGCAAGTCCAACGTATGAGTGGTATTTAAACGATAATTTAATAGCTGGCGCAACGACAGATACCTATTTGGTAACTGTGAGAGGTAATTATAGAGTAAAAATTTCTCAATCTGGTGGTTGTATCACTTCAAAAGAATTTTCTTTTAAAGTTATTGGCCCGCAAGGTCCCGCTACAGTTATTCCCAATATTATAAAACTGGCAACAAATCCATATTGGAACATTCCAGATGTATACAAAACAGCAGATACTAAGCTTACAATTGTAAGTTCAAACGGCGAGATTATGTTTGATGATGTGGGCAGTAATTACGACCCCGTAACAAATTCGTTCGTTAAAGATTTTAAAAATGTAAATCCAGTTTATTACTATGTCATTAAAGGCGATGCAGGTGAAAAAAAAGGATCAATAACGGTGATAAAATAATATGAAGAAAATTTTACTATTCATAACTTTATTTTATGGTACATCACAAATACTCTATTCGCAGCAAACAGTTACTGAGGATGGAGTTGTTTCGTTTTCTTTACCTATCAGAAATTCATTAAAGTTTAATAGATATTTAATTAATCCAACTTTTAGTTTTGTTCGCGAACAAAATTCATACATAAGTTTTTACAACAAAAGACAATGGATACAGTTTGAGGATGCTCCAAACACGTATTTGTTTAATTATTCTGGACGCTTTAGAGAAAATGAAGCGTTTGCTGTTGGATTGTTTCAACAGAATTATGGTTTGTTTACGGTCTTTGGAGGAGTACTTAATTTTGCACACAATATCGTTTTGCAGGAAGACAGCAATTTAACTTTTGGTTTAAATGTTGGTGCTTACCAAAGCGGTCTTGACGAGGGAAAAATTATTTCAGATGATGTTATAGATGTTTCAAATTATCCGTCAAATACGTTACTTACTGTAAATCCTGGGATTAATTACGGTACTGCTTTTTTAGATTTTGGTGTATCGATCAACAACTTGATTCTGTATAATTTTGGTGGCGGAATGGTAAAAGAAGATCCAGAAAGAGCAATCCAAGTACATGCCATGTACACCGGATTTATTGATAGTTATGGTTTTTTTGACAGAAGTAAATTCTCCGGAATTGTAAAAACAGAGCTTAAAAAAGACAAGACCGTTATTTCAGGTCTTGCAATGCTTTCGCTAAAACAAGGAGTTTGGGCGCAAGCAGGTTACAATACGTTATTTGGAATGTCGGCAGGATTGGGTTTTAATATCTCACCTAGTTTTGCTATCGAATACAATTATGAGCGCGCAACGGGAAACCTGACTAATTTAGGAGCTTCCCACGAATTTGTATTAGCGTATAAATTCAAAAACAGAAATTATTATTACGGTGATGACGAGGAAGGTTCTTTGATTGAAGCATCGCAAACTGCTAAGCCAGTCAAAGCAAAACCTAAAACAAATGCTGCACCAATAACCAGAGTTAGCGGTGCCGAAAAAGCAAAACTTGCTGCCGAAGCAAAAGCAAAAGCCGATGCAGAAGCATTACAAGCAAGATTAGCTTTAACAGAAAAAGTGAAGGCTGATGCCGAAGCTGCTGCTAAAGCAAAATTAGAAGCCGACAATAAAGCCAAAGCCGATGCTGAGGCTCTTAAAATAAAATTAGCCGCAGACGCAAAAGCGAAAGCCGATGCAGAAGCTGCTGCTAAAGCAAATTTATCGCCACAAGCAAAAGCGAAAGCGGATGCTGAAGCATTAAAAGTAAAACTTGCTGCCGATGCCAAAGTAAAAGCCGACGCAGAAGCCGCCAAGAGAAAAGCCGATGCTAAAGCGAAGGCAGAAGAAGCGGATTTACAATCTATAATTGCTGCTGATGCCAAAGCCAAAGCCGATTCTGATGCCCTACAAGCTAAGTTGGCTGCTGAAGCAAAAGCAAAAACAGCAACAACTGCTAAAACAAAAGCAGCAATTGATGCGGCAAACAGAGCCAAACTAGCTGCAGAAACAAAAGCCAAAGCGGCTGAAGCAGCTGCTTTAAAATTAAAATTAGCTGCCGATGCAAAAGCGAAAGCCGATGCCGAAGCGTTACAGGCGAGACTCGCTGCTGATGCCAAAGCCAAAGCGGATGCTGAAGCACTGAAAGCAAAATTAGCTGCTGATAAAGCAAAAGCCGATGCCGAAGCACAACAAGCAAGATTAGCTGCGGAAGCAAAAGCAAAAGCCGATGCCGAAGCTGCTGCTAAAGCAAAATTAGAAGCAGACGCAAAAGCCAAAGCCGATGCTGAGGCTCTTAAAATAAAATTAGCTGCTGATGCCAAAGCAAAAGCGGATGCCGAAGCTGCTGCTAAATTAGCTTCAAATAATACCGCAAAAGCGGACATGAAAGATTTGCAAGCTCAGTTATTGGCAGACGCCAAAGTAAAAGTAGATGCTGAAGCTACTGCTAAATTGAAAGCAGAGAAAGAAGCACAACAATTACAAACGACGGAACAAGCCCGTCAAGCAAAACTAGCTGCTGACAAGGCGAAAGCCGATGCAGAAGCGCAACAAGCAAAACTAGCTGCTGACAAAGCCAAAGCAGACGCAGAAGCATTACAAGCAAAACTAGCTGCGGATGCCAAAGCGAAAGCGGATGCGGAAGCTGTAGAAAAACAAAAAGTTGAAGAAGCTCGTCAAGCGAAATTGGCTGCTGATAAAGCGAAAGCAGATGCAGAAGCATTGCAAGCAAAACTAGCTGCTGATGCCAAAGCGAAAGCGGATGCGGAAGCTGCAGAAAAACAAAAAGTTGAAGAAGCCCGTCAAGCGAAATTGGCTGCTGATAAAGCGAAAGCAGACGCAGAAGCATTACAAGCAAAATTAGCTGCTGATGCCAAAGCCAAAGCGGATGCGGAAGCTGCAGAAAAACAAAAAGTTGAAGAAGCCCGTCAAGCGAAATTGGCTGCTGATAAAGCGAAAGCAGACGCAGACGCATTACAAGCAAAATTAGCTGCTGATGCCAAAGCCAAAGCGGATGCCGAAGCTGCAGAAAAACAAAAAGTTGAAGAAGCTCGTCAAGCGAAATTGGCTGCTGATAAAGCCAAAGCAGACGCAGAAGCATTACAAGCAAAATTAGCTGCCGATGCTAAAGCGAAAGCGGATGCGGAAGCTGCAGAAAAACAAAAAGTTGAAGAAGCTCGTCAAGCGAAATTGGCTGCTGATAAAGCCAAAGCTGACGCAGAAGCGCAACAAGCAAAACTAGCTGCCGAGAAAGCCAAAGCGGATGCAGAAGCTGCAGAAAAACAAAAAGTTGAAGAAGCTCGTCAAGCGAAATTGGCTGCTGATAAAGCCAAAGCTGACGCAGAAGCCCAACAAGCAAAACTAGCTGCCGAGAAAGCCAAAGCGGATGCAGAAGCTGCAGAAAAACAAAAAGTTGAAGAAGCTCGTCAAGCGAAATTGGCTGCTGATAAAGCGAAAGC
>NZ_JAGFBV010000020.1:0-75363 GCF_017948595.1 Flavobacterium geliluteum | reverse complement strand
AAAGCTGACGCAGAAGCCCAACAAGCAAAACTAGCTGCCGAGAAAGCCAAAGCGGATGCAGAAGCTGCAGAAAAACAAAAAGTTGAAGAAGCTCGTCAAGCGAAATTGGCTGCTGATAAAGCGAAAGCTGACGCAGAAGCCCAACAAGCAAAACTAGCTGCCGAGAAAGCCAAAGCGGATGCAGAAGCTGCAGAAAAACAAAAAGTTGAAGAAGCTCGTCAAGCGAAATTGGCTGCTGATAAAGCGAAAGCTGACGCAGAAGCCCAACAAGCAAAACTAGCTGCCGAGAAAGCCAAAGCGGATGCGGAAGCTGCAGAAAAACAAAAAGTTGAAGAAGCTCGTCAAGCGAAATTGGCTGCTGATAAAGCCAAAGCCGATGCAGAAGCTCTTAAAATAAAACTAGCTGCCGATGCTAAAGCGAAAGCGGATGCGGAAGCTGCAGAAAAACAAAAAGTTGAAGAAGCTCGTCAAGCGAAATTCGCTGCTGATAAAGCCAAAGCAGACGCAGAAGCATTACAAGCAAAACTAGCTGCCGATGCTAAAGCGAAAGCGGATGCAGAAGCTGCAGAGAAACAAAAAGTTGAAGAAGCTCGTCAAGCGAAATTGGCTGCTGATAAAGCCAAAGCAGACGCAGACGCATTACAAGCAAAACTAGCTGCCGATGCTAAAGCGAAAGCGGATGCGGAAGCTGCAGAAAAACAAAAAGTTGAAGAAGCTCGTCAAGCGAAATTGGCTGCTGATAAAGCGAAAGCAGACGCAGAAGCCCAACAAGTAAAACTAGCTGCCGAGAAAGCCAAAGCAGACGCCGAAGCTTTGAAAGCAAAACTAGCTGCAGAAGCAAAAGCGAAAGCGGATGCCGAAGCTGCAGAGAAACAAAAAATTGAAGAAGCTCGTCAAGCAAAATTGGCTGCTGATGCAAAAGCAAAAGCTGATGCGGAAGCTGCAGAAAAACAAAAAGTTGAAGAAGCTCGTCAGGCGAAATTGGCTGCTGAAAAAGCGAAAGCAGACGCAGAAGCATTGCAAGCAAAATTAGCTGCAGATGCTAAAGCGAAAGCTGATGCCGAAACAGAAGAGAAATTAAAAGCAGAAGAAGCTCGTCAGGCGAAATTGGCCGCTGATGCCAAAGCGAAAGCAGATGCAGATGCAGCACTTTTAGCAGCTGCTCAAAAAGATGAAACGGTAAAAGCTATCGATAATTTGGCTCAGTCATTAGAAAACTCAAGTAAAACTCAAGACGATTTGCTTGCTCAGTTTAATACCACTGTTGCCAACAAGCAAAAGGACTTAGATGATTTAAGAGAAGAGAATGATTTAAGTGATAAAGGTATTTACAAAGAGCCAAAACCATTTAAAAGTGTGGCGGCAGAAAACAGTCAGTTAGAGGCTTTGAAAGCTCAAATTGCAGATGCAAACAGAATTCAGAAAGCTGAAATTGATAAGTTGACTAATTTATATAACGAAAGACTTAAAAAAGTTCCTAATAAAAATGATGCTTTAAACAGAGCTTATTTAGAAAAAATAAATCAGTTGAAAGCGGCACAATTGAAGATGGAGCAAGATAGTGCTGCACTTCTTGCAACATTAGAACGTATTAAAGTAGAAACTGAAATTGAGAAAAAACGTAGAATTAAACGTGCTGCTTTTGAAAATGATCAAGGAAGATATGCACAGGATTTGGCTGCTTTAAAACGTATTAAAGAAACAACAAAAGTAAGCAGTACTCCTTTGAAACAAAGTGATTTTGATTTTGGAGAAGAGCAATCAAATATGCAAATTATAAAAGGTATCAAAAATTCGGATAGCGGATATTATTTGATTCTTGCGGTTCATAATAGTGTTGAAAAAAGAGATGAATTCCTGACTAAAGCAGTAGCAGACGGACGATCAGATATCAATTTCTTTTACAACGTAACAACAAGTAAATATTATATCTATTACGAGAAGTTTGAGTCTCTGGCAGATGCCCAAAAAGGATTAGAAGGTAAGGGAGATAAAGCCTATAATGCCAAAGTGGTTATCGCAAAAGTCGAGAATTAATACAAATAAATAAAAGTCGCTCCTTCTGAATGTTAGAAGGACATAATAATAAAATGTTATAAATACGAATCGTTTTATTCACTAATGCCCCGAGTGTATAGAATGTAAGTAAAAAATAAATGATTATGAAAAAACCTACTAACCTAAGATTGATTGTATTAGCTTTGATTTTCTTTCAAAGTTATTTTGTAGTTTCTCAAAATCTCAAGCCTTTTACTCCAAGATTTGACATGAGATTGAAAGGAGATATGTTGCTTATTGGTAACAATATCCTGAATAGAGACGAGAACAGAAATAATAGGCGACCAAATAATGCTTATAACGACGCTGGTTATAACTCAGATTTCGATATGAAATATATCGATATTGACAGTGACAACACTACTTTTAGTTCGAGTAGTGCAACTCTGACGATACCTAAGCCGGCTTGTTATAAAATAGTCTACGCGGGTCTGTATTGGGGAGCCATTTTGCAGCAAGATGATCGTACAGACATTCAAAAAGTCAAACTTAAATTACCAACAGGTGGGTACAACGATATTACGGGTCAGATTATTTATGATGCCAATAATACACCAATTGGGGCTAATAATAATAAACCTTATGCTTGTTATGCAGATATAACTTCTTTGGTGGCGGGTCAAACTAATGCCCAAGGATTGTATACAGTTGCCAACGTTAAATCTAGTGAAGGGGCAAATGGCGGTACTGGTTTATCTGCTGGTTGGTCTATTTATGTAGTTTATGAAGATCCTACATTGCCGGCAAAATTTATTACGTCCTTTGATGGTTTTAGCGGAATCGGCGGAGCGACAACATTAGATATTCCTGTTTCTGGTTTTAAAACGATTCCAACAGGTCCGGTACGTGTAAAATTTGCTTTTGCAGCTTTAGAAGGTGATCAACCTATCGCGGGGGATTATTTGCAAATTAACGGAATACCAATTAGTGCAACAAATGCTGCAAATACAGTGATTAGGGCTACAAACAATTTCTTTAATAGTAGTGTTACTTATGTTGATCCAGCTACTGATAAAACAGAAAATTTCCTTAATAGAAATCCGGCTAGTACCAATACGCTGGGGTATGATGCGGGTATTCTAAACATCAATAATCCCGGTACTGTTCTGAAGCCCGGGGGAATAGTTATTGATAATAATGCCACTTCGGCTAATATTACGCTCGGAAGTACCCAAGACGTTTATTTTTATTATTTTAATGCTTTTGCGGTAGATATTATTGAGCCTAATATCGTTTTGACAAAAATTGTAAAAAATGCTGCCGGTGTCGATATAGGAAACCAAGACGTAACTTTAGGGCAACAATTAAATTACGAAATTGGATTTAAAAATACCGGTAATGATGATGCAAGAGGTTTGACGATTAGAGATCAATTGCCGATCAATATTATCTTTAATTATCCTGCCGATTTAAATCCTCTTCCGGCTGGAGTAACAGTACAAAGTTATGATCCTATTACCAGAAGTATTGTTTTTAGAGTAGATGACTCTGTTGTAAAAGCCAATACATTAAGTGAGAAAGTAATAAGTTTTAAAGTTCAGGTTGTTCCTGATTGTAATTCATTAAGTGAAGCTTGTTCAAACAGTATTGATAACTCTGCTTATTCAACTTACAGAGGAACTTTAAATACCGATTTTCTAATTTCTGATGATCCAAGTGTCAACACCAATACTGGATGTATCTTAACACCAAAAGCGACCAACTTTTTAGTAGGGGTTGATGGTTGTAAATATACTGAAAGTATTATTTTGTGTCAGGATAATGTAAATTTGGTTGCTGCCAATGGTTATACCAATTATACATGGTATAGTGATGAAGCTCGTACCAATCAAATAGGAACAGGACAGACCCTTAACGTTACACAACCAGGGATATATTATGTTTATAATCTTGCTGCAGCACCTTGTAGATCGATCTACCAGGCTTTTACGGTAACAAGATTTGGTAGTACAAATGCAAATCCTGTTATTCCATACGCGCGAGCTCCTTATAAAGGCGAGGTTTTAATTTGTCCAAACAATGGTAAAGAATTACCTAACATTTTCTTGTGTGGTGCAAATGATTCCCGACTAATCGAGACTAATATTTCGGATGGTTCTACTATCGTTTGGGAAAAATTAAATGAGGCGAGTTGTGCTCCTCCAAGCAGTCCAAGTTGTGCTAACGAAAGCCCAACCTGTACTTGGACACAAGTAGCGACAGGACCAAGTTATGATGCCAGAATTGCGGGACAATACAGACTAACATTAAATTATGCAGGCGGTTGTTTTAACCGTTTCTATTTTAATGTCTTTACCAATTCATTAAACCCTACCGAAACTCACACAGATCTTATTTGTGGTAAACCAGGTAGAATAACAATTGGTGGTGTTCCTGCAGGATATGAATACAGTATTAATGGTACAACTTATCAGGCAAGTAATATTTTTAATGTTACTACTGCTGGTATTTATACGGTTTATATCAAGCAAATTGGAGTAACTGCAAATCCTTGTATTTTTACCGTTCCAAATATTCAAATAAGACAGAGAAATTTCAGTGTTACTCAAGACGTGACACAACCTTTGTGTTATGGTGAAAAAGGTAGAATTAGAGTTGCAGTAAATGACGCTAATGCACAATATTATTATAAACTATATAATAATGGTTTATTATTGTCTAATATCGGACCTGTTCCTGAATCTGAATATACTTTTGATAATTTAAATACCAATCAAAATTATGTTTTAGAAGTTTCTACTGATGATGGTTGTACAGATACTAAGTACATCTATATTGGTCAGGTTTGGAATGAGTACAAAGCAACATTATCTTTAATACAACCATTAACAGCTTGTACTGACGGAAGAGTTAGAATTACAACCGAGGGAGGTAACTCTCCATATAACTATTTTATAAATAGTGATACAGTTTTTCAATCAGAAAATGAATTTGTTGTTACAACTCCTGGTGTTTACACCGTTAAAATTGTAGACAGAAATAACTGTACAATAACAAGAACAATCACAGTTCCAAATAATGCCAAACCTACCTATACTATAACCAATACAAACAGCGCTTGTTATAATGATAACGCTGAGATTAGAGTTAACCTGACGAATGCTAACGGATATACAATGTCTTATAGTATTAACAATGGTGGAACTTTTGTAAGTAATCCTGTTTTTTCTAATTTACAGCCAGGTACTTATAACGTAGTGGTTAGATATGGTATATCTTATACAAATTCATCTGGACAAAATACGATACAATATTGTACAGATCCAGCAGTTACAAGAATTATTGCAGGACCAACTTCGGCTGTTACAGCATCTGGTGGTGTTGCAGAATTGGCAGGTTGTACGTTATCTCAAATGGGAGGTAAATTAAGAATCAATAATGCGCAAGGCGGTACCGCCCCTTATCAGTATAGTTTTGATGGTGGCGCTACATGGCAAGCATCCAATGAAAAAGATGTTTTACCAGGTAGTTACATACTAAAAATTAGAGATGCTGTAGGTTGTGAATACACAATTCCTTATACTATTATCCTTGACCCAAAACCGGCTGAACCAACAATTACAGTAGAAGATCCTGTCTTTAATTGTAATGGTACAGCAACAAGTAGGGTAACGGTGACCAATGGTACTTCTACAAATTATACGTATGAATATTATTTAGATAATGTTCCAAATACTCCTATTACAAACAATGTGTTTTTAAATGTGCCTTCAGGCCCACACACTGTTTCTGTTAGGTACAATGTAACCACAGTTTCTACTTATAGCAATTTATTGCAAGAAGATTTTGGTAAAGGTGGTTATACAACTACTCCTGGTATTAATCCTGCTTATTGTTTTGAGGACGAATCTACTCCGCACCCTGTTGGTTTCCCTTGTGGTGCTTTTAATGATTATCAGATCAATGACGGAAAATATGCAGTAGCAAGTTCTATAAATACTACTTTTGGAGGTAGTTGGTTAGTCGCTAAAGATCATACGCTTCCTTCAGACCCATTGGGAAGATTCTTATGTGTGAATGTTGGAGGTTCTGCTGGTATTGGAGGAATATTATACAGTAAACCAATTAATGATGTTATTCCAAATCAACCTGTAATTATTTCGTTATGGGCCGAGAATCTTATAAGATCGAGTAATCCAGGACTAGCCGATCCTAAATTAACGATTCAGTTAGTTAATAATTTAAATGGAGTTGGTGGACCTCAAACTATTGTTGCTACCACAGATACTACAAATCCATGGGTAGTGCCTAAATCTGATAAGTGGGAATACAAAGAATTATCTTTAAATCCAGGGGCTTTCAATAATTTAAGTTTCGTAATTAGATCGTATAGTAATGAGTTTAATGGAAATGATGTACTTATTGATGATATCTGGGTACGTCAAATACCAAGATCATGTCTTGCTCAAAAAGATTTCCCTATCATAATTGATAGTAATCAAGCATTTACTGCAAGTGTAACTAATGTTCAGGGAGTAAGATGTAATGGTGGTAATACCGGATCATTTACAATTGTTGCTAATAATTTTAACACTACTACAGGTTTCCAATATTCTATAAATGGTGGTGCTACTTGGTTAACATCTACAACTTCACCTGTTGTTGTTAATGGCTTAACAGCGCAAACATACGATGTACGTATTCGTTATGATAGTTCTGCAACTACTTGTAATTTTACATTTGGCCCAATAGTAACTTCGCCTACAGCCTTAACCATTACGGCACAGGTTACAACACAACCTACTTGTACAACTGGTGCAACCATTACAGCGACCGCAAATGGTGGTACTGCTCCTTATGAGTATGAGTTAAGAGCAGCTAATGGAATCACGATGGTCAGACCATTCCAGAGTTCTGGCATTTTTGTCAATGTGCCTACAGGTAGTTATACCATTGTAACACGTGATATCAATGTTTGCTCTTCTTCTGCATCGGCTTTGGTTACAGTAAGTGTACCAACACCGCCAACGGCTTCATTATCGGCAACATCAGATTTATGTTTTGATGCTGTAAACAAAGCGACTTTGGTCGTTACGGCTACTGGTACAGGAACTTTAACGTACAGTTTAGACGGAGCGGCTCCAACAACAAGTAATACATTTACAAATGTTGGACCAGGAACTCATAACATTTTAGTTACTGACAGTAATAATTGTACAGCGACCGTTAGCAATATTGTGATCGCCCCAGAATTAAAAGCCAATGCTACAATTACTACAGCATTAACTTGTACCGTTCCAACTGCAATTATCAGAGTTGATATTACAGATGGTACTGCTCCTTATACATATAGAGTTAGACTAGGTGCCGGTGCTTACGGTGCGGTTACGAATGTAACAGGTAGTACTTTTAATTATACCGCTACTACAGCTGGTGTTTATACTTTTGAAATACGTGACGTCAACAACTGTCCTATAGAAACTTCTGCTACAGTAGTTGCCATTACTATTCCAACAGTAACAGCAACACCTACAAACATTACTTGTTTTGGTGCAGCAAACGGATCTGTTTTACTTACAGGAGCCGGTGGGTCAGGTAGTGGATATGAATATAACTTTAATAATTTAGGTTGGTCATCGAATGCCAATTATACTGGTTTAGCTGTTGGTACTTATTCTTATTTAGTAAGAGACAGTAACGGCTGTTCTCCTGCTTCTCAAAATGTGTCTATCACGCAACCAACACAGGTGTCAGGAAGTATTTCGGCTACAGATATTAAGTGTACGACTACAGGTACTTCCCCGGCAGTTATTACTGTTACTGGAAGTGGAGGTACAGGTGCCTATACATATAGCTTTAACGGAACGACTAATTTTACAACAACAAATACTTTTACAACTTCAGTTGGTACAACAGTAACCGCTTATGTAAAAGATGCCAATGGGTGTATGTCTTCTGTATTGAGTATTATTATTGATCCTTTAGATCAAATTACTGGAATTACGCTTACAGACAGCGGATACGATTGCTCTACTACACCTCCAGGAGGTCACGTAAACATTGCCGCAGTTAAAGCCGGCGTTTCTGCACCGATTCGTTATCAAATTATTTCAGGACCAGCAGGATATAATTCAGCTATCAATTCAGATGGCGAATTTAAATCTTTAACTCCTGGCAATTATGTTTTTCAGGCTACCGATATTAAAACAGGCTGTTTTTTCACCTTGCCATATACTGTAAAAGGATCACCAGATATTATAGCGGGTGGATCAATTACTACAAATATTAGCTGTTTTGGATCAACTGGAAATATACAATTTACTGTAAATGGTGTAAAAGACAGAGGTTATAATTATGTAATTACAAATGGTTCAGGAACTATTATCCAGCAAGCTAATAATGTATCTGAAACCATTACAACTATAACTGTTGCTTCAGCATTACCGGCAGGAATTTATACGATTACGGCAACAGATAGAAAAACAAATTGCCAGGCTATATACGCTGTTACCTTAACACAGCCAGCGGCAGCTTTAGATGTTACTGCTACAGCTACCACTGTAAATTGTAATCAATATTCTGCCATTATTGATGCTGATGCAACTGGCGGAACTTTAAATTACACTTACGCTGCGGGTCAAGGTGCTGTAGTTCCTACGGTTTTTGATACAAATGATAAAATAACAGTAAATACTGTAAATGGCACACAGTTAAACTGGATTGTATATGTTAGAGATGCAAATGGTTGTACAGATACTTTCCCAATAACAATTATTGAAGAAAACAGACCTGTAATTACGTCTGTTGCTATTAATAATCAATGTACGGCAACATCTTCAAGTACTTTCGTTATTACAGCTAATGCCACAGGTATAGCTCCATTAACGTACAGTATTGATGGTACTAATTTTCAAACTGCCAATTCATTTACCGTAACGCCGGGTACGTATACTGTAACGGTTAAAGATGGAAATGGTTGTACCACTGCAGCTACTACGCCAATAGTAGTATACGCAAGATTAACAGCTTCGACCGTTGTAAAAGAACAGGATTGTTCTCCAACTCCAGACGCAACAATTACTGTGAATGCAGTAGGTGGAAGAACACCATATACATACCAAGTTTCTACAAACGGAGGTACTTCTTATGCTTCAATACCTTCTAATGTGTATTCTAATATTACAGCAGCGGGGACTTATTTAATAAAAGTCATTGATGCAAATAACTGTGAGTTTGTTACAACTACTATTATTAATCCGATAGTTGCACCAACTGTTACTTTTACGAAAGTAGATGTTTCTTGTAATGGCGGATCTAATGGTTCAGTACAATTATTTGGTGCAGATGGTGTACCGGGTTACACCTACAGCAATGACGGAACAACTTATGGAGCTATTTCTTTATTCGAAAATTTAGCTGCAGGAAACTATACTTTCTATGTAAAAGATAGTAAACAATGTACATCAAGTGTTGCAGTAACGATTACGCAACCAACTGTTTTGGTTGCTACGGCAACAGCAACTACTTTTACCTGTAGTCCTACCAATACTAAACAATCTGCTGTGGTAACAATTGCAGTTCCTACTACTGGAACAGCTCCGTACCAATATAGTTTTAACGGCAGTGGTTATACAAATAATAATACTTTAACGGTTAATGATAATGGTTCAGACCAAACTATAACTTATTCTGTAAGAGACGCAAAAGGATGTACAACTGCAGTTCAGCAGATTATAATCAATAGATTGAACCCTCCTGTGATTGCAACCATTACAGGTACACCAATTTTATGTTCTCCAGCAGCAAGTACTACCAGTACGGTAACTATTACTACTACGAACGGAGTTGGAGCTTTGGCTTACGAAATTCTTTCAGGACCGGTTGTTAATACTTCTGGTGCGACTTCTGGACAATTTAGTGGATTAACGCCTGGAACATATAGCTTTAAAGTTACTGACGTTAACGGATGTTTTGATATAAAAAGCCATACTGTAAACAATTTAAATCAAATTGTTGCTACAGCCAGCAAACTAAGTGATGTTGATTGTTTTGGATCAGCAACAGGTTCTATTCGTTATGATGTAAGTGGTTTTACAACTACTTATAGCTATAGCGTAAACGGAGGGGCAGCTGTTACAGGACAAACTGCAACAGTGTTTACATTGTCTAATTTATCAGGTCCAACTACTTATAATGTAGTTTTCACCGATGATTTTACAAATTGTACAGTTCCAACATCAGTTATTATTTCGCAACCAGCTAATCCATTAGCTTTAGCTTTAGTTTCGAATGTAAACGCCAATTGCAACAAAGTTACATCAACTGTAACAGTGGCTGCAAATGGAGGAACAACAGCATACCAATACGCAATATTAGATGCAGATAATTTAGCAGCAACTCCGGTTTATGGACCAAGTGCTGTGTTTAATATTAACTCTAATACAGGAGCAGATCCAAACTGGGTAATTTTTGTAAGAGATGCCAAAGGATGTGTGGCTCAGTTGCCAGTAACAATCGCCACTGATCCGATACCAACCGTAACAGCTACAGTAAGTAATCAGTGTGTGGCTTCAGGAAGTACATTCCAGATTGTAGCAACTGGTGCAAGCGGAGTAGCTCCTTATACCTATACAATAAATACGGGTGTAGCCCCGAGTCCGGCCAATACGTTTACTGTACCTGCCGGTACTTATACAATTACGGTTAGAGACGCGAATAACTGTACCAACACTACTACAATAACAGTAAATGAGGCATTAACGGCATCAGCTGTATTAACAAAAGATATCAGTTGTGCGGCACCAGCAAATGCTACAATGAATGTTACTGTGGTTGGAGGACTAGCTCCTTACGGATATAGAGTAAGTATTGGTGGAGCTGCTTTTACGGGTTCTCCAATTGCTTTTGGTGGAAACACATTTACCTATACACCAACATCATTATTAGGAACTACGTATCAGTTTGAGATTTCAGATGCTAATGGTACTATTTGTACTGCATTAACAAATATTGTAACAACTACTACGCCTGCTACTGTAACCGCTACGGCTACCAAAGTAGATCCAACTTGTAATGGTGATTCTAATGGTTCTATAACACTTACAGCAACAGCAGGAGTTTCTCCTTATGAATATAGTATTGATAACGGAGTTACATTCGTTTCTACAAGAGTTTTTGGAGGCCTAACTGCAGGAACTTATACTTATGTAATTAGAGATGCTAAGGGTTGTACATCTGTGCCAGCAACTATAAACTTAGTTAATCCTGATCCAATTGTTGTTATCATTGATGATAATCCAATTTTATGTAATTTAAATACTCCTGGAAGTTTTGATGTTTCTACATTTTCTGGTGGTACTGCGCCTTATACTTATACATTGTACAATGATTCATTTACACAAATAGATACTTATACTGAAAATGGAGTTGCTCCTACAGGAGTTCATCAATTTTCAGGTTTAAATTTTGGAGATTATTATATTACGGTTGTTGATGCAAATGGTTGTGAGTTCAAAAGTGCAAAATTAAGAATCGAAACACCTCCTTTTTTACAATTTACTGCTATAGTGAATAGTAATAATTGTGCTACTGGCGTAAATATTACGGTAACAACATCAGGAGGAACAGCACCTTATAGATATTCTATTTTTGGTCAACCACTTACTGAAACAGCACCAACGGCAAGTAATTCTTATACTTTTGTAGGGCTGGCTCATGCTACAAATTACTTCTTGCAAGTAAAGGATGCTAATGACTGTATTTCTATACTAGAATTTCCAACACCAAGCCCACCATCAAGCATAAAGATTACTGGAACAACAAGTACAAATGTGACTTGTAATGCAACAGCAACAGGAACTTTAAACTTTACCGTTGAGGATTATGATGCTACAGTAACTTCTATCAATTATCAAGTTTTAAATGCATTAACTTTATTGCCAGTATCCCCAGCAATTAATGGAACCTTAACAGGACCAGCAGGTGGACCAGTTTCTGGTAATATTACGACATTAAGTGCAGGAAATTATGTTTTAAGAGTATCTGAAGTTGGAGGAACATTATGTTCTACTTCTTATACATTCCAAATCACACAACCAGCACAAGCACTTACTGCTGTGGTTCAATCAACTGTAAATGCAAATTGTAATAACCCTGCTCAAGTTACCATAAGAACAACTGGAGGAACAGGACCTTATACCTATGCTTATGCTGTTGATCCAGCGGTGCCTTCATCATTTACTTCTACAAGTAATGTACTAAATTTAGATCCGGGTGCTTTGGGTACTGATCTAGTTTGGAATATTATTGTTAGAGATGCAAATGGTTGTACATTCCCACTTCAAACAACTATTGTTAAAGACCCAAGTCCAGAAATTGCTTTACAAGTTGTAGACAAATGTGTGGCTCAAGGATCTTATGTTGTGAGAGTTTCTGCTATCAATGCAGGTACGGGAGCACTTTCAATCAGTGTAAACGGAAGCGGAGTTTATACCAGCATTACTACTGGTTTACCTTTTGATGTAACAGGTCTTAATTCAGGTTCAAATACCATTAGTATAAAAGATGCTAACGGTTGTATCGATACAGAAACAATTATTATAGATGCACCACTTGTGGTAACTCCGACTATTACGGCTCTACCAACATGTTTAGATAACGATGGTGTCATTACACTATCGGGTGCCGGTGGTACGAATACTTATACTTACACAATTGCTCCAATGCCAGCAAGTGTAACTATAGCAGCTAATGTGATTTCTGGTTTGCCAGCAGGTACTTATACGGTAACGATGACAGATACAGCAACACCTACAGCTTGTAGTACTACAGCTTCTGTTACTTTAATTGCGCCAACACCAGTAACTTTTGATGCTGTTGTAGCAGATGCGTTATGTAACGGTTCAAGCGATGGTTCTATTACTGTAAATGTTCTTGCTGGAAATGATAATCCAGTGTATACATACGCTATTACGCCAATTCCAGCAGGAATGGTACAAACAGATAATGTGTTTTCTAATCTTCCTCAAGGGGCTTATACAATTACAGTAAATTCAGGTAGAGGTTGTTCTCTAAGCAGACCGTACACAGTGGGTCAGCCTACACTTCTTGCGGCTACTGCAGCTGTTACAGATTATTCTTGTAATGCGAGTAATATTGCTCAGCCAGCGATTGTGACAGTTAATGTTACTGCCGGAACAGGTACAGCGCCATATCAATATAATTTTGATGGTTCTGCCAATTATTATAATGCCAATACATTGTCAGTGATTGATAATGGTACTCCACAAACCATTCATTATTATGTAAAAGATGCTAACGGATGTACTTTTGACAACACAGTTATAGTAAATCCTTACCAAAGAATTACAGGATTGTCATTCGCTGCAGCGCCAATAACTTGTATCAATACAACTACAGATGTAACCGTTACGGTTGCAGGTGGTTATGCGATTACCAAATATGAAATCATAGCTCCAACAGCTTCAGCTGTCGATAATGCAGCATCTGCTACTTTCTTAGCTTTGGCACCGGGAACTTATACTTTCCAAGTGACAGATGCGAACGGATGTAAATATCAAGATTCATTCACTATTCAACCAGTAACAAATATTACAGTTTCTGGACAATTAGTGAGAAACGTAACTTGTAATCCAGGTGCCAACGGTGAGGTATTATTTACCGTAGGAAACTTTGCAGGAACTTACAGCTATTCTATAAACGGTGGTGCTGTAGTAACTGGACAAACTAGTCTAACAATTCCGGTAACAGGAATAAATAGTGCTAGTACGCAATCTATCGTGGTTACCGATGAGGTTACAGGATGTACTGCAACAGTTTCAGTAAATGTTGCGCAATTGCCAACCTTAACCCTAGCAATAATCTCAAATACTCCTGCTAATTGTAATTTTGGAGCAAGAGTTACTGTTCAAGGAAGTGGTGGAACACCAGCCTATACGTATGCTTTTGTTGATACAAATATTACACCAGTTCCAGCTTTAGGAGCTTACAAAGCTTCTCCTAGTGCGGTTCTGGATGCAAATCCAACCAAAAATTGGGTTGCTTTTGTAAGAGATGCTAACGGATGTATTGCTCAAATAGCACTTCCGCTTACAACAGACCCTTTACCTACAATTGATCCTATCACAGGAGTTTGTTATACAGGTGCTCCTGTAAATGTTACCTTAACAGGAACAGGTGTGGGTCCATTACAGTTCAATATTGGTAATGGTTATACAACCAATCCAAACTTTACATTAAATGCTCCGGGTTCTTATACTTTCTATGTAAAAGATGCTAATAATTGCGTTGTAACAACACCTTATGTTTATGAGCTTGAGCAAGAATTATTGTTGAAAGCTGCGCTTACAGATCTTACTTGTAATGCAGATGCTTTTATAGTATTAACCGCGACTCAAGGAACAGGTGCTTATACTGGTGGTTATGAAGTTTCTACAGACAACGGTGTTACATTTAACCCGACAACTCTTGTAGGTACTACCTTTACAACAAATACGCCTGGAACTTATATTTTCAGAGTAACAGACAGTCAAGCATGTTCTGCTGTAACGGTTCCGGTTGTTGTTACACCAAATGTAACGCCTACTTTTACTTATACTCAAGTGAATGTAAGTTGTAATGGAGGAAACAACGGTAGTTTTACTATTATTCCTGGCGCAGGTACTGCTCCTTTCGAATACAGTGTAAACGGTGGTGCTTTCCAAAGTACTACGATTCCGTTCACAGGATTAGTTGCTGCGACCTACTCAGTGGTAGTAAGAGATGTTAAATTATGTCCATCATTAGCTCAAGATATTACAATTATAGATCCACCAAGTTTAGCGGTGATACCTACTATTACACCATTCGGTTGTAATACGTCAAACACAGCTACTGATGCGGTGCTCACATTAGGGGCATCTGGAGGAACTCCAAGTGGTACTGGTGAGTACAGTTATAGTTTTGATAATGGTGTAACTTTTGGTTCATCTCCATCAAAAACTGTAAATACTAGTC
The DNA here is from genome assembly GCF_017948595.1 of Flavobacterium geliluteum. Lineage (GTDB taxonomy): Bacteria > Bacteroidota > Bacteroidia > Flavobacteriales > Flavobacteriaceae > Flavobacterium > Flavobacterium flavipigmentatum. The sequence goes on along the minus strand of NZ_JAGFBV010000020.1, from coordinate 60,351 downwards.
AAACGATCAATTATGTTGTGGTTGATGCAAATGGTTGTAGAGTAACAGGTTCTGCTACAATACTTCCGTACACGCCACCAACAGATATGAATATTACGGCGACTCCAATTTATTGTAATACTGCAGGCAGTTTTACAACAATTACAGTAAACAATGTTACTGGCGGATTAGCTTCATATACTTACGAAATTATTGCTCCGGCAACTGCTATTGCAACGAATACTTCGGGTGTCTTTATTAATTTGGTAGCTGATACGTATACTTTAAAAGTTACCGATGCTAACGGATGTAGTACTACCAAATCGATTGTGGTTGAAGAAGAAGATGAAATAAGTGTTACTGCTCAATTGTTGAGTGATGTTTTATGTAATGGTGATGCGACAGGTACTGTAACATTTACGATTAGCAATTATATCAATCCGGCTCCAGCAGGTTATACTTACACATTGACACCAGGCGCAGTTGTACCTACTCAAGTGGGTGATGTGGTTACTTATGCTGGTTTAATAGCGGGTAATTATACATTCACAGTTACTGATGCAACATCAGGTTGTCAAGCTTCTGTAACTAATTTCGTTGTTAATCAGCCAAGTGCACCTTTAAGTTTTACAACTAATGCAACAAATATTAATTGTATTACTAAAACAGCGATTATTACTGTTAATGCAACGGGTGGAACTCCTGCTTATGAATATGCAGTAGTACCTTCTAATGATCCTGCTCCAACAACATATAGTAGCAGCGCAAATCTAGTAGTAGATACGGCGAACGGTACCGTAATGGCTTGGGATGTTTATGTGAGAGACCTTAACGGATGTGCTCCTGCTTTCCAAACAGTAACAATTACTGAAGATCCATTGCCAACGGGTGCTGTGGTAAACCCATTCAGCCAATGTCCTGATGCAACAAACGGTACGTATACATTTACCATTTCTGGAGTTTCTGGAGTTGGACCATTTGAATACAGTATTGGTAGTGGTTTCCAAGCTAGTCCAACGTTTATCGTTTCGGCAGCAGGTTCTTATACCTTAACTGTAAAAGATGCTAACAATTGCGAGGCATCATTCCCAGCATTGATTGATATTTTCCCGGCATTAGATTTACAAGTTGTGGTAACAACATTACCAAACTGTACATCAAATAACGGAGTAGTTACAGCTACTACTACAGGTGGCGCTAGTCCAGCAAATTATGAGTACAGCTTAGACGGTAATTTTGGAGTACCAACAGGTAACTTCACTGGAGTAGGAGCAGGAAACCACACAATTGTAGTTACTGACTTAACTACTGGTTGTGATGATACTGTTACATTCAATATTCCTATTGCAACAATTATTACTGGATTTACAGTGACAGCTACAGATGTAACTTGTAATAGTGCAGCAGACGGTACAATTTCAGCTGCTATAGGTGCCAGTTCTCCTGGAGTAAATGATAACCCTGTTTATACTTATACAGTAATGGCGGGAGCAACAATAATCGCAGGACCTCAAGCTTCTGGTGAATTTACAGGTCTAGCTCCTGGAGATTATACGGTAGTCGTAACATCTGGAAGAGGTTGTACAACTTCTGATGATGTTAGAATTAATGAGCCTGCACCAATAGTTGTGAATCCCCCAGTTGTAACTCAGTTTGGTTGTACTGCTGGTACAAACATTACCAATTCGGCTACGATTACAGTAAATTCTGTAACAGGCGGTTCATCAAATTATATTAAATACGAATTTATTAAAGGTGGTGTAGTAGTACAAAGCGGTGCTTCAAACGTGTATACTGAGTCTGACCTTTCTGGCGGATCTTACGTTGTAAACGTTTATGATGATAAAGGATGTTTAGGAACATCTACTGCGCCTATAACGATTGCTCCTTTTATTAGTTTGGATGATATTGTTGTAAGCGTAGATGACGCAATTACTTGTATTTCAAATGAAGATATTACGGTTAGTGTAACAACTACGGGCGGTACACCAGCAGCATTATTGTATAGTGTTGTCGGAATCAATGGTACTGTTTATACCGCTGTTAATCAGCCTACGGGTGTATTCACAGATTTACCAATTGGTAACTTCATGATTACAGTGACAAACCCAGCGACTAATTGTTCTATTCAGGAAATTTATTATGTAAATAATCCGAATACTTTCGAAATAAAAGCAGTTCCAGTTAACGCTCAAATTTGTTACGGTACTGCAGACGGAAGCGTTGAGCTTACATTTGTTGACAATCAATTAGTGCCAACAAATGATGCAGGACCTTTCAATTACACTATTACGGGTCCATTCCCAAGTATTGCTACTATTGTGGGCACAACAACAGGTGCGGGTCCAATTACAATTACTAACCTTACAGCTGGTCAATATTCTGTGTCAGCTACATTGGTTGGAAGACCTACTTGTACAGTTGAAACTGTATTTAGTATCGAGCAGCCAAATGCAGCATTAGTAGTGACAACTACTCAATCAGAAATTACTTGTATTGCAGGTAATAATGATGGTACAATCTCTGCATCTGCTTCTGGTGGTTGGCCTGGTGCTTACCAATACGAATTGGTATTAAATGGAGCTATCCTTGTAGCATACTCTGCGCAATATGACTTTACAGGTTTAAGTGCAGGTGTTTACACTATTAATGCAAAAGACGCTAACGGATGTATTGCTACAACAACTGCAACATTAGTTGTCCCTGCTCCTATCGTAGTTACGGCTACTGCAAACGCAAGTGTGCTTTCATGTTTTGGAGATAGAAACGGTATAATTACCGTAAATCCTCCAACAGGTGGTCAGGGAAGTAATTTTATGTACACGCTAAATATTGTTTCTGCAACTCCGGTTATTGTTTCCGGACCACAAAGTGATCCAATTTTTACAGGATTAGCTGCCGGAACTTATAGCATAACAGTTACAGACGGATTTAGTTGTGCTGCAACATCTGCAAATATTGTGATAACGCAGCCAACAGAAGTTATACCAACCTTGACTTTAAGTAGAACACAAACATGTCTTACACAGTCTGAGCTTACATTGAGCGCAACTGGAGGTACAGGTCCATATACGTATAGTACGACTGCTAATTTTGCAACAACAATTGGGTCGTTTACAACTTCTGTTACTTTTGGAGTACCAGTAGGTGTGTATCAATATTATGTAAGAGATGCTAACGGTTGTGTTGGATTTATTTCTAACGAAGTTGCTAATCCGGCATTAGAGCCATTAGTAGTAGGTTTAGATGTGACCAATGCAGTAGTAAAATGTCTTGGTGAAGCAACAGGAGTTATTGTTGCAAACGCTACAGGCGGTTTAGGAAACTACAGCTATACGCTGGAAAATACTGCCGGAACAATCATTCAAGGGCCACAAGCTTCTGGAAGATTCGAAGGATTGGTAATTGGTACTTATGTGGTACAAGTAACTAGTGATGATTGTACTGCAACATCAGCTACAGCTGAAATCAGACAACCAGCTACTGCAATTCAAGCACAGTTCATTCCAACTAACGTTTCTTGTTTTGGAGAAAACAATGGTAAGATTGAAGTGATTGCTTCTGGTGGAACTGGAGTTATCAAGTATGCTATTTCACCTGATTTAAATCAATTTGATTCTAAAACGGTATTTGACAGATTAGCACCAGGAACTTATACACTTATCGCACAAGACGAAAATGGATGTTATATTATAAGCGATGTAACGATTACACAACCTAATCCGCTTATTGCTACAGAAGTTCCTAATTCTATGGTTCCTGAAGCATGTGCCGGAGATAAAGACGGATCATTCAGTATTCAAGTGGTAGGAGGTACAGAACCATATAGTGTGAGTCTTGACGTTAAAGCGGGACCATATACACAAGGTGCTGTAGGTCAAACGATATTCCCTTTTACTGGTCTTTCTGGTGGAAAACATATCGTTTATGTAAATGATTCTGCAACAAATTGTTCAACAGAAGTTGAGGTGATAATGCCAGAACCAGTTGTACTTAATCCTACAGTAGAGATCAATTACGACTGTGTTAACAACGCTGCTGCAAATGCTGTAACTGTAACTATAGATCCAAGTAATACAGATCCATCACTTGTAACATACGAATTGGATGGACTTGCTTCGACTAACCAAGTAAGTAACATTTTCTTAAATGTTGCTCCTGGAGTACATTATGTTACGGCAATTCATGACAATGGTTGTTTCCAATCTTCTGTAGATTTCACTATAAAAGCGGTGGCACCTTTAGCGATTACTAAAACTCCTGGAAAAGAAGAACTGAATATTATTTCGGTGACGGCTACAGGCGGATCTCCTGCTTACGAATACAGTTTTGATGGAGAACCATTTACATCTGAACATGAATTTAAAATTTACAAATCAAGAGATTATGTAATAATAGTAAGAGATCAAAATGGATGTACTGCAACGATTACCGTTCCTGGCAAATATGTTGACGTTTGTATTCCAGATCACTTTACACCAAACGGCGATGGTCAGTTTGACGAGTGGGGTCCTGAGTGTACCAATATTTACAACAACTTACTTTTCGATATCTATGACAGATACGGACGTGTAATTGGCAAATATCGCTACGGTCAAAAATGGGATGGAAAATACAATGGTGAAGAATTACCATCAGGTGATTACTGGTATGTTCTTAAACTAAATGACGAGAAAGATGCAAGGGAGTTTGTTGGACATTTCACATTATACAGATAACAAAATAAAGCCCCCAATGATGTTATCTAAAAAAAATATTACAATGAAAAAATTAATTTTATCTTTAGTACTCATGGCTGTAACAACAGGTTACAGCCAAGAGTTAAACCTACCCGTTTTTACGCAGTATTTAGCTGATAACCCTTTTGTACTCTCACCTGCTTATGCGGGTATCGGAGACAACCTACGTATTAGAGCCAATGGCTTGACGCAATGGGTCGGTATTAAAGATGCTCCCGAAAATCAGTCGGTTTATGCCGATTTTAGAATCCTGGATCGTTCCGGTGTTGGTATTTCGGTGTACAATGATAAAAACGGATATACTAGACAAACTGGAGCCAAAGTTTCGTTTGCCCATCACTTAATTTTAGATTATTATTCTAAACAGTATTTGTCTTTTGGTATTTCGTACAACTTTAATAGTTTTAGAATCGATATTAATGATTTTAATAACAACGGTCCTGACGGAAATCCTGTTTTCGATCCATCGATAACAGATAACCGTTATACAAGTAACAATAACTTTGATGTTAGTGCCTTGTATCGTAACCGAAACTTTTATGTAAGTTTTAATGCCAATAACGTTTTAAAGAAAAATGTTGACAAGTACAGAGGCGTAGAGCCTAGCTTGCTTTCCAATTATCAGGTGTATACGGGTTATACATTTAGAGACGGGGAGAACAGCCGTATCGAGTATGAGCCTTCTCTTTACTACCAATATTTTGCTAGTGATAAACGTTCTACAACCGATTTTAACTTCAAGTACAGACGTTACAATCGTTACGAAGATTACTATTGGGTTGGGGTTTCGTATCGTTTCTTAAACGACCAGTTTCCTAAGCCTCTTTCTGTTGGCCCAATGGCTGGTTTTATGAAGTCTAAATTCTACTTTGGATATTCGTACCAAATTATGTTCAATGACTTAGGCAATTACAACACAGGTACGCACGTTGTAACGATTGGTTTCGATTTCCTTCAGTCAATCAGTAACTGTCCTTGTACGCAAAGTCCGGTGCATGATTAAGACTGTTTTTTGTTAAAACACAGCATAAATGGTATAACGAAGCATTTTTATCTTTTTTAAAAGTTAATTTGTTTTTTTTCATAATTTACAACGTTTTCGTTGTGATTGACCCTTTATTTTTAGATTTTTCGAATTTAATACTACCCTAAAAGTTCTATATTTGTTTTTCTTTCAAAAAATTAAAAACTTATCAAATGAAAACTTTAAACGATTTCGATTTTAAAAATAAAAAAGCAATCATCCGTGTTGACTTTAATGTTCCTTTGGATGAAAACTTTAATGTAACAGATGCAACTCGTATTGAGGCAGCAAAATCAACTATTGATGCTATTTTAGCACAAGGCGGAAGCGTAATCTTGATGTCGCATTTGGGAAGACCAAAAGATGTCGAAGAAAAATATTCATTAAAACATATTCTTAAAACCACTTCTGAAATTTTAGGAGTTCAGGTACAATTTGCTTCAGATTGTGTTGGAGAACCAGCGCAGACAGCAGCAAAAAAACTAAAACCAGGAGAAGTTTTATTGTTAGAAAATTTACGTTTTCATGCCGAAGAAGAAGCGGGAGATGTTGCTTTCGCCAAAGAATTGGCTTCACTTGGTGATATTTATGTAAACGATGCTTTTGGTACAGCGCACAGAGCGCATGCTTCGACAACCATTATTGCACAATTTTTTCCAACTGAAAAATGTTTCGGAATCTTATTGGCAAAAGAAATAGAAAGTTTAAATAAAGTACTTAAAAATAGCGAGAAACCTGTGGTGGCTATTTTAGGTGGTTCTAAAGTTTCTTCGAAAATTACGGTTATCGAGAATATTTTAGACAAGGTAGACCACATGATTATTGGTGGTGGAATGACTTTTACATTCGTTAAAGCACTAGGTGGTAAAATTGGTGAGTCGATCTGCGAGGATGACAAACAAGAATTGGCACTTGAAATTTTAAGATTGGCTAAAGAAAAAGGGGTTCAGATTCATATTCCTGTTGATGTTATTGCTGCAGACGATTTTTCTAATACAGCAAAAACTCAAGTGGTAGACGTTACCGCAATTCCTGACGGATGGCAAGGTCTTGATGCAGGTCCTAAATCTTTAGAAAATTTTAAAAAGGTAATTTTAGAATCGAAAACTATTTTGTGGAATGGTCCTCTTGGAGTTTTTGAAATGGAAACTTTCTCTAAAGGAACTATTGCTTTAGGTAATTTTATTGCCGAAGCAACCGCAAAAGGAGCTTTTTCATTAGTGGGAGGTGGCGACTCCGTTGCTGCTGTAAAACAATTTGGTTTCGAAGACAAAATGAGTTACGTATCTACAGGTGGTGGTGCAATGCTTGAAATGTTAGAAGGTAGGATTTTACCTGGAATTGCTGCAATTTTGGACTAAAAATCCACAATTAACATTTTTTTAAAGGATTTACACCCATAATCTGATTAAGTTTGTAAAACTAAGGTTTTTGTAATTCATTGAATTATAGAATTTTAAAAAAATGTTATATGATTATAAGAAAAATATCGTTAGCGGTTTCTGTTTTATTCTCAATGTCATTGGTGGCGCAAGAAGTTGCCCATAATGATGTTACGGTAAAGCCAGAAATTAAAATTTCGTACCTAGATTCTGTTAAAAGCACGTTTGTAAAAGACAATTTGGCTACCCGTGTAGACAGTCTTTGGATGAATGAGTTAACCAGTTTAGACATTTACGAGGATCTGACCAAAGACATTCAAACCATTAATACCGATTTAAGTGTTAATGAAGAATTGCCAACAGACTTGCTCAAGCAACGTCTTCAGGACATGAATGAGAAATCACCTTTTGATATAGAATACAATCAAGGATTAGAAAACATAATAAAGTCGTTCTTAAAAAATCGTAGAAAGTCATTTTCGCGTTTAATGGCTTTATCAGAATACTACTTTCCTATTTTTGAGGATGCTTTTGCCAGGCAAAACGTTCCATTAGAAATAAAATATTTAGCCGTTGTAGAATCTGCTTTAAACCCTAAAGCAGTTTCTAGAATGGGCGCTACCGGACTTTGGCAGTTTATGTACGGAACCGGAAAACGATACGATCTTAAAATAGATTCGTATATTGATGAGCGTAGTGATCCTATAAAAGCTACGGCTGCTGCTACAGTTTACATGAATAAAATGTTTACTATTTTTGGTGATTGGGAACTGGTTTTGGCTTCCTACAACTCCGGACCAGGAAATGTTACCAAAGCAATTCGCCGTTCTGGCGGAAAAACCAAATATTGGGACATTCGCAACCATCTTCCAAGAGAAACACAAGGATATGTTCCTGCTTTTTTAGCCACAATGTATCTTTTTGAATACCACAAAGAACATGGAATAAATCCGGAAAGAGCGGTTGTTAAAAACTTCGAAACCGATACTGTTCGCATCAAAGAAAAGATGACTTTCAAACAAATTGCTGATTTGCTGGATATGCCACAGTCACAGTTGGAGCTTTTAAATCCTTCGTATAAATTAAAAGTAGTACCTTTCTATAAAGATGAACAACATTTTTTACGTTTGCCAAAAGATAAAATTGCTACTTTCGTTTCTAACGAAGATAAAATTTATGCTTACGTACAACACGACAGCGGTTTTAGAAGAATGCCTACACAATTGGCTTCAAGGTTGGCACCTAAAAACAAGGTGATTAAGACGAATCAGGTTCAGGATTTTGCTCAAAGTACAGAATTTTATAAGGTGCGAAAAGGCGACAATTTGGGCGCCATTGCTGACAAGTACAATGTTTCGGTAGTAGATATCAAAAAGTGGAATAACCTTAAAAGCAACAATATTGCACTAGGAAAAACACTTAAAATTAGATCTACAGATACCATCAAGAAATCAACTGATGTAAAAGTAATTCCTGTTGCAGACAAAAAAGAAACTCAAGAAGCAATCGCTGCCGCGGATGAAAAAGTTAACACTGCTACTGAGTCTAAAGAATACATCGTGCAAGCCGGAGACAATCTGGGCAGTATTGCTAAAAAATTCGATCTTACTGTAGCCGAATTAAAAGAGTGGAATAACTTAAACTCAAACAACATTGGTTTAGGGAAAACGTTAATAGTTGGTAAAGCTGCCGAAATAGTAAACGACCAAACTACTTCAGTTGCTTCAAATACTGTTGATTCATTCAAGAAAAAACCGATTTCTAAAAATGTTGGTGAAGAGTATTTTGTCAAAAAAGGCGATTCATTATACAGTATTTCAAAAAAATACCCTGGTGTGACTATTTCAGATATTAAAAAGTGGAACAACATCAAGGATGGCGATATAAAACCCGGAATGAAACTTAAAATAAACGGATAATTAAAAATCTTACTTAAATTTGGGTTTTATTTCATAAAATTATAAAAATGAATAAAACCCATTTTTTATGCTTATTACTTTCGTGTTTGTTCGTTGCGTGTTTTCAGAAACATGACAGCGATCAGCCTGTTAAAGAAGGCAAAACCAATACCATATCGGTGATTATTGATGATCAGTTGTGGTATGGCGAAGTGGGTGACAGCATCAGAAATAAATTTGCATCACCAGTCTGGGGACTTACCCAAGAAGAACCTTTGTTTACCATCAATCAATATCCCGCGCGTTTGCTGGAAGGTTTTGTAACCGATAGCCGAAGCATTATTGTGGTAAAAAAAGCCGGAATCGATAAGTTTGAGGTAAAAACCAATACCAAGTCACTGCCCCGAAATACATTCCGAATTTACGGCAAATCGATAGAAGATATTATTTGCAGTATCGAGATGAATGGCCCGCAAATTATCAAGGCAATTCGTCATACAGAAATTCAGAAAATTCAGAAAGACAACAGTAAATCACTTTTGAACCCCACCATTATCAAAAATAAGTTTCATGTCGATTTGCAAATCCCGACAGGTTACGAATACATGTTGCACAAAAAGAATTTTATTTGGCTTAAAAAAGAAATCATTAGCGGTAACACCAGTTTACTGATTTATCAAATTCCTAAATCGAGAATTACTCGTGGTACAGATATCGTCGGAAATATTGTTAGAATGCGTGATTCTGTTGGCCGATACATCAAAGGCCGCGAACCCAATACGCAGATGATCACAGGCGAAGCCTATGCGCCTTATTTTTCGGTTACTTCATTAAACGGGAAAAAAACATTTGAGACCAAAGGTACTTGGGAACTTAGAAACGATTTTATGACGGGGCCTTTTATCAATTACGCAATTATTGATGAAAGTTATAATAGAATCCTTGTGATTGAAGGCTTTTGTTATTCTCCATCCAATCAGGAACGGGATTTAATGTTGGAATTAGAGGCCATAATAAAATCGGTAAAAGTGATGAAAAGATAATTTTAAAGAATATAATAGAAACAGAATGGAGTTAAAATGGAAAATAAAGCCTTTTGAGGCATTAACTGCTCATGAGTTATACGATTTGCTCAAAGTGCGCAGTGAGATCTTTGTAGTCGAACAAAATTGCGTTTATTTGGACCTTGACGGGAAAGACAAGCAAGCATTACACCTCATTGGCGAATATGATGATAAAATAGTGGCCTATGCACGTTTGTTTGACGCAGGAATTAGTTTTGATAATGCTTCTATTGGCCGTGTTGTTGTGCATGCTGAATATCGTGAAAAAAAATGGGGACACGATTTAATGCGCGAAGCAATTGGCGGAATCAAAACGCATTTTGATAAAGACAAAATTACAATTGGTGCACAGCTGTACTTAAAGAAGTTTTACGAAAGCCACGGTTTTGTGCAATCCAGTGAAATGTATCTGGAAGATGATATTCCGCATATCGAAATGATTCGGGAATAGGTCTTTTGTTGAAAGGCATAAAAAAAGCTACAATTTTTTAGGTTGTAGCTTTTTTTGGGTTTGATGTGATTACATTTTCAATATCGTTTTGTACTCAGCCTGATTGTTTAAAACACTTACCGCTTTCTTAATTTCAGAGTTGTTTTTGATGTAAAATTGATACAATCCCTCTTGATATTGATATCTTTTGATGAGTTCTTCCTGAATCAGGTTTTTAATTTCCTTTTGATTTCTGTCCAGTAACGTTGTTTCGCTTTTTTCAAGTGCAGTCAGTAGTTGCTGGTATTCTGCCTGAATCGCTTCGTCTATGTTTTCTTTTTTAGCTGTAGCTAAAGTGTTCTTCAAAGCAACTTCGGTTTCGGTATCAAAAGTGATTTTGTTGGTTTTCAAATATTGTTTAAAACTGGCATAATCAGCATCTGTAATCGTCGGAATTTTGTCGCCTAAATTTGGATTTTTGTAATAATAAGAAGTAGCATAATCAAAGATTCCATCATTTCTGTTCAAAGCATTCGTAATCGGGCTCACCTTGGTTTCATCCAATTCGATGTCTGGCAAAACGCCACCCCCGTCATAAACGGTTCTTCCTTTTCTGGTTTTAAAGGCATTAAAGTTTTTAGCATCTGTTTTTTGAGCGACACCATTTTTGTCTTTATGCGCATAATCCAATGCCTGAATGCATCGTCCCGATGGCGTGTAATAGCGTGAGATAGTTACTTTTAGCTGAGTTCCGTAAGTAAGTTCTACCGTACGTTGTACCAAACCTTTACCAAAACTTCTGCTTCCCAGAATTACGGCGCGGTCTAAATCCTGTAAAGCACCTGAAACAATTTCAGAGGCCGAAGCACTTCTTCCGTTAACGATAATAGCCAAAGGAATTTCGGTATCAACTGGCTCTTTGTTGGTTTTATACGTGTTATTGTGTTTTTCGATTCGGGATTTTGTAGTTACGATTACTTCGTTTTTCGGAACAAACAAATTGCAGATATCAACCGCTTCATTAAGCAAACCGCCCGGATTTCCTCTTAAATCGAGCACAATTTGTTTGGCACCATCTGCTTTTAGTTTCTCAAGCGCGTCTTTTACTTCATTAGAGGCTTTTCTGCTAAAGTGAGCCAGAACGATATAACCCGTCTTCTCATCGATTTTACCAAAAAAAGGAACCGATTTAATTTCGACTTCATCCAGAACGATGTCTGTTGTATACGTTTTTCCCTGACGGAGGTATCTAATAGTAAATTTTGTATTTTTGGCACCTTTTAGCAATTGAGAAGCATCGTCTTTAAAATCGGCAATCAAAACATCGCCAATTTGAATAATTTCGTCACCTGCTTTTAACCCCGCTTTGTCGGCAGGAAAGTTTTTATACGGTTCTCTTACCAGCAAACGGTCTTTTTTTCGGGTGATTAAGGCACCAATTCCGGTATATTCGCCCGTATTGTTGATTTTGAAATTGACCACATCTTGTTCATTAAAATAAACCGTATACGGATCTAAACTTGCCAACATACTTTTGATAGACTTGTCCATCAATTCGCCGGGATTGGTGTCATCAACATAGTTGGTATTGACGGCTTTGAATAACGTTGTAAAGATTTCGATTTGCTTCGCAATCTCAAAAAAATCGTCTTTGAAACTGGTTCCAATAAATAAAAATGCGGCAGCGACAGCAGGAATTATGATTTTTCTTTTGAAAATTAGAGCCATTGTGAAGAAGTCTGTTTAATTATAAAAACACTAAAATAGGAATAAATCAGTAATAACGATAATTCGTCCAAATGAATATTAGCCTAAAGATCGAAATCTGTTGAATATAGATTGAAATTATACTTCCGTCTCTGATTCTGATGCAGAAGTTTTATTTACCTGAAGCAAAAATTTTTCAAACAACTGAACGGTTTTGGTATTGATTTCCTGGTAAGATAATCTGTCTTTAGTTTGGTAAAAAAACATGATAGAATAAGGTTCCTGAACATTATCCCAAAGCAAATGTTTGTTCAGGCGATAGGTTTCCCGCAGGACACGTTTGAAATAATTACGATCAACCGCTTTTTTAAAATATTTTTTTGAGACCGAGACACCAATCTTGATTTTCTCGTCAGCATTTGCTTCACCAGCGCGATACACCAAACGCAACGGATATTTAGAAACCGATTTTCCTTCAGAAAATAGTAATCCAATTGTAGTTTTGCTTTTTAGTTTCTCGTTTTTCGGGTAAGTAAAATTCATTAAATTCAGGAAAATAATACCAGTTTTAGTAGGCAAAGGTACAATTAAACCACCAAAACCGTTATTGTTTTTAATTTTAATGACCTTAAAAAATTTATTTGTTACTTTTGGGCAATAATTTTTTAAGCATGCAAAAAATAATTTCTTACCCTATTTCCGTTATTTACTATTTGTGTTTTGGCTTTTGTTTGGCTATTTTTCACCCAATACAATGGATATGTCTGAATGTTTTTGGCTATCAGGCTCATAAAGTAAGTGTGGATTATTTAAATTTTTTCCTTTTACGTTGTACAAATTTGGTAGGAACCACGTACAAAATAAAAAACAGAGAGACAATTCCCGTAGGAGTTCCAATAATTTTTGTCTCTAATCACCAAAGTATGTACGATATTGTGGCTATGATTTGGTACTTTAGACGTTTTCATTGTAAATTTGTAAGTAAGAAAGAACTAGGAACGGGTATCCCGAGTGTGTCATACAACTTGCGACATGGTGGATCAGTTCTTATTGATCGAAAAGACCCAAAACAAGCCATTCCGGTGATCAAAGGTTTGTCTGAATATATCGAAAAGCACCAACGTGCGGCTGTGATTTTTCCTGAAGGCACAAGAAGCAAAACCGGAAAACCAAAAGAATTTGCCCAAAGTGGCTTAAAAATCTTATGCAAATATGCGCCTTCTGCGTATGTAGTTCCGGTGAGTATCAACAATTCATGGAAAATGGTAAAGTATGGTTTTTTTCCTGTTGGTTTAGGAAATCGCCTTACCTTTACAGTCCACAAAGCGTTAGCAGTAAAAGACCATGACTTTGCAGAGTTGATGGCAATGACAGAGAAAGCAATTGTAGAAGAAGTAAACGAGTATAAATAGATTTAAATTTTCAAGAATAATTTTAAGTTTAAGTCCCAAATGTAAAATAAGTAATGTCTATACAAAACATTAGATTAGAAGTGATGCAGTTTTTAGAAAAAAACGTTGACAGCTTCGTAGAACAGTATTTAATTCCGGTTGAAAAAATTTGGCAGCCCACAGATTTTTTGCCTAATTCTCAAGGAGAAAACTTTTTTGAGGAGGTAAAAGAATTACGTGAGATTGCAAAAGATTTGCCTTATGATTTTTGGGTAACGCTTGTTGGTGACACCATCACTGAGGAAGCTTTGCCAACGTACGAATCATGGCTAATGGATGTAGAAGGAATTGATCAGATAGAAAATGGTGGAAATGGATGGTCTAAATGGATTCGTCAATGGACCGGTGAAGAAAACCGTCACGGCGATTTGCTAAATAAATACTTGTATTTGTCTGGCCGAGTGAACATGCGTGAAATCGAAATGACAACGCAGCACCTGATTAATGATGGTTTTGATATTGGAACAGGAAGAGACCCATATAAAAACTTTGTTTACACTAGTTTTCAGGAGTTGGCAACCTATGTTTCTCACAACAGAGTAGCGCAGATTGCCAAGAAATTTGGCGACAACAAATTGTCTAAAATGTGCAAAATGATTGCGGGTGACGAGATGCGTCATCATCACGCTTATAGCGAATTTGTTACGCGTATATTTGCTGTTGATCCTAGCGAAATGATGTTGGCTTTTCAATACATGATGAAACAGAAAATCGTTATGCCAGCACATTTTTTAAGAGAATCGGGTCAAAAGATAAGTTCTGCTTTCGAACAATTTTCGGATTCAGCACAACGTATCGGCGTTTACACAGCATCAGATTATGTAGATATCATGCAAAAATTAATGGATAAATGGGAGATTGATAAAATTTCAAATTTGACTGATGAAGCAGAAAAGGCTCGTGATTATTTGATGAAGTTGCCTGCTCGTATGGCGAGAATTTCAGAAAGATTGGTGATCCCGCAAGAGTCTCATATCTTTAAATGGGTGGAACCAGCAAGATTGTAAATTTTAGATTTTACGTAAAATGCAACTTTGTTGTGTTTTGTCTAAATTACCAAATACATGTTGATTATTAGAGTTTTTAAAGCTTTGATAATCAACATTTTTTAATAAAATGGGGTTGCAATCTTATCCTTAATAAAAGTTGTAAATCTGATTAAACGGCAAATTATGTTTGTTTTTTTATAAAATCAAACAGTATAAAATAATTATGGATAACGAAAAATTGATCAATAAAACGATAGCTTTTGTAAAAGAAAAACTCAACGATGCCGAAGGTGGTCACGACTGGTTTCATATCGAAAGAGTGTATAAAAATTCGCTTTTGATTGCCCGTGATACCGAGTGCGATTTGCTTGTGGTACAATTAGGAGCCTTGCTTCATGATGTTGCAGACAGTAAATTTCATGGTGGCGATGAAACGATCGGACCCAAAACGGCTCGTTTGTTTTTAGAATCTGAAAACGTTTCTGAAACCATTACGGAACATGTTGTAAATATTATTGAAAACATCTCTTTTAAAGGCGGAAATTTTCAAAAAAAGTTTTCTTCTGTCGAATTGGATATCGTTCAGGATGCGGATCGTTTAGATGCGATAGGAGCAATTGGAGTAGCGAGAGCGTTCAACTATGGAGGATTTAAAAACAGAAGCTTGTACGATCCCGAAATTGCGCCAATCAGCACCATGACAAAGGAAGAATACAAGAACAATAACGCGCCCACTGTTAATCATTTTTACGAAAAGCTTTTACTTCTAAAAGACAAAATGAATACCGATACTGGAAAGCAAATTGCGGCAGAAAGACATCGTTTTATGGAATCATTTCTAGCTCAGTTTTACGCAGAATGGGAAGGAGTGAAGTAACATCTTTTAAGTTAATCGACAAGCATCAAGATTTCTCAATCGGATTCAAAAATTATGTTCAAAAAAATCGGGTTATTTAGTAAATTCAGTTTTTAGCTAAAATCTTAATCACTCAGTAACTTAGTATCTTAGAGCCTTAGCTACTTCAACCTAACTACATCCACAATTGCCGTCACCGCAATCTTTTTTCTTTTTAGATTTGAAAAAAAACTTTTTGATCAGGAAAGCAATGGCAAATCCTAAGATGATAAAGGCTATAATTTCTTGGACCATCGTGATTTATTTTAGAATTTGATAAGCAAATAATGCTACAAAATAGGCGAGACCGCTCATAAAAACGAGTTGCATGGCAGGCCATTTCCACGAATTGGTTTCTTTTTTGGTGATGGCAAGTGTACTCGCACACTGTAAGGCAAAGGCATAAAATAATAATAACGATATTCCCGAAGCAAAATTGAAAATTTTGTGCCCCGTTTCCGGATTGATTTCTTCCTGCATTTTGCTTTTTATCGTGGCTTCGTTATCACTGTTTCCAACACTGTAAATCGTGGCTAGTGTACCTACAAAAACTTCTCGTGCGGCAAACGAACTGATAATCGCAATCCCGATTTTCCAATCGTACCCTAAAGGTGAAATTGCCGGTTCGATGGCTTTACCCATGATTCCGATATAAGAGTTTTCTATTTTTTGAGATGCAACAGCGTTTTCAAATTCTATTTCGGTCAATGGCTTGTAGCTGTTTCTTTCTTTTACAATTTTTTCGGCTTCGTTAAAATCTCTTCCGGGACCATAAGAGGCCAAAAACCATAAAATAACAGATATCGCAAGGATAATTTTACCAGCACCCATCACAAAAGCTTTTGTTTTTTCGACGACATTGATGGCTACATTTTTAAAAAGGGGTAATTTATAACTAGGCATTTCGACCACAAAATAGGTTTTGCTGTCCAGTTTTAATATTTTGTTTAAAATATAAGCAGACAATATAGCGGCGGTAAAACCCAGTAAATACAATAACATTAGCGACAATCCCTGCATGTTTAAAATCCCAAAAATACGTTCATTCGGAATTACCAAAGCGATGATGATGGCGTAAACGGGTAATCTAGCAGAACAAGTTGTAAAAGGAGTTACCAGAATAGTAATCAGACGCTCTTTCCAGTTTTCGATGTTTCGGGTCGCCATAATGGCCGGGATAGCACAGGCAGTTCCCGAAATTAAAGGCACAACACTTTTACCCGAAAGACCAAATTTGCGCATGATTTTGTCCATTAAAAAGACCACACGACTCATATAACCGCTTTCTTCCAATATCGAAATAAAGAGAAATAAAAAGGCAATTTGTGGAATGAAGATCAAAATTCCGCCAATTCCCGGAATTATTCCTTGCGAAAGTAAATCGGTTAAAATACCGCTTGGCAATTCCGCCCCAACCCAGCTGCTCAAAGAAGCAAATGTGCTGTCAATAAAGTCCATTGGGATGGTTGACCAAGAAAATATAGATTGAAAAATAATAAATAAAATCGCAAAGAAAATCACGTAACCCCAAACTTTATGCGTTAAAACACGGTCTAGTTTGGCTCGTACATCATTTGCCATTGAGGCATCTACTTGTAAGCCTCCTTTTAAAACCTCATTGATAAATTGATATCTTTTGATGGTTTCTTTTTGCTGTAAACGCTTTAACTCCGAATGTGATTTGGTAAAAGTGCTTCTGAGTTCATTTCGATCAAGATTAGAAAAATTGACATCCTGCGTAATTACCAGCCATAATTTGTACAACAATTGGTTGGGAAAAGCTTCCTTTAGATTTTTAAAGTAAGCTTTATCAATGCTGGACATGTCGAGGCAAGCTTCATTCGGGAGAGTCCTGTACGAAATAATAAGGTTTTTTAGTTCTTCAATTCCTAAACCTTTTCTGGAACTGACTAACGCAATTTTCGTTTTAAGATGTTCTTCGAGATAAGGAATATCGAGGGTGATTCCTTTGCTTTTCATACGATCAGACATGTTAATGACTAATATCGTTGGAATTTCGAGGTCTTTTATCTGCGTGTAAATCAGTAAATTTCGTTTTAGATTTTCAACATCTGTTACGACTACTGCTACATCGGGATATAATTTATCATTTTTGTTGAGCAAAAGTTCAATCACGACACTTTCGTCCATCGAACTGGCATTCAAACTGTATGTTCCCGGTAAATCAAGTATGTTGGCTTTGATATTGTGAGGAAATTTGCAAAAGCCTATTTTTTTTTCTACCGTGATGCCCGGATAATTCCCCACTTGCTGATTCAGACCTGTAAGCTGATTGAAAACAGAGGTTTTTCCGGTATTGGGATTTCCGATAAGGGCAACATTAATATTTTGAATGCTCATTACAGAATGGTTTTGATAAGTTCAACTTCAATTTCGCGAGCAGTTTCTACACGAATGGCAACATGTGAGCCATTAATGTCCAGATACAAAGGATCTCCAAAAGGAGCGATCTGAAGCAATTCGACCAAGCTGCCCGGCAAACAACCCATTTCTAGTAACTTTAGCGGAATCAAATCGATATCAAAATCTTTGATAATGGCTTTTTCGCCTTTTTTTAGGGAGTGGATAGTAGTTTGCAAGCTTATTTAGATTGAATTTAGATTGCAAAAATAGACAATTATTCTTTATATTAAGGTATTTAACACAGTTTTGTACCGACTAATGTTTCCTCAAAAAACCTCTTTTTACTGTTGGCATAAAAAATCAATATCTTCCAGAAGACGTTTCATATCTTCTTTGTTGGTTCCGTCATAAAAACCACGAACGCGACGCTTTTGATCGACCAAAACAAAATTTTCGGTATGTACCATATCATACAATTGGTCAGGTCTTCCTAGTTTTACCGCCAAGTAAGATTTGCGGGCTATTTTGTAAATTTCTTTTTTGTCGCCGGTAACCAAATTCCATTTACTGTTTACCACACCATGTTTTATAGCGTAAGCTTTGAGAACTGGAATACTGTCAACCTCAGGAAAGACGGTATGAGAGAGTAACATTACTTTAGGATTATTCAAAACAGCTTTTTGAACTTCGGCCAGATTGGTCGTCATTTTGGGACAAATAGAGCCACAGGTGGTAAAGAAAAAATCGGCTACATAAATCTTTCCTTCGTAATTTTTTTGCGTGATGGTATCTCCGTTTTGATTGATAAACGAGAAATCGGCAATCGTGTGGTATTTGCTTTTGTACTGCACTGTACTGTCTACCAATTCGGGATTTACATCGGCGGGATTAAAAATGGGTAATGTTTTTTGTGGCTTCAAAGCCGAATAAAACAACGATATAGTTACTACCGAAAATACAATCAAAACAATAAAAAACTTTCGGTATCTGTAAAGAAGCGATTTCATAAATAAAATTTGATGCAAAAATACAAAAAGCAGTTTTTAAAATCTTTATATAAAAAGGTTTTTAACAGGATCTTGTCATTTTTGGAAGGGAATATTTCACGAATTAAAATCATCTGGATGGCTCCGAAAATTCAGGAGTTTGAAGCAAATTATTTTAGCTTCGGTTTTCGGATGGATTTATTCACCAGATACAATCCGATAAGGGTAACCATAGAACCAACCGCAATAGTTTGGGTGAGTGTTTCTCCAAAAATAAAAAAACCCAGAACGATCGCAACAATCGGATTGATGTACACATAAATACTGCTGATTTCTTTGGGAAGGTGTTGCAAGGTGTAGATAAAAGCGATAAACGTAAATACAGAACCCACAATTACGAGATAACCAATAGACCACCATGATGCCGGAGGAATTTGCCTTAACGGAATATTGGTTCCTGTGGCTTCGGTAATGACAAAAAGGATAAAACTCGAGAGTAACATTTGAAGCCCCAGGCTAAAATAGGGATTGAAATTAACGGCTTGTTTGGTAGTCTGCAAAATTCCAAACGCCCAGGTTACGGTCGCTGTGAGAGATAATAGTATTCCAAATTGAAATTCAGGACGTATAAAATCTGCCAGATAATCCATAAAAATAATACAAATACCCCCAAAACTGATGAGCAAACCAATAATCGCCAGTTTGGCCACTCTTTCTCCCTGAAAAAAACAAATGATAACAATCCAAATAGGAAAAATGGCTGCAATAATAGCGCCCAAACCACTACTGATGTATTTTACGCCCCACGTGCTTAATCCATTGCTCAAAGCAAAATTTAAAAGTGCCAAAACCAGAATAGTTCGCCATTGCTTTCCTTTTGGCCAAGGTGCTTTTTTAAGTACAAAATAAAGCACATATAAAAGGCCGCCCAGAAACTGACGAATTGTAGCCAGCTGCAAAGCAGGCATGTGTTTTACTCCTTCTTTTGATGCCAGCCAAGTTGTTCCCCAAAAAAAGCTGACGCAGCATAATGCCAGTATAGGCAGGCCGATAGCATCAATTCTGTTAGAAAAGGCATTTTGTAATTTTGCTTTCAAAATGGTCATTTTTTGTTGGGCAAATATTCCAAAAACAATTTTAAATATTACAGAAAAAAGGGAATTTATTTATTAAAATCATTGCGTTTTTTGTGTTGAAAGGATAAAAATGCGAGAATTAATATTTTTTGCTTAAAAAACTTTGAATTTTAACGGTAAGTTCAGAAGAATAACGATAAATTTGTATATATCCTAAAACTATATACAAAAATGATTAAACAGCTTAACAAATCGGTGTTTTGTGCTTTTTCTGTAATGTTGTCTTTTACAGCAATTCAGGCACAAGATGCTAAACCTAAAGAACCAGGTATTAATGTATCATACATGAATACCAAAATTAGTCCGTCAGAAGACTTTTTTCGTTTTGTAAACGGAACTTGGTTGGATAAAACTGAAATTCCAAGTGACAGAAATTCTTGGGGAAGTTTTAACGAATTAAGACAAAAAACAGACAAGGATGCTCTAGAAATTCTAAAAGAAGCGTCTAAGAATCCAAAGTACAAATCCAACACAGATCAAGGTAAAGCCATCGCTTTATACAACACTATTTTGGATACTGTTGGAAGAAACAAACGTGGTGTAACGCCGCTTCAACCGTATTTGAAGAAAATAGATGCTATTAAAACAGTAGCCGATTTGCAAAATCTTCTTATCGAAATGCAGCCTCAAGGTGGTCTTGGTTTCTTTGGAATCTATATTGGAGCAGATGCCAAAAACAGTAACAAAAATTCTGTTAACTTAACTCCGGGAGCTCTAGGATTGTCTGATAAAGATTATTACAATTCTGATGATAAAGATTCTAAAGAAAAACGTGAGAAATACGAAGTGCACGTGGCTAGAATGTTACAGTTTATCGGAGAATCTCCTGCAAAAGCCAAAGAAAGCGCAAAACAAATTTTAGCTTTAGAAGTTGAAATGTCTGCTCCAAGATTGGATCGTGTAGAAAGAAGAGACCGCAGAAAACAATACAATCCAACTGCCGTTGCCGATTTAAAAAAGAGCACGCCTTCTATTCAGTGGGAGAAATATTTTGCTGGAATCGGAATGGCAAAATTAGACACCGTTAATGTTGCTCAACCACGTTATATGGTGGCTTTAGAAAAAACATTCACAGAAAAGAAAATAGAAGCTTGGAAAGAGTACCTAAAATGGACTGTTTTAAATAGAGCTGCTTCTACGTTAAGCACCGATATCGAAAATGCTAATTTTGATTTCTACGGAAAGACTTTAACTGGTGCTTTGAAACAACGTCCACGTGACGAAATGGCTTTGCAGGTAATCAACGGTGCAACTGGAGAGGCTTTAGGAAAATTGTATGTAGAGAAATTATTTCCTGCTGAAGCAAAAGAAAAAGCAAAAAATATGATCGCAAATGTAATGTTGGCGTATCAAAACAGAATCAATGCTTTGCCTTGGATGTCTAACGAAACAAAAGCAAAAGCTATTGAGAAACTGAATAAACTAACAGTAAAAATTGGATATCCTGATAAGTGGAAAGACTATTCGGCTTTGACACTTAAAAATGTTAATGAAGGTGGGACTTATTTTGATAATATGAAAAATTTATCAAAATGGGATTATGAAGAAGACCTTGCTAAATTAGGCAAGCCAGTAGATAAAACAGAGTGGGGGATGTCTCCGCAAACAGTAAACGCTTATTTTAATCCGTCTTACAACGAGATTGTTTTTCCAGCAGCAATTTTACAACCGCCTTTCTATAATTATCAGGCAGACGAAGCTGTAAATTATGGAGGAATTGGAGCTGTTATTGGTCACGAAATCTCTCATGGTTTTGATGATTCAGGGGCTCGTTACAACGCAGATGGAAATCTCGTAGACTGGTGGACAGCTGACGACTTGAAGCAATTTACTGCTCTTGGTGGTGATCTTGCAGCTCAATATAGCGCTTTGGAGCCATTACCGGGCATTCATGTTGATGGTAAATTTACTTTGGGTGAAAACATCGGTGATTTAGGTGGTATTAACGCTGCTTACGATGGTTTGCAATTGTACTTGAGATCTAATCCTCATCCGGGTTTAATTGACGGTTACACACCAGAGCAACGTTTCTTTATTTCCTGGGCAACTGTCTGGAGAACCAAATCTAGAGATGAAGCGATAAAAAGTCAAGTAAAAACAGATCCGCACTCTCCGGGAATGTACAGAGCGTATGTGCCGGTTCAGAATGTGGATGCTTTTTATGAGGCATTCGGAATCAAAAAAGGAGACAAAATGTATGTAGAACCAGAGAAAAGAGTTAAAATCTGGTAATCTTTTATAAATGTAAAAAACGGCGCTAAAATTTAGCGCCGTTTTTGTTTTAATCTATTTGTTTGTTCTGAAGAAAATAAGTATTATTTCAGATGGCTGTAAATATACGTTTGAATCGCCAGTAGTTCTTCATCAGACATCTCTTTGGTCACCGCAAGGTTTGTCTTCATAACATCATATTGACTTGGGTCTACAATGGGGTCTGCATTTCCTTTTAGAAAAGTTACAATATCAGCGTTTTTGCTTTTATAAGTTTTTGCAATTTCTTGTATGCTTGGGCCAATTACTTTTTGATCGACCTGATGGCAGGAAACACAATTTCCTTTTCCTTCAAAAATTGATTTTCCTAATTCTTCTGGAGTTGCAGCTGGAGCAGCTTCTTCGGTTGCGATTTGTGAATTATCTATGGTTGTTTTTTCTTCTTTTTTGCAAGATGCAAAAGTTAAAACCGCAGATAAGAATAGTATTTTTTTCATGATTTTTAAGCTGAGTTTAGGGCTGAATTGTTTTCTACTTGTTATTGTGTAAAAGTATTGCCGCTTCTTTTGCAAAGTAAGTCGATATTAAACTGGCTCCGGCTCTTTTGATACACATCAATTGTTCCATCATGATTTTGTCGTGGTCCAGCCAGCCTCTTTCGGCGGCGGCTTTTATCATAGCGTATTCTCCCGAAACATGAAAAACGGTTACCGGAACATTTACAGCATTTTTTACTTCGCGCACGATATCCAGATAGGCAATTCCAGGTTTTACCATGACCATATCGGCTCCTTCTTCTACATCAGATAAAGCTTCTTTGATCGCTTCGATACGATTGGCATAATCCATTTGGTAGGTTTTTTTGTCTTTCGGAACCACGACATCCGCTTCTCTCGGAGCACTGTCTAAAGCGTCACGAAAAGGACCGTAAAAAGCAGAAGCATATTTAGCAGAATAGCTCATGATGCCCACATTATGAAAACCCGCAGCATCCAATCCTTCGCGTAAGCGTAAAACACGCCCGTCCATCATATCGCTCGGAGCTACAAAATCTGCTCCGGCTTGTGCATGCGAAACGGCCATTTTTACAAGGGCTTCGTTGGTAATATCGTTGGCAACATCACCGTTTTCGATAATTCCGTCGTGACCGTAAATTGAGTAAGGATCAAGTGCAACATCTGGCATTACGATCATTTCGGGACACGCAGCTTTGATGCTTTTTATGGCTTTTTGCATTAATCCGTCAGCATTCCAGGCTTCTTTACCCGTATTGTCTTTTAGCGATTCATCTACTTTTACATAAATATTAACAGCACGAATTCCTAAAGCAAAAAGTTCTTTTACTTCTTCAACAGTTAAATCAATCGAACGGCGATAAATTCCGGGCATTGATGAAATTTCTACTTTATAATTTTCGCCTTCTGCAATAAACATCGGAAACATAAAATCACTTGGGCTTAATGTTGTTTCGCGAACCAAACTGCGTATCGATTCATTTACGCGTAGTCTTCTACCTCTTTGTAATGGGAACATATTTTTTTGTTTAAGGTTTAAATTTTCAGGGTTTAAATATAAAATAAGGGCATTAATTATGATTATTCAATTTTAATCTTTTGATTTATTTTTTCGTAAACCTCTTGTACTTTGTTGGG
Source organism: Flavobacterium geliluteum (assembly GCF_017948595.1). GTDB lineage: Bacteria > Bacteroidota > Bacteroidia > Flavobacteriales > Flavobacteriaceae > Flavobacterium > Flavobacterium flavipigmentatum. Next base: position 36,444 of record NZ_JAGFBV010000020.1, on the reverse strand, counting down.
AGGGTCAAAGCGATAGCCCAACGAAAGTTTTATGGTCGAAATATTGTCATTTAATCTGTTGGAAGGTGATTCTTTTTGAACAAAATTAAGATTATTTAGACTCGCAAAGGCAAAAAAGGAATCTTTGTTATAAGCCAATTTTAAATTCAAATCGAGTTCATACAAAGCCGAAACATCTCCGTCAATACTATTAATTCCTGCTCCGAATGCTATTCCTGCACCAATTAAAAAACGATTGCTGATGACAAAATTATAAAAATAAGAGGGTGCTAACGACAAAACATAAATATCGCCGTTGGATGAATTGGGTTCGTTGTTTAAATTCAAATTAGTATAATAAAACGAAAAATTCGGAATAAAACTTCCTGAACTTTTGGTCTGCCATTCATTTTGATTGACTAAGGTTTTATAGGAGAATTGATCATTAAAGATATAAGAAGTTGTTCCTCCGATTTTTGTAGTACGCATGCGCGGAAAAGCTACTTCAAAATTTTCTTCACTGGCATAAAAGCCTTTTTGATTGATAAAAGTAAACGACTGCATCCATTTTTTATAATAAAACCGGGTGTTGAAACTAAATAGTTTTGAGTCTGAATTGTCTTTGTTGACATCAAAAAATCTCGGAGAATATCCAAAACTCATATCAATAAATTTGTAACTCAGACTTACACCCAATTGTTCTTTACGGTTTGGAATGAGATCGATGTATTTTTTTTGATTATCAGATGTAAATCCTATCTGAAAATTATTGGAAGTATCTAAATAATAAAGACTCGCCGTGATTTTGTCATTATATGATTTAAAATAGTGATTTTGAAGCGAATCATTTTGGGCAAAAGACCCACAAACGCCTCCAAAAAACACTATATAAATCATTTTTAGATCCATTCTCGAGGATTTTCAAGTGTTAATATTAGTTTTTCTTCTTCGGTTCCCGCTTCCGGATGATGGTCGTATACCCATTGCACATGCGGAGGCAAACTCATCAGAATACTTTCTATTCTTCCGTTGGTTTTTAGTCCGAAAAGCGTGCCTTTATCGTGAACCAAATTGAATTCTACATAACGGCCACGACGGATTTCCTGCCACGTTCTTTGCTCTGCTGTAAAAGGCATGTGTTTTCTTTTTTCTACAATCGGAACATACGCTTCTAAGAATGAATTTCCAACTTCGGTTACGAAACTGAACCAGTTTTCCATGCTCATTTGCTCATTTGCTTTGCAATAATCAAAGAACAAACCGCCAATTCCGCGGGCTTCGTTTCTATGAGCATTCCAAAAATAAGCATCACATTGTTTTTTATATTTTGTATAAAATTCAGGATTGTGTTGGTCGCAAGCGGTTTTACACGTTTGATGAAAATGTTTCGCATCTTCTTCAAACAAATAATAAGGTGTTAAATCCTGTCCGCCGCCAAACCATTGTTCGATAATATTTCCTTTTTCATCGTACATTTCAAAATATCGCCAGTTGGCATGAACCGTTGGTGCCATTGGGTTTTTTGGGTGTAAAACCAAACTGAGTCCACAAGCAAAAAAATCGGCTTCGCCAACGCCAAACATTTTCTGCATCGCTTCGGGCAATGTTCCATGAACCGCAGAAATGTTAACGCCGCCTTTCTCAAAAACACTTCCGTTCTCAATAACACGTGTTCTTCCACCACCGCCTTCCGGACGTTTCCAGAGGTCTTCACGAAATTTTGTCGTTCCGTCAACGGCTTCTAATCCGGCACAAATCTGGTCTTGCAACTGTTGTATGTAGGCGTAAAATTTATCTTTCATGTTTATGGTATTCTGATTTTAGCAATCCAAAATAAACGATGTCTTCAAATGTTCCGTTACCGCTTTTGAATTCCTCCCGCAATATTCCTTCTTGCTTAAAATGATGTTTTAGTGCAATCTGCTGACTGGCTTTGTTGATTTTTGATGTACAAATAAAAACTTTATTCAGGTTTAATGTACAGAAACAAAAATCCAACGCTTCTGAAACTACTTGCGAAGTAATTCCTTTTCCTTGAAAATCCTTATCTATAAAATAACCCAATTCACATTTCGAAATGCGATTATTAATACTTTTTACACATAAATAACCAATTAGATTGTTCGTTTTGGTGTTTCTAATATAAAAAAAATAACCGTCTTTTTTGTTTTCTATGTTTTGATTTAAAACAATAAATTCCTTTGTTTTTTCTAAATCTAAACAACTTGCGAGTGTAACAGGAAAAGACTTTTCGATATGTTGTTTATTCTTCCTGATGAGGTTGTAAAACTCTTCCGGAAGAATAGTAGCGATTCTTTCTGTTTTTAAATCTGTAAAAATCACCTTTTTGTGTTTGCAGCCGAAGCTATTTTAGCATTAATCCCAAAGGAAAAAATGCTGCTTTCCTGCTGAATATGTTGGTAAATAGCTAATGCTTTGTCTTCAAAATTATAGTTTTCTGCTTTTGAAAATTCCATCAAAAAATCGGCAAATTGCTCTAATTGATTGAAATCAAAATGATTACGATGCAATAATTCAATTAATTCATCCTTCTGATAGTCTATTAAAGATTCAATACTTAAACCGAACTCTTTTAATAAATTTTCAAGGCTAAATAGTTCATCATCACACAATGTTTTTGGTAGAAAGTCAAGAGCCCGCAATGTTTTAAGGACATTGTCAATTCTAATGGCTTCATCGTCTCTTAAACCTTTGTTGAGCATGATTTTCTTTTTCCTGCAAGGTTTTAAAAACCTTGTAGGTATTTTTTATTGTTGTTAGACACTGTAATATTCTCAGCAGTTTTATATTGTTTTCAAAGTCTTTCCAGACAAAACGTATTACTCAAAAGTATATGTTTCATTCAAAAGATTATTTTTTTGATTATGGCAAAACAGGAAATTTTCTAAACCTCCAAATAATTCTAAAACTTCGTCACGTACTATTTTTGTTTCCTTATTGGATAAAAAAGCTTGAAATGATGAAAATTTATAGCTTTTAAAGTCTAAATTAAAATGATGTGTCGGATTCAAATGAACGTAAAGAATTAATTGTTTTAAATAATTCTTATCCTTTAATTTTATTCTTTTAAAATGTTTTTCAAAAAGACTGCCAGTTCTATTTTTTTGTTTATTGAACGCCTTAGCATAAGAATTGAAAAAATTTGAAAGTAATTGAGTGACTTCTTTTTCCTCAGTATTTAATCGAATGACCAGATGAAAGTGATTACTCATAAGACAATAAGCCAAAATAGATATTTTATCTTCAGAATATCTTGATAATTGATTTAAAAAATAAATTTTATTATTGTCATTTTCAAAGATCGTAACTCCATCAATTCCCCGATTAAAAATATGATAATAACAATCTTTCTCTAAAACTTCCAATTTCATACTGTTATTATGTTTTCCATTTTCGAAAACCTTTTAGGTCTTCTTATAGTTACTGGTAAACTTATTTATACCTACAAGGTTTTAAAAACCTTGCAGGAAATATAAACGTCAACTAAAAAAAATCAACTATTTTGCTTGGTATTCCTTCACCGCATCAATAAACGCTTTGGCGTGATCTACAGGGATGTTCGGTAAAATTCCGTGGCCTAAATTTACGATATATTTATCTTTTCCGAACTCGTCGATCATTTCATGAACCATTTTTTTGATGGTAGGAATTGGGGAAAGTAATCTTGATGGGTCGAAATTTCCTTGTAAAGTAATGTTTCCACCAGACAAATAGCGTGCATTTCTGGCCGAACATGTCCAATCTACTCCCAAAGCCGAAGCTCTGCTTTTACCCATTTCGCCAAGCGCAAACCAACATCCTTTTCCGAAAACAATAACCGGAGCGTGATCTGCCAAAGCCTCAACGATTTGGTTGATGTATTTCCATGAAAATTCCTGATAATCAACAGGAGAAAGCATTCCTCCCCAAGAGTCAAAAATCTGAACGGCATCTACTCCCGATTTTACTTTTTCTTTTAAGTATAAAATCGTAGTGTCTGTAATTTTTTGCAACAAGGTATGCGCTGCTATCGGATTTGAAAAACAAAATCCTTTGGCAGTATCAAAGCTTTTAGAGCCTTTTCCTTCAACAGCATAACAGAAAATCGTCCATGGCGAACCTGCGAAACCAATAAGTGGTACTTCGTCATTCAGCATTTCTTTGGTGAGTTTGATGGCATCCATCACATAACCAAGGCTTTCCTGAATGTTTGGAACATAAACGCGATCAACATCTGCTGTTGTGCGAATTGGATTTGGTAAAAACGGACCAAAATTTTCTTTCATCAACACTTCAATTCCCATTGCTTGCGGAACCACCAAAATATCCGAGAATAAAATCGCTGCATCCGGTGCAATTCTTCTAATAGGCTGAACGGTGATTTCTGCAGCCAATTCTGGAGTTTGACAACGGGTAAAGAAATCATATTTATCACGTAAAGCGATAAATTCTGGTAAATATCTTCCGGCTTGGCGCATCATCCATACTGGCGGACGTTGAACAGTTTCTCCTTTTAGTGCTTTTAAAAATAGGTCGTTTTTTAACATTTTTTTTATTGCTTTGGGCTTTAAGCTCTTGGCTTTAAGCGTTGTTTGTCTTGATTTTTTGCTTTTGGCAGATTGCCTAAAGCGTATTGGTATATTGAGTAATCACATCTTCTATGACGTCTTCAACCGTGGGCTGATCAGCAATACTGATGTTTTTTGTAATTTTATCTAAAGCTTGAGCGGTGGTTTCGCCAATACAAAAGCATTTTTCTTTTTTGATGGAATTGTCTTTGAGGTAACTTTCAACACCGGACGGACTAAAAAACAGAATCGCATCGACAGCCGTTTTTATCTTTTGAGGTGTCAGGGTTGTTTCGTACACCTGAATTTCATTCAGTTTAATATCTGCTTCTTTTAGTGCTTTGGGCAACGTTTCTCGTCTCATGTTTCCACTAAAAAAAGTATAGCTCTCATTACGGTAAATCAAAGTGATGATTTCGGCCAAATCTGAAGCATAACCCGTGTAAGCCACCACATTAAAACCGTTTTCCGACAGTAAAATTTTTGTTTTAAGTCCGACGCAAAAGACATTTTTGGTTTTTAGCTCTTCTACTTTTGGATTTGATAAAACGCTCAGAACCGCATTTTGGCTCGTGAAAATTAAATTGTCGTTAAGGTCTTTTATTTCGAAAGCATTATTTTCGGTTGTAATAAAATCTGCTTCAATTACTTCAAAATTCGCTTTTTGTAAAGCTTGCTTCTGAATGCCTGAAAGCACTTTTGTAGATAATATTTGAATTGACTTACTCATTATTTTTTCAACGATTCTTTAATGGTTTGCATCAATTCAGCTCCGCCCGAGTTTAAAATTTCCTGAGCAGCGTAGAATCCTAGTTTTTTCCATTCTTCAATGGCAACTGTTTTGTCAATTTCGAGTTTTTGTTTTCCGTCAACAGAAAGTAAAATACCTTGAAAACGCAAAGTATCTTCTTCTTCGTCATAGCGCACCAGTGCACCAATTGGCGCTGTACAACCACCTTCTAATGTTCTTAAAAACTGGCGCTCGATATAGGTACAGATTTCGGTTTCGATATGATTTAATTGAGATATGGCATCCAGGGTATAATTGTCGTTTTCCATGGCTACAACCAGCATTGCTCCTTGTGCAGGCGCTGGAATCATCCAATCTAAATTGATATAATTTTCGGGAGTAAGGTTGATGCGCTCCAGACCTGCAGCGGCAAAAACAGCGCCATTCCAATCGCTATCTTGTAGTTTTTGCATACGTGTATTTACGTTTCCACGTAAATCGACTACGGTATGATGCGGGTATTTGTTAAGCCACATCGCCTGACGGCGTAAACTTCCTGTGGCAACTGTACTTGGTTGGTTCTCGAAATCAGGATTTCCTTTATGAACCAGAATATCCAAAACATTGGCTCTTTCTAAAACTGCCGCCTGAACAACGCCTTTTGGTAAAGCCGTTGGCACATCTTTCATAGAATGAACCGCAATATCAATATCGCCGTTGATCATGGCAATATCTAAGGTTTTTGTAAAAATACCGGTAATACCAAGCTCGTAAAGAGGTTTGTCTAAAATAATATCACCTGTAGATTTTACAGCAACAATCTCGGTTGTGTAACCAAGATCATTTAATTTTTTTTGAACCGTATGTGCTTGCCATAAAGCGAGTTCGCTATCTCTTGTGCCTATACGTATCGTTTTTTCTGCCATTTTTGTTTTTTCTGCCATAATTAAAGAATTTCAGGAACTTATTCCATAATGGTGTAACTATGACGCATTATTTTCTGAAATTCAATGCAATTTAGAATAAAAATATTACTTGACTACTGCTTCAATTTTAAATATTTTTTCTATCATTTCGATGCATTCATCTACCATCGTGTTTTCTTCTTTGAGGTGATTTGCAAAATGAGTGGTAATTTTATGAATAATTCTGTTGCTGATAATTTCGGCTTGTTTTTCATTAAAATCAGCTATTTTTCTACTTTGAAAATCCAATTCCGAGTTTTTGATGTCGTTAAGTTTGGCTTTCAAAGCATTAATAGTTGGTGCAAATTTTCTGCCTTTTGTCCAGGTGTTGAATTCGTCTTTTATTTCTTCGATAATAACTTCGGCAGCAGGAATGTGTGTTTTTCTTTTTTCTAAAGTTTCATCGGTTAGTTGCGACAAGTAATCCATGTGAATTAGCGTTACGCCTTTTATTTCGGTAACATTTTCATGTACGTTTTTAGGAATCGATAAATCTAAAATAAGCAAAGGCTTTTTAAGATTTAAGATGGCTTTGTCAACCGTTGGGTTTTGAGCACCAGTGGCCACTACCAAAACATCTGCTTTTTGTATTTCTACTTCCAGATCAGAATAATCTTTTACAACTAAATCCAGTTTTTCGGCCAATTTTTCGGCTTTGTCTTTGGTTCTGTTGATCAGGATGATTTGTTCGTGTTTGGTATGTTTTACAAGATTTTCACAAGTATTTCTACCAATTTTTCCCGTTCCGAAAAGTAAAATATTTTTGTTGGCAATATCTTCTACATTTTTGATGATGTATTGAACAGAAGCAAAAGAAACTGAAGTCGCACCAGAAGAAATCTCCGTGTCTGTTTTGATTTTTTTGCTGGCCTGAATCACAGAGTTTACCAAACGCTCCATGAAAGTATTTATTAAACCATTGGATTTACTTTGGTTGAAAGCATTTTTTATTTGACTTATAATTTCAAAATCACCTAAAATTTGGCTGTCTAATCCTGTTCCTACACGAAACATGTGATTGATCGCTTCCTGATTTTTATAAATATAAGCTACTTCCTGAAATTCTTCAACAGATCCGTTACTGTTTTCACAAAGCAATTTGATTAATTCATAGGGATGATTAGCAAAACCATAAATTTCGGTTCTATTGCAAGTTGATGTAACGATCAGCGACTCTATTCCTTCGGCTTCGGCCTGCATTAATAAGATAGATTGAGCTTTGGCATCCAGGCTAAATTTTCCTCTTATTGTTGCATCTGCTTTTTTGTAACTTAAACCTAAAGCGTAAAAAGTGCTGTTTCTGGACATGTTAAAGTTTTCCATAATTATACTTTCCTTAAAAAGTTCAACAAAATTATTATTAACTATTTTATAAAAACAACGCTGTAAGTTCTTTTTGTATCGCTTCAAGAAAAATTGATTCAAAATCGTAATTACAAAAACGGTTTTTATTAGAAATATAGAGAAATCAGGTGTTTTTTGACCATTTATATAGATTTGTTCTAAATAAGGTTGCGCACTGACTTCTATAGTATGTACGAAAAAATATCGCTTAGGGTTCTTTCAAAGTGGTATTAAAATACTTTTTTTGATCGTTTTTTTTAAAAACTTTAATAACGATACTTCAGATTTAATGAGCAGCAATATTATTGACTTGCTTTTGAAAGAGTTAACGCTATAAATTGCGTATTAAATAAAAACGCTACCTGTAGAAGGTAGCGTTTTTGACTTTGGAAAAGAATTATTTTTGAACGATAGGAGTTCTCAATGATTCTAGAACAGCCACAATATCAGTGTATAATTCTGTGTTTGAAGCTACTCCGTTAGCATTTGCTGCTGCTCCTACATATCCTACGAATTTTGTATAATCTGCAGTGTTCGATTTTGTTCCCATACGTGGATTTGTTGCTGGATCATGCGCAGCTACCATGTTTAAACCTGAGTACGTGTTTACTGCATTTGTTCCTCCTGTATTAAAAGAGAAGAAATCGGTTAGATTATCAGACAATTTTGCAATGCTGGTAGCCTGAGTATTTCCCGTCTCTGCCAAAACTGGAGCAAAATGTGCTTGTAAATTTCCTGCAGCATTTGCTTGAACATCAGCAACAATAAGTCCGATTGTAGAGTTTACTACTTTACGAAATGACAAACGTCCTTGCTCAATCATTTGTCCTGAATTATCAGGATCTGCAACCATCGTTGTTCCGCCTAAACGTGTGTAAATTGATGCTTTTACTGGCTCTGTTGGCGTTGAATCATCGTCATTGCTGCAAGAAGTAAATGCTGCTGACGAAACTAATAATACACTTAGTGTAATTCTTGAAAAATTTCTCATAATAAATAGTATTTAAGGATTAATTAAAAAATTGATTTATAGATTTAGACATTTTATAACTAAAACTATTCTGATCTACTGGACAAACTTCTTTGCTGGCTAGATTGGCTGGTAAAATATATCGTTTGGCTTCGTAAGGTCTTTTACTCATTAATTCGTTGAATACTTTCTCTGAATTAGTGATTTTGTTGTTATGGAAATACACCACAACATTTCTTTTAATAATAATAGAATCAGAGGTCAGGCCTTTGATTGATCTCAAGTCAGCGCTAATTTGTTTAGCTTGCAGCGAATCGATATTGTTTTCAAAATCAATACGACTCACTTGTAAGTTCGGACTCTCGTATACCGCTGGTTTGGCTGTTATAATGTGAAAAAGCAAAATAGCGATAAACAGCAAGGCGGTTCCTCCCAGGATAAGTAGTCCTTTTTTGATTGTTTTATTCATTTTCATAAGTTTTAAGGTTGTGAAAAGTATCTACGAGCGTTTTTCCTATCTGGTTTTGCGAATACTGTTAAGATGTTTAATTTAGAATTGTTTTAAATACCAAAAACTGTCGAATAGGGCATTAAAAAGCTAAAATTTTTAGAAAACCCTAAGAAGGTTAAACCCAAAAAACACATCTCCTTTTGTCCAGTCTCCTGTGGTTTGAGCAAGATATCCTGCTTCGTGAATTCCTTGAGAACTAGTAAAATGCATCTGAAAAACATGCCCACCAGTTTCTAAATCAAAACCTACAGAGAGTGGATTTTTGTAGATAGAATTTGATGCTCTGTTTAAATGTGCAGCATAATCAACATTTAGTGACCAACGTTTAGATAATTTGTAACGACCTCCAAGCCCAACCGCATATTGCGTATTATCTTGCTGCACGTTATCTACAAAGTTTTCATGAAACATCGTTGGCGCTACTTCTAAAGATAGTTTTTCGGAGAATTTTCTGGAAATCAATAATTGACCTACATAAGTAAAACGATTGTCAAAAGTTAGTTTCGGGTAAAGACTTTCTTTCAGCGTATTGTTGATCGCCAAACTTGTAAAACCGGCAACGGTTACTGGAAAACCATTAGTAGTCTGATTAAGCAACGTGTACTTGGTAGAAAAATCATAAGCCAATTCGCTACGGGCAGCACTAATGGTAAGCCATTGTGTCAATCCGTAAACAAATTTTAGTTGCGTGTTGGCATTATCCAAACCAAAGAATCCTTCAAAACCATCTTTTACAGAACCAAATCTATGTGCTACAATAAAATACAAATCACCTTTTGCAGCAAGTTTAGTGGATTCTAAATTGACAATTTTTAAGCCCTTAAAGGCAGATGTTACTTTTTCGTTGCGAGTAGCAGTATCCATTCCGTCCAGAAGATCATTTTGTGCAAATGATGCCAAAGGGAATAAAAAAAATAAGAGTATAAGCTTTTTCATAAAATATAATTTTGGATTGTTAGAAATTGTTTTTTTAATTATTCAATAATGGAGCTCTGGTCCATTTTAAATTCGTCTAGTAATTCATCATAGCCAAGAAATCGTCCTTTGATGTTGATTTTTTCGCCAGAAACAATGTTTTCAGGCACACTGTCATTAAAAGTTGCAAAGAGTTTTTGTTCTAGAATAAGTGCTTTGTCCTCGCTTTCAACTGCTGTTACCTGTGCCGTCAATTCAATAGTCTTATCTTGATATTTCAGTAATGCAAGACTGTCGTTTTTAGCAAACTCCTGTTCTAAGTCAGAAATGCTCATTACATAAGAAGCCTTTTCGCTGCTAATGTTTCTGTGGTCTTGATAGGTATAAAAATAAACTGCAGTAGCTGTGGCCAATACAATTAAAGTTCCGATGAATATCTTTTTTCTCATGAGATCGATTTTTAGAGGTGTTTTCTTATCTACGGTAAAACGGTAAGATTGGTTTCGCCCGCAAAAGAAAGCTTCACTTAAAAAACTAGAATGAACATTATACCGTATATGAAATCAGTGAGTTGTTTTTATAATTCTGCAGAGTTGTGAAAACTTTTTTTTAAATTAAAAATCAATTATTATGAAACCGAAAAACCTTTTCTCTGTTTTGGCATTCGCTACTTTATTAATAGGATGCAGTGATGACAACCCTGATACTTTGATGGAAGACACTCCAATTTCTGGAGCAGTAACCTACAATCAAAATGTAAAATCTATTATCGACAATAATTGTATTTCCTGCCACGCGGCAACGCCAAGAAATGGAGCTCCAATGTCTTTAGTTACGTACGATCAAGTAAAAAGTGCTGTTCAAAACCGTGGGTTGTTAAACAGAATTTCATTAGAAAACGGCAACAGTTTATTGATGCCACAAGGAGGGCCAAGATTGCCTCAGACCACAATCGACATCATCTTAAAATGGCAGCAGGACGGATTGTTAGAATAACAATCCGGCAAAAAATACTATGAAAAAAATATTACTTATCACCATGTTATTGGTGTCTCTGATCGTTTTTTCGCAAGAGAAACTGATCACCAAAACAGCAACAATATCGGTTGAAGCATCTGTGCCTTCTTTTCAGCCCGTTAAGGGAACCAATACTAATGTCACTTTTGTTCTGAATAGAAGAACAGGAGAAATTGCAAGTTTGGCCATGATGAAAGGTTTTCGTTTTGAAATCGCTTTGATGGAAGAACATTTTAATGAAAATTATATGGAAACGAATACTTATCCAAAAGCAGTGTTTAGAGGACAAATACAAGATTTTGACGCCAACAGTCTGACAGAAGGTTATAAAGATTTTATCATCAAAGGAAAATTAGAACTTCATGGCAAAACCAAAGACGTTATTGTAAATGCAAAAATTACCAAATCAGGTCCTCGAATTACTATTTTAACCGATTTCTCTGTCAACGCAGATGATTATGGCATACCAATTCCGGCACTTATTAAGTATAAATTAGACAATAAAGTCAATATTCAGATTATTGCTGTTTTAAAATAAAGGGCATTAAAAAGAAAGTTTGAAAGACCAAGTTTGATCTAAAAAGTTGTAAAATCTTTTCGAAATAATAATTTTAAAAGCAAATGATATGAAAAAAATCATCGTAATAGCCATTTTAGCATTCTCCAATTGGGCGATTGCTCAGGAAAAGCTGGTTTGTAAATCAGGAATTATCACTTTTGAAGCTTCTGTTCCTTCTTTTGAAGAAGTAAAGGCGACGAACAAAAGTGTTACTGTAGTTTTGAATCCTGCAACGGGAGAAATAGCAAGTTTGGCTTTAGTAAAAGGATTTCGGTTTAAGGTAGCGCTGATGGAAGAGCATTTTAACGAAAATTATATCGAAAGCGACCAATATCCGAAAGCGACTTTTAAAGGAAAGTTAGAAAATTTTGATAGCAACAGCCTAACCGCGACGCCAAAAGATTTTACGGTTAATGGAAAATTGGAACTTCACGGAAAAACAGTTGCGATCAAAACGGTAATAAAAATGAGTAAATCGTCCGCGGGAATCAATATGTTGTCTAATTTCTCCGTAAATGCAAGCGATTTTAATATTGCTATACCTTCGGTAGTCAAAAGCAAAGTGTCTAATAAAATCAATGTTCAGCTCAATGCGGTCTTGAAATAAGGTGCTAAACAATAAACATTTTATAATTTTAAGGCGAAGTAAAGAATAAACCATCAAAAAGATTTAATTTTGAAAGACCAAATCTGGCGTTTCACTAAAAGACGTTATTTTTAAGTTGAATAAAGGAAATCAAAAAAATGGAAGAAGAAATAAAAATTGACGATGATTTTATTTTAATTCGTTTTCAAAATAATACTGATGAGGTTTTAACCTTTCAACGTCCCGTTCAATTGGGGTTGATACAATTTCATTTCGGGTTAAAAGGAAGTGCCAACTTCATTTTTAACCAACGTAATTATGTGCTCAATCTCAAAGGAGAAAAAGCATTATTGTTTTATAATACCGAAAAAGAATTGCCTCTAAACGTAGAAATTGCGCCAAAATCCTGGTTGATTTCAATATTCGTTTCCATTAGAAAATTTCATGGATTGTTTACAGACGATGCAGAACATATTCCTTTTTTGAGCAAAGAAAATCAAGAAAAAAAGTATTATAACGAGAGCGATATTAGTCCGTCAATGGCGATTGTGCTGAACCAAATGTTTCATTACAATCTTAATCCATCTATAAAAAATCTGTATTACAAAGGAAAAGGATACGAGTTGCTGAGTCTTTTTTTTAATCGAAATGAAGATCCTGATGCAGAGCAATGTCCTTTTTTGGTGGATGAAGAAAATGTATTGAAAATTAAAAAAGCCAAAGAAATTATCATAGCCAATATGGCCGAACCGCCTGGATTACAGGAACTTTCTGATCAGGTGGGTCTGAATTTGAAAAAACTAAAAATGGGTTTTAAGCAAATTTATGGCGATACGGTTTATGGTTTTTTGTTTGATTATAAAATGGATTTTGCCCGAAAATTACTCGACAGCGGATCTTATAATGTTAACGAAGTAGGCTTGAAAATTGGGTACAGCACCGGAAGTCACTTTATAGCAGCCTTTAAGAAAAAGTTTGCCACAACTCCAAAAAAATATTTGATGTCGATCAATCCAAACATTCAGTAAAGAATCGATTTCAGATATTAAACAATAAATAAAAAATAGTTAATCACAATTTGAAAAAAAGTAGGTTTAAGTACTTTTGTTTCAACAAAAAAAGATAACATGAAAGGTGTATTATTAGTAAATTTAGGTTCTCCGGAAAGTCCAACTCCCAAAGATGTAAAACCATATTTAGATGAGTTTTTAATGGACAAATACGTGATTGATGTTCCGTTTTTGTTGCGAGCAATATTAGTTCGCGGTATTATTTTACAAACAAGACCTAAAAAATCGGCCGCTGCTTATGCTAAAATCTGGTGGGACGAAGGTTCTCCTCTTGTTGTTATTTCTAAAAGAATGCACAAAAAGGTACAAAAATTAGTAGAGGTTCCGGTTTCTTTGGCCATGCGTTACGGAAATCCTTCGTTGTTGTCTGGTTTACAGGAATTGCATGATAAAGGCGTGAATGAAGTGTTGCTTTTTCCTTTGTACCCGCAACATGCTATGGCGTCTACAACTACCATATTAGAACTAGCAGAAGAACTGCGTAAAAAACATTTTCCTGAAATGAAATTTACCATTGTTCCCGCATTTTATAACAAACCCGATTATCTGCAAAATCTTGCCGATTCTATTAAAGGTCATTTAGAAGGCTACGATTACGATCATTTATTATTCTCGTATCACGGAATCCCAGAGCGTCACATTCGTAAAACAGATATCACAAAATCACATTGTAAAATTGATGGTTCTTGCTGTAATACGCCTTCGCCGGCACACGAATTTTGTTACCGTCATCAATGTTACGAAACCACCAAACAAGTTGTTAAATTATTGGGTATTCCAGAAGGAAAATACAGCCAGACTTTTCAGTCACGATTGGCCGGAGACAAATGGTTAACGCCTTATACTGATGTAGAGGTGAATAAAATGCCTGAAAAAGGAATTAAAAACTTAGCCGTAGTAACACCAGCATTTGTATCGGATTGTCTAGAAACTTTGGAAGAAATTGCCATGGAAGCCAATCATGAATTTAAAGCGCATGGAGGAGAAAACTTCAAAGCTATTCCTTGTTTAAATGATGATGATGAGTGGTGTAAAACAGTAGGTACCTGGATTAGTGATTGGGCAGCAAAAAAATAATACAAAGACAAAAATGACCTAAATGGAATATTACAACTACTTAAAAGCATTACATATTATCTTCGTATTAACCTGGTTTGTGGGATTGTTTAATATAGTGCGTCTGTTTGTGTATCAAATTGAGGCCAACGCTAAACCATCTCCTGAAAAGGAAATTTTGCAATCGCAATTCAAAATTATGTCGTATCGTTTGTGGTATATTATCACTTGGCCTTCGGCAATTTTAGCCAGTATTTTTGCTTTTTGGATGTTGTTTTTTACCGATTTGGGAAACGCTTGGCTCAAAATGCCTTGGATGCACGTAAAATTGTGTTTCGTGTTTTTATTATATTTGTATCACTTAAAATGCCATCAGATTTTTAAACAGCTTCAAAACAATGAAGTGAAATATTCTACTAATTTTATGCGTTTATGGAATGAAGGAGCTACCATTATACTTTTTGCAGTGGTTTTTTTGGTTGTTCTAAAAAATGCCTTCAATTGGATTTATGGCGTAATCGGAATCATTTTGTTCTCGGTTCTACTGATGCTAGGATTTCAATTTTATAAAAGAATACGCGAGAAAAAATAGTTTAAAGTTTCAGGTTTAAAGTTTTAGGTTGTTGTCGCGATCAGCAACCTGAAACCTGAAGCTAAAAAAACAACACCTATGTTCAACAACTTCAAAATGTCGATGCTTTCGCTTCGTGTTAGGATTTTCCTTTCGATGATTGTATTGATTGTTGTGGCTTCTTTTTTAATGGCTTCTATTTCGATTATTCAATTTAAAAATGAAGCCAAAGAATACCATCAGGAACGTTTAGAGCGCAAAGAAAATGCCGTAAAAGAACACATTAATTACGTGCTATCAACTACCACTTATCCGCTGAAAACGGGGAATTTAGATTTAATTTTCAAAGATAAAATCCACGAATTAGCGCAAATTCACAATATCGAAATTAATATTTACAGCCTTAACGGAAAATTACTAAAATCGTCTAAGGAGTCTTTCGCCGTTGATAAAGTCGCGCCGCCCATTCCCGAATATATCCTAAAATTGGTTCGTTCGTCTATCGAAAAGCGTTTTGTAGATATTAAAACCATTGACGGAGTTAAAAATCGCTCGTCCTACAGTTTGATAAAAGACGAGAAATTCAAACCTTTGGGAGTCTTAAACCTGCCTTATCTTGAGGACGATGGTTATTATGATAATGAATTGAACACTTTTTTAATTCGTTTGAGTCAAGTTTACTCTTTTATGTTGGTAGTTGCTTTTGCTTTGGCGTATTTTTTATCTACTTACATCACAAAATCGTTAAAAACGATTTCAGACCGATTGGAAGAAACGAATTTAGACCAGAAAAACGAAAAAATTGTTTTGGAAGCCAATAGTAAAGAAGTCAACTTTTTGATAAAAGCCTACAACGGAATGGTCGATAAGTTAGAGACCAGTGCGATCAAATTGGCACAAAGCGAGCGCGAAGAAGCTTGGCGCGAAATGGCAAAACAGGTTGCGCACGAGATTAAAAACCCGCTTACTCCAATGCGCTTGACGGTACAGAGTTTTCAACGCAAGTTTGACCCCACTTTGCCGGATGTAAAGCAAAAAATGAATGATTACTCCGAAACCTTAATTCAGCAAATTGATACGATGAGCGCAGTGGCTTCGGCGTTTTCTAATTTTGCTTCTATGCCAGCGCAGCAAAACGAGACCTTAAATGTGGTCGAAGTTGTAGAACTTTCTTTGGATATTTTTAATGAAGATTATATTGTTTTTGAAAGTCAGGAAGAAGAAATTATTTCTAAAATGGATCGTACGCAACTGATTCGTGTGATTACCAACTTGGTTAAAAATGCCACACAGGCAATTCCGGAAAGCCAATTTCATAAATCAATTGTCGTGACCGTAAAAAGACGCAATAATAATGTTGAAATTGCTGTAAAAGACAACGGAATTGGAATCCAGAAGCAAGATATTGGTCGCATTTTTGAACCAAAATTCACAACCAAAACCAGCGGAATGGGTTTAGGACTCGGAATTATCAAAAACATCATCGAAAATTATAAAGGAACAATTACCTTTGAATCAACTTACGGAAAAGGAACTACTTTTACGGTTTCCCTACCCATTACAAACGCATAAAACCATTATCATGAACTACGAAAATCTTTTAATAGCTATCGAAGAAAAAATAGCCACCGTAACCATTAATCGTCCCACAAAACTTAATGCCTTAAACAAAGCAACTATTAATGACCTGAGCAAAGCGATTCAAATATTAGCTAAAAATGAGGACGTTCGTGTTATTGTTTTGACAGGAACTGGCGAAAAAGCGTTTGTAGCAGGCGCTGATATTTCAGAATTTGCAAATTATACTATTGTCGAAGGGGCTCAATTGGCCGCTGAAGGTCAAGAATCTTTATTCGATCTGATAGAAAATTTAAAGAAACCAGTCATTGCAGCCGTAAACGGTTTTGCATTGGGAGGTGGACTGGAGTTGGCCATGTCGTGTCATTTTAGAATTGCATCTGACAATGCCAAAATGGGGCTTCCAGAAGTTTCTCTAGGATTAATCCCGGGTTACGGAGGAACACAGCGTTTGCCACAATTGGTGGGTAAAGGCCGCGCGATGGAGATGATTATGACCGCAGCCATGATTACCGCCGAAGAAGCAAAACAATACGGTTTGGTCAATCATGTGGTGCCACAAGCAGAACTTTTGGCGTTTACTTCCGGAATCGCTCAAAAAATCATTAAAAATGCGCCTTATGCTATCAACAAAGCGATAAAAGCGATAAATGCCAATTACAAAGACGGGAAAGATGGTTTTGAAACCGAAATCAAATCATTCGGAAAATGTTTCGGAACTCAGGATTTTAAAGAAGGAACTACTGCTTTTTTAGAAAAAAGAAAAGCCGAATTTACCGGAAAGTAAAACTTTATATTCAATAATATAAAAATTAGATAAACAGTAAATTAGTCGTTTTTCGACTCGCAAAACATCATGTCTTACGAACCTATATTTGCTCTCTTTTGCCAACGCGTTAAAGAAAGTATTCAAAGCGGCACTTTTGCCAAACTTACACTCGCCAAAACTATTGGTGACACCGAAATCAAAAACATCTATTTTCGTTTGGTTTTAAACGAAGATAATACCTTTTCAATCTCACTAACAACGCGCTACAAAACCGAAGAAATCGAAAGCATTCATACTTTAGACGAAGCTTTGATGGTGTTGGGAACCTACATCAAGAATCCGTTCCTGACAGCACTTTTATTCACCACCGATAATGACCTGACTTTCAAAGTCAACAAGAAAAACGCAGGCAGTATTATCGAGCAGCCACCAACGTTTAAAAATGCTTCGACGGTCATGCTCGAAATGGTAGAGAAGGGGATTGTCTAAAAAAATTGCTGGGTAATATAAGTGTCAACGATAAAAGGCAAACTGATTGTTCCTGTAAAAACAATTAAAGTAGGGATAATGTCAATTTTATGTTTTGGACTTTTAGAAATTTCGGGTTGTCTTAGAAAAATCGGATAATAAATTAAACTTACGAATTTATAAAGATATAAAAAGATAAAGGTCATTTGAGAGCCAAAATAGCTTAGTTTTTGATTTTTTTGATTTTTATCGTAAAGAAATATAATTCCAATTAAGATGAGAAAAGCAGAAAATAGAAAGAGCTTTAAAAAAGTCTTTTTATTATGTAATGATTTCTCCTGAGTAATAACAATCCCAAAAAAAGTGACTGAGAAAACTATATATAAAAACACATCGATATCCATGATTTAAACCAATTTCACGAATAAATTTGAAGCAATTTTGTTCGAAATAGACAATTCTCTGCCATCTACGCTAATTTTTACCGATAAATCGAAGGTTTCTTTCGATAGAAATACAATTCGGGAACCCAAAGCAATCTCTTGTTTGTCTAAGTATTTCAAAAACTCCGAGGAAGTATCTTTTACACCCACACAAACCCCAGTTTGATTCTCGGTAAGTTCAGAAAGCAATTGTTTTTCAACTTTTACAATACGTCCGTTGGCATCGGGAATCGGGTCACCATGCGGGTCTTCTGTCGGATTTCCTAAAAAATCATCCAAACGATTGATCAATTGCTCCGATTTGATGTGTTCTAACTGTTCTGCAATGTCGTGAACTTCATCCCAAGTAAAATTCAGTTTTTCGACCAAGAAAACTTCCCATAAACGATGTTTTCTCACGATCATTTTTGCCGCCAATCTTCCGTTTTCCGTCAAAGAAACGCCTTGGTACTTTTTGTAGTTAATCAAATCTTTTTCGGATAATTTTTTAAGCATATCTGTAACAGACGACGCTTTGGTTTCCATCATTTCGGCAATGGCATTGGTGCTTACTTCGGTATCAGACGAAGCCGTAAGGTGGTAAATCGCTTTAAGATAGTTTTCTTCTGAGAAAGTCATTTCTTGAGGTTGTAAGGTTCTTAGTTGCTGAGGTTCTGAGTGTAAAGATGCTAAAGAAAACCTTAGAACCTTAGTTGCTCAGTGCCTTAGCAACTTTTATTTAACAATTAACAAAGGTATCGAAATTTTATGTCTCAATTTGTCAACTGTGGTGCCAAATAAAAGGTCTTTTAAGCCTGTGTGGCCGTGGGTTCCCATCACTAAAATATCAAAATTGCCTTGGTTTATTATTTTCGGAATCACGCTGTTAGGTTTTCCAAAGCCAAGTTCGGTTTCGATCTTAAAGCCTTTTTGAGAAAGTATTTCTTTATATTCTAATAATAATTTTTCGTCAATAGTGGTTTCGTGGTCGTCAACATGGCCTCCGTAAATTAATGCACCAACGGTTTCTACAATATGAATTAAAGTGTATTGCGCCTCGATTCCGCCCAATTCGAAGGCGTTGTTGAGCGCAGCTTCATCAGCATTAGAAAAATCGACAGAAATAGCGATGTTTTTCTTGGTATAAACTTCTTTCGAAGTAAAATTTAACTGTAAATGATGAGGTGAATGGTTTTCGATATTCGACTTTGCCCTAGCAATAAAAGGTTTAAAAACGATATAAAGCAACAATCCTAAAAATCCAAATGCCAGCGGGACAACCGTAAACCAAAGAATTAGAGAATTACTGGAGCTTTCTAACCAGGAATTAATCTCGTCATAAACCAATTTTGCATTGAGCGAAACAATGATCAAAGCAATAGTCCAGGCGGCAAATTGAGTAGTTCTGGAGATATGAAAACCTTTCATTTTGGTTTTGTCGCTCACAAAATGTATCAACGGAATAATCGCAAAACCCAATTGTAAACTCAGGATTACTTGGCTTAAAATCAATAATTTACCGGTTACGCTTTCGCCATAAATCATGATTACGACCACCGCTGGGACAATAGCGATCAAGCGGGTAATGATGCGTCGTACCCAAGGTTGAATTCTTAAATTCAAATAGCCTTCCATTACAATTTGTCCTGCCAGTGTTCCCGTTATGGTTGAGCTTTGTCCTGCCGCGATTAAAGCTACGGCAAATAAAATAGGTGCCCATTTGGTGCCTAATAAAGGTTCCAGAAACTGATGCGCGTCCTGAATTTCGGCAACTTCAAACATGCCATTTTTGTAAAATGTGGCTGCTGCTAAAATTAGAATAGCAGCGTTGACAAAAAAAGCAAGATTTAGGGCAATGGTAGAATCAATAAAATTGTATTTTAAGGCTTGTTTGATTCCCGCCGGAGTCCTGTCGAATTTTCGGGTTTGTACCAAAGAAGAATGTAGGTACAAGTTGTGTGGCATTACGGTCGCACCGATGATGCCGATCGCGATGTACAAAGCAGCCGAACTCGGGATCGACGGAATCAATCCGTAAATTACTTTGTCTATTTCCGGCTCTGCAAAAATCATTTCAAAAATAAAAGAAAACCCAATGATGGCAACGAGTACAATGATAAATGCCTCCATTTTTCGGATGCCTTTATTAATTAAAAACAACAATAAAAAAGTGTCTAAAACGGTGATCAAAACGCCTTCGATAAGCGGAATATCAAACAATAAGTTGATTCCGATCGCCATTCCTAAAACTTCGGCCAAGTCGCAGGCTGCAATGGCGATTTCGGCCAAAAAGTATAAAATATAGTTGATAAACTTAGAATAGGTCTCTCTCGATGCCTGTGCCAAGTCACGTTGGGTAACGATTCCGAGACGTGCACTCAAACTTTGAAGCAAAAGCGCCATCAAGTTGCTCATTAGCAAAACCCAAAGCAAAGAATACCCAAACTGACTGCCGCCGGCAATATCTGTGGCCCAGTTTCCCGGATCCATGTAACCCACACTGACTAAGTAGGCGGGTCCTAAAAAGGCTAATATTTTTCTGAATCCCTTTTTTTTATGCTCTGTAGCAACCGATTGGTTAACTTCTTCTAAAGATTTAGTCATTGTAAAAATATTGTTTTAACAAATATATAGAAAAATAGTATTCGTTTAATAAAATTTTTAGACTAGTCTAAATGTTGTTAGGATGAGCATTTTGGGCACAAACCTGAAAGCGTAAAGTTAATGTCTTTTACTTTATAGCTATGCGGAATAAGGTAACTCGGTTTTACATTTTCTAAGCATGTTATTTCATGACAATTTTCGCAACTAAAATGGGCATGATTATGAATGTGTACGCGATGCTCATGACGGCATTTCGCGTATTTTACAGTTCCGTCAAGATCTACTATTTTATGAATAATATCGTCTTGTATTAGTCTGTCAAGTATTCTGTAAGTCGTTACGCGATCACAAACTTCGTTCAGCTGCTTCTGAATTTCGGTATGCGAAAGCGCCGTTGTTGAATTCCCAAAAATCTCTAGAACGGCTGTCTTTGCTACGGTGTTTCTTGTAATCTTCATTTATATTTTTTCAAATTATATAACGCAACAAAGTTGCAATTAATAAAAAACTTCTATATTTGCAACAAAATTGCATTAATCAAATATACTAAAAATGAGAAAAACTGTAGTACCTATTTATGATCTTTTAGGAATTTCGAGTGCAACCATTTGCTTGGTACACTGTCTTATTTTTCCACTTCTTAGTATGCTGCCTTTGGGACTAACGCACAATCCATTTATTGATTTGGTTTGTGCCGCAATTGGTTTGTTTGCAATACTCAAAAGTATTAAAAAATCAAATCTTTTGGTTGCTACTATCCTGATTATTTCGATGACTGCAATATTGATTAGTATTTTGTATGAAATTTTTTTTGACGTGCATCTAAAACTTATTTATTGGGGAGGAATCGGAATGATCATAGGACATTTTTTAAACTATAAATCACATAGTAATCTATTTTCTCCATTAAATAAAGAAAAAAAACATGATACAAAGTAAACATTTTGAAGTTATTATAATCGGCGGCAGTTATAGCGGGCTTTCTGCTGCGATGGCTTTAGGTCGTTCCTTGCGACAAGTTTTGGTCATTGATAGCGGTTTGGCTTGTAACAGACAAACGCCGCATTCGCACAATTTTATTACTCACGATGGTCAGAAACCCAATGTAATTTCGGCGAAAGCCAAAATACAAGTTGCACTTTACAAAACTGTTCAGTTTTATAATGGGCTTGCCACAAAGGCCATCGTAACAGAGAACGGATTTGAAATCACCACAGCATCAGGAGCGGTTTTTTATGCCAAAAAACTATTGTTTGCCACAGGGGTAAAAGACTTGCTTCCCAAAATCGAAGGGTTTGATGAGTGCTGGGGGATTTCTGTAATTCATTGCCCGTATTGTCATGGTTACGAAGTGAAGTCTGAAAAAACAGCTATAATAGCAAATGGCGAAGCTGGTTTTGAATATGCAAAACTAATAGCCAACTGGACAAAAGAGTTACGATTGTGTACCAACGGAAAAGCTACTTTGACAGCAGAACAAATACAAATTCTTGCCAAAAATAAAGTTGCAATTATCGAAGATGAAATTGAATCTTTTGAACACGAAAAAGGTAATATCAGTTGTATCGTCTTTAAAAACAGAGAAAAAATAAGTGTTAAAGCCGTGTATCACAGACCTCCTTTTGAGCAACATTGTCTTTTACCTTCCGTTCTTGGCTGCGAATTGACAGAGCAAGGACTGCTAAAAGTAGATCATTTACAAAAAACCACTCTTCGCGGAGTGTTTGCAAGTGGCGATAATTGTTATCCGGCGAGAGCCGTGGCGATGGCAGTTTCGTCAGGTTCTTTAGCGGGAGCAATGATCAATAAAGAGCTCATTGACGAAGAATTTATGAAGTAGCACTTTTGATTTAGTTGACTGAAATATAATGGAATGTGAATTTTTATCATCAAAAATTTTATTTATCGAATTTAATTTTTAGCTTTGTCTAAATTTAATTTTATGAAAATAAAAAAATCAATTTGGTTATTGATATTGTTTGGTTTACAATTTTCTTTTGCACAAGAAAGAGCTACAATTACGGGTTTTGTATCGTCTGAAGGGAAGAAAGTTTACATGGCAAATGTGCATTTACAAAACACCAATCTTGAAGTGGTTACGGATAGTTTGGGCTATTTTTTAATCGAAAATGTGCCTGTTGGCAATTATGCTGTTCAAGTTTCAAAAGTGGGTTTTCAAACTTTAAAAAAGAAAATTGAGGTTTCTTCATCAAGTGATTCTTTAGAATTTGAATTGAAGGATAATCAAAATCAACTTAACGAAGTCGTGGTTTCGGGAACTTTAAAAGCTGTAAAAAGGTTAGAAAGTGCTGTTCCGGTAGAGGTGTATTCGCCAGTTTTTTTCAAAAAAAATCCAACGGCCAGTATTTACGAAGCGCTTCAAAACATAAATGGCGTGCGGCCACAACTTAATTGTGGCGTCTGCAATACAGGCGATATTCATATAAATGGTCTAGAAGGCCCATATACCTTGGTTTTGATTGATGGAATGCCCATTGTGAGCAGTCTTTCTACGGTGTACGGCTTGTCGGGAATTCCGAATTCTTTGGTCGAACGGATCGAAATCGTCAAAGGCCCTGCTTCTTCTTTGTACGGCAGCGAGGCGGTTGGCGGATTGATTAATATTATTACCAAAAACCCTGTCAATGCGCCCATTTTTTCGGCAGATTATTTTACAACTACTTATTTTGAAAGTAATCTTGATCTGGGGATGAAATTTAATATTGGAAAAAAAGCAACGACTTTGTTGGGTTTGAACTACTTTAACTACGATCAGGTTGTCGATAAAGACAAGGATAATTTTACAGATGTTACTTTATCTGAACGAATTTCGGTTTTTAATAAATGGAGTTTTGCAAGAGAAAACAGTCGCCTTTTTACCATTGCAGCGCGGGGAATGTATGAGGATCGCTGGGGTGGCGATGTACATTGGGAGAAAAAATTTCGCGGAGGCGATGAAATTTACGGCGAAAGTATTTATACCAAACGTGGCGAGTTGATCGGAACATATCAATTGCCGTTTGAAGAAAAATTGATGCTTTCTTTCTCTGGAAATGTGCATTATCAGGATAGTCGCTACGGAACTACATCGTATATCGCCAATCAGAAAATTGGTTTTTTGCAATTGACTTGGGATAAAAAGATTGGTCAAAATGATTTCCTTGCCGGAATTGCCAATCGATATTCGTATTACAACGACAATACAACTGCCACAAAAGAAGCCGAAAATACCTGGCTGCCCGGGATTTTTGTTCAGGATGAAATTACCATCAATCCTAAAAATCAGGTTTTACTCGGAATGCGCTATGATTATAATTCAATTCATGGTTCGATTTACACGCCGAGAGTCGCTTATCGATGGAAAAAGAACGACAATGCGATTTTTAGGTTGAATGCCGGAACTGGTTTTCGGGTTGTCAATTTATTTACAGAAGACCACGCAGCCCTTACTGGCTCTCGCGATGTAGTGATTGAGAATGATCTGAAGCCAGAACAATCTATCAACGTTAATCTAAATTACATTCAGAAAATAAACTTCGAGAACGGCACTTTTATCGGAATTGAAACTACGGCTTTTTATACTCGATTTAGCAATAAAATTATTTCGGATTACGAGGCCGATCCCAACAAAATTATATATGATAACATCAATGGTCACGCTATTAGCCAAGGAATTAGCACAAATGTAGATGTTAATTTTCCGGCAGGTTTGAAGATGATTGTCGGAGCAACTCTTTTAGACAATAAAAATGTTGAAAACGGAATTTCGGAAAGACCTTTTTTAACAGAAAATTTTACCGGAACCTGGAGTGTTTCTTATAGAATTGAACCGTGGAATTTGCTTTTAGATTATACCGGAAATGTTTACAGCCCGATGAAACTCCCTTTGTTGAACGAATACGATCCGAGAAGCCCGAAATCGCCCTGGTACAGTATCCAGAACATTCAGTTGACATATTTGGGTTGGAAAGATTTTGAATTTTACGGCGGAATCAAAAATTTGCTAAACTTTACTCCAAAGCAAAATAATCCGTTTTTGATTTCGAGAGCCAATGATCCTTTCGATAAAAATGTGCAATACGATGCTGCTGGAAAAGTAATGGTAACGCCTGAAAATCCTTATGGTTTAACATTTGATACGACGTATGTGTACGGGCAAAATCAAACGATTCGAGGGTTTTTTGGATTGCGATATACTTTGAGGTAATTTTTTGTCACAGATTTAAAGGATTGAAAAAGATTTTACATCAGTTTGAGATTTCTTAGGAATCTCAAACGAATTAAATAATTAGCACGCAGATTTAACATTTTTTTTATAATCATTAAAATCACTAAAATCGGTGGCAAAATAATTTTAAACAAATGAAAAAGCTATTTCTAATTTTATTCTTTTTTGGAATAACTTCAACAGCTTTCTGTCAGCTAAAAAGTAGAACCTTTGAAGCGATTGATAGTTTGCAACATATTCAAAAGCGAAAAATTATCGTGTTTATTCACACCGATTGGTGCCAGTTTTGTCAACGAATGAAGAATACGACCTTCAAAAATCAGGAAATCAGTGAAAGACTGAATTCGGAGTTTTATTTCATAGATTTCAATGCAGAAGAAAAACGCAACATTACGTTCAATAATCATACTTTTTATTACAAACCTTCGGGGAATAATGTTGGCGTTCACGAACTCGCTATTCAGTTAGCAGCCGCTGACAAACAGCTTGTCTATCCTGCTTTATGTGTCATGAACGATAAAAACGAGATCATTCTGCAGTATCATAATTTTATTAGCGCAAGCGATTTTAAATTTCTTTTAGGAAAATTGAAAGAATAAAATTTCTTATTTTTGAAAATGAATTCTTCGCAAATCAAACATTACGATTACATCTTTACCGGAACAGGTTTGGCCGCTTTGATGACTGTTTACAAAATGGTGCAATCGGGCAGTTTTTCTCATAAATCAATTGCATTATTAGATGAAAATCTAAAGGAAACCAACGACAGAACCTGGTGTTTCTGGAATGAAAATGCTACAGTTTGGAATTCGATTGTTTTAAAGAATTGGGATTCGGCTTTGTTTGCCAATGAAAATTTTAGATCTGATTTGGATTTAAAACCTTATCAATACAATCAAATTCGAGGATTGGATTTTTACAATTTTGTTTTTGAAGCTCTTTCAAAGCAAGAAAATGTAGTTTTTTTGCGCGAAAAAGTGACTGATATTAATGAATTAGAGAATCATGTTTTTGTCGGAACAGAAGAAAACAGATATACTTGTGATTATTTGTTTAATAGTATTTACACCAAAGAGTTTGTCGCCAATCACACAAAATATCCTGTTTTGCAGCAACATTTTGTGGGATGGTTTGTAAAATCTGAGAAGGAAATTTTTGATCCGGAACAGGCCACTTTTATGGATTTTTCTGTAGAACAAAGAGGCAATACGCGGTTTATGTATGTTTTACCCGCTTCAAAAACCGAAGCTTTGGTTGAATATACGTTATTTTCTGAAAATTTGCTTTCGAAAGAGGAATACGAAAATGAAATTCAGATATACTTAAAAAATTTAGGTGCCGATCATTTTGAAATTACAGAAAAAGAACAAGGCAGTATTCCGATGACCTGCTATCCGTTTTGGAAAAAAAACACCAAAAGAGTATTAAATATAGGAACTGCTGGCGGATGGACAAAAGCCAGTACGGGTTATACTTTTAAAAATTCAGAAAAAAAATCATCTCAATTGGTGGCGTTTTTAGCTCCTTCGGCCTCGCTTCTAATGCCATCAGGATCACTTAAAATGTCTGATTTTCATAAAAAAAACAAATTTTGGTATTATGATTTATTGCTTTTGGATGTTTTGTACCGTCATAATGAGTTGGGAAGCCTTATTTTTTCTTCATTATTTAAAAAAGGAAATCCAAGTCTAATTTTTAAATTTCTAGACGAAGAAACCAGTTTATGGGAAGATCTGAAAGTAATTTTAAAATGCCCGAAAATGCCGTTTATAAAAGCTTTGTTTCGGGTTTTATTTAAATAAAAATTTTTCAAGCAGATCTTGAAATAGTTTTGGGCCTGGTATGTCATTCCGATGGAGGAGGAATCTCCGTGAGAAGTTCTACAAAGATTGATAAATTTCTGTGATGAGTTACTTGTTGAGATTCCTCCTCAGTCGGAATGATAATTCAAGGTCTATCTTTGTTGAATATTTCGTAAAGAGTATATATCAATGGAACTATAACAAAACTTTATACTTCAAATTAAGTTGTTGCGAGTAAACTTTGTAACTTTGCAAGTCAAAAAGTAAAATTTAAAAGATAAAAATATGTATCCACAAGAAATGGTAAAACCAATGGAGGCTGAGTTAACAGCAGCTGGTTTTCAAGATTTACATAGTGCAGAAGCTGTAGATAATGCAATCAAAGCTGAAGGTACCACGCTAGTTGTTGTGAATTCTGTTTGTGGTTGTGCTGCAAGAAATGCACGTCCGGGAGCAAAAATGAGTTTGGATGGAGCAAAAAAACCAGATCACTTAATCACGGTTTTTGCGGGTGTTGACAAAGAAGCGGTAGATGCTGCAAGACAACACATGTTTCCTTTTCCTCCATCATCCCCTTCTATGGCTTTGTTTAAAAACGGAGAATTGGTTCACATGCTAGAACGTCACCACATCGAAGGTCGTCCAGCTGAATTAATCGCTGAGAATTTGCAAGATGCGTTTAATGAGTATTGTTAATTTTTTTAGGTGCTGAGGTTCTGAGTAGCTAAGGTTCTAAGTTATACAAGACTGTCTATTTATTTAGGCAGTTTTTTTTGTTTGAAGCCAATCCAGCTGTCCGCTATATCTTTTGTGCCGAACCCCGGCACAAAAGGATGCCGCTTCCATCTGGGCTAAAAATCAAAATTCTTAAGAACTTTAGTCTTTACAATGAATCCTAAAAACCTTAGCGCCTTAGCTACTCAGAATCTTAACCGCTTAGAAGAAGTCTTTGCAACTTCGAACCTTTTTTGCTACTTTTGCAGCACAAAAAAATAATTTCTAAACTTAAAAACTGTTTATAGCATGCAACTGTACAACACTTTAAGCGCAGAAGAAAGAGCCATCATGATCGATGATGCCGGTAAACAACGACTCACGTTGTCTTTCTATGCGTATGCCAAAATTCAAGATCCCAAAAAATTTCGCGATGATTTATTTATCGCCTGGAACAAACTTGATGCTTTAGGCCGAATTTATGTTGCCCATGAAGGCATAAATGCTCAGATGAGTATTCCTGCCGACAATTTAGAAGCTTTTAGAGGAACTCTCGAAACATACGATTTTATGAAAGGCATCCGTTTGAATGAAGCGATAGAACATGATGATCACTCCTTTTTAAAATTAACGATTAAAGTCCGTGATAAAATTGTTGCAGATGGTTTAAACGATGAGACTTTTGATGTAACCGATATAGGCGTTCATCTGAAAGCCAAGGAATTCAATGAAATTCTCGAAGATCCAAACACGATTGTAGTCGATTTTAGAAATCATTACGAGAGCGAAGTAGGGCATTTTAAAAACGCCATCACGCCGGATGTCGAAACTTTTAGAGAAAGTTTGCCCATAATCAACGAACAGCTTCAAAACCATAAAGAAGACAAAAATCTGGTCATGTATTGCACAGGCGGAATTCGTTGCGAGAAAGCAAGTGCTTATTTTAAACACCAGGGTTTCAAAAATGTTTTTCAGTTAGAAGGCGGAATCATCAATTATGCCAAACAGCTAAAAGAAGAAGGTCTGGAAAGCAAGTTCATCGGGAAAAACTTTGTATTCGATAATCGTCTTGGCGAAAGAATCACAGAAGATATTATTTCGCAATGTCACCAATGCGGAAAACCCTGCGACAACCATACCAATTGCGAAAATGACGGATGCCATTTGTTGTTTATTCAATGTGATGAATGTAAAGCGGCAATGGAAAATTGCTGTTCTACCGAATGTTTAGAAATCATACACATGCCGTTGGTAGATCAGGTGCGGTTAAGAACTGGAAAACAGGTTGGGAACAAAGTTTTTAGAAAAGGAAAATCAGAAAATTTAAAATTCAAACATTCTGGAGAATTGGCCGATACAGCTTTGGCAGCAGCCGAGAAGCAAGTTGATATTCGTCAGAAAGTAAAAGTAAAAAAAGTATTGCTTGGAAAAGCAGAACATTACTACGTAAAAGCACAAGTAGGACAGTTTACGATAGAAAATCAAGAGCTAAACATTGGTGATACCATCTTAATTTCTGGACCAACTACAGGTAATCAGGAATTGGTTTTAGACAAAATGATTGTCGACGGAGCCGAAAACACAATAGCAAAAGCAGGCAATAAAGTTACTTTTGAAGTTCCTTTCAGAATCAGGTTGTCTGATAAAATTTATAAGATTTTAGGATAAATTTTTCTAAAATTTTCATTTAAAGAAAACCTATTTTGTGTCAAACAGAATAGGTTTTTTTTACGAATATCATTCACTAAGCTTGAAAAAGTATATAGTTGTTCTTTTTGCCTGTAAAGATTTTGGAAGCAGTTAAAATTTAAAAAACAAATGCTGATACAGTTTTAAAACAGCGGTTTTTGCCCAACAATCGTTATTTTTGTCAAAGTACTCACCTGTTAAGTTGAATACGATAATCGTAACAGAGAGAAAGTAATTATGGAGGATGATTTAAAAAAGTTTGTGTTGTACACTGCACCAAGCGGTGAAATACGCGTTGATGTTTTGTTACAAAATGAGTCGGTGTGGCTTTCACAAAAAGCAATGGCATTATTATTTGATTGTAGCACAGATAATATTTCATTACATTTAAAAAATATTTTTGAAAGTAATGAATTAGAAGAAAATTCAGTTACCGAGGTTTTCTCGACAACTGCTTCAGACGGTAAAAAATACAAGGTAAAACACTATAGTCTCGATGCCATCATTTCTGTTGGTTATAGAGTAAACTCAACCAAAGCCACACAGTTTCGTATTTGGGCAACTCAAACCTTAAAAGAATATATTATAAAAGGCTTCGTTTTAGATGACAATCGTTTAAAACAAGTTCAGGCTATTTTTGGCAAAGATTATTTTAAAGAATTATTGCAAAGGGTTCGCTCGATTCGGGCGAGTGAAAGGAGAATTTATCAGCAAATCACAGATATTTTTGCCGAATGCAGCATCGACTATAATAGCAATGCCGAAATAACTAAAAACTTTTATGCTACAATTCAAAATAAATTTCATTATGCCATAACAGGTAAAACAGCGGCCGAGATAATACTTGAAACCGCGAATGCCAAAAAAGAAAATATGGGATTGACTACTTGGAAAAATAGTCCAAATGGAAGAATTTTGAAATCGGATGTAATTGTTGCTAAAAATTATTTGCAGGAAAAAGAAATTAAACAACTGGAGCGCACTGTAATTGGATATTTCGATTATATAGAAGGATTGATAGAGCGTGAAAACACTTTTACAATGGAACAATTGGCTGCAAGCGTTAATAAGTTTTTATCTTTTAATGATTATAAAATAATAGAAGGAAAAGGAAAAATTTCTAAACTGCAAGCTGACAAAAAAGCAATTAAAGCTTACGAGGTTTTTAATAAAACACAAAAAATAATTTCTGATTTTGATAAACAAATAAAAAAACTAAAATAACAGATTTAAAAAACATCTAAAAACCTATTTTGTGTCAAACAGAATAGGTTTTTTTATTTAACAACCCTTTAGTTTTAATCGATAAAAAGCAAACTAAAAAAAATACTATCTTTACCGATCAAACGTTTATGAACTTAAGTTGCACTTTTGCAACACTACATATAAAATTATGGCATGTACAAGTTGTTCAACCTCAGATGGTGGCGCACCAAAAGGTTGTAAAAATAATGGGACTTGCGGCACCGATAGCTGCAATAAATTAACAGTTTTTGACTGGCTTTCAAACATGAGTCCGTCTAATGGAGAGGCTATTTTTGATTGTGTTGAGGTGCGTTTTAAGAACGGACGCAAAGAATTTTTTAGAAATTCAGAAAAATTAACGTTAAGTATTGGTGATATTGTGGCTACTGTTGCTTCACCGGGACACGATATCGGGATCGTAACTTTGACAGGCGAATTGGTAAAAATTCAAATGAAGAAAAAAGGGGTCAATCACGAGAGTAATGAAGTACCTAAAATTTATAGAAAAGCATCTCAAAAAGATATTGATATTTGGTCTGCAGCGCGTGAACGCGAGGAACCAATGAAAGTTCGTGCCCGAGAATTGGCCATTCAGCACAAGCTGGAAATGAAAATTTCGGATATCGAATTTCAAGGCGATGGTTCGAAAGCTACGTTTTATTACACCGCCAATGATAGAGTCGATTTTAGACTTTTGATTAAGGATTTTGCTAAAGAATTTAGCACAAGGGTAGAGATGAAGCAAGTGGGTTTTCGTCAGGAAGCAGCTCGTTTAGGAGGTATTGGTTCTTGCGGAAGAGAACTTTGCTGTTCTACTTGGTTGACCGATTTTAGAAGTGTCAA
This sequence comes from Flavobacterium geliluteum, assembly GCF_017948595.1. GTDB lineage: Bacteria > Bacteroidota > Bacteroidia > Flavobacteriales > Flavobacteriaceae > Flavobacterium > Flavobacterium flavipigmentatum. The sequence goes on along the minus strand of NZ_JAGFBV010000020.1, from coordinate 5,241 downwards.
TACTTCGGCGGCACGCTATCAGCAACTTTCGTTGAATCCTCAAAAATTAGCAGGACAATGCGGAAAACTAAAATGCTGCCTGAATTACGAATTGGATACGTACATGGATGCCCTGAAAGATTTTCCGGATTACGATACCAAGCTGGTTACCGAAAAAGGAGACGCAATCTGCCAGAAACAAGATATTTTTAAGGGATTGATGTGGTTTGCTTACACCAATAATTTTGCAAACTGGCATGTTTTAAAAATTGATCAGGTAAAAGAAATTATTGCCGAGAATAAGCAAAAAAACAAAGTTTCGTCTTTGGAAGATTTTGCTATTGAGGTGACTTTAGAGCCTGAAAAAGATTTTAATAACGCTATGGGGCAGGAAAGTTTAACTCGTTTTGATCAGCCGAAAAGAAAGAAAAAACCAAATCGCAAACGCAAACCAACAGAAAATGCGATTGTGGCCAACGCCCCGAAACCTCAGGCAAATACCAATATCAATGCCCCAAAGGCCGGAGGAGGAAACCCAAATAAACCCAACAAACCGAATAATAACAAGCCTAATAATTCGAACAAACCCAACAATAATTCGAACGAAAAAAAGCAAGGCGAACCTAGAAAACCTATAATTATTACTAAAAATGAGAATAAAAAATAGCGGAATTCTTCTTTTGGTAGGGATACTTCTTTTTTCTTGTGATAAAAAAAGAGTGTTTGATCAGTACAAATCTGTTGGAAGTGCGTGGCACAAAGACAGTATTGTAACCTTTGATTTGCCCGTTTTAGACTCCACAAAAAGATATGATTTATTTGTAAATTTGAGAGATAATAACAATTATCCGTTCAATAATCTTTTTTTGATTGTGGCTATCGAAACGCCAAACGGATTTACAAAAGTCGACACTTTAGAATATTTAATGGCCAATCCTGACGGCACACTTTTAGGAGAAGGTTTCTCGGATATTAAAGAAAGTAAACTATATTTTAAAGAAGGAGTAAAGTTTAGAGGAAAATACAAAGTACATATCAAACAAGCTGTTAGAGAATCAGGAAAGATTCCCGGAGTTCAGGCTTTAGAGGGTATCACTGATGTAGGTTTTAGAATAGAACAAAAAGATTTGAAATAGTTATGGCTACCACAAAAAACAATCAACCAAATAGTGTTAAAGATATTAAGTATTATCAAAAGAAATTTTGGCGAATTTTCGTTTACGGGCTACTAGCGCTCCTGGCGTTTTTCTTGTTCGCATCATGGGGACTTTTTGGTTCGATGCCTTCTTTTGAAGATTTAGAAAATCCGGATTCTAATTTGGCTACCGAAATTATTTCTTCAGATGGAGTCGTGATCGGTAAGTACTTTAAAACCAATAGGTCTCAGTTGAAGTATTCGGATTTACCGAAAAACCTTGTAGATGCTTTGGTTGCTACCGAAGATGCTCGTTTTTATGAGCATTCGGGTATTGATGGACGCGGAACTTTGCGAGCTGCTTTTTCCTTGGGGACCAATGGAGGAGCTAGTACCTTAACACAGCAGTTAGCAAAACAATTATTTCATCGTGGAGGATCTAGCTTTTTGCCCTTTAGAATAGTGCAAAAAATAAAAGAATGGATTATTGCAATTCGTCTGGAAAGGCAGTATACCAAAAATGAGATTTTAGCGATGTACTGTAATGTATACGATTTCGGAAATTACGCTGTTGGGGTAAGTTCTGCAGCTCAAACGTATTTTTCTAAAGAGCCTAAAGATTTAACCATAGACGAATCGGCAATATTAGTTGGAATGTTTAATAATTCATCTCTTTATAATCCTTTGCGAAATCCTGTTGGTGTTAAAAACCGTCGTGATGTAGTACTGGGTCAAATGGTAAAAGCCAAGATGATTACGGAGTCTCAAAAAGAGAAGTACAAAGCCTTACCAATAAACTTAAAATTTAAGTTAGAAAGCCACCGCGAGGGAATGGCAACTTATTTTAGAGAATATCTGCGTGACTACATGAAAAAATGGATGGCTGAAAACAAAAAACCAGACGGTTCTGATTATGATATTTATAAAGATGGTTTGAGAATTTATACTACCATAGATTCGAGAATGCAAATGCACGCCGAAGAGGCTGTTTTGGCTCACATGAAAAATCTTCAGGAACAATTTTTTATTGAATCGAAAACCAATAAGAATGCGCCTTTTTTGAATATTACAAAAGCCGAAACGGATAGAATCATGATGCAAGCCATGAAAAATTCGAGCCGTTGGGCCATGATGAAAGATTTAGAAAAAAGTGAAGAAGATATTATAGCTTCTTTTAAAGTAAAAACTAAAATGCGCGTCTTTACCTGGAAAGGAGAACGTGATACTGTGATGACTCCGTTGGATTCTATTCGTTATTACAAACATTTTCTGCAGTCAGGTTTAATGGCGATGGAGCCTCAGACAGGTAGTATCAAGGCTTGGGTAGGCGGAATCAATTATAAATATTTTCAATACGATCACGTAGGACAAGGAGCGAGACAAGTAGGTTCTACTTTCAAACCAATTGTTTACGCAACTGCAATCGAGCAACTTAACATGTCGCCTTGTGACTCTATTCTTGACGGTCCGTTTATGATTCATAAAGGGAAACATAATGTTACTGAAGATTGGGAACCAAGAAACTCCGATAATAGATACCGTGGTATGGTAACTTTAAAGCAAGGTTTGGCAAACTCTATCAATACGGTTTCTGCAAAACTTATAGACAGAACTGGTCCTGATGCGGTGGTAGAACTGGCGCATAAATTAGGAATCAAGTCTGATATTCCTTCTCAACCTTCAATAGCGCTTGGTGCAGTAGATGCTACAGTAGAAGATATGGTAGCGGCTTACAGCACTTTTGCCAATCAGGGAGTGTATGTAAAACCTCAGTTTTTAAGTCGTATTGAAAACAAAAGTGGCGAGGTGATCTATGAGCCAATTCCAGAATCACACGATGTACTAAATAAAGATATTGCTTTTGCCGTAATTAAATTGATGGAAGGTGTTACCGAGACTGGATCTGGTGCGCGTTTGCGTACACAAGGCGGTGGTAATGGCGACAATCGCTGGACAGGATATCCGTACATGTTCAAAAACCCAATTGCGGGTAAAACCGGAACCACACAAAACCAATCAGATGGTTGGTTTATGGGTATGGTTCCAAATCTAGTAACAGGTGTTTGGGTGGGTTGCGAAGATCGTTCGGCACGTTTTAAAAGCTTGACGTATGGTCAGGGAGCAACAGCTGCTTTGCCGGTTTGGGCTTATTTTATGAAATTATGCTATGCTGACGCAGGGCTTCAGGTTTCAAAATCTGCATTCGATCGTCCTCCTGGTTTGAGCATAAAAGTAGATTGTTACGTTAGACCAGCTGTCGTAAAAGATACTACTCAGACAGAGCAAAGTACAGACGAATTTGAACTGTAATTGTAAATTGACCTCTTTCTAAGTAGGTTTTTATTTTATAAAAATAAAGTATTGCCTTTTGTTTCTTCCTTAATTTTGGAAGATCCAAAAGGCTTTTTTTTGCTTTGACTATTATTTTTTTATGAAATAACTATTATTTAATCAAAAAACTTTATTTTTATCAAAATTATACGTCAATAAAGACCATTTGATATGATTACAAAAAAAGTAAATAATGTTCAGGAAGCAATAAAAGGAATCGAAAGCAACATGACGATTATGTTTGGCGGTTTTGGCTTATGCGGAATTCCAGAAAATACTATCGCAGCTTTGGTAGCAACATCAATATCGAATCTTACTTGTATTTCTAATAATGCAGGTGTAGATGATTTTGGTTTAGGATTGCTTTTGCAAAAAAGACAAATCAAGAAGATGATTTCTTCGTACGTGGGTGAAAATGCCGAGTTTGAACGTCAGATGCTGTCGGGCGAACTAGAAGTGGAGTTAATTCCGCAAGGTACTCTGGCAGAACGTTCTCGCGCCGCACAGGCTGGAATTCCTGCTTTTTTTACTCCAGCAGGTTTTGGAACCGAAGTGGCGGCAGGAAAAGAAGTGCGCGAATTTAACGGAAAAATGCACATTATGGAAGAAGCTTTCAAAGCCGATTTTGCTATTGTGAAAGCTTGGAAAGGAGACGAGGCTGGTAATCTTATTTTTAAAGGAACCGCCAGAAACTTTAATGCTTGTATGGCAGGTGCAGGAAAAATTACAATTGCTGAGGTCGAAGAATTGGTTCCGGTTGGCACTTTAGATCCCAATCAAATCCATATACCAGGAATTATGGTGCAGCGTATTTTTCAGGGAGAAAAATTCGAGAAACGTATTGAGCAACGCACCGTTCGTAAAAAGAATTAGATAATTAGAAAATATGACAATTAGATAATTAATCGGATTATGCCACAAGGCTCTATCTAATTGTCTAATTTCCAAATTGAAACATTCAAAAATATGTTAACAAAAGAAGATATTGCAAAACGAATTGCAAAAGAGGTAAAAGACAGGTATTTTGTCAACTTAGGCATCGGAATTCCGACTTTGGTTGCGAATTACGTTAGAGAAGATATTGCTGTGGAGTTTCAGAGTGAAAATGGTGTTTTGGGTATGGGGCCTTTCCCTTTCGAAGGAGAAGAAGACGCAGATATCATTAATGCAGGAAAACAGACGATTACGACACTTCCCGGAGCCAGTTTTTTTGATTCGGCTTTTAGTTTTGGAATGATTCGAAGCCAAAAAGTAGATTTGACTATTTTAGGTGCTATGGAAGTTTCGGAAAATGGTGATATTGCCAACTGGAAAATTCCAGGCAAAATGGTAAAAGGAATGGGAGGAGCGATGGATTTGGTGGCTTCTGCCGAAAATATAATCGTAGCCATGATGCATGTTAATAAAGCCGGAGAATCAAAAATCTTAAAAAAATGTACTTTGCCATTAACGGGTGTAGGATGCGTGAAAAAGGTGGTTACTGAGCTTGCTGTTCTGGAAATAACTGCAAAGGGTTTTAAGCTCTTAGAACGCGCGCCAGGTGTTTCTGTTGAGCACATTATTGCTTCAACAGAAGCAGAATTGATTATTGAAGGCGAAATTCCGGAAATGAATATCTAAACGATTTTCTTTTTTTAATAAAAATCACCAAAAAGCCGGCTTGTAATAGGAGGGCACTGAAAAACATCCCTTATTTTGATCAGGTTTATTTTTTAGACAATAAAAAAACGCTTATAACAGGACTTTAAAAAATCCGCTATAAGCGTTTTTCGTTTTATAACTGTTTTTGATTTGAC
>NZ_JAGFBV010000001.1 GCF_017948595.1 Flavobacterium geliluteum | reverse complement strand
TAGTGTTTCCTCTTCTTTTTTATAAGAAGTAAGTTCAAAGTAGTCTACTAGTATCTCAGGCAGTAACAACTTAAGGATATCGATAAAAGAATCTTGCATTAGGGTATAATTTGAAAATACAAATATCTAGATTTTAATATTTCCCCACAACAATATGTGTTGATCCAAGCTTATGCCTACACAAAATTCTTATTACCCCCATTTTCATCGGCAAGAGTATTTTGATATTCCTCTGATTTTATAAAAAGATTTTTATAATCCGGTAAATTGTAGTAATTATTTCTTATTATTTCTTTTTGAACAGAACCGTCGATATCTCGCATCCAAATTCGTTGCATAAAGTAGCTTTTGTCTTTATACTTTTCATCATAACGATATTACTTACCAAAATAAACAAGATGAACTAGTAATTTTGATCTGTCTTGAAGCGAAAGATCATTCCTTTTATCCTTATCCTCAAATAAGTACGTTACATACATTTTTAAAGATTCTTAAATAATTAGATCTCATTCTTTTTTTGGCAATTAACAATATTTAGGATACCTACTCCATATTTTCATTTTTTATAATCGTCTTCTTCACCTGAAACGACTTTACTTCTCCTTATACATTTTTTCAGCATTATCTACACTTTGATAGTTATCGGACTCTGTCAATTTGTCTAATTTTTTATTTCAAAGCTATAGATTTAAAAAAGCCCATAAACATTTTATATACCTCTCTTTTTTTTTACACTATATTGAATATAAAAACATTACCACTACAATTTTTATTGGCTACTACCCCATTCTTCAAAGCTTTTCAATAATCAAAAAAGGGATTAGACAAGCCTAATTGTCCTCAGTATAATGGTTATTAATGTCATTTATAATTTTATAAACCTGATTAATATTATTCTCATTGTATCTTCTTGCCCAAAAACTATAAAACCAAACAATATCTCCATTCGCAAATTGTTTTCCAGAAATTAATCTTATTTCCTCAAGATTTAGTAAAAACTCATCTGAAGTGAAAGGTTCAATTTTTGAATAAAAATTTTTTGCGTCATCATCTGGACCTTTTTGAAATTTCATTATTTTATATATTTCTTCTAATCTTTCTTTATAATCTGGACTTGAGTATATATCGTTATAACTTATTAATAATCCATTAACAACTTTATCAAAGTCAAATGTTTTGTAAGTACGACGAGTTATTAAACTATAAAACAAACTATGATGTTTCTCAAAAATACCAATAATTAAATCTGGATCCTTTTTAAGATCATTAACAAAATTTGCAGAAAAAAAATTATTAAATCCTTTGTAATTATAACTCTCAAGATATGATTGTATATAGTATCTTTTCTCTTCAAAATTCTCACCTTGTTCAAGGTAATCTAATACATCTTCAATCCCTTTAACTACACTTTGCTCTTCAGTTAAAGTATCTTCCTCATGTCCAGCAACTTCTTTATAAGCTATAGCTGTTGGAGGCTCAATGGGGTTCTCATTTTGGTTACTCAAATTATTTTTTTCATGCTGTTTGTTTGTTTCAAAAAATTCAATTATGAGATCTTTTTTGTAAATCAAAATTCCAATAATGAAAACAATTACTATAATCTTTATATTTCTACCTTTCATGATTTTTCACAATAATTAAATTATGTCTTTATAAATTTTAACCTTTTGTAAAACTAGACTTAATCATTTGAAGTACGTTTCTCCTTTATGTCTAATATTTGGTTTTCGTGAAAAAGTTTAGTTTTTCACCCCCCATTTTCATCGGCAAGAGCATTTTGATATTCCTCTGATTTTTCATAGAGGTTTTTATAATTAAGTAAATTATAAAAGTTATTACGTTCTATTTCTTTTTCTATAGATTCGTCTAAATCGAATAACGCTATTCGCTGCATAAAAAAGCTTTGATTATTGTAGTTTTTATCATAACGATATTGCTCACCAAAATAAACAAGATGTGCCAAAAGTTTTGATCTATCTGCTATTGAGAGTTCATTCCTTTTTTCTTTGTCTTCCAAAAGATACATGACATATTGCTTTAGTGCCTCAAAATAATCAACACCATTAGGCTTAATAATTTCTTTTAAAACAGGGAAAATTTCTAAATTTAATTTTACTGTTCCATTACAATTTTTATTCCAAAAAATCTGATCCAAATCTTTAGGATTGCGTTTGTCAAATTTTGTGTTTTCAATGACCCATTTTAATAATTCTTTATCCTCATAATATCCAAAAGTTGTTACTAAACTTTGCATGAAATATTCATCGTTTAGTATTAACCATTTAAAATGAGCTCGACTATCATTAAACAAATACATGTTACGAGCAACTAACGTTTGAATATTATTTTTACGTTGGTTAGATAAATCAGGAAACTCTTTCCATAATTCTATAGTAATTTCCTCTCCTTCTTTGTTTTTATATTTTTTATTAATGCTATTTTCAAGTTTAATAACCTCAGGAAATTCTTTTTTATAATCAATTAGCTGAGGAATAAAATAAAAGTCTATTATAAAACTTTCTCTTTTTATGATATATGTACCATTATGGTCAGTGCCATCGAATGGATAATAATTAAATTTCCTATCACAGTCATCAAAATAATTTACATACAAATATGATTTATCTGAATTAGGTTCAATAATCCTATCAAATATGTCCTTTATTTTTTGATAAAATTTATTCGTTGGAATAAAATTGTAACCATTTGATATTAAAATTTTTTTACCCATTTGAACAGTAATATCAATATCTGATAAATCAAAAGTCTCTTGGGAAATTTCAACACCCGCCTCATTAAAATATTTCCTATATCCCCTATTTAATTGTTTTTCCAAAGAGTTTTTCATACTATTATTTTTTTTAACCGTATCATATTGTGCAATATTTGAATGATTATCTGATTTTTTATTTTGACATGCCATGCATAATGGCATTAATATACATGCAACAATTATCTTTATTTTCATTTTATTATTTTAATGCATTACCAACTTAAAAATCCATTTTAGCTAATAATCTACTCCTAATTAACTCGACAGGATCTAACTACCCTCCATATTCAGTGACAAGTTGATCTTGATATTCTTCTGATTTTTTATAGAGATTTTTATAATTAGGCAAATTATAGAAATTACTACGTTCTATTTCTTTTCTTAAAACTCCTCCTAAATCTAATAATTCTATACGCTGCATAAAAAAACTTTGATCATCGTAGTCTTTATCATAACGGTATTGTTCGCCAAAATAAACCAGGTGTGCTAAAAGGTTAGCCCTGTCTTTTATTGATAGTTCATTTCTTGTATCGCTATATAAAAGATAATTAACATATTCTTTTAAAGTTTCCAGATATTTAGGATCGTTAGGGGTAATTATTTCTTCTAATAATGAATAAATTTCAGTGTTTAATTTTACAGTTCCATCGCATTTTTTATTCCAGAATATCTTGTCTAATTCATTTGGATTATTGCTGTCAAATTTTGTATTTTCTACTACCCATTTTAATAATTCTTTATCGTCACAATAACCAAAAATAGTAACTAACCTCTGCATAAAATCTTGATCATTTAAGAGTAACCATTTAAAATAGGCGCGACTGTCGTTAAACAAATACATGTTGCGGGCAACAAGTGTTTGGATATTTTTTTTCCGTTGATCTTTCAAATTAGAAATGTCTTTCCAGTGAGGAATTTCAATTTCTAAATTATGAATACTTGATTTTCTTATTATTTTAGTGTTTTCAATATTATTTAATTTAGAGTATTGTTTTTGGTAATCAATAAGTTCAGGTATATAATAAAATTTTAGAATTATTTTTCTCTGCTTTTCTATAAATATTCCGTTATAATCTATTTCATTATTATTATACATGACAAATTCTTTATCACACTTATCAAAAAAATTAACGTGCAAAAAAATTGATTTGGATTTAGGATCTATAATTCTTCCAAAAACATTTTTAACCTTTTGATTAAAATCTTCTTTATCTAGCTCTTTAAAACCATTTGATTTTAATATTTCATCGGCTATTTGCACTGTAGCTTCTAACTCGTCTATTCCAAATTGAATTTTAGGTAATCCAGCACTAGCCTCATCAATAGTTTGAGAGGTTCCTTGCTTAAGTTGTTTGGTTAAAACTGCTTCTATAATAGTATCATTCATGTTGTTTACATTTTCAATAGTCGAACCAATGTCTTTTTTTTCTTGACAACTTACATCGCTTATAACTAAAAAGAGACACATTGTTATCTTAATTTTACTTTTTATATTCATATAACTAATTTTATTATTATCTAGAACTATCTTTTGAATTTTCAGCATTTATATCGTATTTAGGAAATTTCTTATCTTCTTCTGTTATGATATATTTTTTAGGTTTGGTAATTCCTAATATAGATGCACTGTTTTTTGGAACTGATCCTAATATAATTTTTTGATACCCTGTTCTTTTTTCTCCATTTCCTTGATTACCTCCCAAATACACATATGCTGTTCCATCAATATTTTCACCTGCAATTAATGCTACGTGAGAAAAATCAAAAACAATTAAAGCTCCTACAAATGGTACTGAATCTTCACCTTTACTCCATTTATCTGATTTCCATCCAAATGCCTGAGCACTGTAAGCCGTATTAATTTTTTTAAATTCTTCTGTTTGTTCAAAACACCATGCCAAAAAAGCACCACACCATGCGTCTGTATAATTCCAAGGAGTTTCGTCAGCTTTTTGAGATCTTGTTGACGAAACTTTAAAATACTCATGCACTTTTTCTTTTAAAGGACTATCAATCTCTCGTAAACCTTTATATTTTTCAAATTCTTGCATAGCAATAACAAGCCACGGCGCCCTACCAGATAATTCAGGAATTATTCCTCCACTATTACAAATATTTTTATCGTATTTAAACCAAGTTTTTAATTTAGATAATGTACTTTTTCTATCACTCCATCCATTCGGATCTTTTTCTAATTTATGATCTATAGAATAACCGTTTAGAATTTTGGATTGTAAATAGAAGTATTTATCTTCATCTACATTTTCCATAACAGTAGCTAATTCATTTAATGTTTTTTTTAAACCATCTTTAAAATATTCTGATTTCCATCTAGCATTAGATTTTTGCGTTTCTGTAAATTTATCCAAAACAGGGAATGTTGTAGTTTTCTTAATTTTCGACCATAACCATCCTGCTGAGTCCACAGCATATGTTAATTCTTGTGCAATTAATTCCGGTTTATTTATTATTTCTTTATTGCCTACATATTCTGCATAAGTTTTGTAGGGTCCTGGTTCATTATAAAGTAAAGAACCCACACCTTGTACGCCTGTCATTTGTATTAAACCTCTTCCTTTATAAAAACTTTTACTAGAATCGTGATTGCTCGAATATTCTTCTGCAGTATTAAAATTATCAGATTCATGGAAAGATTGGGCTAAAAAAGTGATTTTTTGAATACAACTACTTATATTATATTTTCTAAATGTTGTATTTAATGCTAATGTAAAATTCGCAATTGATTTATCTTTTATTGTACAGTCTGCATGTCCAAAAATAGTTTCAGACCCTTTTATTATTTTAATGATTGCCTTTACTTCCTCCTCAGTTAAATCCTTATTACAATAACAGCTTTTCCCTTTTATAAGCTCGGCCATTTCTAAATCTACCACTACAGGAACAGTACAATTTTCAATAGCTTCCTCGGTTAAAATACCTTTTTCTACAATCAATGCTGTGTTTTTAAAACAGATGAGTTGTTTTCGCAAGGCTAATTTTTCTTCTTTACTAAAAGGAGTTTCGTCTTGTTTGATGGCTTTTATGCCTACGGTTTTCATGTCAGGACTTCGTACTAAACTTGCATTTGGGTAAGGCATCTCTGCTAATTGATCATCTTCAAAAACATAAACCTCTTTTTTATCATCGTTTGGATCTTTTACTTTTCGGCTTACTTGTATACTAAAACGCACAGGGTTTGCTTCTGCATCCGTCAGGTATTTTTCTTCGGCTGTAAAAGGGAGTTCTAATAGCCCATCACTACCCACTTTCTCTTTATATTCCTGTATGCTTTGCAATACTGTTATGATGCCGTTTTTTTCTTCCATACAATCAGAATGTACCAGAGTCATAACGTCGACCCTTAACTCTTCTTCCTGCATATTGGCGGTATTAAGTCATATTTTGTGAGTTTTGTTTTGGCATCTCTTAAAATAGACATCACTAACTCTGATTCATTTACCGTATCATCAAAAAAATCATAAGATTTTTTTATCTTTCTTGATCTTTAGGTACAAAAATAATGGTTGTATATTCTTTTAGTTTTTTTAAACCATAATAATCATTTTCTTTTAATGCCTTTAAATATTCTGGATGAGACCTAAAATAATCTTCAGCAGGACCATCTACCCCAAATTCTCCAATATATTCTCCTTCATCATCATATTTACAATTAATTTGAGCATCAAATATGTGTGCCAATGCCTTATCTTTTTCGTTATCTTCAAGTTTATATTTTGAAAAATCAGTTGTGCTAAAAGATCCCATAATACCAGGATTCAGTTTTTGAATTTTTTTTAGCATTTCATATCTAAATGGTCCGCTAGGTATAATGTTCGGTTGACCAGTATAGCCAAGTAATAGTTCTTCCAGTCTTTTTATTTCGTTTCCTTTTATCCATTCAAATGCTTTCAATAAAAATTTTTCATTTCCAGTATATCCGGTTCCTGCAATATAGGAATAGACATTACAGCCTTGATCAAACTTGTCTAAAAGCATTACTGCAGTAATTTGATCATATATCACCATATTATTGTAATCTATGATGTGGTCAATGTATTTATCATCTACTTTCGCATAAGTCTCTATGTCTAATGGCAATAAGACATTTATATCTCTTATCACTAATGCTAATGTTCTATATTTAGCAAAGTCTTGATCATCATATCCTCCTTTTGTTATATCTATTCCTGAAACTTCCTGTATCTTCTTCCTAAAAAAATCGGTTGGGGGTATTTTATAACCTTTCCTTTTTAAACCTTTAACTATATCTGCTCTCATTTTATATAAATCTTTGTATTCATAATTTGGCTGGGTACTATCTCTTAAAATGTTTTCAGGAGCGTGTGAAACAGCATTAATATTGTTTTTATCTGTATGTTTTTCTTTTTTGGTACATGAAAAGCATAGTATCAGTACTAATAAAATTATTTTTTTCATTATTGTGTTTTTTGTTTGATTTTAGATTTCTCTTTACGTTCTATAGGATCTCTTTCAATATCATAATATTCGTAGACTTCATTAATATTATCTACTTCCTCGACATATACTTTGATTTCTTTTACATCTTTTACACTTAAATATTTTTTTACTAAATTTCCTATATCCGCATTGTATATCCTTAGACATCCATACGTAATCATTAATTCTCCTCGATCATTAATAAGCTTATCATAGCCAACTGTATGACCTGCATGAATGGCAATTCCTGATCTGCCATTTTTAGTAGCCGTAAGCGCATCACCCTCTAAACCTGTCATATGTATCAAACCATGATTTCCATAACTTACATCACCAACATGAGTCTGGGTATGCCAGGTACTCCATAATCCATTAGGCGTAGCGCCTTTTCCTTCCGCTTTAAACTTATCTGAACCAGTCCCATTCCCTAGAACATAACTGCTAAATAATGTACCTGAATTATCAAAAAAGACTAATAATCCCTGATATTTTCTATCTTTTGGCAGTATCACATTAATATAGGCCGTTTTAGAATCTGCCTGATATTTTTTATCATAAGTTTGGTTAACATCTATTGCTAGGTTTAACCCGGGCTTACACTCTTTTACTTTCAAAACTTCTACCGCCTTCTTAAAAAAACGCTGTCTCTCTTCGAGACCTTCTTTTTTAGAATTTATAATTTTTGTAACTAACTCAACATTATCATCAGTACTTCCATTAGTTACAGCGTTTATGTTTTTCCATCCCCAAAAGGCCAGGGCAGAAGTTATAGCATCTTTTGCATTGTTTTTTAATTTGTAAGGATTGTCATCGTCTAGCCATAAAACATCGGGTTCATTATCAATTTTCATTGATTTGTTGAAATATTTCTGGATATTTCTGTAATTTTCTTTCCATGTAATTTGTTTAAATCCTTTACCACTATAGCGCCATCCATCATTAGGATTGGTATGTTCTTTTCCTAATGGATGAGTAGGACCATAGATAGCACTTGCGACTTCTTGTGCATTGCTTTCATTCAATGATAGAGAAGATAATCTTCTTGCTTCTGCCTGTTGGTTTTCTAACACCCCAAATGTTGAGAAATAAGAATCGAAAATTTTCCGCATTCTTTCAGAATATCTATACGTGAATTTTTCTTGTAAATCATAAAATTTTGTTTCTTGACAAATCTGTGCTAAAAAGTGTGCCTTTCTGACACAAGTATTTATGCCAACTTTTTTACGATATTGATTTAAAAATGGTAAAGCTGCTGATATTATGGTATCATTATCTATTAGGCATTTTTCAGCTCCATTGTTGTCTTTTTTGCCCACACAAATAGCTTTTATTTCTGTCAAGGTAATGTCATTGTCACAATTCGGACACAGTTTCTTACTATCTGCCTTTACAAGCTCCGCCATTTCTAAATCTACCACTACAGGAACTGTACAATTCTCAATAGCTTCCTCAGTTAAAATACCTTTTGCGACTATCAAAGCAGTATTTTTAAAACAGATGAGTTGTTTTCGCAAGGCTAATTTTTCTTCTTTACTAAAAGGAGTTTCGTCTTGTTTGATGGCTTTTATGCCTACGGTTTTCATGTCAGGACTTCGTACTAAACTTGCATTTGGGTAAGGCATCTCTGCTAATTGATCATCTTCAAAAACATAAACCTCTTTTTTGTCATCGTTTGGATCTTTTACTTTTCGGCTTACTTGTATACTAAAACGTACAGGGTTTGCTTCTGCATCCGTCAGGTATTTTTCTTCGGCTGTAAAAGGGAGTTCTAATAGCCCATCACTACCCACTTTCTCTTTATATTCCTGTATGCTTTGCAGTACTGTTATGATGCCGTTTTTTTCATCCATACAATCAGAATGTACCAAGCTCATAACATCAACTCTTAGTTCTTCTTCTTGCATATTGACAGTATGCACCCATATTTTGTGGGTTTTAGCCTGATGCGTAAGGGTTTGCTGTAAGCCTTTACCGTCTTCTTTAGCAAAAAATATTGATTTTATTTTTTGCTCGTTGGTTACTGCAAGTTCTTCGTTACTGTCTAATACTTCTATAAATTTTGTTCCCACGACCAGTTTGCCGTTTTTTATGTCCATATCATTGGGCAAGGTTATTGTTCCTTGACTTCCGGTTGGCATTTCTACGGTAAAAATCAAACTTATAATGGGGTTTGGTACTTCGGTTGTTGCGGGCAGCGCTTTTTTTATTTTGTCTTTATACTTGTCATCGGTAGTAATTTTAAATGAGCCAATACCTTTGTCGTTAAGAGATATCTTTTTTTCTTCGAGCATATAGGTAGCTGGTTCTAAATAAAAAGATTCGCTTATTCCTCTTACCCAAACTTTTATGGTGATAGTCTGATTTTCTAGTCCAGCGATCTCTACAAAAGCATGGGTTTCTTCTTTATAGCCTGTTTCGGTACGTTTATAGCCTGTGCTGTATGCCCATAAGGCACGTTTTAATTCTGGTGTAGCTACTTTTATTTTTGTATTTACCTTTGTGTCAAGGGTTTCTTCTCCTGTAAGATAGGCGGCTATATCAAATTCTCCTTCGCTATTAAATGTAATTGTTCCGTCATGATTGTCCACCACATCATTTGGCAATTCTAAATTTATTTTTTCATCGCCAATCAAAGGCATAATTCTAGCTGCCGTTTCGAGTTTTACTTTTGCTCCTTTAGGTATTGATTTTGGCAAAGTAACTTTGTCTATGGAGTTTCTTATTACCTCAAAGAAAAAGCTGTCTGACGCATTAAATAAAGGTCGGTTGGTTGGCTTTCCGTATCCTTCTATAGCATATTTACCAAAGTAATTGTTGCCTCCTTGGGCGTCATTATAGAGTATTTGGTTGATTGGTTTGTTGATGCTTTTTTCTTTAGAAATGGCAGCGTTTTCAAAAGCTGTTAATCGTATGCCATCTTTTTGCAAATACCATTGCATTTTGGTCGTATTCGTAGGTAAAAATTCAACATTAAACTTGCTTACTTCTACTTTTAGACTCTCATTATATCGCAACAGTTGGTTGCAGGTTCCTTTTACGGTATTTACCCCTAAAGATTCTAAAACTTTTAAGGTTATTTTTATTGGGCTTGAATCATTGGGCGATGTATAGGCCTCAACTTGATATTCATCAGGGTTTTTGAAGGTAAAAATACCTAGTGCCCCCGTTTTTGTCTCTACTTTAATTAGATTCGATTCACTACTAATCTGACTATTAAAAATTACTGTATTCTTACAAGTTACTCTCCAACTGGCAATTGGAGATGTTTCATAGACAGGATTTAATGATGCTGGATTAAGTATTTTTTGTTTTTCTACTAAGGAAGTTGCTTTAAATTTTAAAGTTAAAGGAATTGGTGTGTGTTTTAACAGGGTTTTACCGGGTGCCGTAATTCCTTCAACATGATCTTTTATATATTCAATAAGTATGGCACAATCTTTATATCCGGGACGGTTTACATAAGCTTCTATTCGATACAGACCTTCTTCCAGATCCTTAAAAAGTGTACCTAATGTAAATACAATGTTAGCTCCAATACCCACAAAAGTTTTCACTTTATCTTTTACTTCATCTCCTTTAAAGATAGCCCATGTTATTTTCGTTGGATCTCCCTTATAGATTGCTTTTAATTGAAGTTTTGCTTCTGAAACTGGCATTGACGAAGGCCAAATATTTGTATTTTTAGCTTTTTCTATAAAATAATATTTGCCTGTTGGTTTTTCTGCAAGCGGAGCAACGATGGTGATTTCAGAAACTGAATTTTCTTTGGTAGGATCTGAGGTTTCCCACTGAGCAGAGGTGTTTTCGACTGTAAAAGAGTCTGCTTCTTTTACATCAATTGTGTTTACTGCTTTTTTTTGTCCAGTGGTTGTAAATGTAATTGTACCAGGTACGCCATAGCCAGGGCAGATACCTGTGGAAATATCCAGTAATACTTTCGTGCTTTTGTCAAAATCTACATTTTTATAAAAGTCTTTGTATTTGATGCTGCATTGTCCTTTGCATGGCTTTTTCTTTTTGTCCGGAAGGTAGCAATCACCAAAACCTTCTCCATTATTAAAGCTCTCTGCTGTATTATCAAGGTTGGTAGCAATGGGCTTTTCCTGAGCAAAATATTTGTTCTCTTTTAATTTTTTAGACTGACTTTTTACTACTAAGGGCACTGCAGTAGCCTTGCTATTATTAGCAACAGAATTAGAGCAAAAGCATTTAGCCCCTTCTACTATTATTTCTCCTTTTGCCATATTATTTAGAATTAATTTCTCTTTTTATATTTAAAAATGTTTCTTCTTTATAATGAAATAAATTACCTTTTTGAATTTCAAAAATGGCACTTTTGTGTTTAACCTTTCTATTAAAAGTATCTAAAGTTGTAATTACTTTTACGTTTGTCAGATACTGCTTATGATTGAATTTATTACCTGTTATAAAATTTATCATTTCGGTGCATTCTTCATTTACTGCTTCTTGCGATTCAAAACAGAGTAAAGATTCACCAGAATCTGATATAACAAATTTTGTTTTTCCAGTACATTCTAAATTTCCGATAGATTTTATATTCCAATTAATTACAGTACTATTGGATTGCCCCTCCTCATCAACTTCTGGATTAAAAAAAATTAAATTCCAAAAGGGTTCTTTAAACTTATTTTGGGTAAAAGTTTGTTCATCATATACATTTAAATTAAACCTTTCTAATATGTCTTTGGCATTTTTGTTATCGTTGTATTCTTCCATTAGAATAGCCGTATTTTCTTCCCATCTTTCAAGCCATTCTTTATATTCTATCAGCTTAACAAATTCTCCTTGACTTGTTGTTTGAATTTTAATTGGATAGGTCAGCTGATCTAAATTTTCCAGAAATATTAAATAGGTGTTTTCATGACCAGGGTTATTAATAACTTTTGTCTTGCTGATTTCATATGTATTAAAATTTGATTTTTTTTCTAAAGCAAGAAATTCAACATTAAAAGAAGTTTGAATTTCTTTTACATTATCATTAACTATTGTGTTTATTTTATGTGTTATTTCAAAAGTCATTTTTTATGTGAACTTATTGTGTTATATTTTCTTTTTTATAACCTTTTTTAGGAATAAAAATATTATCCATCCTACTAATAATCCTACACTTATACATAACAAAGATTCTAAAATAAAAACTTTCCAGGAAGCAATTTCAAAACCTATTTCATCATCTAAAGGTGCTGTATCAGCATAACTAACTACTGAATCTATTAAAGAATATAAAAATCCGATTACTCCGCCTATTATTATTATTAATGTCTTTTTCATTCTCTCTCTTTTTTTCTTTTATTCAGCTAATACATTCAATTTGCTAGGACATAAATATTCATTTTGTTTCAATAACAGTTGATTTTTTTATAAGAATGAAATTTCTTGTAAAAAAATTAAGTATTAAATTGAAAATCAATATTCCTAAGACATATAAAACAATATTCTTGTAATGAAAAAATCCCAATGTTAAAAAGAAACATAAAAATGCAAATGAAATTATGAATAGAAGAATATCAAAAAGAAATACACGAAAAGAATATTTTACAATGAACTTAATAAAAAGAACACTTAAAAAAAATTGCAAGATTATAAAAGGAAGAATTGCACCTACATATCCTAGTTTTTCACTAAGATTATAATTTTTTGCATAGGAAATATATTCGCCTCTAGTTTCCTTATTCAATTTATTTATTTCTAAATTTTCCGACAAGTATGGTTTATTTAATTTTATTTGTAATGTAGGATATTTTAAACAAAGTTCAGGCTCATAATATTCTTGACTTTTGTTTATAATTCCGACAAATAACCATGCTATTAGTCCAATTATTATTAATAAGATTATTTTAAATTTTATCATGGCTTCTTCTTTTCTAAAATTTTTCTCCCACTTCAATCTTTAATTGTTTTCCTATCAAAACCATTTAATCCTATTATGTTTTCTTCTTTTTAACTTTCCTTCTATTGCTGATAACTATTATTTAGGTTTCTTTACCCTAAATAATAGTGATGAGGGTTCACAATATTTGAATCCTAAATAATAATACTCTTTGCTAATTCTTTTAATATAAATACTCTTATATGCATCATTATATTTTGTACATTCCTGTTTATCCATAAGGTCAGATGGTATCTTTATTAACGTTTTGATTTTGGTATTTACATCATATATATATGTGTTATCATCATCATCTATATATAGTATCAATTCGTTTTTTAAGTCAAAATCAAGTTGTATTTTAAAATAACTATATGTTAAAACTTCATTGCCTGTTTCTTTATCATACAGCCAAAAATAGGAATTGCTTGTTCCGCCTCCATTACTATGTAAAGCAAAATAATTTTGAAAATCAACTTCTTTATAATATGGACGATAATTTGCAATGAAAGTGCTAGCTAATAAATAGGTATTGTCTTTTTTACCATTAATTAATCTAAAATTAATTACGCCCTCATTTTTTTTATCTAAAGCAGGAAAAATAATTAATTTATAGTTGTTTTTAAGATAAGCGGTTTGTGATTTTATAGTGTCACCATGTTCATCAAAAAAAACGGTGTCTCTTGATTTGTTTGTTTTTTTTTCTTCCTTAATAGATTTTCCATTATCCATTTTACAACTGATAAAGCCAATCAATAAAAGTATTAAAATTCTATATTTCATTTTTATAGTTTATGATTCATCATTCCTTTCCAATAATATCCTTTATTGTTTGGGTGTTCTTTATAAGGTTTCCAAAATATATGTCTTCCTACAACTGTCGTTGCTTTATTAAGAGTTCTTCCCTTATTGAATTTGCCTGTACCAACTGTTTCGTAATAATCGACATTTTTTAATCCTTTTGAATCAACTGAAGTATCCCAAACACTATTTTTCTTTTGTCCAAAATCAAAAATATTATATGAATCATTTGTTGAGGCATTTTTCTTTTCTTCAAACGGTATTGTAGCTAAAGCTTCTGCTTTTGATTTATCTATATCATGACCTTTTCCTTCTTTTCCTTCTAAATGTCTATAAAGCCTTTGAATTCCTTTACTGTCTGGCTTATACTCACAAGCATTGACAAATTTGATCCATAGATCTTTTGTAATATGAATTCCTCCATCCTTATCCGTTTTAGGATGTGGTCTTGCACTTATGACTCCTCGATCCGCAAAATCGATCCCATCCCATAATACTGCTCCTTCTGAATAATCTTTTTTTTCCTGTAAAACATGAATTAGTCCTTTACGTGCATTTTTACAGAGACTATCATTCTCGGTATCTTTCAATGATTCTTTCAACGTTGCTGTTGAATAACCTGTAGAAAGAAGTTTTGCTGCTAATTTGCCTTGCTCTTCAATAGTCAATGTATCTCCTTTTTCAAACTTAACAGCATTAAATGTTGCCTGGGTGGTTGCCGCAGCGCTCTCAAATGTGCTAGCATCTTCAGCTTTTAGAACTCCAGTTATATAGCAGAAGTTTTCATGTGCTATGTCCAGTTTTTTAACATTTATAAAAGTGTCTTTTTTACTTCCCTTCCCTGCGCAAACATATACATCATTTATGCTACCTTCATAATTTGCTACAATTACTTTTCCTTCAAAAGTTCCATCTTCATTATAAAAATGACCGTTTACATTAATTACTTTTGTCTCCTCTTTTATTACATAATCTGCAAACTTTTTTCCGCCATCTTTTCCATAAAAAGTATTTTCTTTTGGAGATTTAAAATCCAATGCTCCTTTAGATGCATCTTTTGTAATCGTTTCTGCTTCCTTATAGGATTTCCCTGCTATGTTACGTATTATATTTCCACCTTCTCCAGCCATATTACTGCATTTTTACTTGTTTTCCGCTATTAATATTTACCTCTTTTGCGCTTTCCATATTTATAGATTCTTTAGTACTTATGTAAGAACCTATCTCCATGTTTTCGGTAATGCTTTTAGCTTTCGAATTTCTACCTACCAAAGCGGTCTCAATAATATTACTTGCCGTAAGATTATAATCTTCACTTGCTATTTCTGTGATGCTATCTCCAGCAACAACATTTATATCTTTTTGTGCTGAAGCCATAATATTTTGCCCTGCTGACATAATTATGCTTTCTCCTGCATTAATCGTAATGTTTTTTGGTGCGGTAACCTCGATATTCCCATTGCCATCCATAAACCATTTGTTACCGGAAGGGTCTTTTACCAAAATACTCGAATCACCTTCGTCAAAAGTAATTGTGCTTCCTGTACGGGTATAAATACTTTTGATGTTGTTTTTTAAGTCTCCGCCAGTACCCGTTTTACCGTTAAATAAACTACCTATTACAAATGGTCTGTTGGGATCGTTATAACGAAACCCCAGCATAACCTGATCGCCCACTTCGGGAATAAAAACCATACCTCGGTTGGTGTTCACCTTACCACTACTTCCTGCATCAGGTGTCATTACACGCAACCATGGTGTAGATTGTTGTTTGGTAGATTGCCATAGCATTTTTACACGTATTCTGCCTTGCCCCCTTGGGTCGTCGTTAGCTACTACTTCAGCTTGTTGCATTTGGGCTACAGGAAAAGGGATGTTTGGTTCAGGCAACTTGCGTATTTTAGCCGGCAAAGCTTTAAAGCTGTTTTCGTACTCACCTATTTCGCTGGCTTTATGAGTTATTTCTGTGATAATATAAATACCTACTTCGTTGGTTTCGTAGTTGATTTTATTAATGTCTTGTCCGCTGGTATATGCAGCCAATTTGTCTTTTACCTGCATGGCATCTATACTAATGCTCATGCCTATTCGTAAGCTTCTGTTTCGGCTAGTTGCGGTTATAAAATTAGATTCTGCTGCAGCACTTTGCTGCCTATTTTGCAGTATGGTTTGCAAATACATATCGTCACCAGTGCTAATTCTACCATATTCTAATGATGATGTAGCATATAGTTTTTGAGAAGCAGTGATGGCATCAGTACCCAATTTTGGAAATCCTTCTATCTGGTCTCTCGTCTTGGCCTGATACAGCTTGTCCGCATCTTCGTTATAACTAAATGCTCCAAACTGGTTGGGAATTGCCTGAACAGAAATATTGAGATTATAAAGATCTTTATTATAAATCAATTTTGTAAACTCTGTAGTGGTAGTTGGTTTGCCAAAAAAAAGTTTTTCTCCATCATAATACAACCATTCATTGTATTGTTTAGCTAAGCGTTGTATGAATTGAAAATCAGTTTCGAGATATTGGGTTTGATAGTCTAAATTGTTGCCGAACTCCGGTTTAATGTCGTTTTGCAATTTTTCACCCGCTGCTGTTTTTATCACTTCCTCAATGATATCATGCAAATTAGTATCTTGCCAAGAGCTTAGTTTTAGTCCTGATTCAAGAAGTATGGTTTTAGAATAACCCGAAATAATAATCTGGCTTCCCACATGTCCTAATTCTTGGGCATATTGAATATTGGTTACTATTCCCAAAAAATTATTATTGTTTTCAAAAACAATGTGCAAAATGCCTCCCAGCCATTTTTGTGCACTCTGCATTGTATATGCTCTTGGTTGTTCGATCACAGAATGGGGAACACTAATTTTAAAATGATGGTGGTCATTTATGGTTTGGTATAGCTCAATAGTTGTGAAATGTGAGATTTCTTTTCTATCAATACCAAATATTATTTTAGGAATGGCCATAATATGTTTAGTTATAAGTTTGATTTTAATTTTTAACTTAAATAGATTATAGTCTAAAATTCTTATACCGAATTCCGTTTTAAGCTGAAAATATAGAAGTAATACTAATCAATGTTTTATTCAATAAATTGCATAAAAAAACAAGAAGCGGAGCATTACCGCTTCTTGCCTCAATAGGAAAAATTAAATTTTAGCCCAATTGTTATCTAATGTTGCATTACCTAATGTGATTTTTTCTGCAGAGAAAGTAATCTCAGTAGTCATTGGAGTTTCTGCCATAGCATCAAGTTGCTCGCTAAAGAATACAATAAAAGCATTTTCAAAAGAAAGCTCTTTCATTACTTGCTCAGAATCTGCTTTGAAAAATTTTACTTTTCCGCTTACTGGTTTGTGCTGACTGTTTACTGCCTGTTCGATAACAGTAGTATTGTCTGTAGATTTTAATTTTAGGTTTAATCTACCTCCTTTAATTTCAGATGAAACTGCTCCTTTACCGTCAGTATGTCTTAACATATCGACTTTTGAAAATAATACTTGGTACTCGTTTCCTTCGAATTCTAAAATTGCTTTAAATGCCATAATAAAAATAATTAAGTTAAAAAATGTTTTTAGAACCCTCTCTGTTGTCTGACTAGTATAAACAAAAAAAAGAGGTATTCTATATGATTTTGGAATACCTCTTTTTTGTACTTAAGTACTTTTTTTGATTTACTTCTTGTAGGAAGAGGAAGGTGATTCGTGATCAATATTAGTACGAATATATGACTATAAACGAAACAAACAAGCTAATTTGTAATATTTTTCATAAAAAAATTAAAAACAGCAACTCTAATTTGTAAGAATTTAGTGTTTACTTGGTGTTGTGGAGAATTCGCCTGAATTTTTATATCTAAAAACCTACTGAATTTCAAAAAAAAATTACAAATCTCCATCTCTACATTGAATAAAAAGAAATTATTTTACTTCTCATTTTCCAATATCATTTACTTTTATACAGTTCATATGTAAAAAATTAGGAGGCTTTTATATAATTCACAATTTCTAAAGCAACCAAAAAAAATGCGCAAAGTTTACAGGAAACTTTGCGCATTTTTTGATAGTAACACTTATAAAAACCAGCGTATTACCAAATTGTTATTCTGTCTTTCTTCGGTAAAAACATTTTATCTTGAGCTTGTACATTAAATGCTTCGTAAAAAGGTGTAGTATTCATCAGCGGACCATTAACACGCCAATTTGGTGGAGAATGTGGATTATTGTTAATCCATAAACGCAGAAACTCGTCTTTCATTTTTACTCTCCATATTTTGGCTATGGAAATAAAAAAGCGTTGGTCTGGAGTAAAACCGTCAATTTTTGTATTTCCTTTTCCTTGTTCGGTCATTTTAAAAGCATCATAGGCAACTGCTATTCCGGCAATATCTGCCGTATTCTCGCCAACTGTCATTGCACCATTAATGTGCAGATCGCCTAAAACAGTGTATGTGCTGTACAAATTGATTACCTGTTGTATTCTTGACTTAAACTGTGCATAATCCTCTTTTGTCCACCAGTTTTTTATGTTGCCATCCTTGTCATATTGAGCACCCTGATCATCAAAGGTATGGGTTATTTCGTGACCTATAACCATTCCGATACCTCCATAATTAAGTGCATCATCTGCATTATTATCAAAGTATGGAGGTTGTAAAATACCTGCTGGAAACACAATTTCATTGGCAGTAGGATTATTATATGCCGTAACGGTTGGAACCGTTGTATACCATTCTGATTTATCGACTGGTTTGTCCAATTTTGCCAATTCAAATTGATATGCAGCTGTAGCCGCCGAAACCATATTCTCAAAATAGGTATCTCTAGCTATCTGAACACTGCTATAGTCTTTCCATTTGTCTGGATATCCTATTTTCTTAGTCATGGCTGCCAATTTCTCTTTTGCTTTTTGTTTGGTACTTTGACTCATCCATTCCAATTTATCAATTCTCTTGGCATACGCTTTTTGCAAATTATTCACGAGGATTAACATACGTTTTTTGGCATCTTCTGAAAAATATTTCTTTACATACAATTGACCCAACGCTTCGCCTAAGTAATTGTCAACGACATTAGCCATTTTTTCGCCACGTGATTTTTGAACAGCTTGACCAGAAAGCACTTTGGTATACTCAAATGAGGCATCTACAAAAGACTTACTTAAATCATCTGCATATCTTTCTAGAGAATTTGCTTTCAGGTAAATTTTCCAATTACTAATAGGGATGGTTTTCAAAAGCTTATTAAGAGCATCATAATAGGCAGGCTGGCCTACATTAATAAAATCGGTTTTAGCACCTAACTTATTTAAAAAAGTATTCCAGTCTATGTTGGGATGTCTTTTTACAAGATCTGTCACAGCCATTTTATTATAATTTGCCTGCACATCCCGAAGTGCAACTTTTGTTCTATGCGAAACGGCGAGTTGTTTGTCAATATCGTAAACCAAATTAGCATTCTTTTTAGCCTCTATGGCATTGCTGCCTGTTTGTTGAAATAATGTCGTAAGGTATTTTTTGTACGCTTCCTGTATCGCAACAGTTGATGAATCTGATTTGAAGTAATAGTCTCTATCAGGTAAACCAATACCCGTTTGATAGATTTGGGCAATGTTCATACTGCTATTTTTTTCATCGGGCGACACTCCAAAACCTATCATAGAAGGGTTATTCACTTTTACTTCATTCACTACAAAGTTCATTAAAGAAGGTAAATCGCTAATGGCTTCAATTTTGGCAAGTAAGGGTTTAATAGGTGTATAACCGCGTTTGTCAATGGTTACAGTATCCATACCAGATGCATAAAAGTCTCCTACCTTTTGTGCTATACTCCCCTCTGGATTCTTGCTTTGCGAAATACTGTCTAATATTCCTTGCAGGCGCATTCGTTGTGGGTAATTCATAAACATATACGCACCAACTCCGGCTTGAGAGGCAGGTATTGCTACAGAATCATACCATTTGCCATTTACATATTTAAAAAAATCATCACTAGGCCGCAACGTAGAATCTATTCCTGTGATAGCACTATTTTTTTTTCCTTCATGTTTTGAGCACGCTGTAAAAGCTAAGAATGCAATGAAGAGCATTAATGAATTTCTCATAATCTAAATGATTTGTATTAAAATGAACTGAAAAACGTTTGAAAGCAGATATTTTAAAATGTATATCCTTGGCATATCAAATTTTAGCAGAACAATATACGAATTCAGTTTTTAATTCTAAAGTTTATCTACTCTATTGTTATAGTGATGAAAGCGTTCTTTTTATCTATCACTCTAGATAAGATCACTCCTCACTTTTTTATATGCCCGACAAACCAAACAAAGCCACCCAATCGGGTTAGATATAGGTAATAAGTGTTCTATTTTTTTCTACCAATCATTAAGAGGCGCATACAATAATCATATAAAAATCTTTAATACATTGATTCGGTATTGAGATGCATAACATGACTAAAACAAAACTTCAGAGAAATCTGGAGCTTTTATTATTTATGTAGATTTACAAAATAATATTTAATTGAGATTGTGGGTGCGAAGTCAGTAAACATTTGCATAGCTTGCGTGAGAACTCTTTGGGAGCGGGTGTTAAGATCCAGGCATCAACAAATCCTGACGGTTCAGTAAGATATACTGCCGTTCCATGTAACTAATAAATAAACGAAAATGAAAAATACAATTAAAATAATAGCCGCATTTCTATTTTTGATTAGCACCAGCTGCAAAGCACAGCAAATGGTTCAAATACCTGAGGACACCTATAAATTAAAAGCAAATGAGCTGCAGTTCATCAATCAACCTTTGAAAGATTTGTTGAAAGAAATAAAGCCCGAAATAAAATTGGTAATGGGCACAATAGATTCTCCATCTTATTTTTCTTTCCGTTTCCAAAGCAGAGAAGAATTAAATAAAAAGCCATTGGACGGAACTACAATTGGACTATTTGTATATATAAAAGAACCTTTAGACTGGAATTTTGATAAAAGACCTAAAGGGAAGGAATATGAATGGTCAAAAGAAGATGTCGAAAAATATGGTAATCTTACTGTAATTCGAATTAAAGTAACCGGCAATAAAAAATAGTTTTACCAATCCTCAGTCAGAAAAAAACGACTGAGGATTTTTTATTATACGAAACACTTCATTTAAATAATGAATATACTAATCAAAAATACAGACGGAGGTCAAAAAACAGGTCGTTTGGGGTTCCAAGCCCCATCGATGGCGTCCTGAGGCCCATTTTTGACGTCTGGAACCCCATCGATGGGGTTCCAGACGTCAAAAATGGGGTTCCCGACGTCAAATTTGACGTCCTTGGGTGCCAAATTTGACGTTCGGAACGTCAAATTTGGGGTTCCGAACCTCAACAGCGGGGTTCGAAACCCCAAAATTTAGGTTGTAGACCCAAACGTTTGGGTTCCATCATGAAGTGTTTAGGTGCTGAGGCCAAAGTTTTAGGTTCCCGACCTAAAGTTTTGGGTGCTGCACCTAAACGTTTAGGTAAACAACCCAAAAACTTCATGATAAAACCTAAAAACTATAGCAAAAGATCCAAAAACTTCATCACAAAACCGAAACACTTCATCAAAACAGGTATAAATACCTGCTGCCCACTTTTTATTTAGTGGTATAATTGTCTCCAAATAAATAATCATCCATTATGGTTTATCTCAGAGATGATGATGCCAGAATTGTTATATTTGTTTTGTAAGTAATGAGGTAACTGTGTTGCTTTATTATTAAAACGGAAACATACTCTAAACGAAACAAAACTTCGTATATACACCTTAATTAGGGTAGATTGGCGAATGTTTGTTTCGGGTAAATACAAGTTAGGCGTCATTTTGCCAAATCTGCATAAAAAAGAGATCAATCAAAAAAATAAACGGAATATATGCTTACAAACTTCTTTAAATTAAATGAGCCATATAGGATTATTAAAACACAGATTGAATTTGATGATTTGCTGAAAATTAGCAAGTCATTAATTAATATACTTTATGAACCAGCTAATTTAGCACCTAACTCAGAACACCCTAAGTTAAAAATTAAAGACACTTCGTTTCAGAATGTTAGCTTCAGTAAAACTAAATTAGATGAAGTAATATTTATCAATTGTAAATTTGAAGATTGTTTATTTATTGGTTGTGAGATTGTGAATTGTGAATTTCACAATTGTAATTTTATTAATTCGAACACACATAAAATTCTAATAAGAAATACTTATGTAAATCCAGAAAGTTTTTCAAACTGTATAAAAAAAATAGATAATGCAAATATTGGTGTTCATCTATTTCAACAATTATTGAATAATTCAAATGATGCAGGACAATCAAAATTTAGTAGATTATCTGAATATCATTTTAAAAAATGGGAAGACAAATTAACACTTAACAAATTTTGGAATAAAAAACCATATCCCATTTCATTTTGGAAATTCATTTTGAATTATCCTTTCAGATGGTCTTTCAGATACACATTTGGTTATGGGTTGAGATTGAGAAACTTTGCATTAACTTTTGCTGTAGTATTTATTTCTTTCTTTTTCATAAATCAATCTAATTGGAAAAGTTATGAATTAGAAAAAAAAGATTTAACAATAAATGTCTTTTGTAAAGACAGCGCAAATGTATCATCAAACATCTATTATACTTTAGACGCAACTACTAAATTAGTAGATTCACAATTTCAAGCAACTTCAAATGAAGGAATGGTTTGGCTAACAATTCAAAACCTTTGTGGTTTCATTCTTTTAAGTGCATTAATAACAATAATTTTAAATCGATTTGTAAAATGAAAAATTATAGCGTAGCAATATATGGTTCATCAACAAGAGAAAATTTCGATAAATACAGTGATAAAGACATTCTTATTGTTGCAGAAACATACAATGAATTGAAAAAATTAAGAATAGAATATGAAAACCAAGGCTTTTCTGTCTCAGTGTATACATATTCTAAATTGAAATTTATGTCTGAAAATGGTAGTTTATTTATAGATCATTTAGTTAAAGAGTCAAAAACTATTATTGACTTAAATAACAAATTCAATTTTATTTTAAGAAATCATAAATCCAAAAAACCAGATTTAAAACAATTCCAAGACAACAAAAATTATTTTGAAATATTAAAGTTTGTTCCAAACTTTAATAAAGGTTTCGGATGGTTTTGTGATTGTTTATACATAGGGATTAGGAATTATTTAATTTTAAAAAGTGCAGAAAAAGGGTACTTCAATTTTTCTTATTTATCACTTTTGGAAGAACTCAAAAACGATAATTTAATAACAGAAAATGAAATCGAAATTCTTCGTGAATTAAGAGTTATAAAAAGAAATTACAGAGAAAAAATTAGTGATGAATTACCATCTAAAATTTACATTCAAAAAATTATAAAAATTGTAGATAAATTAGATTTACTAAAAAATATAAAAATATTAGACAAAACTGAATTTCAAAACTTTGTCGAAATATCAATAAAAAATATTGAATTCAATCATTATCAAAAACTACGTTTAATTGAAATTTATTATTATCTAAACGGAAAAGAAAATAAAGAAATAGAACGTATTATTTGCAATCCACAATTTTATGCTTCATTCTTTAAAAAGGAAAAATACGTTTTGAATATAATTGAAAAAATAACTGAAAATAAAAAAACGTCACACAACATACGCTACAAGCAATTTGGGCATCAGTCTTAATTTAAATATGGTTTTGTATTTGGAAGATTTGGCAAATCCGAAGAATGGGCTTAATTTAGTTCCAGACACTCTGTAGTAACAGAACGTTAGGCTTTATAAAAACTAATTTAAATTTAGAAAGTATTCAGAGGACTATCAAAGAAAAAACTCAAATATGAGATTCTCAAGAGGGTAATTTTAGTTTTTTCAAAGTATGACGTTATAGGGCATTTTAAAAGACGACACAACGACAACAAAACTGTATGGAATATATTTCGACATCTTCTCTTGCAAACGAACTTGATATCAAATCAAGCGACTTGTTCGACAAACTAAAAACGCTCGGTTGGATAGAGCGAAAAAATGACAAGTGGACTCTTACTGATATTGGAGAACAAAAAGGTGGGCAGACACGAAACAATCCGAAATTTGGGGAATACATCGTTTGGCCAGAGAATATTTCTATCGACAATGGACAACAAAATGATAAACCAAAATTTCTTAATGCGACTACAATCGGCAAGCACTTCGATATTTCATCTCAACGCCTTAATTTGATATTTTCTGAACTTGGTTGGATTGAAAAAGATATTTCTGGTTGGCAAATAACAAAACTAGGTAAAGGTTTAGGTGGTAGACAATTTGAACACGAAACTTCAGGAGGGACATACGTTTTGTGGCCTGATAATATTTTGACAAACAAAAATCTGGCCTTTGTTTTTAAGGACGTTGCTATTATTGAACAACCAACACCACAGATAATTAAAGAAGTTACAATAACAAACAGTGACAATTTTAGAGAAAAATTTCCAGCAACTCTAAGGACTAAAGACGGTCACATGGTTCGTTCAAGAGCAGAAGTAATTATTGACAATGCTTTATATGATTATAAATTAGCTCACGCATACGAAAGAAAACTACCAATCGAAGAGGATTTATATTCTGACTTTTTCATACCTACAGAAAATGTATATATAGAATTTTGGGGAATGGAAAACGACCCGAAATATGCTGAAAGAAAAAAAGTAAAACTTGAAATCTATAAAAAATACGATTTCAAATTAATAGAACTCAACGACAGCGATATTTCAAATCTTGATGACCACTTACCTAAAAAACTTCTAAAGTATGGTATCAAAGTTTATTGACGAAAGAAAAACTACTAATACGACTAAAAGCTAAAAGCCGCAAAGTTTCTTTGCGGCTTTTACTAAAATTGCAATTGGCTTTATTATTTTATCGA
Organism: Flavobacterium geliluteum; assembly: GCF_017948595.1. Taxonomy (GTDB): domain Bacteria; phylum Bacteroidota; class Bacteroidia; order Flavobacteriales; family Flavobacteriaceae; genus Flavobacterium; species Flavobacterium flavipigmentatum. The sequence goes on along the minus strand of NZ_JAGFBV010000001.1, from coordinate 348,511 downwards.
GACAATTATAAATTCGCTTCGTCTATTGGCCTGATGTTCTGCTTCGGTACAAGATACATTGTCTAAACATTGGTTTATAAGCTGGCTCTCACCATATCCTCTACCTGTTAAGCGAGCTGGAGCAATGCCTTTTTTTACAAGCCATGCAATCGTAGACTGAGCCCTTCTTTCTGATAGTTCTAGATTGTACTTGGCCGTTTGACGGCTGTCAGTATGCGAACGAACATCGACTCTCATTTCTGGGTATTGCACCATTACCTCATAGATTTTCTCTAGTTCAAAGGCTGCTTTTTGGGTTATTGTTGCTTTGTCTAAGTCAAAATAAATAGAAGAAATATCCATTGTTTTGGCCAAATCTGTATCAATGGTAACGGGTTTAATCCTTTTCTCAAGTAGAATGTCCAAACTTGTCGTACCCGATTCCTGCTTAATCGTTACAGTGGTTTCTTTAGTTTCATAATCATCTTTTGCGGCTCTTACAGCATATTTTTTTCCACAATCTACGGTAAATCGATAAGTTCCGTCAATTCCTGTTATGACTTCCCCTATTATTTTAAACTGATCATCAAGCAAGTTTACTTTGACATTTTCCAGTACTATTTGGCTATCCAAATCACGGATAGTGCCCGATATAGTTTGATCGCATTTTAATTTTCTGGTCTCAGTAAATCGATAAATATCATCATAACCAAGTCCGCCCTCTCTGTTTGAAGAAAAAAAACCACTTCTGCTTTTGATGTTTAACACATATCCAAAATCATCATCTTTACTGTTTACCGGTTCCCCAATGTTTTCTATGCTACCCAAAGAAGCATCAGTATTAATTGTCGTTACAAATATATCCAGCCCGCCTAATCCTGGCTGACCATCACTAGCAAAATACAATTCGTTGTCTCCAGATACAAAAGGAAATGTTTCGCGTCCCTCAGTATTTATTACTTGTCCTAAATTTTTTGGTACACCAAAACTACCATCAGAATTAATAGAAACATTGTACAAATCTGACTGGCCAAAACCTCCCGGCATATCCGAAGCAAAATATAATGTCTTTTCATCTGAGCTTAAAGCCGGATGCGCCACACTATATTCGTCACTATTAAAAGGCAGCTCCATTACATTACTCCATTTTCCGTCAATAAGAGTCGCTTTATATAATTTTAACAGCGTAATTTTCTTGCTGTTTTTCCCTTTCTTTCCGTCTAAAAAATTGTTTCTAGTAAAATACATTGTTTTACCATCCTGTGTAAAAATCGCACTGGATTCGTTAAACTTCGAATTTATACTTTTTTCAAATCTCCTCGCCTCTTCCGGACTACCGTCTGTCTTCCATTCGACTGCATATAAATTGGTAAACGATTGATTGGTCCATTTGAATACTCTTTTGCCAATGCCTCCCGTATCTCTAGCGGAAGTAAATACTACTTTATTGTTTAAAAATGCAGCCCCATAATCTGAATATATTGAATTGATTCCTGCATCCGCCACTTCAAATCTTCCCGAATTTGCTTTTATCTGCTCCCGATAGTTGGTGTTTTTATTATATAAAACACCTCTCTGATCACTCCCTGCTTTTTTATAAAACTTATCCATGATCTGGTCTGCTTTACTATAATCATTCACCGATTTTAGTGTTTGCGCGTATCGATAGTAATATTCTGGTTCCTGCTGATCATTCATCTCAAACAAAGCTTCATACCATTTTTTGGCTTTTGATAATGCTCCATTAAAATAATAGGCATTACCTAATCTTTGAAACATTTTTTCATCTTTATAGCCTTTATCTGCTACCTTTTCATAAATGGTAATCGCATCGATATAAGCGTATTTATCGTAATTTTTATCAGCATTAGCTATACGCTCTTTTTGTGCAACTCCTTTGATCGTAAAAAGCACTAAAAAAACGGTACAAAGTAATTTTTTAATTTTCATAATCGGAGTATTAAAAGAATCTAGGTGAAGTTATTCGACTGTATTTATTGAGGAATTCAAAACGCAGAAATATTTCATGCGACCCTGAATTAAATCTTCTTAAACTGGTGGTTTCATGATCATATCCATAGCCTATATACAAACCATCTGTAATTTGAAATCCGGCCAAGACACTTACTGCTGCACTCCATCGATATGCAAGCCCAACCACAAATTTGTCATTAAACATAAAATTACCCGAGAGATCTACTTGTAAAGGAGCTCCTTTGACCATTTTAGTTAATAGAGCTGGTTTGAATTTTATGGAAGGGTCGATATCAATTACATAACCTGCAATGAAATAATAATTTATTTTATCTTTATAAATAGCAACATCATTGTCGCTGTATCTATTGGTTTCGATAAAATTTGGAATAGACAATCCCACATAAGCTTTGTCTGAATGCCAATAGACACCCACTCCGATATTAGGTGAAATTTTAGAATTTAAGCCCTGAAACTGTGGATCCCCTTGATCTTCAGGATTTAGTTTATCAATATCTAAGTTGAATAAATTCGCTGTTCCCTTGATACCAAATGAAAGTTTGAAAGTCTCTGAAGTAGGTACTGTGTATGACAAATCTACTGATAAGCCAGTCTCATTTGTTGGACCTATTTTATCGCTCAACAACGAAACACCTAATCCTAAATTGGTATTGTTTAATGGAGTATTTAATGAAAAACTGCTTGTTTCCGGAGCTCCATCAAGCCCAATCCACTGGGTACGATACAATCCGAAAATGCTCATAGCGCCTCTTGAACCGGCATAAGCAGGATTTACGCTGATAGTATTGTACATATATTGTGTAAACTGAGCGTCTTGCTGAGCATAACTGCTGATTGATGCAAAAATCACTATCCATACTATTATTCTTGTTCTCATGTGTTTTAGTTTTATAGTCCCGGTAGAATAATCCCCAAGAAATTAATTTTATCGGGTTAAGTACAAATAGCCAGATTTCTCTTGTGTTGCGCCGTTATTTACATCTTTATATTTTATGATATAAAAATAGGTTCCGGCAGGTAATCCGCTAGACTGACTTATCGTAGCCCGACCTTCGGAGATTCCTTTAAATACTCGATCTACATTATTATAACGGTCTCTTTCAAATACCAAAACTCCCCAACGATTATAAATTTCTACCGTATTATCAGGATAACATTCAAGACCACCAATGTAAAAAGCATCGTTTAGACCATCTTCATTAGGCGAAATTGCATTAGAAACTTTGATTACACATTTTGTAATATCCAGTACTGTGGGTTTGTCTTCTGAAAGAGAGCTGTCATCTGATATATCCGTGACCATTGTATTAAAAGGAGTTGTTCCCTTGACAGTCGCCTGATTTATCACTTTGCCCAGGTTAATATCGGCTTGTGTCAGTTTGTAAATTCCTTTAAATTCAGTCGTATTCGTTTCTGCCACTCCCAAATTAATTGGATCTCCCGTTAGAATTAAACCATCCTTACTATCTGTTACGCTTACATTTGTTAGCGGAACATCACCAAAATTTGTAATTTCAAAAAGATAACTCACCGTTTCTCCTACTTGCGCATAACCATCCTTATTATTATCATCAAAAACTACTTTTTTAATCAATCCAATGGAGCAATTATTTAGTGTAAGCGTTATTGGAGTTCTTACCAAACTGTTACATCCTGAAGCCACATCAACAGTTTCTGCATAATAAGTAACTGATCCAACTGAATTTAATATTGGTGAAGCGACGATACTTCCAGCAACAGCAGAGTCATACCAAACTATTTGTTTTCCAACAGGTACGATAGCTGCAGCAGTTAAGGTTTGTATGTCTTTTAAAGCACACTCTATTTGATCACCTCCACTAATTGGAGCTGTAATCGAATTATTAATCATCACATTTTGATTTGCTGTGATCACGTTTCCGTCACCATCATCAAAAACCCATGTAACCACAGTGGTTCCTTCCTGCCTAATTGGAAAAACAGTTGTAGTAGTTCCTGTTATGGTTCCTGTGCAACCCTTATTAATTATTGGTGCTACTGGAGTTCCGCTACATCCTTCAAGTAATACATCCGCTAAAACGGGTATTGTTGTAGTGCCAGTATTTTTAACAGTTATGGTTTGTATTAGATTGGTAACTAATCCACTGCAGTCTTTTAAGGTATAGGTCCTTTTTATGATGTATGGATCATTAATTCCGCCAGATCCGCCATTATTTGAATCTGAAACCGTTACCGTAACACCTCCATTACAATTATCAGCTACATCTGTAATCAAATTTACATCTGCTGTAGGGATTTCAGCAATACATTGTACCGCCAGATCCGCAGGAGCTGTTCCTGTTGGAGCTACCGTATCATCAATTGTATACGTGTAAACCCAATTACGAGTATGCCCACTACAATCTGTAAATGTATAGGTATACGTCACTTCGCCTTCGCATGATGGTGTTGCAGAAACAATTGGCATACTTGGGGTTAAAACATTTCCACAATAATCCTTTACCATTGGAACTGTAGGCGCTACGATATCGGAAGCACATTCGACCGTAGCACTTTGATGAGGCGGAAGCACAAAATCTGAGCTCTGGATTGTAAATGTCTGGATGAAATCAACCGTATTTAAAATCATATCCTCATCTGCATCCCTCACCTTGTTATTGTTGGTGTCTGCGTATTCTGTTACCGTGTAAGTTCGGATTACATTTCCGTCACAACCAGGATTGGGCGCATTAGAAGCTGTAATTACAATTACACCACAAGATGAGTTTCCTATCACTCCATCAGCGTTTCCTAAAGCCTCGAATTCAAGTTTAGTTAATGATTTGGCCGCTGGCAGTTGCTCATAACATGAAATAGTTGTTGATGCAAATGTTGGATTAGTAACTTTGAATGTACAGCAAACTGGTACTGTTCCTGAAACCACAACACTATTGCAGGCATTAGCATCTTGAATACTCACATTATAATTAGTTCCAGCGGTAATTGTACTTGAAGTCCAATTGTTTCCTGACCATGTACCTGGCGCACCAGTCCCGGTGACTAGATAAGGTGCCGTACCACTTACTGCCAGATTTAATGTATATCCAGAACCATTTGCATTACAAGAAGAGGCTATGCTCCCAACCTGTTTCAAAGCTGCTTTGGCAACCACTGTTGCGTTATTAGAAACATTTCCTGCTGAATCTCGAGCGTTATATTGTATTGCTGTTGGATTTAATATTGTATTGGATAAGGGTGTAAAGGTTATTTCTCCTGAAGTTTCATTCACACTCCAAGTCCCTTCAGAATCAATGGTCATACTAATACTATCTCCATCACTATCCATAACAATTCCTGTTGCATCCGGAGGTACAACCAAGTTAACTGTAGATGGAATTATACTTTTTCCTGTCGTATCATTCGATACTACATTTAGTGTTGTTGAAATTGCTCCTTGCTCATAACAATATGAATCGTTAGTAGCAATAGGTAACGGATCTGATGTTTTCGAAACCGTTTCACAAATACAATTATTATCTGTAGAAATAACAGCTATTATTTTTCCATGTCCGCAAGCGCTTGCTACAGAAAACGTATAATTCTCTGTTACGGTTGCACCTGTCGCAATTGAATTTGTCATTGTATAAGTAGCCAATAACGATCCGGTTGGATTTCCTGATACATCGGCACAATAAAACCCTATTTTAAGAGGAATATCATTGGTTTGATTGTTTGTACTTGTATTGTTAATGGTAATTGAACCTGAGTAATTGTCTGCATTATAAGTTCCTTTAAAACTTGTAATGGCAAATGTGGGATTCGAAATTGTATATTCATACGAGGCACTTCCCGTTTGTATGGCAATATTAGAACAAACTCCTCCTGGAGATGAACTACAGCCTACATCTGCAACTTTATCAATTGTCTGTAATAATACCCTATAATTAGAACAAGCTACAGAACCAATTTTTTCGATAGCAAATGAATAATTAAATGTATTACCAGAGGTCATTCCGGCAGGGATAGCTAAATCTATATAACTCTGACCAGCTACGTTGATAAAAACACCTTTTAATGTCGCGCAGTGAGACGAAGTATTGCAGACATAAGAGCCGGTGACATATCCATAACCAGGAGGTAAAATAATACGGGCTGAACCTGTTGAACCTGTTGCCATCGATGACACTATTGTGTGTGTTGCATTAAAAACCAAAGGACTGCTACAATTATTAAAGGATCCGGAAGCCAGTGCCAAATTACTCACCACCAAATAATCCGGAACCACTCCAATTGCATTTATTGGTAATGAGGCAGAACCTACCCCATCGTCTGTGTAAGGCACACCGCAGGAACCATTTGCATTAGCAAAAATATTTATGTTTGAACCCGCCACGAAATCACAATTGGTATTTAGTGAAAAACGCATTCCTATCAATCGTAAATTACTATTTCCTCCGTCATTCAATGTGCCCGGTAAACCTTCAGCAGGATAATCCGGATAAGAACTTAAATCTACTGTGGTTCGGGTACCTGCCGTTTTAAAAACAACTGGTTTCCAGTTACCTGAACCAGCCGGATATTCTGCTTGGATAGAACCACTTTCATATGACATTCCAACCGGTAAATCGATAACAAATTTATTATTTACCGTATTTCCTGCACCTGCGGAATTCATCCTATACTCAAATGGTATAGATGTACATAAATTTATTGGTGTCGTAGGTTGCTGGATATTTATAATTTGTATCTCGGCAGTCTGTGGAATAAATGGTAAAGCAATTGTATTGCGATCACAAGTGTACTCGGTCGGGTCTGTTGGAAAAGAAGTACAATTCCAACCTGCATCAACGTTGATCGTTGTGGGAACGCAAGTTGTATAATTAAAGTCTATACGATAATTATTAGTCGCAGCCGTTGCCAAACCTGCCGTACTTAATTTATACCATGTTCCTCCTGAATAATTTATTGGGGTTAAAGCTGTATTAGTAGTCAAATCGACCACCTGAGTAATGGTAACGCCTGACACATTAGGAATTGACATCCAAGTATATGGTGCTGTCGTTGTACCCATGTTAGCTAAACGAACTGTAAAACTTTCTGTTGGTTTTGATACTTGTAATGTCCCCGTTTGATTTGTGAAGGTAACTGCTGGTTTTGTTGCTGTATTATAAGGAACAGTCACCGTAAAAGTTTCCGATTTGGCATCTGGATTTGATGAACTCAAATCTTTATAATGATAATTAAAATCTTGAAATTCTGCTGCAATAGTATAATTTTCTGAAGAAGCTGTTGCACAAGTTGGCGACATATCTGCATAATACGACTGATAGTTGAATGAAGGGCGTAGATCATTTACTACAACTGGAAGTTCATATCGATATTGATTCCCTGTTACAGAAGTTGGTGTTAAATAAGGTGATCCATCCTGAGCATTTCTAAATCCGACCATAGTATAACCAGCAGGAAGTGTTACTGTATAGGCCGTAATAATAAGTCCGGGACGAATTTCATTTTTATAAAAGTTTCCCGAAGGCGCATATTGCCTGTAAATAGTACTTTGAGAAGAAGCAATTCCGCACGCATTTGTAACATTTTGCGAGTAAGGGTTCAAATTAAAGATGGTCCCAACAAGATAAAGTTCCGGAACTCTACTGCCACATGAAATTTCATTATTGTTAGTGTCTAAATTATAGAAATAAATAGCATTTCCAGTTTGCACATCATTACTTGGTAAAGCATTTGTTGAAACCGTATAATGAGCAACTGTTTCGTAGGTATCACCTGCTAATAATCCGCCTTGTGGCAGCGTTGCAGTTAAATTCCATCGTATAGCCTGAATACCGTACAAAGGCAAAACTCCTGTAGTGGTAGTTCCTATAGTTGTAAACACAGAACTTGTTCCTGTAGCAACAGTTACTCCTGCTCTTTTAATGATTACATCGATACTTAAAGGAGTTAGTTTATCTCCATTACCTCCGTACTTATTAATTGCTGTATAAAGAAATAAATTCGTAGCGGCAATACCATTCTGAACACCAGTAGCCGTAATATCAATTTGATCAAGATATAAAGCTTTTGATAGATCGTAGGTAGAAATAGCACTTCTTACCTGATGAGTAGACAATGTATTATCTGTCCATCCTAAAGAATTATCCGCTCGTTCTACTTTTATACTTTTAATATTTGCTCCTCCAACAGTGCATGAATCAGGACAAACAACATTTTTTACAGTGTAGCTATCGCAAAACACAGCGCTATTGCAATTACAGGCCACTGTAGTATCATTAACATATTCAAAATGATACGGTATTATTAATGACGAACCACAAGAGTTATTACAATCGACAATCAAGTCTATATAAACCATTCCGGGCAAAACATCGGGCGAAACGACTGTCACTACATTACCCATTTGCGTTACTGTTGGTGTTAAAAAAGCAGTGCTATTGATGTCTTTCCCATTATTCCATTGTGGGTTACCAGTGCCAGAAACGCGAACTCCCGCTGGCAGTGTGATTTTGTAAACCCATTTCTGATTAGCATTATAATTAATAGGATCCATCGAATACCAATTCACAGAAAATCGCATACGAAAAGGTACTCCGCAATATACATTTGAAGGCGCATAACTATTATCCGCAGTTTGTAAGTTTTCTCCAAAAAAAGTTGATAAAGCACTATCTCTATCTTTTTCGTAGTGCGAATCTCTAATAAAATTACTGGTAACTACTGTACTACCACATATTGTATTATATAAAATTGTACCACAAAAACCGTAGTACAACGAACGGCTAATATTGCATGTTGCATTACAATTCACTAAAGCTGCAATATCAAATGTTATGGAAGCACCAGCTGGTAAATCATCATAAAAACCATCACCGTCAAGATCATCAATACCAACTCCCACTCCATCAGGATCTGAAGTGAATAAATCTTTAAGATTCATACGATAAATACTGGTTCCTGTTCCGCCAGTATGTGGTACACTATTTCCATTGAGTACAGCTGCATTTAAATTTAAGCTTTGAAAATTCATTGCCTGCAATTGGGATCCATCCTCTACACCCTGCCCAATCTCAAAAGCAGCATTATACATTGCTGCAGCGATAGGATTACCGGTTCCAGAATTTTTATAAACAATTTTAAACGAAAACGGCGTACAGTCATTTACATAACCTACTTTAGAAACCGTAAACTGATCGTAATTTGACACGCCCGAAACCATCGTAATACCAACACTGCCTGTTGCCGTTTGACACCAGTCGGCCGCAGCAGAACCGCAACCCCATCCTGTAGCATAATTGGTAACTGCATCACATGTTTTCACAACATACGTTTCTGTAAAAATCAATGTCTCACCAAAACAAAAATCACCGCTAGGCAATTCAGTTGCATTTATTTTATAAAAAGAGGTTGTACCGATAGTAGACACTGGCGTTATTGCAACACCTCCCAGAGTTAAACTTGTTTGTTTTATTCCGCCGGAAGGATAATCAATAGTAAAATTTACTTCTTTTGTACACCCGTTACCACCATTCGTAATTGTAAAAGATCTGGAATAAGTTTGACCTATAACAGCATTAATTTGTGTTGCAGGTTGCGTAAAACTAAATACAGGATAGAAAACCTGATAAGCAGGGGAAGTACCTATACTCGGTGTCTCGCCCGCAATTGTAGCAGTCACTACATCTTTAAATATAGTTCCTGATAATGCAGTTGTTCTTGCAGCACAAGTTGCTTTTTTTTCTATGGTAAAAACAATATAATCTCCCGTAGTCAATGCATTTGGTCCTACAATAAATTTTGGCGCATTTGCTGTACCTCCATTTTCTGCAATAGTCAGTCCTAAACTTCCATCGCTTTTCAAAATACTGCCCGAGACATATTCAATACCTACTGGCAACTGAAGGGTCACATTAGCACCAGTAGTAGCTGTAGTTGCAACATCAAGTCGAACTTGTAGTAAGGAAGATGAATTACAAACTGTTAAATTTTGTGGATTCTGTGTGGGTGCAACTGAATGATTGGGAAAACTAATCAGGAAAGATTGCGCGTTAACATTTACACATCCTAAAAAAGATAGTATAAGTAAAGTAATTTTGACTTTCATATTGTGTTGCTTTTGACTTTAATTTTAGACCTATATAATTCTATTAGTTTTAACCTAATAGAATTGATAATCGTAAGATGAAATCAGAGGATTTTTTATATACTCAGATTAATAATCAAATCAATTAAAAAATCTTAATTAGAAAAAAAATATCCTACAAAAGTAATTTCATCGAAATCAAAAAAGTGTAGGACGCACAAGCGTTCTACGTAGAACTATTTCTACATAAAAACAAAATAAAGAGGAGTGTTTTTTTTTAAGCTATTCGCAGATCATCCAGAATAGAAAATATGGTTGTCAAATATTTCAGAAAGTAAGCAATGAAGATCCATAAATCATAAAAAAGAAAGGCTACCCGAGATCGAGTAGCCTTTCTTTTTCTATAAAAACAGTAATTTACGCCATAAACAATGCGTATTTATTGTAGTTGAATAAAACCTGATCATACGGAACTAATTTTGGCGCCACTTTTTCTGACGAAGCATCAAATTTGATTCCGTTGTATTTACTAAATAAGTAGATTTCCTTTAAGCAATTGGACAAACTCTGATGAATTGACGTCGAAAATGTTGGTAATTGCTTGTCGCCTATTAACAAGTCTATTTGATAATTTGAACTGCTTTTGGAAAGATTATTCCCAATGATTCTTATCGTAAATTTTGTCGGTTTGCCATGTTGCTCGCCTTGATACTGTACTACCATACTATTGTTATTAAAAATATTAATACATTAAATTTTAAAATCTCTACTTCTATTTTCGATAAATTCTACCTTAAAGTTATTAAAAAAAAGCAAACTGTTAAAATAGAGAACGTAAAATTATATTATTTTTTAATATCTAATGCAAACGGCCTTACTTTAAAAAATAAAAAAACTCAATTAATCAAGTGATTTTGCAGACTTTCTTCTAACATTTGATGAATTGCTTTGGCTAAAAATAATATGTATTACTTCACATTATCAATTTTGAATAATGCTTTAAGATTCATTTTCTAAACTAAAAAATATAATTGGTGAGACATATACAGTAAGTGTTTTTTTTTGTAACCTTTTTACTATTTAATAAAACACACAATTACAACGCTTTTTTTATTAAATTTGAATAACTAATTATAAAAACCTGATTTTATGGAAATTAACTTTATTGCACTGTTCCTAGCTGCTATTGTAACACTAGTAGTAGGATTTATTTGGTATCATCCAAAAGTTTTTGGAACGATCTGGATGAGAGAAAACAATTTTACCGAGGAAGATCTTAAAAAAGGAAACATGCTCAAGATTTTTGGGCTTACGTATCTTTTTTCCTTAATGATTGCGATGACGATTATTTCATTGGCTGTTCATCAATCTGGAGCTATCGGAATGATTGGCGGCCCAATGATGGTTGAGGGTGCCAAACCTTCTTTTTCAGCTTTTATGGCAGATTACGGAATGGCTTTTCGTACCTTTAAACATGGCGCTCTTCACGGATGCATGGCGGGTCTGTTTCTTGCACTTCCAATTGTTGGAATAAATGGTTTGTTTGAAAGAAAATCATGGAAATATATTCTCATCCATGCCGGATTCTGGATAGTGTGCCTAACGCTAATGGGAGGAATTATTTGTGCTTTAGTATAAAAATAAAACAGTAGAAATCCGTTTGAGAACAATGCTCAAACGGATTTTTCTTAATAATAACTTAAATCAAATGAGTTCTTGCAAATATTATCTAATTTTGAAGAAATTAGCATACATAACCTCTTGAGCACAACTTACTCTTTTAACATATACAATAGCGCTGCATTACTCCCTCTGGATTGGAATTTACTGGCTTCAGGGAATATTTTTATGACTCGGGAATACCTGGAAGTCCTTGAAAAATCGGCTCCTGTAAACATGACTTGCCATTTTATTGGTATTTTCGAAAACGAAAATCTTATCGGAATTGCCTTGGCGCAATTTTTATTTTCAGAAAAATTACAATCTTTTGGAGAACGTGATAAATGCCTCAAAACTTCTGTGCGTAATTTTGCTTTCAAGAACTTTGCTTCACATGTTTTGTTCGTTGGCAACAATATGTTAACTGGCCAAAATGCTTTTTCTATAGCCGAAACCGCCAATAAACCACAAGCCGTAAAAGTGCTTCATAAGGCTATTCATTTCTTAAAAAAAGACTTTAAATCTCAAGGTAAAAAAGTACATATTACCAGTATCAAGGATTTCTCTGCTGCTGAAATTGATTTGCTAAAAGATGAATTTAAAAATAATTACATCTTCTCGACTCAGCCCAATATGATTTTTGAAATTAATGAAAATTGGAATACAGAGCAGGATTATATAGAGGCGTTATCAAAAAAATACCGTGACCAATACAAACGAGCCCGCAAAAAATCGGATGGAGTAGAAAAACGAAAAATGTCGTTGGAGGAAATAATTGAGCATGAAAACACTATTTATGATTTGTATTTTCATGTTGCCAAAAATGCTCCGTTTAACACTTTTTTTCTAGCCAAAAATCATTTTAGAACTTTTAAAGAAATACTAAAAGACAAGTTCTTATTTTATGGTTATTTTATTGAAGAAAAGTTAATAGGTTTTAATACGCTCATCAAGAACGGAAACGATATGGACACCTATTTTTTAGGTTATGACGAAAGCATTCAGCGCGAAAAAATGCTGTACCTCAATATGTTATACGACATGATCGCCTATTCTATCAACCAAGGTTTTAGAACTATTGTCTTTGCCAGAACAGCATTAGAAATAAAAAGTTCTGTGGGTGCAAAACCTGTCAAAATGTACGGTTTAATTACCCACAGCAACCCTTTTATTAATAAAAAGATGGGCAAAATATTCGATTATCTTGAACCTAAAATAGAATGGCAGGAACGAAATCCTTTTAAATAATTTGTTTGTTAAGGAACTGCAATTTTCATCTGTTTGTGCAAAATATTGATTTCCAAATCGGTTTGTGCGCCACAATATTCGCCATCAATTTGAAAATTGACCGGATTATCTGTTTTTATGGTGGCCTGTTTTGTCGAGATAATTACAATATCATCAGAGTCGATTGGCATATTTCCTGTTATGATTTTTCCCAGCAAAAGCAAATCCAGACTTTTTAAAATAACCAACTCAAATTGTCCATCATTCATTGCGCCATTCGGATTGATAATAACGCCTGTACCATATTTTTGAGAATTGGCAATAACAATCATTCTGGCAGTATGCTCTACTGTTTCGTTATTCGCAACGATCGTTGCCTGAAAAGGTTCTGCAGCATCTTTAAGCGTTGTATAGGCCTGCAAAGCATAACCCCAAAATCCGCGCAGATTGCTTTCTTCATAATTTTTAACCAGATCGGCATTGAGTCCAAGATCACTCAAATGAATACTTTTTTTGCCGTTGATACAAATCATATCTATTTCGATATAATGATGTAGAAAAGCAATTTTTAAGTTCTCTTCAATCGTAACAGGCAGATTCAGGTCTACAGACAATCCATTGGCAGAACCTGCGGGCAAAACACCAATAATTACATCGTGTTCTTCCATGGCTTCAGCCACCATTTTTATGGTTCCGTCACCGCCAGCCACTACAATTCGTGAAGGTTGATATTGATCATAAAGTGCTTTTATTTCTTCTAAATCCTGCTCTCCCGTAGTCTCATACACTATCAGGTTGAAATTGTGCGTTACAGCGAATTCGTTTACCGATTCGATCAATTCGGATTTATCCAGATCACCGGAAATAGGATTTACTACAAAAATGATATTCTTTTTCAAAATTTTATGTTTAAAACCGATTAAAATAATTAATTTACAATCTCTATAAAAGTACGTAATTAATGAAACCAATTTTACAATTATATCGCGGTTATGCTAATGGACAAGAATTAATTGTAATGGGACATGTTTTTAAAACCGATTACAGCTATGATTTTCAGAAGAAAAATTTTAAAAATGCTACTTCGGTCATCAATCAATTTAGGATAAAAACGATTAAAAACTTTGATCTTTATCTGCATTATGACGGGCAAGAGATTCATACTAAAACCTTAGATGATGGTCATTTTAAATTTTGCATCCCGATTGAAAATGAGTCTCAGTTTGGATGGAATGAATATGAAGTGAGTATGAAATATGAAGAGGAAACAATTAGCTCGACTGGAAGTTTTATCAGGCCTCACAAAGGAAATCTGGGGATTATCTCTGACATAGACGATACTTTTTTGATTTCGCACACCCATAATTTTTTTAAAAAAATCTACATTCTTTTGTTTAAAAATGTGAATGACAGAAAGGTTTTTAAAGATGTTGTCCCCTATTATCAAGCGTTGAGCTCTGCCGGAAGAAACAATCAAGATGAACAAAATGCCTTTTTTTATATTTCGAGCAGCGAATGGAATTTGTATCGGTTTATTGTAGAGTTTACCAAGATTCATCAGTTGCCGAGAGCTGTTATTTTGTTGAAAGATATTAAGCGAGGCATCACCGATTTTTTTATGAGCGGAAGAGGCAATCACGATCATAAATTTGAAAAAATTAAGCATGTTTTAGAATTTTACCCCAATCTTAAATATATTTTGTTGGGAGATGACTCGCAACATGATCCGATGTTGTATGAGCGAACTTGCAAAATTTTTCCCTTGACCGTAAAAGCAGTTTATATTAGGCAAACTGGCAAATACCAGAAGGAAGCTATTAAAGTTATTATGAGAAATCTGGAAAGCCTAAACATTTCAGTTTGCTATTTTAAAGAAAGTAGTGAAGCGATTATGCACTCAAAATCGATTGGAATTATTAAATAATTTTTTTTGTGAAAGGTTTTTTTGTGAAAGGTAAAATGTTGTTTGTGAAAGGTTATCTGTGAAAGGTTCTAAAAAACGAAACTTAGAACTTGGAACCTGAAACTTGAAACTAAAAAAACTCGCACACGCCTTTCCTAGCCCAGATTGAAAAGGAAAGCCCGGAGCAAAAAAACCTGTATTTCTTGTTGTAAAAAAGCGACTGAAAGAAGCTCTTTTTGCGACATTAGAAATACAGGTTTTTTTGTGAGGACTTGAAATGAAAAGCTGGAAATAGCTCCTGAAAATATTATGCGTTGAGATTATCTATTTCTTCCTGAACGATTTCCCAGTCGAGAAGCAATTGATCCAGATCTCCTTTCTTTTTGTTGTATGCCTTAAAAAATGAGGCATCCTCGATATGTTTGTTGTAATTAGAAGTTAACATTTTATCGTCGTGCTGAATGTCTTTTTCTAATTGTTTGATTTGACTTTCGATTTTACTCAATCGGTTTTGCAACGACTTTCCTTTTTTCTGATCTTCGTAGGAAGTTTTGTTGCTTTCTTTGGGACCCGTTGCTTTTGCGACGTCTTTTTTCTCTACTTCACGCATGTTCTCGAGGTTGCGTTGTTCTAAGAAATAGTTGATATCGCCCAAATATTCTTTGATTTTCTGATCTTTAAATTCGTAAACGATATTCGACATCCCTTGAAGAAAATCCCTGTCGTGAGAAACCAACAATAGGGTTCCTCCAAATTTTTGCAATGCGGCCTTTAAAACGTTCTTAGATTTGATATCTAAGTGGTTGGTAGGCTCATCCATCAGTAAAACATTTATGGGTTGTAAAAGCAGCTTACATAGTGCCAAACGATTGCGCTCGCCTCCCGAAAGTACCTTTACTTTTTTCTCTACGTCGTCTCCGCGGAACAAAAATGATCCTAACATGTCGCGAACTTTCGAGCGATTCGTGTCCATTGCAGCATCTTCCATGGTTTGCAACAAAGTAATTTCGCCATCAAGATATTCTGCCTGATTTTGCGCAAAGTAACCTAACTGTACATTATGCCCCAGTTTGATGCTTCCCTGATATTCAAATTCGTCAACAATTGCTTTGATAAAAGTTGATTTTCCCTGACCATTTTGCCCGACAAAAGCAATTTTACTCCCGCGCTCTACCAATAAATTGATGTCTTTCAGGATGGTTTTGTCGCCATAGGCTTTGGTTACATTTTCTGCTTCTACTACTACTCTGCCCGGTTCTTTTGAAACTGGAAAAGAGATATTCATTACCGAATTGTCGTCTTCATCGACTTCAATTCGCTCGACTTTATCTAATTTTTTAATCAGGGATTGTGCCATTGAAGCTTTTGAAGCTTTGGCACGGAATTTCTCGATCAGTTTTTCTGTTTCCTCAATTTTCTTAGCCTGATTTTTTTGAGTGGCCAATTGTTTTTCGCGAATTTCATGACGCAATTCCAAATATTGAGAATATGGTTTGTTGAAATCGTACGCTTTTCCTAACGAAATTTCGATGGTACGATTGGTCACATTATCCAAAAACATCTTATCGTGCGAAACAATCACCACAACACCAGGATAATTGCGAAGAAAACCTTCTAACCAGATGATACTCTCGATATCTAAGTGGTTGGTCGGCTCATCCAGCAACAACACATCATTGGACTGCAATAATAATTTTGCCAACTCGATACGCATTCTCCATCCTCCCGAAAAAGTCTCGGTTTGGTTATTAAAAACCTCTCTTTTAAAACCTAATCCTAAAAGGATTTTCTCTGTATCACCCACATAATTGTATCCTCCTAAAAGCTCAAAACGATGCGTGTAATCAGACAAATCTTCTATAATCTGGCTGTACTCCTCACTTTCATAATCGGTTCTGGTTACCAACTGATGATTGATTTGTTCTAATTTTTTCTCAACAACCTTAATATCAGTAAACGCTTCGTACGCCTCTTCTAAAACAGTTCTTCCTTGTTCAAAATCAATATCCTGACGAAGGAAACCCATTCGAACTTCTTTTTCGGTGGCTATTTGTCCTGAATCTGGTTTGAAATCACCCGCCAAAATTTTTAGCATGGTTGACTTTCCTGCCCCATTTTTACCAACAAGTCCAACTCGATCACCAGCACCTAAACGAAAAGTTACTTCTTCGAACAAATAAGAACCTCCAAAAGAAACCGATAAATTATGTATATTAAGCATTATAATTATTTTTTTACGTTTAAAGTTTCAGGCTTAGATACCTTAAACAGAGAATGAAAATCGTAAATTTGCTTTATCGAAATAACGATAAATTAAATTTTTTGCAAATGTTAAAAAAAGGATCCAAACTAAATAGTATTTTAACAGGAAGTTGTCCAAAATGTCAAAATGAGAGCATGTATTCGGACAAAAACCCCCTTCATTTGACTAAGGTTCTCAAAATGAATGATAATTGTAGCCATTGTGGCTTTAAATATCAAATTGAACCTTCCTTTTTTTATGGAGCAATGTATGTAAGTTACGGATTGAATGTTGCTGTAGGCGTTGCCGCTTTTATTGTATCTTTTGTATTCTTTGGCGCTAGTATCGGATACGCATTTGTGACCATAATTGCAACCTTGGTTGTTTTATTACCTTTTATTTTACGATTATCCAGAAACATCTATATCAATATGTTTGTTTCTTACGATCCTAAAGCGGGTCATAAATAACATTCTTCTTGTATTTTTTATGAAATCTCCTGATATCAATTTCAGGGTCTAAAGAAACATTATTTTCAATACTTTCAAACAAAGCTTTTGCCATAGCAGGCCCGAGCATTACCCCACGCGTTCCTAATCCGTTAAGGATGTGAAGTGATTGATGATCGTGATGTGTACCAATGAGAGGTCTCCTGTCTTTTACTGTTGGACGGACTCCTGCAAAATGTTTTACGATCTCAAAATCACACATTAAAATTTCTTTGATACGATCTATAAGTTCCTGCTTTCCTTCTTCGGTAGGTACATCTGTTTTATCTTTCCAATTGTAGGTTGCGCCCACTTTAAATAAGTCATTCCCTAAAGGCAGAATAAAAACACTAGTATTAACGATAACATCTAATTTTAATTCCGGTGCTTTGATAACAAAAAGTTCTCCTTTTGTACCGTCAAGAGGTAAATAATTAAAAAAAGGATTCTTATGCAATCCAAAACCTTCGGCAAAAATGATATGGCGTGCCGTGATATTTTTGTATTGAATTCCCATATCTAACAATTCAATACAACTACTGTCAAAAAAATCCTGCAAAAACAAATTATTAAGCAGTAAGTATTGTTTATAGCTATCTAATAGCAAAGCTGTATCTACATATCCTGTATGCAAAACTTCTCCGTAATCATGCGGAGAATCAATGCCTTGAAATTTTTTGGAAATTAATTTTGTTGCTAAAAAAGGAGCTAAATTTACTTTATCAGAAGCGGCAAACCAGTTATTTTGCTCTTCGATAGAAAAAAACTTTCTTAGGATAGGAAGTTTAAAATTGAACTTTTTGTTTAATTTCTTTTCGATATGATGATAAAAATCGTTCATTATTACCAATTGTTCCTCTGCTTTCCAAACTTCGCTAAAACGCTTTAAAATAACAGGATTATACAACCCACCAGCAATTCTAGAAGAATTCTGAGACTCATCATCTAAGACTAAAATGGTTTTATTGTTTTTGAGAGCCACTTCAGCAAAAGAAATTCCGGCTAAACCAGACCCGATAATAAGATAATCAATCATTTGTGTAAATAGGTAAAAATAAAAAACTCTTACTACAAAGGTAGTAAGAGTTTTTGTTATTATGTGTTATGAGCAACTTAGTAGTTCCACATATCTTGTTCGAAATTACGAATCTTCTCTTTTACTCTTTCAGATTCTAACAACTGATTTTGTGCATTGTCTTTCATGTACTCTTTAATCTCACGATCACCATACAAGTTTTCTTCTTTGTAAACAATTGCATTAAAACGTCTAGAATTTAATATCTGATCGAATGAAATTGGTAGTGCTGAATTACTGTCGTTAAAAGCTTTTGCTTCGTGTAAAGCCTCTCTCGCATTTGGAAAGAAAACCCAAAACAACTCGATATAATCCTTTTCGTCACTATTCATTGTATAAACGTCAGGTGTAACAGGACAAATTCCAAGCAAACGATACTTCAATTCACTTTGACGTTTGTCAAAATACCAGTATCCTTTAATTTTGTACTGACTAACATCCTGAGCAGTAAGATCCTGTTTCAAAATGTACTCAGAAGGAACTGTTCTTGTAGCAGCTACAGTTTCATCAACATAAGTAACAACTTTCTTTTTACCAGTACCTGTAACTACTTTTTTCTTCACAACATGTGTTTTGTAGTCATCCGGATATTGATTAATTAGTTCTCTACCAGCATCTGTTGTATCAACACGAGATAATGAACCCTCGATGTCTTTCATAGATTTTTTAGTATTGAAATAACTATCAGTGTATACTTCAGTTATTTTTCCCTTTTTAAGGGCTTTCGTCAAAACGTCATAAAGAGAACGTCTGTCAGAACCAATATTAGCTGTATCTATTGGGAAATATAATGGGAAATTGATTTTTTCATTCAAATCAATGATTTCCCAAGTTGTTTTCCCCATTAAGATATCTCTATCATCTACATAACCGTAAGCCAATGGTCGATCATTGTCTGATATAAGTTGTGCAGGAGTCTTAAGTCCTATCTGAGCAGGTGTTTTTGCATTTAGCAAATTAGATTGCGCATTAGACGCAAAACCTCCAGCGATAGAAACAATAGCTATTAAAAAATTTCTTACTTTCATCATGATATCATTATAAGATATTGAACGTAGTTTTACCTACTTTATTATTGTATTTCGTAAATTACCGGAGCAGTTCTTGGTAATAAATAACTCCCAGCTCCAACAAGTTTAGTTTTGATTTCAGAAATAGTAACTTGATCTCCTCTACCTGCTTTTGAAAGTACTGATTTACATTGTGCATTCAATCTGTTACCATTAACAACAACTGTAGGCTGTCCAGCAATTTTCAAATTAAATCCAACAACATCTAAACCAACTTCAAAATCAAAATCAAGTAATTTAGCACCAATAGTAGCAATCTCTAAGTTTGATTTAGGTCCTTTTACAACACCCATTTCTCCTCTGATTGTTCCAGTTGGACCAGGAATACCTTTAATTCTGAACGTTTTCTTATCCGTAACTTTATCTCCATTTGGCAAAGTTCCTGTTACAGAAATTGTAGTTTCTGTACCTGAACCCGGACTCATGTTATATTTTCCTGGTTTACCAGCAGAATTTAAACCTGGAGCACTTGCAACGATCTTATTAGCATCAACTCCCGCAAAAGATACAGAGATAGGGTTAACAACACCTCTATACACCACATTCATTTTGTCTGCAGAAATTGTAGCAGAGTTTGGTCTTGGAACTACAACATACTTACCAGCAAATTTAAGTGGAATATTTTTTCCATCTTCTAAAAACGTAAATTGACCATTAATGTCTTGTTCTCCAACTCCTCCAGCAGTCAAAGAGATAACAGCTTGTCCGTTAACAATTTGTCCTGGTCCTTGAAATGAAGTAGGTTTTGTATTTTCGTCATAACGACCCAAAACCACTTTACCTGTAACTTTTTCTCCTTGAAAATAAGCGTTTTTATCCAAAACTACAATTGCCTGATAATTGCTATAAGATGCAGCAGCAACAGCCGCTTTACCTAATGCACTATTGTAAACATCTGTTTCAGCTTTTTTAACATCATTTTGCCAAGTTGAAAGTTTTGCAGCCGAAGCAATTGCAGGGAAACCTTTAAAGTGGTAATCTAAGTATTTTTGTTTTACACCTTCTTTGTTTTTTACATCAGAAACATCAAATTTCTTTTCAATCTCTGCTATAATGTTAGCATATTTTTTGTCTGTTCCTAAAGCAGCTTTCATGTCTGCTTTGTATTTCTGAATTGCAGCAATAATATCGTTACCTTTTTTAGTGTAACCGTCTCCTGTAAACCAGTCGTCGATATTATCACCTCTATCCATTGCCTCATAAGGTAATTTTCCAGTCTCTTTTTCAACTTCAAATCCTTTGATAGATTGAGCTTTTAAAGTACCGATATAATCATAAAATCCTTTTGAGATAGCTTCTACTTTATGAGCAGTTTGTGAAGCAATAATAAATTCTCCTTTTGCTTCAGCAGCTTTTTGATCTAAAGATGTCAATAATGAAGTGTTTGTTGCAATTGAAGAAGTATTAGCATCTTCAAATTTTTCGTTCATCAAACCAAAAGCAGAAATCACTTCTTTCGATACGTTCATTGCTAACATCGCGATGAAAACCAGATACATCAGGTTAATCATCTTCTGTCTAGGGGTTAATTTTCCTCCTGCCATTTTATTTTGTAATTAGTTCTTATTAATAAATTTACTATAATAGTTAAAAACTAATTATCCTTTGTTACTCATTGCAGAAAGCATTCCACCATAAACACTGTTTAAAGAAGCAATGTTTGCAGTCATTGATTGCATTTGTTCTTTCAATTTAGCAGCATTATCAGCGATTTCACTGTTTGCCTGTGCGTTTCTTGAAGCACTTTCTAATTGAACTTTGTATAAACTGTTTAATGATTCCATTTGTGCAGCAGCCATAGACATTTCTTCAGCATATTTCTTTTGTCCTGCAATAGAATCTACTGTTGGAGAAATTGCTTTTGCAGCTCCTTCAAAGTTTTTGATGCTGTTTCCTAAGCTTGACATCAATTCTCCGTCAATTTTAGCTTCTTTCAACATTGCATCCAATTTTTGAGATAATAATCCCTGAGCATCTCCAGTTTCAACTTTGTCTTCTTTTTTTCTAGCCTGTCCGTTTGCTAATTCTGGGTACACAAGTGTCCAGTCTAGCTCCTCGTCTACTGGTTCAAAAGCAGAAAGAGCAAAAATTAACGCCTCCGTTAACAATCCCACTGAAAGCATAACTGTACCTGTCAAAGGTCCTAGTTCGAAGTGAGTAATTTTGAATAATGCTCCAACAATTACAACTGCTGCTCCCATACCATAAGCGAAATTCATTGCTTTTTTACTTAATAATGCCATAATAATAACTTTTTTTTAGGTTTAATAGATTCTTTTGATTTGGTGGTATTTACGATTTAATTTAGACTTTTATTGTATTATTTTTTAGATCCTGTAACTTGAGTACCCATGTAATCTTGTACTGTTCTAAAACCAATGTAACTTCTTGCAGAATCTGCATATTCATGGTCACGAGTACTTACCTGTAGGAAGTAAGCAACATCTTTCCAAGAACCTCCACGAACCACTTTACGTTGGTTGTTTCCGTCGATAACATTAGGATTCATTGTAGACACATATTCGTAAGCATTAGGATTGTAAGCAGAATCAGTCCATTCAGCCACATTTCCAGCCATATTATATAAGTTGTATCCGTTTGGATCGTATGATTTTGCCTCTACTGTATATAACGCTTCATCAGCAGCGTAATCTCCTCTGCTTGGCTTAAAGTTAGCCAAGAAACAACCTCTGTCACTTTTAGTATAAGGTCCTCCCCAAGGGTAAGTAGCAGACTCAAGACCTCCTCTAGCAGCATACTCCCATTCTGCTTCAGTTGGTAATCTGAAAGCATTTACAAGGTCACGCCCTTTTTTCTTAGATTTGATATAAGAATTTTTATTTAATGTTCTCCAAGCGCAAAATGCTTTAGCTTGCTTCCATGTAACTCCCACTACTGGATAATCACCGTAAGCTTTGTGCCAAAAATAATCATTGTGCATTGGCTCATTATAGGAATAAGCAAAATCTTTAATCCAAACTGTAGTATCAGGATAAATTGGCACTTGCTCAGTCTTTACAAAGTCTTTTCTTTTTCCAACTTTAGCTTTTGCTGCAGCTTGAATATCCATCCAAGAATAACGGAATTTTAATTTATTTACATCAATTGTTCTTAAACCATTGTATGATTCTTCAATTGGCAAATACATAGAGTCCATTACTTCTGTGTAATATTCATCCGGATACGCTTTTGTATCCTTAATCAATTTTACTTTTTTGTTTAGCTTTCTACCAGCATACGGATCGTCTTTTGTACCAACACTATAATAGTTATCGTACATATACTTATCGTAAGCGGTCATTTTTTCAGGATCAGAATCATTAAATGCATAATCAGAAATACTACCTGCATTTTTTCCTTTTCCATCAGCTGGAGCTTTTTGACCTGTTTCATCAGCCAAAATCGCCAAGCGAACTCTCATTGTAGAATCTTTTACCCATTCTACAAACTGACGGTACTCACTATTAGTGATCTCAGTTTCATCCATATAAAATGAACGAACCGTTACCGTTTTGGTTGGAGCGTCTTCTACGGCAGCTAAATCAGCGTCTGATTTACCCATGATAAAAGATCCACCTGGGACCAATGTCATTCCATAAGGCTTCTCAGGATGCCATTTGCCTCCTGTAACACCAACTAACTCACCTTTATCACCTGATTTACCACAGCCGATAACCAGTGTTAACATTGCCGCAAATGCAATAAACTTCTTCATATAAATTTGGATTATCTATTCATTATTATAAGTTCGTAAACGTATTTATTATTTACCTAAAAAACAACACTGTTCACAAAATTTATTTCACCGTTCAAAAATAATGTTAAATAAAATAAAAAAAAAATATTTTGTCGATAAACTACCTTTAAAAATCGGTGTAAAACGTTAAATTTTATATTTTGTAATACTTTATTTACTAAATTATTTTTTGATTTTTTTGGTCTTCAAAAAAGCAAGATTATACCTATCTTATCTTCATAAAGAATTTTTTCTTTGTGCCTTCCACCACCTTTCTGGCAACTCTTGATTACATGCACTCAGATATTCATCATAAGAACAAGGTAATAACGTGTTTCTTTTCAATTTATTATGACCGTTTGACTCAAAAGGGATCTCAATCCACCATCGGTCTGTCTTGTCACTTTTATAAAATATCAATTCTTCTTCATCTAAAGGAACAATGTACTTTAAATACGTTGCTCGACTACCAAACGGATATTCCTTCGATCGATAATGATATCCTTCGATAAAATACCAAACCATTTGCGAAATAATCACTGTTTCTGCAATAGTACTATTATGATTAAAAATTCCGAAAGCTGAAACTTTATCACTAATTCCTGCATACCTTGCCAAAGAACATATCTCTTTTCCGTTGAAACCATTTGGCTCAAAAGTAATAGAATTTCCTGAATCTGATGACTTTACAGCATTTAAATCGACACTAACCAAATCAGCATCTCTAAAAACTGGTTCTGCCAAGGCTATTTTATTAGATATTTCTCCCAAACGATACGCATCAAAAAACAACTTTTCGATCAAATCTATCTCTTCCTGCGAATTATAATAGGTTTGATAACCTATATTACAGTAATTAAAAAGATTATTAGGCTCGTCTATTATAATTTTTGTCAGGTATGAATTGGCCGAAACTGTCTCATTCTCTTTACCAAAATCAAACCTATTGTCCACCGCAACTAAGTTAACCATTTGCTCCAGATCGTCGTAAGCGCGATACATAGCATACGTTAAATCCTGAGAACCTCCTATAACTATAGGAATCACTTTGTTTTTTATCAAAGTACTGGTTACTTTTTTTAATGCAAAATAAGTGTCTTCAACAGAATCTCCTGCCAAAATATCACCCAAATCGGCAATTGAAGCATCCCAGTTTCCTGGAAACATACTGTAAATTTTTTTACGAAAACCATTCAGATTTACTTCATTTACCATGTTGATGTTCCTGCGATCCTCTAAAACTCCTACTATAGCAATATTTATTTTGCTAATATCTGGAAA
Source organism: Flavobacterium geliluteum (assembly GCF_017948595.1). Taxonomy (GTDB): domain Bacteria; phylum Bacteroidota; class Bacteroidia; order Flavobacteriales; family Flavobacteriaceae; genus Flavobacterium; species Flavobacterium flavipigmentatum. Next base: position 323,806 of record NZ_JAGFBV010000001.1, on the reverse strand, counting down.
TTGATCCTGCGTATGAAATACAATTTTGCTACCTAACTCTTGTGAAGAAAGCGAATTGATGAATTTTAAAATCCCATCATCTACTGGTTTTAGAAAATCAAATTCCATTTCTTATTTCTTTTTAGCGACTGGCTTCTTAGCGGGAGCTTTTTTAGTTGCTGCTGCTTTTTTGGCTGGTGTTTTTTTCGCCGGTGTCTTTTCTGCTATCATCTTTTGAACTTGTTCTAACGTCAACTTGGTCGCATCGACATCTTTACTCAATTCAATTTTGATTTTGCCTTTTGTGATAACCGAACGGCCCCAACGCGCTTTTTCCACCAAAATACCTTCGTCTTCCCAATTATGAAGCACTTTATCTATATTTTTTTGCAATTTATCCTCAATCAAATCCTGAACATCTTGCTGGGATAAATTGTCAAAATTGTATTTTTTACTTACGTTAATAAAAATTCCATTCCATTTTATGAAAGGACCAAAACGCCCTACACCTTTCTGAACTGACTCTCCTTTGTAAACAGCAATCGGAGCATCTGCAAGCGCTTTTTCATCAATTAATTCTTTTGCTCTTTCTTCAGAAACCCCTAAAGGATCTTCTCCTCTCGGCAAGGATATAAAAACACTTCCGTGACGTACATAAGGACCATAACGCCCGTTGCTTACTTCTACTTCTTCTCCTTTATATTCACCTAAACTTTTAGGCAATAAAAATAAATTCAGAGCGTCTTCTAAAGTGATGTTACCAATATTTTGATCTGCCATTAAACTGGCAAATTTTTTATCCTCATCGTCTGCTTCTCCAATCTGAGCCATCGGCCCAAATTTTCCTAAACGAACAGAAACTTGTCTTCCTTCTGCATTTTTTCCAAGAATTCTCTCTCCGCTTTCACGCTCAGCATTGGCTTCTACTTCTTTTACATTAGGGTGAAATTTATTGTAGAAATCCTGCATCATAACTGCCCAGTCAATATTTCCTTCGGCAATTTCATCAAAATCCTGCTCTACTTTTGCAGTAAAATTATAATCTAGAATATTTCCAAAATTCTTAACCAGAAAATCTGTCACAATCGTCCCAATATCGGTTGGTACCAATTTACCTTTATCAGAGCCTGTATTTTCTTTCAGCAACTTCTCTCCTACTTTACTGGCTTGCAAAGTAAGTTGTGTATAATTACGTTCCTGCCCTTCAAGAGTTCCTTTTTCGACATAATTTCTGTTGATGATTGTAGAAATAGTAGGTGCATACGTAGACGGACGGCCAATTCCTAATTCCTCCAATTTTTTTACCAAAGAAGCTTCGGTGTAACGAGCTGGCGGTCTTGAATATCTTTCGGTTGCTGTGATATAATTGTTAACGAGTTTTTCGTTTACTTTCATCGCAGGCAACATTCCTTCTTGTTCTTCTTCATCATCATCGTGCCCTTCAAGATACACTTTAAGAAATCCTTCAAAAAGTAAAACCTCACCAGAAGCAGTAAATAATTCGCTGTGATTATTAGCTTCAATTTTTACGTTTGTTCTTTCTAACTGTGCATCACTCATTTGTGAGGCCAAGGTTCTTTTCCAGATCAAATCATACAAACGAGCCTGATCACGATCTATATCAACTGTATGACGCGACATATCTGTTGGACGAATTGCTTCGTGCGCTTCTTGTGCTCCTTTGCTTTTATTGGCAAAAGTTCGAGGTTTTGAAAACTCTTTTCCGTACGATTTTATGATTTCGGCTTCAGCAGCATCCATCGCATCTTTAGAAAGATTGACACTATCGGTTCTCATATAAGTAATAAGTCCCGCTTCGTACAAACGTTGTGCGAGCTGCATCGTAATTCCAACTGGCAAATACAATTTTCTAGCTGCTTCCTGTTGAAGCGTAGAGGTTGTAAAAGGGCCTGTTGGTGATTTTTTGGTTGGTTTGGTTTCTAAATCCGAAACTTTATATTGTGAACCGATGTTTTGTTTTAAAAAATCTTCGGCTTCTTTTTTTGTGTTGAAATTTTTTGGCAATTTTGCTTTGAATGCTTTTCCAGCTTCATTTACAAATTCTGCTACTACAGAATAACTGGCTACTGCATTAAAGTTCTGAATTTCACGCTCGCGCTCTACAATCAAACGAACAGAAACTGATTGCACGCGACCCGCAGACAAACCTCCTTTAATTTTTCTCCACAAAACTGGAGACAATTCGTAACCCACTAAACGGTCTAAAACACGACGCGCTTGTTGTGCATTTACTAAATTATAATCAATTTCTCTCGGATTATCGATTGCTTTAAGAATCGCCGATTTGGTAATTTCATGAAAGACAATTCTTTTTGTTTTTTTTATATCTAATTTTAGTTCTTCCGCAAGATGCCATGAAATAGCTTCTCCCTCGCGGTCCTCATCACTTGCCAACCAAACCATTTCGGCATTTTTGGATAGTGTTTTCAGTTTACTTACCAAAGCTTTTTTATCTGGAGAAACTTCGTATTTAGGTTTAAAACCATTTTCTACATCCACCCCAATTTCCTTTGATGGTAAGTCGGCGATATGCCCATAACTTGATTCAACCTGAAAATCACTTCCTAGAAATTTCTCTATCGTTTTCGCCTTCGCAGGTGATTCCACTATTACTAAATTCTTTGCCATTGCTCTATTTTTCTGCAACAAAAGTATCTATTTTTTTTAAATTTTGGGTTTTTTTAAATTTTAAAAGTCAAGTAATAGTCGATTTACAAGTTTTGAATACTAATAATCTTATTGTTTTAAAAAAAATATTCTAATTAGTTGTTACAAATCCAGTACAAAGCAAAACCCTATTTTCAAAGCAAAAAATTGGAGACAATTACAACTTCAATAATCACTTGATTAAGATGCGCTTTCAATGCATTAGTAAAACTTAGCCACAATCGAGATGAAGTACCATACGTTATCAAAACCAATTTATTACAGGGAAACTGCCTCAAAATAGATTTTGCAATTGGCCTGATAACCGAGCTTAAATGATCTCGAATAATTCGATCTACTATAAGGTATCAATCTTTGCTTCTTTATAAAGTTTTAGAAAAACCTTTAAGGACCTGGGAGCACTAATAAATATTCGAGACTGAACCTAAATATAACGCAATCATAATGACTAATATATTTTAAAACTTTTTTGGTTTTGTTATTTTTTTTCAACCTGTAAGCCTTCATTATGATTTGTTTCTCTATCAAAAGCACCATTAGACTGCTTACTAGCTCCATTCTATAAATGGTTTAAAATTCAACAATAAAAGTACTATATCTGTTTTTATTTAGTTTCTTTATGTTTGTTAAAAGATAAAAAGGTTTTTAAAAAAATAATAAATAATAAATGAACCGAAAAGAACAATTATCAAAATTAAACAAAACTACAGAATGGGATGTAATCGTAATTGGCGGAGGAGCAAGCGGACTGGGTACAGCACTTGACGCAGCCAGCAGAGGTTACAAAACAATTTTGGTTGAAGCAGTAGATTTTGCTAAAGGAACTTCTAGCCGAAGTACCAAATTAGTTCATGGCGGCGTGCGTTATTTAGAGCAAGGAAATATTTCGTTAGTAAAAGAAGCCTTAAAAGAAAGAGGACTAATGGCGAAAAACGCCAGTCATTTAATTAAAAACCAATCTTTTGTAATCCCAAACTACAACTGGTGGGGCGGTTATTTTTACACCATCGGACTCACTATTTACGATCTGTTAGCCGGGAGACTCAGCTTAGGGCGATCAAAATACATTTCAAAGAAAAAAACAATTGAACTACTTCCAACCGTTGAGACAAAAGGCTTGGTAAGCGGCGTAATCTATCATGACGGCCAATTTGATGACTCTCGTTTAGCGATTAACATTGCGCAAACTGCGGTAGAAAAAGGTGCCTGCCTTCTGAATTACACCAAAGTGATAAATTTATTAAAAGACGACAAAAATCAGGTGACCGGAGTTACGGTAAAAGACCAAGAATCGGGCGAGACTTACGATATAAAAGGAACAGCGATAATAAATGCTACAGGGGTTTTTACTAATGCAATCATGAAATTAAACGATACCGTTTACAAAAAATACATTGTTCCAAGTCAAGGAATTCACCTCGTTTTCGACAAATCTTTCTTACCAAGCGACCATGCCTTGATGATTCCAAAAACAAGCGACGGAAGAGTATTATTTGCAGTGCCTTGGCATAATAAAATCGTCGTGGGAACAACAGATACTTTGATAAAAAAACAGAGCCTGGAACCCATTGCGCTGGAAAGCGAAATTGAATTTGTTTTAGAAACAGCACAACGATTCTTGGTAAAAAAACCAACCAGAGCTGATGTCTTATCTGTTTTTGCGGGTTTACGACCTTTAGCAGCACCAAAAGAAGAAGGCAAAAGCACCAAGGAAGTTTCAAGAAGCCATAAAATAATTGTTTCTGAAACAGGTTTAATAACCATCACCGGAGGAAAATGGACTACCTACCGAAAAATCGCTGAAGACATTATAGATAAAGCGATTACTGTGCATCATTTACCTAAAAAAGAATGTACAACAGAACACATTCCCATTCATGGAAATAAAGCAACAGACGCATCAGACCGAGAAAACCATCTATATATTTATGGTTCTGATATCCCTAAATTATTAGAATTACAAAATAACGAAGTCGAATTAAAAGAAAAACTACATCCCAACTATGATTACACTATGGCAGAAGTCGCCTGGGCAATCCGTCACGAAATGGCCAGAACTATAGACGATATTCTGGCAAGACGCGTTCGTTTGTTATTTTTAGATGCAGCTGCGGCTATAGCTTCCTCAGAAAAAGTAGCCCAATTATTAGCTAGAGAATTAGGCCATGACAGAACTTGGATTAAAAAACAAGTGTCTGAATTTAAAACACTTGCAAAAGGATATCTTTTGAGTGAATTTGAATAAATACAAAATACTGTTAATTCTTTTTCTGCCATCTTGTCACATTTATAGGTTTTACATTATCTTTGCACTCTGAAATTAAATGATGGAAAAGATTATTGAAGAAAGTAAACAAGGCGAAAGTCTTGTTTTGGAAAATAAACCCGAGAATACTAAAAAACTTTTTATAGAAAGTTACGGCTGTGCGATGAATTTTTCGGACAGCGAAATCGTAGCTTCTATTTTATCTATAAACGGATACAATACTACACAAACCCTTGAAGATGCAGATCTGGTTTTGGTAAACACGTGCTCTATTCGCGACAAAGCAGAGCAAACAATCCGTAAACGTCTTGAGAAATACAACGCTGTAAAACGCATTAATCCGAAAATGAAAGTAGGCGTTTTGGGTTGTATGGCCGAGCGTTTGAAAAGTCAGTTTTTGGAAGAAGAAAAAATAGTCGATCTTGTTGTTGGGCCAGACGCCTACAAAGATTTACCTAATTTATTAGCTGAAGTAGAAGAAGGCCGAGACGCTATTAATGTAATTTTATCGAAAGAGGAAACCTACGGAGATATTTCGCCTGTTCGTTTAATGAGTAACGGAATCACAGCTTTGGTTTCGATCACCCGTGGTTGCGATAACATGTGTACTTTTTGCGTAGTCCCTTTTACACGTGGGCGTGAGCGTAGCCGTGAACCACAAAGTATTATGAAAGAAATTCAGGATTTGTGGAACAAAGGTTTTAAAGAAATCACACTTTTAGGTCAAAATGTAGACAGTTACCTCTGGTACGGCGGTGGTTTGAAAAAAGATTTCGAAAACGCTTCGGAGATGCAAAAAGCAACTGCTGTTGATTTTGATCAATTGCTTGAAATGGTTGCAGTTGGTTTTCCTAAAATGCGCATTCGATTTTCAACTTCAAATCCGCAGGATATGCACGAAAGTGTATTGCATGTAATTGCCAAACACCCCAATATCTGCAAACACATTCACCTTCCTGTTCAATCCGGAAGTAACAGAATTCTAAAAGAAATGAATCGTTTGCATACGCGCGAAGAATACATGGCGCTGATTGATAAAATTCGAACTATTATTCCGAATGCCTCGATTTCGCAAGATATGATCGCAGGTTTCCCGACAGAAACTGAAGAAGATCATCAGGATACCATGAGTTTGATGGAATATGTAAAATATAATTTCGGTTATATGTATTCGTATTCGGAACGTCCGGGAACTTTGGCCCGAAGAAAAATGGAAGATGATGTTCCCGAAGAAATCAAAGCCAGAAGATTGCAGGAAATTGTAGATCTACAGCAAAAACACGCCTGGTTTCGTAGTGAAGAATTTGTGGGACAAGTTGTTGAAGTTTTAGTCGAAAAAGTTTCTAAAAAATCGACAGAAGAATTCTCTGGAAGAAATTCGCAAAGCATTACGGTAGTTTTCCCAAAAGAAAATTATAAAATTGGTGATTTTGTAAATGTAAAAATCACAAGTTGTACCAGCGGAACTTTGAAAGGAGAAGCAGTGGGATTAAGTGAAATGAATTAATTTTTTTTGCCACAGATTAATAAGATTAAAATGATTTTTTTGTGTTATTTTTCTTATTTTTAAAAACTGTAGTAAAATAAATAATTTATGCAACATTATAGAGAAGCTGAAACGTATACGATTATCGGTATATGCATGGAAGTACACCGAAATCTTGGGCCAGGCTTATTAGAAATAATTTACAAAGACGCTTTAGAAATAGAATTTAAGGAAAATAATATTCTTTTTGAAAGAGAAAAAGAATATTCAATTGAATACAAAGGCAAAATTTTACCTCATAAATTTTGTGCAGATTTTGTACTTAATGAAGACATAATTTTAGAAGTAAAAGCAGTTAAAGAATTTTCAAATGAACATATTGCTCAGATTTTAAATTATATAAAATTATCTAATTCAGAAGTAGGATTGCTTGTCAATTTTCAAACAAAATCACTTCAATATAAAAGATACGTTTGATGAAATTTTAAAAAATCTGTGCTAATGATTTTAATCTGTGGCAAAAAATAAATAAACACAAATGGAAACAGTTCAAGCAATAAAACAGCGATTTGAGATTATTGGTAATGATCCGAAATTAAATCGCGCCATCGAAAAAGCCATTCAGGTTGCCCCTACTGATATCTCGGTAATGGTAACGGGAGAAAGCGGTGTTGGTAAAGAAAACATTCCAAGAATTATTCATTCGCTTTCGCACAGAAAACACGGAAAATATATTGCTGTAAACTGCGGGGCCATTCCGGAGGGAACTATTGACAGTGAGCTTTTTGGTCACGAAAAAGGCGCTTTTACAGGCGCTACAAGTACGCGTGAGGGCTATTTTGAAGTGGCTGATGGCGGAACTATCTTTCTAGACGAAGTTGGAGAGTTGCCTTTGACAACACAAGTGAGACTGCTTCGTGTACTTGAAAATGGCGAATTTATAAAAGTAGGTTCATCTCAGGTTCAAAAAACCAATGTTCGTATTGTGGCTGCAACAAATGTCAATTTATTCAACGCCATCGAAAAAGGAAAATTCCGTGAGGATTTGTATTATCGTTTGACTACGGTCGAAATCACACTGCCGCCTTTGCGTGAGAGAAACGAAGACATTCATTTATTGTTTAGAAAATTTGTTGCCGATTTTGCACACAAGTACAAAATGCCACCTTTAAAACTAGACGATAATGCCGTTCAATTGTTACAAAAATTCAGATGGAACGGAAATATTCGTCAGTTGCGAAATGTAGCCGAACAAATTTCGGTTCTGGAAACCAATCGTGATATTTCGTTAGCCACTTTGCAATCGTATTTACCTACCGAAGGAACTAATTTGCCTTCTGTAATTAGTGATAAGAAAAAAGAAAGTGATTTTAGTACCGAAAGAGATATTTTGTACAAAGTACTTTTTGATATGAAAAGTGACTTGAATGATTTGAAAAAACTTACTTTAGAATTGATGAAAAACGGCTCATCAAAAGTACAGGATATTAATCCAAATTTAATTCAAAAAATATACGGCTCACAGCAAAACGATAGTGAAATAGATTTTGAAGAAGAGCCAAGAACAGCGGTTATGACGCCGGCGGTTCGCGAAGAAAAGTATCAAAGCGTAGATGATAATAATTATCTTTTTGCAGAGACGATCGAAGAAGAAGAAATTTTACGCTTGGAACAAAAAGAAATCGAAATGATCAAAAAATCATTAGAAAAAAACAAAGGAAAACGAAAAGCTGCTGCTGATGAACTGGGTATTTCAGAGAGAACTTTGTACAGAAAAATCAAGCAATTCGATCTTTAAAAAGAAAAAACAATATTAAAATCCCAAATTTCAAATTTACTATCTTTGAACGACTTTTTGAAATTCGAATATTGAGATTTGGAGTTTAAAAAAGTAGATTTTACTACAGATTTTTATGAAAAAAATATATTCTCTTATCGCGATTGTTTGCCTGTTAATGTTTAACAGTTGCTCTGTTTACAACTTTACAGGTGCTACTCCTATTGATGCCGAAACGTTTCAGGTTAACTTTTTTCAGAATAATGCCGATTTGATTGAACCCGGAATTGACAGAGATTTTACATTGGCTTTACAGGATTTGATCATGAATCAAACCAACCTGAATCTGGTAAGTACTAATGGTGATTTGGTTTATGAAGGCGAAATTGTAGATTACAGAGTAACGCCAATGACAGCAACTGCCGATCAGCAAGCGGCACAAAACCGTTTGACAATTCGTGTAAATGTTCGTTTTAGCAACAGAAAAAAAGAAACCGATGATTTTGAAAAAACTTTCGAATTTTATTATGACTTTGAAGGCACCTCTTTACCAACGGGAAGTGTATTAAACGAAGCCATCAGAACCATTTTTGAAAGAATTACTCAGGATATTTTCAATGATTCACTTGCAAAATGGTAGTTTTAGTTTAACCGATACATCGTTTAATCGCTAAAGCGAAAAAACATATCAACGATTAAACAAGTAAACAATTTCAACGATTAAACAAAAAGTAATGACTGTAAACGATTATACATACCTAATTAACAAACCTGATACTATTACAGAAATACAGGCGGATGCGTTAGGCACTGTTTTGAATGAGTTTCCGTATTTTCAGAGTGCAAGAGCATTACGATTGAAAGGACTTTACAATCAAAAAAGTTTTAAGTATAATTATGCATTAAAAGTTACCGCTGCACACACTACTGACAGAGCTGTTTTATTCGACTTTATTACTTCTGAAAGTTTTGCCGCTATTCAAAAAGATTATTACGACAAAAAACTAAAAGCTCTTTTAAACATTACTGTTTTTGATAGTACAATTATTTCGCCTGAAGAAATAAAAGAAGTAACCGAAATACTTATCGATCCTATTGAGCAATCTATTTTAACGTCTATAAAAGAAGCCAACAACACTGTTTTTGAAGGAATTACTGATCCTGTTTCTGAAGAACCGCTGATTAGTACTGAAGAAACAAGCTTTGAAGAAGTAAAACCTGAAGAAATAGAGGAGATAGAAGAGACAAAAGCAATTGAAGAATCAGTAAAAATTGCCGAAGAACATCTGGAAATAGGGAAACCTCTGGATTTTACGATAAACGAAAAACACTCTTTTCAGGAATGGCTGCAATTATCAAGAACACAGCCTATCGACCGAACAAAGGAAACCTCAATAAAACAGGAAGCAGCAATTAAACAAATAATATTGCCGGCTGCCATACCTGATATCGAAAAAATTGCAAAACAGATTGCGGACCCTGAAATACTAGATGAGGAGAAAAAGAAAAAAGCAGAAATAATAAACAAATTTATCGAAACCAATCCGAAGATTTCGCCTATTAAGTCCGGCTCACCTACTGTTCCGATTCAATTTGATATTAATAAAGACGACAATTCGTATTTGATGACCGAGACATTGGCCAGAGTGTATTTAGAACAAAAGAAATATACAAAAGCAATACAAGCATATCAAATATTAATTTTGAAATATCCAGAAAAAATTAGTTTCTTTGCAGACCGCATCGCGGATATAAAGATTTTACAACAAAATAACAATAATAATTAAACAATGAGCACATTTTCAATTTTTTTAGTTTTAATCACAATAGTTTGCTTTCTATTGATCGTAGTAATCATGGTACAAAACCCTAAAGGTGGAGGATTATCTTCTACTATTAGCGGAACACAAATGTTAGGTGGCGTACAAAAAACAACAGACTTTTTAGACAAAAGTACTTGGACCTTGGCTACTATCCTAATTGCTTTAATTTTACTTTCAAGCTTAAGTTTTACAGGAACTTTAAGTGATACTGACTCTAAAATTATTGAAAAAACGGAAGCTCCTGCAGCGAATACACCAGCGGCTCCGGTACAACAAGCTCCTGCTCCGGCAACTCCAGCAGCCAAATAATCATCTTACTATAAAATTTAAATGCCAGCCTGTCAAAGCTGGCATTTTTTTTAGGAAAAAATGTCAGTTTTGGCGCTATTTTAGAGGATGGCACAATTTCTGACCTATAGAGAATCATTACAAATAATATTAAATAATTTAAAATATGGCTTTTAACATTAAACCTATAGGAGGAACTCAAAACAGAATTATCATTGAGCCTGCTCCTGCTGAAACAAGAACTGCAGCAGGTATAATAATTCCAGACACTGCAAAAGAAAAACCTCAAAAAGGAATTGTAGTTGCTGTTGGTGATGATATTAAAGATGAAAATCCAACAGTAAAAGTTGGAGATAACGTAATATTTGGAAAATTTGCTGGAACAGAATTAAAGTGGGATGGTAAAGATTATCTAATTATGAAGGAAAATGAAATTTTTGGAATACTACTATAAATAAAAAAAAATGGCAAAAGATATAAAATTTGATATTGAAGCACGTGACGGATTAAAACGTGGTGTTGATGCATTGGCAAATGCTGTAAAGGTAACGCTTGGACCAAAAGGTCGTAACGTAATTATCGGAAAATCATTTGGTGGACCAACAGTTACTAAAGATGGTGTTTCTGTTGCAAAAGAAATCGAATTAAAAGACCCATTAGAAAACATGGGCGCACAAATGGTAAAAGAAGTTGCTTCTAAAACCAATGATTTAGCAGGAGACGGGACTACAACTGCTACCGTTTTAGCACAAGCTATCGTAAAAGAAGGTTTGAAAAACGTTGCTGCAGGTGCAAACCCAATGGACTTGAAACGTGGTATTGATAAAGCTGTATTGGCAATTGTTGCTGACTTAGCCAAACAATCTACACAAGTTGGAACAAATACCGAAAAAATTAAACAAATTGCATCTATCTCTGCAAACAATGATGAAATAATCGGAGATTTAATTGCTGAAGCATTTGATAAAGTAGGTAAAGAAGGTGTTAAAACCGTAGAAGAAGCCAAAGGTACTGAAACATATGTAGATGTTGTTCGTGGAATGCAGTTTGACAGAGGATATCTTTCTCCTTACTTCGTAACAAACCCAGAGAAAATGGAAGTTGAACTTGAAAATCCATACATCTTATTATACGACAAAAAAGTTTCTTCTTTAAAAGAATTACTACCTGTTTTAGAGCCAGTGGCACAATCGGGAAAACCATTATTGATTATTGCTGAAGATGTTGATGGTGAAGCTTTATCAACGTTGGTTGTAAACAAATTAAGAGGTGCTCTTAAAATTGCTGCTGTAAAAGCGCCTGGTTTTGGAGACAGAAGAAAAGCAATGTTAGAAGATATAGCTATTTTAACAGGCGGAACTGTAATTTCTGAAGAGAGAGGTTACACTCTAGAAAATGCTACTATTGAATTATTAGGAACAGCAAAAAAAATTAGCATTGACAAAGACAACACCACTATAGTAAGTGGTGATAATGATTCTGAGTTATTAAAAAATCGTATAAACCAAATTAAAGGTCAGATAGAAACTACAACATCTGATTACGATAAAGAAAAATTGCAGGAACGTTTAGCAAAATTATCTGGTGGTGTTGCTGTTCTTTACGTTGGTGCTGCTTCTGAAGTAGAAATGAAAGAGAAAAAAGACAGAGTAGACGATGCTTTACACGCAACCCGTGCGGCTGTAGAAGAAGGAATTGTTGCTGGTGGTGGTGTTGCTTTATTAAGAGCAAAAGGTGCATTAGCAGGAATTAAAGCTGATAACGCTGACGAGGCAACCGGAATCCAGATTGTAGCTCGCGCTATCGAGTCTCCTTTGAGAACGATTGTTGAAAATGCAGGTCTTGAAGGTTCTGTTGTAGTGGCTAAAGTTGCCGAAGGAACTGGCGATTTTGGTTACAACGCAAAAACTGACGAATATGTAGACATGCTGAAAGCAGGAATCATCGATCCTAAAAAAGTAACTCGTGTAGCACTTGAAAATGCTGCTTCTGTTGCCGGAATGATCCTGACTACAGAATGTGCCTTGATTGATATTAAAGAAGAAAACGCTGGTGGAATGCCAATGGGTGGCGGTATGCCGGGAATGATGTAATCGTTCTTTTCTTAAAATTTAAAACGCCGGATTTAGATCTGGCGTTTTTTTTTTATTTTGCCACAGATTAAAAGATTACAAAGATTCGTTTGTCACAAACTCCCCAAATTTCCGCGAATTAATTTCCTGGCAACTGTGCTTAAAAATTTGTGCTAATTTGTGAAATTTGTGGTAAACTTTATTAAGCTATTTTCATTTACAGATTAAAAAAATCTCACAGATTAATCCATTTAATCCTTTAATCTGTGGCAACCTTGTCTTTAGTTTAACATTCTCTTTTTCATTAAAAATTAGTTTATCAATATCTTTACTTCTTTATTAAAATTACAAAATGAGAAAATTTATCCCTCACCTTTTATCTTTTACCTTTTTACTTCTTTCCACCCTTTCGTATTCCCAAAGCAGCAAAAATTCTTATGTAGTTTTGGTTTCGATGGACGGGTTTCGTTGGGATTATGCAAAAAAGTTTCATCTTCAAAATTTAAAACAGATTGCGCAGCTAGGTGTTCATGCCAAGTCGATGCGTCCTTCTTATCCAAGCAAAACATTCCCGAATCATTATGCGATGGTGACAGGGCTTTATCCGGATCATCATGGCATTATAAACAATGTTTTTTATGATGCCACTCTCAACGAATCGTTCTCGTTGTCTACAAAAGCAAAAAACGACTCTCGCTTTTATGGCGGCAACCCAATCTGGAATGTTGCCGAACAACAAGGCGTGAAAGCTGCTTCTTTTTTCTGGCCAGGCTCAGATCTTGACCAAAAAAGACCTAGTATTTACAAAAACTATGATGGAAAAATTCCTTATGAAACCCGAATAGACACGATTGTAAAATGGCTCAGCCTTCCCGAAAAAGAACGTCCTCACCTTGTTACTTTATATTTTGACGAACCCGATCATACTGGACATACTTACGGCCCACTCTCTCCCGAGAATAAAAAAATGATCCTCAAAATGGATAGTATTATCGGACAATTGACTTCCAAACTTGATCGATTAGCCATCGGCAAAGAAATCAATTTGATTATTGTTTCAGATCACGGAATGGCCGACATAAGTGATGATAAAAAAATAGCAGTTCTGGACTATCTAAAGCCTGATTGGCTCGATTATAAAACGGTTATCAACCCGATTATGAGTTTGCAGGCCAAACCCGGCTATCAGGATTCTATAGCAAAAGCATTAAAAAAAGTACCGCATATCAAGTTCTGGAGAGCTGGTCAACTCCCGAAAAGACTGCATTATGGCACTAATCCTAGGGTACATGATTTTGTTATTGAAGCTGAGAAAGGATATAGTTTGGTTAGTAAAAATACCCAGAATATAAAAGGAGGAACACATGGTTACGACAACAAGCAAAAGGACATGCAAGCCATTTTTTATGCAAAAGGCCCAGCGTTTAAAGAAAATAAAGAGGTAGGAAGTTTTCAGAATATTGCTATTTATCCTTTAATTGCGCACATTTTGGACCTTAAAATTGAAGAAGTTGACGGAAAACTGAGCGAAGTAAAAAAGGTGCTAAAGGAATAATATCAGATTTTGTATTCCAGTAATGCTTGATAAGGGTTTCCTTTTAATTCCAGAAGCTTGCTAAAAGCAGGTTCTGTTTTATAGCCTTGCTCTTTTAGCTTGATGATTTCTAATCTAAAATTATCTCCTTTTGCCTGTAGAATTTTATGCTCGATGATCATGTGGCGATAGCCATTTTGCTTTTTGACCGGAATGTTTTGAGCAAAAATTTCAATTTGAAAATTGGCAATGCTAAAGTTGGCGATCACTGAATCTATATTGTCTATTAACGCTTCGCGAATCGTATAATGACTTTTGGTGCTAAAATTATCCTGCAGCTGGGTTATAAAATCGGTTTTGGATTTGTAGCAGCAAATGATATCGAGATCGCTGTTGTCGGTATCGATATTGATCGGGATGGTGCCTACCAAGAGCGGATCAAAGTTAGAGAGAAGTACTAAAACCTGATGTTGAGTCAGGACTTCAAACGCTTTTTGTTGTTTAAAATTTCCGTCTTTTAAATAATCGATGGTACTGAAATCTATCATGCTACTGCTTTTTAAGCAAAAATACGCGTAAGTCGCTTATGTTGGTCACCTAAAATATTCTTATGAAAATAACTGCCCTAGCCCAGACAGGAGCGGCATCCTTTTGTTGCCTTCTTTAGGCAGCAAAAGATAGAGCGGATGGCTGGATTGGCTACAAATAAAAATATTGCTTTATAATCCAGCACGTATCGCTTGCTATTCTTTTATATCATAAAATATCTAAAAACCCTTCTTTTTTTAAGTCGAAAAACCAAGGCTCTTGGCTTTAAAACTAGCAAAAAGTACCTGACGTGCACTGCTAATTGTTTCTTCGGTGCGGTAAATGCTGCACCAGAATTTTATTTGCAATTTGTATTTTCCGTCAGAAATGGCAGTGTAAAAAATTTGCGGTGCTCTTGTATTGTTAATCAAAGGCAGGCTTTCGAGGGCTTCTATCACGATGGCATTAATTTCGTCGGGAGTAACTTCACCTGTTATTTCGATGGCTATTTCAACGAGTTTAAAATTGTCGGTATACGTCCAGTTAGTGATGCTTTGTGAGAGTAAATTCCCGTTCGGAATAATGATTTCAGCTCCATTGGGCGCATTGATTTTTGTGGTTCGCAATCCCATCGATTTTACGCGACCTGATTCTGAGCTTATTTCGATAACATCTCCGATCTGAATTGGTTTATCAAAAATTAAAATCACACCCGAAACAAAATTGTTTACAACATTTTGCAACCCAAGTCCAACCCCGACACCTAAGGCCCCTAAAAGGATGCTTAGTTTGTCTAATGGCATTCCGGATGCCGCTACTGCGAGCAAATATCCTGCAGTAAGCACGACAAGCCTGGTAACAAGCAGTTTTGAATGTTGTCGTTTATTGATGTTCTCTTCATTCTCATCATCGATTTCGCCAAAAAAGTACGCAACGTATTTTTGCAGCAGATGCGCTACCCAAATGATGATAAAAAACAGCACAATATTTCCTAATGTAAAGGTGATGCTTCCGATAGAATTAGGACGATTCAGCAGCGATTGAAAAGAAGATCGCAGCGATTCCCAAATATTAAGATTGGAGGCAATTACCACAATCCACATGTAGGTAATCACAATAATAAAAGGCTTTTTGAGGGTATCTGAAAGGCTTTCGTGGTCAAAAATCTTCTCGAGTCCGCGTTTTATTCTTGTGGTATAAATTTGCAAAAGAATAATTTCTAAGATTATTTTCAACAGGACACTAAGCGCGATAATCTGCGTTAAGGCAATAAAAGAGGTCAGGCTAAGCATGTTAGAAAGAGACACTCTGCCAAAAATATTAAAAAGGATTGCCAAAGCATTTAGTCCTATAAAAAGGATGCTGGCCCACTTAAAGAATCCTTTGATATAAAGTTCTTCTTTGATCGTTTTTAATTGTACCCAACCATAACGAACACCAAAAATATTGATGATAATCATGATGCAACGCTGCAAAAAACCGATTCCGATAAAAAGATCAACGAAGCAAAGCGTACCAAATAACGCCAAAAGAAAACCCCAGTTTCGGATGGCTACCTTTGACCAATTGTTTTTGAATAAAACGGTGAGAATTCCAAGCAGAAAGAGCTGCAGTAGCTCTATAAACAACGCCGGCGCATATAAATTGCTCACCACCGCAATATTAAGACCAATTACCAATACGGGCAGTAAAACACCTTTGTTGAGATAAGTAAAACTAAAATGAGACAGATTTTCGTCCAGGCCTTTTGTTTTCAGGTATTTGATGTTGCGTAAAATATACCAAACCAGCAGTCCCATAAAAAAGACCAAAGCCATCAAACCTCCTGCTCGGTAACTGAGGTAATAGACTGCAATATTTTCTTCTATAATTATTTTTGCTTTCAGATTTTGAGTAACTGCTTTGTTAGGAACAGCGTCGCTCGTATTCCATAAAAACGGATATTCTTTTTTAACGATACTTATTCCCGATTTTTCGAGCCTGTTTTCTACCATTACCAGTGCATTAGACACGGCAATCCTTCTTTGTACTGTGAGTCTTTTTTTAGCATTTAAAAGACCCTGATTGTGCGTCATCAGGCTATCTGTACTGAGATATTTACTTTTAAGATTGGCAAATTCTTTTTTGAATTGCTTGCGGCGAATAGTATCTTTTAAGAGACCGATCAGGGTTTTGTCTTTGCGCAGGTCAATTACTCGCTTTTTTATTTTTTCGAGTTTTGTATTGTGCTCGTTAATAGCATTGTTTTGCTCGTCTAGTTCCTGCTGAATCTCGTTGAGCACGATTCGGTACATTTGCTGATTGCGCACATTGGGGTTGGCCCCTTTTAGACTCCCAAAAATCTGGTCGAGTTTGCTCTGTGTTCTTTTAATTTCTCCAAACAAACGATACGTTTCCCTCTGAAAATCGGCATCCTTATACGCCGATTCCATTACCTCATCGGCTTTTTCTATGGCAATAAGATAAGCACTGTCGGTGGCAGTAGTATCGTTAAATAATTTTGGGCGACTTTCTGTCTTTGGCTTTGTTTGCGAATACGTTATTTGCGCAGCAGGCAATACAACCAGCAAAAGCAGCAAGAGGATGGGTTTTATTTTAAAAATCATATTTTAGAATGTATTAGGGGCCTTCAAATTTATTTATTTCTACCCAATACAACACTAAAATAGGAAATGAATTATTAGGAAAAATAATTTAATTGTAAACATTCTTCCGCTACAGCGAAATAAATAAATTTCAAGAAGCCTGCTGTATCAGGAAAACTGTTCCAGCAACAACACTATACATACTAGTACAAACTTTATCATACCCATTAATCTAAAACAGCACAGCTGTACCCAAGATGATTTAAATACTCTATAATACTTGCTGGCTCCAACTCACTCGCTTCTACACGCAATATTTTGTCACAATCTTCTAAATCAAAATTGATTTTATACATCGGGAATTGCCTTTTGATAATTGCGATAATAAAATTTGTATCTTTTTCTTTCTGAACATTTGTTTTAAATACTTCGACCATAATTAATTGTTTTATGATTTTACGATAAATGAAATTTGAAATCACTCTGATAACCAATTACACTAAAACGGATTGTAAGAGAGCCCCAACCTAAAATAACCCTGAGCATCTTCTTTTTGATCGTAAATGTATTTGTTGGTTCGCTCACCTCTTTCGGTAATTCGTGTATTCAAAACATTATTCACGCCTGCTTTTAAGGTGCCTATTAATCCTGGCAGGATATGATATTCGTACGTGATGCCCGACTTTAGCTCCAACTGGCTCAACTCATAAATTCCGTTGATTGTGGGGCCCTTCAGATTCAGGTAAAAGTTCTCGCTATTGAGTTCTGTACCCAATCCGATGCGGCCATTTTCTAGCAATTGCCTTCTGAATAAAAGTCGCTGCGGGAGAATAAAATCAACATCCCATTTACTGTTTTCAAATTTATGATTATAAGTAAAAAGCGGTGTAACCGGAATAATCGCCGAAGGATCCAGCATGGCCAAAGCCCCCACTGTAATGGTGGTATTCTGAGTTTTCCTGAGTACCAGATTGGCTGTAAAAAAACCTTTTATACGCTGTACATTTTCGTGATTTCCATCTGCTGTCACGGTAGCATTGTAAATAATCGGTTTGCGAAAAAGTGTTGCCATATACGTAGCGCTCAAAGCGGCCGCCAAATAATGAATATTTTGTATGCCTCTGGAATAAGCAACAGTAGAACCGGCGCTGTAGGTTTCTCCAAAATCGTAGCTTTCGTATTTATAACGCAACGAACCCGTTGCGATAAACCGTTTAGAGTTTGATACATAAAACGGCATGTTAAAAGCTCCTCTCAAGCGGGTATGGCTCTCTATTCTGCCTCTCTCGAATGGTTCGCCAAATAATTTTGAACTAAAATTAGAAGGCCCAAGTTGCTCGTACTGCACATCAAAAGTTCTGGTATTGGGGAACTTATCGGTTATCGCTTTACCAAAAGTTTTCATGGTAGTCTCTTTGTCCTGCGCCACTACAGTCAAAGACAGGCAAACGAAAAATATAGTAATAACTTTTACTCTCATAGATGGATAAAAATGGATTTTGATGATGATTGAAACTCCGGACAAATGTAGTCGGCAAGCCTTTATTACAATAGCTATTTTATACTAGTGGCGTATTTTTTATACCAATGGCGTTTGCATAATTTTAGGCGCCAAATGACTATAAATTATAATATTACCTTAATTTTGCCGTTATGACGATTCTTAAAATTTATCAGAACTTTTTCCTCAGAAATCTCATCGTAAACCTGCTTGTCATCGGTATTATTTTTGTTTGTATTTATGATGAAATGAATTATGCCGAAAAAGACTCTCTTGTTTTATTACAAAAAATTTGTCTGGGCTACATTCCCATGTATTTTGGCGTAGCCTTTAGTAATATGTTCATCATCCATAAATTTCTTTTTAGAAAAAAGTACCAAATTTTCTGGGTAGTGTTTATTCTGTACTGGGTTTGCTTTTATAGTTTAATGACCCATTACTTTTTTTATGTAGGCTTAGGAAAAACAAAAACATTGTCTATAATATCGCTCATTTTCAACGGTACCTGCTTGTATTTCCTTCATGTTGTGATCATGAAAAAAGTCTCGCAAACAAACAAAGACATCATCAACTTTAAGTCGGAACTATCTTTTTTGAAGCAGCAATTAAACCCACATTTTTTGCTTAATGCCATGAACAACCTTTACGGAGAAGCATTGACAGAACCCGACAAAGTACCCGATAGAATCCTGAATTTATCAGACATGCTTCGGTATCAGATCGAGGCCACCAAAAAAGATTATGTCCTGATAGAAGAAGAAATCGACTTTATCAAAAAATACATCGACTATTATACTTTTCAGAACGAGCGCCTTGCTATTACCCAGGATTATGAAGGCTCGTTTGACCACATCGAAATTCCGCCGCTATTCTTTTTGCCTTTGGTAGAAAACGCTGTAAAATTCTCTGCCGAAACCACCGCCCCTTTTATTACCGTTCATCTGAAAGTAAAAGGCAACGATTTGTCTTTTACCCTAAAGAACAACTTCTTGGTATGTGGCTCGAGACTTTCGAGCACCGGAATCGGAATAGGAAATCTAAAAAGACGTCTAGAAGTACACGGTTTGCATCACGAACTAAGCTGCAAAAAAGATAAAAATACCTTTATCGTAAAACTAAATATATGGGACTTACCTACCGCTGTCTGATCATTGATGATGAGTCGCCGGCGCACAAGGCTCTGGCATCGCATATTTCTAAATTTGAAGATCTGGAGCACTCCGGAAGTGCTTTTAGCGGTATGGAAGCTGTAAAAATGCTCAACAAAAACAAGTACGACATCATTTTTCTCGACATCAATATGCCCTTGATTTCGGGCGTAGAACTCATGGAGCTGCAGCCCAACAGACCGCTTACCATTGTTACAACCGCGTATTCAGATTATGCGCTTTCGGCCTATCAAAATGATGCTATTGATTATTTGCTCAAACCTATTTCGCTAGAAAAATTTACAAAAGCCATCACAAAAGCCAAGACTTTTTTCTCTGGCAATACCTTAAAAAAAGAAAGCACTGACGATTTACAATCACTCTCGTACCGCATAAATGGTCAGATGACAGAGATGCTCTTAAGTGATATTATTTTTATCGAAAGTTTGGGCAACTACCTCAAGCTTTACAGTACCACACTACGCTCTCCGGCCATTATTTACGGCTCCTTGTCTAGTATTTCCACCGAGATCAACCATGCCCATTTTGTTCAGGTACATCGCTCGTACCTTGTTAATACCCGCAAAATATTGTCGGTAAATGCTAAAACGTTGACCATGTGCAACAGCAAAATTATACCTGTGGGAAGAAAATACGAAATATTGCTACAGAACCTTTTGCGATAACAAGAGAGGAATTTGGGTGATGCTTCACTATTTCACAAGATCATTTTTTCGTTAGCTCTTCTATCCGGTTTGCTTCTTTTACAGCAATCAACACCTCTACATTTTTAGGCACAATTCTATAGTCTGGACTTAGCTATCTAAGTTCGGCTACTTTACGATGCTAGCAGTATTTTGGGTTAGATGTCGTTGTGCTTTAAATTAACGATATTAAAAAAACATCCAAAACACCCTCTAAAAAAGGGGCATTTCCCCCGAAATTTTTATTCTAACTGTCCCTTACTTTGCTATAACAAAACGGAGTAGCCGAAAACCGATTAGAGTAGGCATCAATAAAAAAGTGCGGCGTCAGCACTCTAATCACTGACAACTGTAAGATGGATATTAGAGCAAAAAAAAGAGAATTGTCCTTAGAAGAATTTAAACATTTGGCACAGCCAGAAGTATGGACAGCAATAAAATTAGATGCTGCGAGCGGTAAAGGTTTTTCGGCTTGCCACAAATTAATCTTTGAAAAAACAGGTATGTGGGTAGAAGAATTAGTGCCAATTTTTAGAAAGCTTGATGCTAATCTTAATATAAAATAATTTGAAGCTTAAAAATTTGGGGAACTAATGGATAGCGTTCCCCAAATTTTACCTTTTATATAATTAAAATACATCAAAATGCTAAACGATCACTTTTTTGAATACGCAAGCCAGAAGATTACAGAAGGACAATCTTTTTATGCCTCTCATATAAAATTGATGGTACAATCGCTGAATAAAGAACTTTATGAGTTATTGGATCCTACCAACGATGCTATTTTTCTTAATCCGATGTTGTTTGCTTTTTTAAATGACGATACTGGCAAGATTACATTAGAACAAATTCTTTACGGGGCAGTACCTCCAGAAAAAAGAATGCAACGTGTTACGGTTGTATCCAATTCTAAAGGACAAATTTATTTACCCCTTTATGGCTGTATCACCCTGCCTGTTCTAAAAGAGCAGCACTATACGCTCATTACTCACAACAAAGACCTTCGTATCGAAGTTTTTGATGGCACTACTTTGATTCCGCACCTATTCAGAACCAATCCCGTGCTTCACGAGTCAAGGGTTGAACTGCAATGTGTCTCTAATTATTTTACCGAGCACTACCTTCCCGAAAACTACGCTAGTCAGCCCTCTTTTTGCAGCAAGCCAAAAAAGGTCGAGGAACTTCATCAAGCTGTTGCAATACTCCAACAACAATACCCTCGTTACTACAGTTTGTTTTGCCAAACCACAAAATGGCTGTTGCCGTTTACCAATTCAAAATCTAATTCTTTTGCCTCCTTGGGCATGCATGGCGTTGGGTTTATCAACACCTACAAAAGCACAGGAGTTGTTGGCTATCTTGAAGACATTGTACACCAATGCGGGCACGTGCTTTTTAGTGCGCTTACGTACGACACGGGTGCCTATTTTACGATTCCGCCTGTAACGGCTATTAAAGATTTTACCAATGACCCAAACGATGACAGAACCTTTTATGTTCTTTTACACGGTGTTTTTACCGAAGCCTTAATGTGCGAAGCATTTGATATTTGCCTTCAAAACCATGTTTTTGACGCTCAGAAAGAACACGAACTAAAAGGCCGTTACGCCTATATATTACTGCGTTTTGTGCTGGATATTCAAATCCTTCTCAATCACAATTATTTTACACCGGAAGGACAAACACTATTCGATGCCATTTACAACCACATGGTCGAGCAATACAAAAAACACAGCAGTCTCTTGCAAACTTACGACCTCACCAACCAACCTTATAATTTTGATTTGACCAAATTTAACGCCAAAAACAAAATGCCAAAAACCGAACACTCTTCGTTTTAAAAACTAAAAATAAGCACTTTAACTCGAGTACATCTTCTTGATACTAAAATATAAATACGCCTACCCTACCCCAAAAAAACTTACGCAAAGGCAACAAACCTTTGCGTTTTTTGTTCGAGAATCCGTTAGAAAAAGGATCATAAATATACCACAGATTAAAAAAGTAAAATTCTTACATAAATATTAACATTTTGTAAGTTAAATTCTGTAATTAATGTTTTAATTTTAAGCTTTTAAATAAAATAGTAACCTTAAAACATTAAAAATCATGTCTTTAGAAAATTTAAACGGATTACACTACACTGCTGCAGAAAAAGCAGCTATTTTAGCAAGCGTGAGTGCTTTAGAAACCACATTGACACCCAAATTCAAGAACCTTTCGCCAGAAGAAAGAACCAAGTACGGCAGTGTCAACGAGCAGAACAAACTCCTGATTAACAAAATCAAGGATTTTAGAACCAGCCAGCCCACAATGAGCAGCCCCGATATCGACTGGATCGAGTTTCAGAACGATTATGACTCGAGAGAGTTTCTGCAAAACATGATCATGCGACTAGAAGGCATTATACAAAGCCTTAAAAACAACAAAATCCTGCACGATTACGACAATTATCAAATGGCGCTGACCGATTATGATTATAGCAAATACAAATCGAGCACCAAAACAGCAGGTTTTGAAGTAAAAGCAAACGAGCTGTCGCAGTTTTTTAATCGAACCGCAACTTCTAAAAAAACCGAAGATCCTACTGAATAAGTAGCACCTACATTTATTATTATAAAGCCTTTTGAAATTTGATTTTCGAAAGGCTTTTTTTTTGAATGAATGTTACAAAAACAGGTCGTTTGGGGTTCCGAACTCCATCGATGGGGTTCTAAGCCCCAAATTTGACGTCCCGAGCCCCATTCTTGGGGTTCCGAACGTCAAAAATGGGGTTCCAGACGTCAAAAATGACGTCCTTGGGGGCCAAATTTGGGGTTCCGAACGTCATTTTTGACGTTCGGAACCCCATCCGAGGAGTTCAGAACCCCAAACGAGGGGTAAATTAGACCATTACTGCATGACAAAACCCCAACGCTGCACCAAAACACGTATAAATACCTGCTCCCCTATCTTTATTTAGTGGTATACTTGTCTGAAATAAATACTAACCCCATTATGGTTTCCCGTAAAAATCATAATTACAGATGGTTGATATTTGTTTTTGAAATTAATGAGGGAACGGTTATTAATTATTGGTGAGCACAAAAACATTATAAAACGATTAAATCTACTATGGACAAATTAGAGACAATTAATATAAAACTACGAGAACTTAATTCTGAATTAATTGAATTAGCCGATTCAATTAATTTTGAACAAATTTGTGAATTTAACCTAGAGCACTGTGCGACTACAATTCCTTGGAACAATATTGTATATTCAGGCGTTTACTTAATTGAAATTAAGAATGATTTAAAATTTAATGATTTTACAAGTTGGGTAGAAAACTTTAGAGAGGAATGGGAAGACCCGAGATATAAATTACGTTTTGTTTCTAATTTGCGAAAAATTAGAATCAGTCAACATTCAGAACTTAAAGAATGGATTCCAATTTATATTGGGAAATCGAAACAAATTGGAGGTCGAATTCATCAGCATATTTACAAAGAACTTGTTAAACCAACATTTGCTTTAAAGCTGAACGAAAGAGAAAATATGAAAAAATATACTTTTCGTCTTAGCACAATAAAAGTATCCCCCGATAACTACGACTGGGTAATGCCTGTCTTTGAAAGAACTTTGAGAAATAAAATTCATCCAATCATTGGGAGACAATGATTAATAAGATATTCAAGATGACTATGCAAATAGTACCGTTTGATAATCGATGTAAAATAAATAATATTTAAAACCGACGCTAAAATTTGCATTTCAATCTAAATAAGGAAAGATAAACGAAATTTTATTTAGTATGTATAGTAGTTAGGCGACAGCATATAGAACAAGACACAATAAACAATGAAGTATTTAAAAACAATAATTTCCAAGAACGCAATCATTCAAAAAGTTGAAGATAATAATTCTGATTTTTTGGATTGTGCTGACATTGTAAAATCTTGGAAAAACGGACTGATTTTAAAACAAGAAGATATAGAAAATGGAGCTGTTGGATTAAGAAATCCTCAAATTGGTGCTGTTTATTCAATTCTTTCACATTGGACACATTCAAATCAAGTAGGAACAATTGTAATGCCAACGGGTACGGGTAAAACTGAAACAATGTTGTCTGTTTTAGTTATGGCGCAAGTTAACAAACTTTTGATTATTGTGCCAACCGACCCATTGAGAAAACAAATTTCTGAAAAGTTTATAAATCTTGGGCTTTTATATACACTTGGACTTTTAGACAGAAAGGTATTATTCCCAGTTGTTGGTGTAATAAAATCAAATTTTGACACAGAAGAAAACGCAAATTTATTTTTTCAAAAGTGTAATGTAGTTGTAGCTACTGCAAGTATTATTTCAAGAGTTGCAAATCAATATTTGTCTGTTCTTAAAAATCATTTAACAGGTATATTCATTGACGAAGCACACCATACAGAAGCCACAACTTGGAATAATTTTAGAGAAAACTTAAAAGACAAAAAAATAATTCAATTTACTGCAACGCCTTTTAGAAATGACGATAAAATGCTTGGAGGAAAAATAATTTTTAATTATCCATTACGAAAAGCACAAGAAGAAGGTTATTTCAAAAAAATTGATTTTATTAAACTTCACCATTACGGCAATCAAATTGAAAAAGATAAAGCAATTGCTGAAACTGCAATAAAACAGTTAAGAATAGATAAAGCAAAATTTCCTCACATATTATTAGCAAGGGTTGGTAAAACAAAAAGAGCTAATGAAGTATTTGAGATTTACAAATTATACGATGAGTTTAGAGTTGTTAAAATTCACTCACAATTACCTTCACGAGAAAAGACAGAAATTTACAATAAAATTATTAACAAAGAGATTGATATAATTATTTGTGTGGATATGCTCGGAGAAGGATTTGATTTACCTGAGCTCAAAATTGCAGCATTTCACGATATTCGTAAAAGTTTGCCAATTACACTTCAATTTATCGGTAGATTTACCCGAACCAAGTATGATGAAGAATTAGGGAACGCAACAATAATAGCAAATGTTGCAGATTTAGAAGTAACAAATGAATTAGAAGATTTATATGCCCAAGATGTAGATTGGAATATTTTATTGCCTAACATAAGCCAAGACAAAACCCAAAAAGAAATAGATTTATACGAATTTTTAAATGGCTTTTCAAATTTAGAAGAATTTCCTCTATCTATCCACAGTTTAAAACCCGCACAAAGTACAGTAGTCTTTAAAAACAATACCGAAAGTTGGTTTCCCTCAAACTTTAAACAAGGGTTGCAAAATATAGATGGTTATGATTTAGTTCGTCACAGTATAAATTTAAAAGACCAAACGTTGATAATTTTAACAGCCAAGAAAAATTTAAAAGATTGGGTGAATAGTGATAATATATTTGACTTCTCCTGGAATTTACATATCGTTTATTGGGAGACAAAAAAGAACCTTTTGTTTATTCATAGTTCGGACACAAAGAGTTTGCATATAGATTTAGCAAAAGCAATTATTGGCGAAGACGCACAAATAATTAATGGTGAAAACGATGGTGCCATTTTTAGAGTTTTAAGCGGTATTAAAAGATTGAAATTACAAAATGTCGGGCTTGTTGAAGTACTAGGGAAATTGATTCGTTTTCAAATGCGAGTTGGCTCTGATATTGAAGCAGCATTAAGCCAGACTCAAATCAACAATTCCAAAAAGTCATTTATTTTTGGTAGTGGTTATGAAAATGGAGTAGATAATAATATTGGTTGTTCTTATAAAGGTCGTATTTGGTGCAAGAGAAAAACAAATTTATCTGAATTTATAAATTGGTGTAAACAATTAGGGAATAAAATTACAGATACTACTATTGATAGCGAAGAAGTTTTAAGAGGTACATTAATGCCTAAAGCAATTACACAAAGACCGAATTTGTTCCCATTTTGTATTGATTGGAGTGAAGAGTTTTATTTAAACTCAGAATTACGATATACTTTTATAATTAACAATATTACTTACGATTTTTATAATGTTAGTTTAGTTTTAGTAAATCCTTCTAATACAAATAATATCAAATTAGGATTTGAAGTTGATGGAAAAATAATACTTGAATTAGAATTAGAAATTTTCACAAATCCCCAAAATTTTTCAGATTACAGATTTATAAAAACAAATCCTCAATTAGTGGCACAAATTAAATTTGGTACAAAAGAGCAAAGCATAGAAAATTATTTTTATGAAAACCCACCAGTAGTTTGGTTTGCCAATGGAGATTTTTTAGAAGGGAATAATTATATTGAGCTGAAAAGTCTAATAAATCCATACAACAAAGAATTAATACAATCTTGGAATTGGACAGGAATTGATTTAAGTATAGAATCACAAGGTGTTAATCCCAAAAAAGCAAACTCAATTCAATACCGAAGTTTAGAAATTTTAAAAGCCATTGATTATGATATTATATATGATGATGATGGTTCAGGAGAAATTGCAGACATTGTAACTTTTAAAATTTTAGATGATAAGATTGAAGTTGAACTTTATCATATTAAATATTCAAAAAGCGGAAAAGTGGATAGTCAAATTTCAAATTTATACGAGGTTTGTGGACAAGCACAAAAATCTGTAAATTGGAAGTTTAAAAAGAATAAAGAGTTTTTGGAACACTTATTACGAAGAGAAATAAAAAAAGAAAAAACGGCTACTTGTTCAAGATTTGAAAAAGGGACAAAAGATGACTTAGTGCGAATTTTAGATTTAGTACATAGTAGAATACCTCTTGAATTTAAAATTTATATTATTCAACCTAGTATTTCAAAAGCGACTGTGACCGAACAACAATTAACATTATTTGGAGTAACAGAAAATTATTTAATGGACAGAGCATTAATTAAATTAAACATAATTGGTAGTGCTTAAAATGCCGATTGCCTAATACGGGGTTTGGCAAAAGCGGGACTTTTGTACTAGGCTAACCATTTGTACTTTCTATTAGCTATTCTACTAAATTTGAACTTTAGTACTTTCTAAACTGTAGATAGAGCAGATTTTCAATCCATGCCCGCAACAATAAGAACTACTTAAAACAGTAACTTAATTTTCAGTGTGGGTACACATCGTCAATCTGTGCTATTGTTATAAACTACTACCTTCTTTTACAAAGTCAAATCAAATACATGTGCATAGTGTAGGAATTATCGTTTTAATTCGTATTTTCGTTTTCGGTACTTTACCCTTATTTTATTATCAACCAAAACCTACCGAACATGATAGACCAACACGAAATAGTTGATCCTGATGATATTGATATTTTTTCGTACAGAAGCATCAGGCGCGCCATTGGTTACTTGGCGATTAGCTTGCCGATACTTTTGCTGAGTTTGTCTTTTATTGCTTTTTTTGATACTGAACCGCAGCACTCAATTAGTCATTACTATTATACCAATCTAAGGGAAATCTTTACCGGAACTTTATGTGCCGTAGGTTTGTTCCTGATACGCTACAGAGGGCACGATAATGCTTCGTTCTGGAAAAACGACAAGCAAATAACCAATATTGCGGGCATTATGGCTTTGGGTGTGGCGTTTTTTCCGACTACTCCAGATTGCCCTTCGCAAAAAATATACACGCTTATACCCTACAATGCCAACTGGCTCGGAGGATTGCATTATGGTTTTGCAGCCGTCTTGTTTTTGATACTGGCTTTACTGGCGATTAATGTTTTTACGATAGGTCAGAACAACCAGGCCAATGTCCCGAAGAGCATGATTGACGAAAATAATATTTATCGCTTTTGCGGGTATTCGATATTGGTGTTTATAGCTGCTATTCCGTTTAAGTTGTTTGATTATGCTACCTTGGTTTTTGAGGCGCTTTCGCTATTTGTTTTCGGTATTGCCTGGCTCGTAAAAGGCCGTGCTTTAGGACAAGTGCTGAAAAAAGAATTGTACCGTGAGAACGTTACCTCAGAAAGGGTATTTGAAGAATAATTTTTAAACAAAAAGAAACGTACTAGCTCTAAACAGATATAAACCGTCATCAAAAAAAGCGGCTATTACACGAATTGTGCAATAGCCGCTTTACTTTTTTAGCGTTTGTATTTTTGTATTGAATCGTACGCTTGGAATGTCTTAACGAAAGGCAAATCTAAGTTTCAAACCATACGAAACCAATCGCACGTCGTTGGCATACGAAGACGAAAGTACCGTATTGTAATCTAACTGCACAGGCTGTTCTGCATTATACTGCACCAGATTTTTGTCGCTGGCTTTGTCATAGATATTGTTCAGTCCGTAGTCTAAATAGAGTCCGATATAAACCGAATTACGGTCGCCCAAGCTTTGCTTTAAACCAGTCTCGAAAGTAGCCGAATACGCTACCTCGGTCGTGAGGTCTTGCTTGGCTGTTTTAAAATTATTGGTACTTGCAAAACCGGCAAACGCTGGACTAAACAACTCGACATTGTATTGCGGATAGTAACCGCTTGTCGTAAGGTTTGACATGGTTGTTTCGTAAGTGCCAGTTGTTGCAAAACCTACTTTGGCACCTGCAGCAAGATATAATTGGGTAGTTCCCGGAGTTTCAAACTGAATTCCGATAGGGATATTGACATACCCTAACTTTTGATCCTCTCTAAAATTGGTTCCTTTGTATCTAAACTGAAACGATTCGTTTTCGTCATCAACGGCGTTGTACTGCCCGTTGATTGCTCCAAATTTTGAAGTAGAACGGTACGTTTGGTATTCTACACCCAGATTAATACTTATGGTTTCGGATAAGTAATAAGCGTAACGAAGTCCGGCATTAAAGCCATTTCCGTTTACGATTTCTCCAGGTGTATTATACTGTAGAAAAGAAAACGGACCCCCAACGGCAATAGAAAACTCTTGCTTTTTATCCTGAGCATAACTGTTCAGGGAAGTTCCTAAAAGTACCGTAATCATTGATATTGATGCTATATAGTGTATTATATATTTTTTCATCTTACTTTTTATTATGCCAGTACTGCTCAAAAAGCAGTACTGGCAGATTTTATTTATTAACAATTACTTTTAGTGTTTTGCTGATGTTGGCAGTTTCAATAACAACCATGTACATACTACCTCCAGTTGCAGGTACTTCTATCTCTGTTTTTACACTAGACGATTGTACCGTTTTAATCCATTGGCCTGACACAGAATAAATACTTATTTGCATGTTCTCTAATTCTGATTCAGGGAAATCTGCTTCTACAGTAATCATTTTCCCTGCCTGAACTGGGTTAGGATAAAGTTTGGCACCAACTGATTTTTGCAACGTGATTTTTGTAGCACACGTTTGCAGCACTTTTCCGTCTTTAGTCGTCATTTTTACACTATAATCTGCAGTAGGATCCAATGTATTGCCCATATCCTCTCCGGCAGAATAGTATTGTCCTGTTCCTACTAACTGTCCGTTTTTAAACCATTGGTAAGCCACAAATTGGTAACCACCATTGGTTTGAGGATTGTTATTGACAAGAAGCACGTTATTAAATTTCTGCTTTACAATATCAAAGAAGCCAAACGGTTTTTCGACAGTCAAAGTATAGTTTGCAGTTGCTGATCCGTCCTGAGAAGTAACCGCTACATTTTGCGTATAAATTCCCGGTTTAGGAGGCGTAATCGTAAAATTAGCTGATGGCGTAATCGTTGCGCCCGTTTGGTTTACAATCGCAATATCCACATTGGTTTCTCCGCATTCCATTACATACGTTAAACTCGTTGCAGGATTTACATACGTTTGATCACCAATTGTAATTTGCATTACAGATACATCATTATTCTTGATCACAAGAACTTGCGAAACATCTGGTGCCGGAAGATAATTAGCATTACCATCCTGATGCGCCGTAATTGTTATTTGACCCGATGTTAACATCGTAACCAAACCACTTGTAGAAACAGTAGCAGCCGGTGAAGCCGAAGTATAAGTGTACGTATAACGTACTGGCAAACCTGAATTAGAAGTAGCATTTAAATTAAAAGTATTGGCTACTCCAAGAGTTCTATCTGCTAGAGGCCCGAAAGTAATTTGTTGTGCTGCTTTATTGATCGTAAGATTTGCAGTAAGTGTAATTGGGCTACAATTTGGTGTGCTCACAGACGGAGATACAGTTGCCGTAAGGGTATAAACACCCACGTTTGTAGCGCCATTTGCTGTACCTGTTGCAGGAGTTGTGGTATAATTTACGCTAGCTCCGGCAGGAAGGTTGGCTACTTGTACTGTGTGAATAGTTCCATCATAAGTACGGGTAGCATTTCCAAAAGTAACCTGATCTAAAGGAGAAGCAACAATATTGATCGTTTGATTTTGTGTGGTTACATTTCCGTTTCCATCATTATAACTCCAAGTAATTACATAAGTACCTACAGCGTTATAATTTA
This sequence comes from Flavobacterium geliluteum, assembly GCF_017948595.1. Taxonomy (GTDB): domain Bacteria; phylum Bacteroidota; class Bacteroidia; order Flavobacteriales; family Flavobacteriaceae; genus Flavobacterium; species Flavobacterium flavipigmentatum. The sequence continues at coordinate 293,060 of NZ_JAGFBV010000001.1, read as the reverse complement.
AAGGACTAACAGTGGTAGCCGATATACTTCCGACACAATTATCAGTGGCAGTAGGAACAGGAATTTCTGTTGATACAATACCGCAAGAGCTTGTAATCGCTGGTAGATTGGTTACATCCGGCACTGGTGCTGTTGTATCCGGAGTCGTTATTATTGTTACTGATTTTGTTACCTGACATCCGTTAGCATCAGTAATGATAACCGTATAAGTACCTGCTGCCAAACCTGTTGCTGTAGCCGAAGTGCCACCAGACGGAGACCATGCATACGTGTAAGTACCCGTTCCTCCTGTTGCAAGAGCAGTAGCAGATCCGTTAGTTTCTCCAGGACATGTTACATTAACTTGTGTTGTTGTAGCATCCAAAATTGAAGGCTCAGTAATAACAATATTTTGAGTCGTAATACAGCCGTTAGCATCTGTAACCGTTACGGTATACGTTCCTGCACTCAATCCTGTGGCTGTAGCAGCAGTTCCTCCTGTTGGAGACCATGCATAGGTGTAAGCACTTGTTCCTCCTGATACGCTTACAGTAGCAGATCCATTGCTTCCTCCAAAACAACTTACATTGGTTTGTGAAGCTATGGTAGTCGTAAGAACATTAGGTTCTGTTAAAACAAAACTTTGAGTAGCCGTACAACCGTTTGCATCTGTAACCGTTACGGTATACGTTCCTGCTGATAATCCTGAGGCTGTAGCAGCAGTTCCTCCTGATGGAGACCATGCATACGCATAAGCACTTGTTCCTCCTGATACGCTTACAGTAGCAGATCCGTTACTTCCTCCAAAACAACTTACATTGGTTTGTGAAGCAGGCGTTGCTACAAGAGCAGATGGTTGAGTCACGGTAAAACTTTGAGTGGCAGTACAACCGTTGGCATCGGTAACCGTTACGGTATACGTTCCCGCAATCAATCCTGTTACAGATGTAGTTCCGTCACCTGTTGGTGTTCCCGGACTCCAATCGTACGTATATCCACCGGCACCGCCTGTTGGAGTATTGATAGCAGCTGCACCAGTTGAACCTCCATTACAAGCGATATTCGTTTGTGAAGCAGGCGTTACTGAAAGAGCAGCTGGTTGCGTGATCGTAAAACTTTGAGTAGTGATACACGAGTTTGCATCGGTAACCGTTACGGTATACGTTCCTGCAGTCAATCCTGAAGCTGTAGCTGCCGTTCCTCCTGATGGAGACCATGCATACGTATAAGCACCTGAACCTCCTGATACACTTACAGTAGCAGATCCGTTGCTTCCTCCAAAACAACTTACATTGGTTTGTGAAGCAGGTGTTACAACCAGAACAGGTGGTTCTGTGATCGTAAAACTTTGAGTAGTGATACATGAGTTAGCATCTGTAACCGTTACGTTATACGTTCCTGCAATCAATCCTGAAGCTGTAGCAGCAGTTCCTCCTGATGGAGACCATGCATACGTATACCCACTTGTTCCTCCTGATACACTTACAGTAGCAGATCCGTTACTTCCTCCAAAACAACTTACATTGGTTTGTGAAGCTGGCGTTACAGCTAGAGCTGATGGTTGGGTCACGGTAAAACTTTGAGTAGCGGTACAACCGTTAGCATCAGTAACCGTTACGGTATACGTTCCTGCAATCAATCCTGAAGCTGTAGCAGCAGTTCCTCCTGATGGAGACCATGCATACGTATATGCACTTGTTCCTCCTGATACACTTACAGTAGCAGATCCGTTACTCCCTCCAAAACAACTTACATTGGTTTGTGAAGCAGGCGTTGCTACAAGAGCAGATGGTTGAGTCACGGTAAAACTTTGAGTAGCGGTACAGCCATTGGCATCGGTAACCGTTACGGTATACGTTCCTGCAATCAATCCTGTTACAGATGTAGTTCCGTCACCTGTTGGTGTTCCCGGACTCCAATCGTACGTATATCCACCGGCACCGCCTGTTGGTGTATTGATAGCAGCGGCACCAGTTGAACCTCCATTACAAGCGATATTCGTTTGTGAAGCAGGCGTTACTGAAAGAGCAGCTGGTTGCGTGATCGTAAAACTTTGAGTAGTGGTACAACCGTTAGCATCGGTTACCGTTACGGTATACGTTCCTGCAGTCAATCCTGAAGCTGTAGCAGCAGTTCCTCCTGATGGAGACCATGCATACGTATACCCACTTGTTCCTCCTGATACGCTTACAGTAGCAGATCCGTTACTTCCTCCAAAACAACTTACATTGGTTTGTGAAGCTGGCGTTACAGCTAGAGCTGATGGTTGGGTCACGGTAAAACTTTGAGTAGCGGTACAACCGTTAGCATCAGTAACCGTTACGGTATACGTTCCTGCAATCAATCCTGAAGCTGTAGCAGCAGTTCCTCCTGATGGAGACCATGCATACGTATAAGCACTTGTTCCTCCTGATACGCTTACAGTAGCAGATCCGTTACTTCCTCCAAAACAACTTACATTGGTTTGTGAAGCTGGTGTTACGGCTAAAGCAGCTGGCTGAGTCACCGTAAAACTTTGAGTAGCGGTACAACCGTTGGCATCAGTAACCGTTACGGTATACGTTCCAGCATTCAATCCTGTTACAGATGTAGTTCCGTCACCTGTTGGTGTTCCCGGAGTCCAATCGTACGTATATCCTCCCGCACCGCCTGTTGGAGTATTAATAGCAGCTGCACCAGTTGAACCTCCATTACAAGCGATATTGGTTTGTGATGCAGGCGTTACTGAAATAGCAGGTGATTGTGTCACCGTAAAATTTTGCGTTCTGGTACAACCATTAGCATCGGTCACTGTACATGTCCAAGTTCCTGCTGTTAAACCTGTAACAGAAGTAGTTCCGTCACCTGTTGGTGTTCCCGGAGTCCAATCGTACGTATATCCTCCAGCACCGCCTGTTGGTGTATTGATAGCAGCTGCACCATTTGATCCTCCAAAACAAGATACATTGGTTTGTGAAGCAGGTGTTACTGTAATAGCAGGTGTTTGTGTCACTGTAAAATTTTGTGTTCTGGTACATCCGTTAGCATCGGTCACAGTACATGTCCAAGTTCCTGCTGTCAAGCCAGTAACAGAAGTAGTTCCGTCACCCGTTGGGTTACCCGGCGTCCAGTTGTAGGTATAACCACCTGCTCCTCCTGTTGGAGTATTGATAGCAGCAGCCCCATTTGATCCTCCAAAACAACTTACATTAGTTTGTGACGCAGGCGTTACTGTAATAGCAGGTGGTTGGGTCACAGTAAAATTTTGTGTTCTGGTACAACCATTGGCATCAGTCACAGTACATGTCCAAGTTCCTGCAGTTAAGCCAGTCACTGATGTAGTTCCGTCACCTGTTGGGTTCCCCGGTGTCCAGTTATAGGTATAACCACCAGCTCCTCCTGTTGGAGTATTGATAGCAGCAGCCCCATTTGATCCTCCAAAACAACTTACATTAGTTTGTGACGCAGGCGTTACTGTAATAGCAGGTGGTTGGGTCACGGTAAAATTTTGTGTTCTGGTACAACCATTAGCATCGGTCACAGTACATGTCCAAGTTCCTGCTGTTAAGCCAGTAACAGAAGTAGTTCCGTCACCTGTTGGAGTTCCAGGAGTCCAGTCGTATGTGTATCCACCAGTTCCTCCTGTTGGGGTATTGATAGCTGCAGCCCCATTTGAACCTCCAAAGCAAGATACATTGGTTTGCGAAGCAGGTGTTACTGTTATAACAGGTGGTTGCGTTACTGTAAAACTTTGAGTAGTAGTACAACTGTTAGCATCGGTCACAGTACATGTCCAGGTTCCTGCTGTCAAGCCAGTAACAGAAGTAGTTCCGTCACCCGTTGGGTTGCCCGGTGTCCAGTTGTAGGTATAACCACCAGCTCCTCCTGTTGGAGTATTGATAGCCGCGGCACCATTTGAACCTCCAAAACAACTTACATTGGTTTGTGTAGCGGGCGTTACCGAAAGAGCTGTTGGTTGCGTAATGGTAAAACTTTGAGTAGCGGTACATGAGTTAGCATCCGTTACAGTTACGGTATACGTTCCTTGGCTAAGTCCTGTGGCTGTAGCACCAGTTCCTCCAGACGGAGACCATGAATAGGTATAACTTGGTGTACCCCCTGTTGGAGCAACTGTAGCTGTACCATTTGAACCTCCAAAACAAGATACATTGGTTTGTGAAGCAGGCGTTGCTGTAAGAACATTTACAGGTTCTGTAATGATAACTGTGTGTGTTGTAGTACAGGCAATATTGTCTGTAACTGTAACTGTATACGTTTGTGCACTAAGACCACTAGCACTTGATGCTGTACCCCCAGAAGGAGACCATGAATAGGTATAAGGTGCTATCCCGCCAGAAGCCGATAGGATTGCAGAACCATTACTGCCTCCCTTACAGGAAACATTGGTTTGAGAAGTTGTAGTAACAATTGTATTAGAAACTGTTAGTGTTCCTGCATTTGAAGTAGCAGAACCTGCACCTGTAGCAACACAACGATATAAATAACCACTCATTCCAGCAGTTGCTGCTGTTATAGTTAAAGTTGCAGTAGTAGCACCTGAATAAGGCGCACCATTTGAAATATTTGTAAATCCGCTACCTGTATTTACCTGCCATTGGTAGCCAGTAGCATCAGTTGCTGAAATTGAAAAGGTAGTATTACTCCCAACACAAATTGTTCTGTTGGGCGGGTTGGCTGTAATGGTTGGCGCTACACCTAAAAAGGCAGCGCCTGAAGGCATTGAAAGCGCTGGAGTAGTATTTGAAAGTGTCCAGTTTGCCTGATTCATTACACCAGCTCTTATTCCGGCTGCGTTAGCAAATGGTGCTCCCGTTCCATTAAATTTACCTGATGTACCTAAAACATTTCCTGCTAAGGTTCCTGTGTAAAAAGAGCTCGTTCCTCCTACCAGACCTACAGGTATTACAGAAGAGTTTGGTCCGTCGGCGCAAGCCAAATCGTCCCAGCTTGCCTGAGAAGTCCCGGCACCAGAGCTACAATAAAAATAATGCAGCCCCGAGATAAAAGTTACACCGCCACTCTCAGGAATACCCGTACCACCCTGAAAAGCGATAACCTGATCTCCTACAGTCGATAAAGATAATCCGTTTGCAGGAGTACCCTCTCTTAAAGTAACCGTTCCGTTTGTAGTTAATGCAGCGGTATTTGGATCATAAGTAGAGGCCGTAAGACCTTTTATCATAATTTCTGTACCAACTGGAATAGCTGTTCCTGATGTCCAAGTAACGGTAGCTTCTGTAGAGAGGGCTGTTTGCCATACACCAGCACCAAAATAACCACGGTCAGTAAAATTAATTACTGTCCCCGCCGAAATATTGGTAAGAAGCACAAAGGAATAGACATCTCCCGCAGCGGGACTCGGATTGGAATCGTATCCAGTGAAGATAATATCTCCAGCTGACAGAGTCGTTTGAGAGTTAACAATGTAACTCTGTAAAAATATCCCCAGAAACAAGGCGATATTTATAAAATTCTTAATTTGAGCGTAAAAATGTTTCATAGTTAAATAGTTAAATTATAAAGAGGCAAACTGCTCGCCATTTTTTATACCAAAAGCGAGCAACTTGTACCCACTCATAAAACCTTCATCTGTATAAACAGTATTTATACGAAGCTGTGTATTATTGTAACATTGTATAATTAATCCCTTGTTTTCATTTATTTCTAAAATGGTCCCCGGGGAATGTGAATGTTCTGTAACATTTTTAGTAGGAGACACTTCAAGAATACGCATGTTCCATCCGCTCCATTGGGCGTAAGCGCCTTTATTCCAAGGATTACAGGCGTTTACTAATGCTTGTATTGATTTTGCATCCTGAGTTTCCCATCGAATACATACATCGCCTGCAGCTGCTTTTTTATAGTAATTTGCGTCTGTCTCGTCTTGAGGCACTCCCTTAAAATTGGTTTGCAACAGTGCTACTACTTCGGGCACCATTTGCGCTCCCAGATAAGATAAGCTAGTGCAAAGCATTCCGTGAGTGACATTAGCAGCTATTGGCAGCACACGTTTTAGCACTATATTACCGGTATCAATCTCTTTTTCAATCGTATGAACAGTAATTCCAGTTTCTTGCTTTTGTTGACGAATCGATTCAAAAACAGGATCACAACCACGCATTTCAGGTAAAAGTCCGTAATGAAAATTATAAAACAGGTTAGGATATTGTTCTATAATTTTTTCGGATAATTTCCAAGGAAACGTCATTGTAAAAACATACTTGATCTCACTGCTTTCAAGTAATCCCTGTAACTGATTTTCTACTTTTTCTTTTTCAAGCAATATTAAATTGACCCCTGTTTGACTTGCAAAAGCCGAACAAAAAGCCAGTACCTCATCGTTACCAACAGGTACTCCAATGGTGTGCAATTTATTCAGTCCATACAAGGTTTGCATCGCAGGAAAAGCCATGCGGTTATTACACAAAATAACGATGTCGCGTTGCATGCTCATGATTCGAGACAAGCATAGGCATTAAACCATGAGTTGGACGTTACATTCTGAACCGCCAGAATATGATATTGCAAACGGCTGCGTTCTTCGTCTAGATTTTCGGCTTCTGTGATATGCTCTAACTGACAGTTGCCTGTTTCTTTGTTTTTTGCAACTGTCGCGTAATAAATAGGCGCTGTAGAAAAACCTGTATCAGGATTCATATAGACTTTCCCCCTTGGCGAGTTGATTGTAACAGCGTCTAATGATTTTTCATTTGCAACTTCTATAAACAGAGCAGCTTCCCAGCCTAAAAGCGAGAATATATTGGCTTTGTTTTTTCGGATATTCTCCATGGTTGCAACAAAATCTTTATTTTCTTCGCTAACAATTTTTAATGACCAAGGAATAGAAGAACTCCAATCATATCCCGGATGAGGTATCTTACTTAGCCAAAATTCTTCTGCTGTAAAACCGCTTCCGTAAATTTTACTGGATATAATACTCTTAAATTTAGATGATTCTCTAAAAAAATCTTCTGCCATATCTCCGCAAAAAGAAGTCAAAAGGGCCGCATCTTTGTTTCCTTCAAGATAACCCGCCAATGGTTCCAAACTAAAATCTGAACGCTTCAAAGGCGTAATATGATTGTATGTGATAGATCCTCCTTTATCTTCAACTGAAGTTGAATAGGTATAAGGAGGACGATAACCTGCATCGTAAAAAGAACAGGTAAAAGCAAAATCCTTTAGCCCTTCTTCTGCTGCTTTACGAACAATCGCACGGGAACACAGATTACCTTCTAAAGAAATAAAATGAGCGTGTGATAATTTTTGTTGAAAGTTTGGAAAATGATAACCACTATCTAAGACGATCAGTAACTTTCCAGAATTTTCAAAAAGAGGATGAATAAATTCTGCTGTAATAGGATTTATATAAGCAATAATTATATCTGTATTATTGAGTAATAATTGTTCGCAGCAAATATAAATTTCTTCATTTTTGCCTGCCACACCTATATTCGATGATACGATTTCATGTTTGCCTTCTACTCCTAATTTTTTTAGAGAAGATTTAAAACCATCCATAATATCAAAAGCCATTGAAGGATAGATTACGGAACGCGTTAAGAGTAAAGCTATTTTCATAAACAATAATTAAAGATGTTTTATAACAAGGCAAATAACCCATTGGAAACATCCAATGGGTACATAAAATTAGTTTCTTGAAGGAAAAATTCCCATCAGGCATATTATATAATTCATCCCTAAATACGGCTGCTGAACTGGTATTGGCTGATTGCCTCCATTAATACCGATGGTAATCGATGCATTGATAGGTCTTAAAGACGTATCAGGTGTTTTTGTAGAATATAGGCCCGCTAAAGCCGCCAAACTATTTCCTGACGGAGATCCGTTATCTCCCTCATCTGAATAAGCCAATATGGTATAAGAACCAGTTCCCACATGTGTATGCGATGGCAAGTTTGCAATAGTTGCCGTTATATTATTAGATCCTGAAATTTGACCCAATTGATATTGATTGACAGTTCCTACGCCTGTACCCATAGGAACACGACCTCGCAAATCCGGCAGTGCAAATGTTTGTATACCATTGCCTCCGTAGGTTGTTCCTAAAAGACTAAATAAGGCTTGGTTTGTATTTATAGCAAGTAGTTGCCCTGCGCAAAAGGCCCAATATTTAGGCTCGAAATTGGGAGCAAATAAGCGAATTTCTGACATTGTTCCTTCCATGATTGATAGTTTTTAGGTTAGTTTCTAGTTGGAAAAATACCCTCAACGCAAATAATATAATTTGCAGATGTATAAGGTTGTATAATACTAAATGGGATTCCCTGACCAGCAGCTGCCAGATTTACAGTTGAAGTTTCAGGTTTTAGACTGGTATCTGCTGTCTCGGTAGAGTAAGCTCCAGTTAAGCCAGCTAACTCGGCATTGGTTGGAGAACCTGCTGTATCTGCCAGACTATAAGCCGGAATTGAAACGGTACCGGTTCCCATGTGGGTGTGTGCGGGCATTTGATTACTGGACATTACAGCAGTTTCTGCACCCCCAACCTGACCCAATATCATTTGCGGAAGTCCTGGTCCTTGACCTGTACCAACCGGAATGCGGCTGCGAAGATCAGGAACATTAAATGTTTGTACTCCGTCGCCCCCATAAGTAGTGCCAATTAGGGCATAAAGAGCTTCATTACCTGAAATGCTTAACGTACTGCCATCGCAAAATGACCAAGCCAATGGCGCAAAATTCCCTGCAAAAATGCGGATTTCTCCTATAGTTCCTTCCATAATAATCTTTTAAAGTTTATGATAAATTTGTATGTGTCTACTACTGGCGAGACGGAAATATTCCAAACATGCAAATAATGTAATTCAAACCAAGTGAAGGTTGGTTAAGAGTTAGTGGCTGGCTACTTCCTGCAATACTAACTGCCACACTAAAAGGCGCAGCTTTCATTGCTGTATCCCCTGCAATAGTACTATACATAGCAGCTTTTGCCGCTAAAACATTTCCGGTTGGGGAATTTGAATCTCCCTCATCTGAATAAGCCGGAATTGTAACATTACTTGTACAAACGTGAGTATGCGAAGGAAGCTGAGCATTGGTTAGCGTTACATTGTTTACCCCCGATTTTTGGCCTAAAGCATAATAAGACAGACCCGGTCCCTGACCTGTTCCTAAAGCGGTACGCCCTCTAAGATCGGGTAAAGCAAATGTGTTTTGCCCATCACCACCATAATTAGTTCCTAAAATAGAAAAGAGAGCAGTATTGCTTCTTATTTGAATGAGTGACCCATCGCAATACGACCAATCTCTAGGTGTAAATGTTGCTGCGAAAAGACGAATTTCTCCTATAGTTCCTTCCATAATTTATTCTTTAAATATTAATATTCAATTATTCAAAAGGTAGTTTTGTCACCTTATTTTACTTTCTATATTGTGACAGATTTTCAACACAAGACCAAATTACTTTAAATAAACGGTTCGAAACCAAGGGTATTTACCTGTTTTTAAATGATGTGTTAAAAAAATTCTTTCATTTGGTTTATAAAGTTGCTTACTTCTTCCTGCATTTAGAACTAAAAATACAGATCTAATTGCTCGTGACGGAATAATATGTCACAGAATGGCTTTTTCTTGTCATGAGATTATTCTTTAAAATAATTAAACATGAATAAATAGCGCTTTTACTTTTTGCTGCCTGTTTTTCTTTTGATGAAATAATTATTCTATTTGAATAAAAAGGAAAAATAATTGACGTAAATCGGGAAGTAGTAATTCTTGATTAAGGATATTGTAGTTGGCTAAAAATTATTGAGATCGAAACATTCATATTTCTGAAAAAGCATACAGGAGGAATAATTGATAAAAGTCGATGCAACTTTCAACAATAAAAAAAGGTTTTATACATCGTTTTACAACTTAGTTGCAATTGGATGGATAAAACCTTAGAAGGATTTAAAAAAAATCAGTAAAAAAAATAGCTCTTAAACAGCTTTTACTACATTGTGTGTATAAGTATTCTACAAAGGCGCAAAGCAGAAATTCATACAAGAAAATTCGAACGTAATCTAAAAAATACTCATGTTTTCAGGCTTGATCACAAATCCCAAACGCAACATGCTCGTGTGTTTGTTGTAATCAATCAGGCTTTCTGTGTAGCCCACAAACCATTGTAGCGTGAGATAATAATTCTGATTTTGGTAAGGCTTCCAGTTGACCTGTGTTTGCAAAGACCCATAATTAAGAAGCCCGCTTCCTTTTCTGAAAACAATATCTGCACTCCACCGTCCCGGAGTGATCTGATAAGTGGCACTTGCTTCGCCATACCCCACATATTTGGTAAGATCTGGATTGTCCTCCTTATCAACGATCGGAATCCATCCTCTCAAACCCACTGTCCATCGAGGCGAAAGCTGTGATTTTAGTGAAAAAGCAAGCATATTCCATGTTTTGGAATAAATAGAATCCCTACCGTTTGATTCGTGTTCAAACGAAATCGTTCCATACGTGAGTCTTCCGCCTTTTATATAAAATGGACGGACAATGGCAATACCTGGATTAAAATTAATTTCTGAAAATGGTTTTGAACTTGCATAAATATCCCAAAACGCTTCTTGAGTATACATTATATAAGGGAAAAAACCACCCAATAAAGGCTTTGAACTCAATCGCTGCTTAAAACTTACCTGATATTTTACATCAGCAGACTGGCGATTAATATCTGTATTAAGGGGAACCCCTGTTAGAAAATAATTGTCTTTATGAACAGAAAAACTAGCTTCTGTAAGTAAAGAATCTGCCGCTCTAAAATTTTTGTCATGTTCTAAAAACTGTGAATTTGCTGTGATTGAAAACAAAACACAAAAAATAAATAGGTATTTGAAATACATTTTTACGATTTAAATGAAAGCTTTTTGTAGCTTTTATACTAAGATACGTTATTTTAATGAATAAAAGATCTTAATGACTTCCTATTCGAGATTTCTGAATATTAAAAACGCCCGATAATTGGTTTGCATAAATGTCTTTTTAAATCTATTTTTGTAATACTCATGGAAAATATTACAATTACATACTTCATTAAAGTTACCCCGCCTTGATTTAAGCCTTTTGAATTGACAGGCAAAGCCTAAAAAATAGTACCGATATTATCTGTATGTTTTTCTGTTTCTAATAATGAACAGAGAAACATTACACCATAAACATATATTATGAAAAAAGTTTACAATCTATTCGACTTTTCACAACAAGTCAATTATAAAAATGAAATTCTAGCCGGTTTAACCGTAGCTATGACCATGATACCCGAATCTCTTTCTTTTGCTATTTTAGCAGGTTTTCCTCCTTTAATGGGATTATATGCCGCTTTTATCGCGGGACTGATTACAGCCGTTTTTGGCGGAAGACCCGGAATGGTTTCAGGTGGCGCGGGTGCCACTGTTGTAGTGCTAATCGCCTTGATGAAATCTAACGGACTTGAATATGTATTGGCAGCAGTCTCCCTAGCCGGAGTTTTTCAAATTTTATTAGGAGTTTTCAAATTGGGTAAATTTATCCGATTGGTACCGCAACCGGTAATGTATGGGTTTGTAAATGGTTTGGCTGTTATCATTTTCATGTCGCAGCTGGAACAGTTTAAAACGCTCATCAATGGCGAAATCGTTTGGCTTCAGGGCAATAGTCTTTACATTATGCTGGGATTGGTTGCCTTAACCATCGCTATTGTGTTTCTATTTCCTAAAATCACAAAAGCGATTCCTTCCTCATTAGTTGCCATCATCGTGATCTTTGTTTTGGTTTTGGTATTCAATATCCATACAAAAACTGTTCAGGATATTGCTTCTGTTCAAGGTGGTTTTCCTCCATTTCACATTCCACAAATTCCTTTAAATTTTGAAACTATAAAAATTATTATGCCTTACTCGCTAATAGTTGCGGCAGTTGGTCTAACCGAAGGTCTGCTGACATTAAACTTAGTAGATGAGATCACGGGTACACGCGGTAACGGCAATAGAGAATGTATTGCTCAAGGCGCCTCAAATATTACTAACGGATTCTTTTTTGGTATGGGAGGATGTCCTATGATTGCACAGACTTTGGTAAATCTTTCGGCAGGATCAAGAGCAAGACTGTCAGGAATTATAGCCGCCATTACCATTCTTCTAATTATTCTCTTCGGAGCACCGTTAATCGGAAAATTGCCAATGGCAGCATTAGTTGGTGTCATGATAATGGTCGCTTTCGGAACATTTGAATGGGCCAGCTTTAACATTATCAATAAAATGCCAAAGCACGATATTTTCGTCGGAATATTGGTGGCAGTAATCACTGTTCTGCTACATAATTTGGCTTTAGCTGTTCTTGTTGGAGTAATCATTTCGGCGCTTGTTTTTGCCTGGGAAAGTGCTAAACGCATTCGTGCAAGAACTTATATCGATGATAACGGAATTAAACATTACGAAATCTACGGACCTCTCTTCTTCGGATCAGTAATGAATTTTATGGGAAAATTTAATATTGAAGAGGATCCACAACACATTATAATAGACTTCAAAGAAAGCCGTGTCAGCGACATGTCGGCTATCGATTCTTTGAATAATCTAACAAGAAAATACAGTCAGGCCGGTAAAACAGTTGAATTAAAACACCTCAGTGCCGACTGCAGAGAACTCCTTAGAAATGCCGAGGCGGTAATAGATGTAAGCATAATCGAAGATCCTAATTACAGAGTAGCGGTGGATAAACGATAAAGAATCTATATTTTGACAGATATAGCTTATTTCAAAAGCTTACTTTCTTTAATAATTTTTCTAATTTCCTGTTCAAAATAATAAGCAATATCAAAATTTTCGTTCGCCTGATTTTCCATAACAATAACGCTGGTTTTAGTTTTTGGATAATAAAGATTGACCGATGTAAATCCTTCACTCGGATGAAAACCTGTATGTCCAATTTCCATAATACTGTCTTTATCATTTATTCGCAATCCATACCCATAACCAATAGGTTTATCACTAAAAAGTTGGTGTGTGTTAGTTATAGAATAAGTGGTCATCATTTTATAAGTATCCGGTTTTAATAACTTTCCCGTATGCAAACATTCGTTCCATTTTGCTAAATCGGGAGCTGAAACTATTAAATGACTGCCAAAATAATTATGAATGTCAAAATTTAATTGCTCGTTAAATTTAATAATTCCGTCTTTTTTTATAGTGTGCCCTTTTGTTAAAAACTTATTATTTATATCATTAGGGTAATAGCTATTGGTCATTTTACATTTTTCAAATAAGGCAGTTACTAACTCTTGAAAACTTTTATTACTTTGCTTTTCCAGAACTTGTCCTGCTACATAATAGCCAACATTGGAATAACGAAAAGCGGTTCCTGGTGCAAATTTTAAAGGTTTGTCAATATCTTCACTATCCAAGCCAGAGGTATTGTTGAGTAATTGATGAACAGTAATGGTGTCTGCCCAAGAATATTTAAAATCTGGCAAATATTTACGAATGGGTGTTTGTAAATTAATCGTCCCTTTTTCTACTTCTTGTAAAATAAGTGTCGCCGTAAATTGTTTGGCAATTGACATTGTCGAAAATCTATCAGAAGTTTTTAATATCGTTTTTTTATTGAAATTAGAATAACCGTATGCTTTTGCATATTTTATTTTTCCGTTTTGTTGAATAAAAACAACTCCATTAAAACTTCTTGGGGTTGTTACTTGAATCAAGCTGTCTATTTTTGTTTGATAGTCGTCTTTTATTTGTGAGAAAGAGTTGTGTGAAATAAATAAAATCGAAATGGCAATACAGGTTAGTTTAAAATAATATTTCATTTATGTATTAAAAATTATTAAGATGAATGTTTTTTTTTCGATAAAGACGATCGGATATAATAGTGTCATTTACCAGCATTTCTTTGTCAAAGAATCATTTGAATATTACAATTCTTATTCTATTTTGTGGCTTTAATTTGAATTTTAATTTTTAACGAATATAAGAATTATCTCAAATAAAAATCATTTCTATTTTTAAGTAAATACACACATTTAATAAGTATTTCATTTAGAGCTTTTAGCTTTTTAATCAGGATCTATAGTTATTCCTATTCTAACTGAATATTTCATTGCTATTTCGGTAAGCTTAATTGTTTTAGTAATCTGATTCTGGGTTTCCTCTTTTAGGTTACTGTAAAAATCACTCTGCACAATTTTATTTAAAAAATCATTTAATAAGTATGGATTTATTGTATTTTCCCATGAAGATAAAAACACCCTGCGGTCTTCAGGATTTGATTTTTGATAATAAAAATTAAAAGGGAATTTTTCTATATCTTTTTCTCCATATAATTGTTTTAACTCAACACTCTCATTTGTTATTAGGTCATGAAATTCCCAAGACAATTCAAAGAGATAATTATTATTTTTATATAGCTCATCATTATTATTCCAGTAAAAATCGTCACCGGGAATGATAAAATCTGCAATTGATTTTATATCTTCTAAATCATTTTTAAAAACATAAAATTCTTTTTGTGGTAATTGTAAATTAAGTGTTACTGGCATAAAATTCGATTTAAATCAATTAGATCTTTTTTTCTTTTTAAAAGTTTTTTATTCGTTATAATGTCTGCTATATTTAAATAGTTTACATCGTTATTATTAACAACTATAGTTCCTTTATTCTCAAAACTCTCCTTAAAAAGCAGACCATTCATTTGCGATATCAATTCTATCTTGCAATTATTCTTCACAATTTTAATATAAAAATTGTCTTCTATAAATGTATCAGATATAATTCCTGATTTTTGTAATTTTTCTATATTTTTCTTTTCGTTTTCAATCCAAATATCTAGATCATTAGGAAGTCTTTTAAATCCATTAAATAAGATTGCCCATCCACCAACCACTAAGTAATTGATAGAATGATTGGATAAATTTTCGATAATTTCAACATGTTCTTTTCTCATACGAATATTGATAGCATGCAAACTAAAAAGCAGAGTCGAAGTTACGGATTATAGTATCTTCATCATAATTTATAAAACAATAAATTATGATGAAGAAATCGAATACCCATGATAGGATTCGAAACAAAATCAATTTCAAATATTGGCTCCACAAAAAGCAAACAAATTACAAAATAACTTTCAAACCATAAAAAAAGCCTGAGAACATGGGTTCTCAAGCTTTTGCTAATTATTTGTGACCGCGGAGGGGTTCGAACCCCCAACCCTCAGAGCCGAAATCTGATATTCTATCCAGTTGAACTACGCGGTCAGTTTATTGTAAATTTATGATTTTAGAATTCAGATTTGAATTAAATCTGAATTCTAAAAGCTTTTTTTATACAAGTAATTTCTTAACGATTGTAGAAATGGTTTTTCCTTCGGCAGTTCCACCCAACTGTGCAGACGCCAATCCCATTACTTTACCCATAGATGCTATTCCAGAAGCTCCTGTTTCTGCAATAATTTTTGCAATTACAGCTTCTACTTCAGCTTCGCTTAATTGTGCTGGCAAAAACTTCTCAATTACCGCAATTTGTGCTAATTCTGGTTCTGCCAAATCAGGACGATTTTGTTCTGTAAAAATCCTAGCACTTTCTTTACGGGTTTTTACAAGTCTTTGCAATAATTTTATTTCGTCATCCCCTGTAAGTTCTTCTTTAGAACCTGATGCAGTTGCTGCCAATAACATTTCAGATTTGATTGCTCTTAATGCTTCCAATGCTACGGTATCTTTTGCTCTCATGGCGTTTTTAATTTCGTCCATGATTTGTATTTGTAAACTCATCTTTATTTTTATTTTAATAAGCCAGGCTTATATATTAATAGTTTTTTTGAATATTCTATAAAAATTGAAATTCTTTTATTTCTTCATTAGAAAGTCAAATTCTGAAATTCTGTGCGAAGATAAAAAAAATAACCCGAAAATTAAATCCAATTTTCGGGCTATCTCTATTTTGATGAAAGTAAAATTAATCTACATTGTCGTGCAAAAATGAATTATTTGAACGTAATTGCAAATCGTTATTACTATCTGTCCCTACTGAAATTCTAGAATTAGTTGGCCCTGACTGCGAATTAGATAAATCAATGCCTAATCTTTTGTAAGCAGGCTCTTTTTCGAGCTCATCAATTCTGGAAACATTATTATGAAATTTATAATTAAATTCCTTTAGCTTCTTTCTTCTTTCTTCAGCTCTTAATCGCAAAGTTTCTTCAATGGTCAATTCCATCGGAGAAATATTTTCAGATGCGTTAGAAGTAACTTCCTGAGCAAAATCAATTTTTGGTTTAAGCGTGATATTAAGTTCTGCCGGAATTACCTCTTCAATAGGTTTTTCAACCGGTTTCGAAGCGATCAGATCGTTCTCTACTTCCATGTACTCTTCTAAAGAATATTTAATTATTCCGTTTTCAGAAAGTTCTGTAACCGGAACAAACTGTACAGGATCGTGCACTTTTATATTACGCGTTTCGTTTGTTAATTCGAATAAAATTTTATTTTCTTCCTCAACAACAGGCTGTTTTTTTACTTCTGGCTCTTGTCTGAAAAGTGGTAAATCAAAAGAAAAAGTAGTTTGTTCTTCTCTTTCCATAAATCGATGTTGCACTGGTTTCACCTCTTCTACTTTGGTTGTTTCGGCAGCTGAAATGGTAAAATCGATATCGGTGATTGGCGAAACAATTTCAAAAGTTACATCCAGATTTTTAATAAATTCAGACATCACCACTAACTCCTCCTGATTGATCACTGGAGCAACAGCAATCGGAGTAGGTATTGTAGGAGCAACCGGATCTTCCATTAAATCAAAAACAATTTTCTCATCTGATTTAGCAGTAGTTGACTCCGCATTTAGATCAAAAGAAGTTAGTGTTTTATTGGTTAGATTATGAACACTTCTTTGCTCATCTTCTAAGGTATGTATGATTTTTTTAGGTTCTGTATTTACAATCTCGTTTTGTTGTTCGACATCAAAACCTGTTGCAATAATGGTTACAGCAATAGCATCACCAAGGGTATCGTCTTCACCAACCCCCATGATAATATTAGCATTAAAACCAGCTTCTGCCTGAATGTGATCATTGATTTCTCCGATTTCATCCAAGGTAATTTCGTTTGATCCAGAAACGATAAGCAACAATACGTTTTTGGCTCCTGTAATTTTATTATCATTTAATAACGGAGAATCCAACGCCGATACAATGGCTTCTTTTGCTCTGTTTTCACCAGCCGCAACAGAAGAACCCATAATCGCAGTTCCGCTATTAGACAATACGGTTTTGGCATCACGTAAATCGATATTTTGCGTATAGTGATGCGTTATAACTTCGGCAATACCTCTTGATGCGGTTGCCAAAACTTCGTCGGCTTTCGAGAATCCTGCTTTAAAACCAAGATTTCCGTAAACTTCTCTTAATTTATTATTGTTAATTACAATTAGAGAATCTACTTGCTTACGCAACTTCTCGATTCCTAAAAGTGCTTGCTCCTGACGCACTTTTCCTTCAAACTGAAAAGGGATCGTAACGATACCCACTGTCAGAATCTCTCTTTCTTTGGCTAATTGAGCAATAACCGGAGCAGCACCTGTTCCTGTTCCGCCACCCATACCGGCAGTAATAAAAACCATTTTGGTATTGCGATCCAACATTTTTTCGATATCGGCAATACTTTCAATAGCAGATTGCTGTCCTACATCTGGATTTGCACCAGCGCCAAGACCTTCTGTTAAATTAACCCCTAATTGAATCTTATTCGGAACGGCACTGTTTTGAAGTGCTTGCGAGTCTGTATTACAAACGATAAAATCTACCCCTTTAATACCTTGCTTAAACATGTGGTTGATAGCGTTACTACCACCTCCACCTACACCTATAACTTTTATAACATTTGATTGGTTTTTTGGTAAATCAAATGAAATGCTTCCAAATTCTGAGTTGCTCATCATGTTTTGGTTTTGAAATTCTTATTTAATACATTTTTTACTTCTTGACTTGGGGCAAAAAGTAATCCTTTTCTTTTTTTATTCTAATTTATTCTGCGTTGTCTAAAAAATCTTTGATTTTATCGACATATCGATCAAAAAATGATCTTCTTATTTTGGTCTCCGTAGATTCTTCTTTAACCACATTATTTCTAATTTCTCGTGGCGTTTCTTCGATAATTTCTACTCTTTCAACGTAATTTTCTTCTACTTCGTATCGTTGTTGCTGCACGGGTGGCGCATTTCTGTACACCACTTTTGTCTGCTCATTTACAACTTGCATTTGCACAGCACTTTGTGTACTATTTTCGATACTATTCATTACTAGACCAACTGCAGTTGCAAACAAAGGACTTGAGATTTCTTCACTAGAATTACCCGCCAGATGCTCGTTTGGATATCCAATTCTAGTGTCCATCCCCGTAATGTACTCTACCAATTGCTTAATATGCTTTAGTTGAGCGCCGCCACCTGTAAGTACAATTCCAGCAATCAATTTTTTGCGCGGATCTTCATGTCCGTATGCTTTTATTTCTGCAAAAACCTGTTCTATAATTTCAACCACACGAGCGTGAATGATTTTAGATAAGTTTTTAAGCGAAATTTCCTTAGGTTCTCTGCCTCTTAGACCCGGAATAGAAACGATCTCATTATCTTTATTTTCTCCCGGCCATGCAGATCCGAATTTTATTTTTAAAAGCTCTGCTTGTTTTTCGATAATAGAACAACCCTCTTTAATATCCTCTGTAATAACATTTCCTCCGAAAGGAATTACAGCGGTATGACGAATAATTCCGTCCTTAAAAATGGCTAAATCTGTTGTTCCTCCACCGATATCAATTAGCGCTACACCTGCTTCTTTTTCTTCCTGACTTAAAACTGCATCAGCCGAAGCTAAAGGTTCTAATGTTAAACCCGACAATTCGATTCCTGAGCTCTGAATACATCTTCCGACATTTCTGATAGAAGAAGCCTGACCTACTACGACATGAAAACTAGATTCCAATCTTCCGCCATACATACCAATTGGCTCTTTTATTTCAGATTGACCATCAATTTTAAATTCTTGTGGCAAAACATGAATAATTTCTTCTCCCGGTAACATGGCTAATTTGTTTACCTGATCAATCAAAAGTTGAATATCATTTTCGCCAATTACCTCTTCAGGATTGCTCCTGCTGATGTAATCTGTATGCTGAATACTTCTGATGTGCTGTCCGGCAATACCCACAACGACATCTTTTATTTTGTAACCTGAATTATTTTCTGCTTCAAGTATCGCTTGTTGAATTGACTGAATAGTTTGCGTAATGTTGTTTACAACTCCTCTGGCAACACCCAAACTTTTGGATTTTCCAATTCCTAAAATTTCCAACTTACCATACTCATTCTTCTTGCCTATCATGGCAACTATTTTGGTTGTTCCAATATCTAGACCTACTGCAATGTTATCTTTTCCCATTTTCTATTATTTTGTGCAAACTACTTGTTCCGTAAACCTTAAATCAATCTTTTTATATTTATAAAGCGAGCTATCTAAAACAGCTTTTTGAAAAAAGGCTTTATAATTTTCAAATTTTCGTTCAACATTTATCGTTCTTCCAAAATCAATGAAGTAATTATAATTTCTGTTAAACATTTTTAAGCTACCATTAGGCATAATTTGTATTGCAATGATGTTTTTCTTCAAAAACACATCGTCATAAATTAAGCGAAATAAAGTAGCTAAATCTTCGTTATTTTTTTCATTTATGGTTCCCGAAACAAGAGGAACTCTGGCTGTAAAATTATCAGAAAGCGGCATTCTACCACCCTTATAATCAATATAAAACGACCTTTGCCCGTCAAAAAAACGAGCTACAGGAGTCTTCTGTTTTACCACCGCTTTAAGAACCCCATCGATACTTACAAATACATCTGACTTTTCAATCATCTCTTGCGTATCAAGGGTTTTCTCTATTTTATTCAAATCTACTTCATCTTTTCTAATACTTGAAGCATCTCTTTTATTTTCTATCAACAATTTATTAACCGTTTCGGGAGTGACAAAAATTGTATTTTCTCCTACAAAAACTACCGTAGATTTTTTCAGTTTCCGATCTCCGTTTCGATGTTGAGCAAACGAATACAAAAAAAGTACAAGCCCAAAAATGAGCAGTAATCGAATGTTTGTCCAATTAAATAGTTTCATTTAACATTTTTTTGATTGACGGAACCATTTCTCCAATATCACCAGCTCCTATCGTAACAATTATTGGCACATCGCTAGCTTTGATGGACGCTAATAAATCTTCTTTTGCAACGATTTTTTTGTTCGAATTTGTCATTTTCCCCAACAACCATTCCGATGTCACACCTTCCATTGGTAATTCGCGTGCGGGATAAATATCCATCAAAAGTACTTCATCAAAAGCAGACAGACTTTCGGCAAAACCATCTATAAAATCTTTTGTTCTGCTAAATAAATGTGGCTGAAAAACAGCTAAAACTTTTTGATCAGGATATAATTCTCTAACCGCCTGATGCACTGCTTTTATTTCTGTTGGATGATGTGCATAATCATCAATATAAACTAATTTTTCGGTCTTAATCTGATACGAAAAACGTCTTCTGATTCCTCTGAATGAAGCAATAGCTCTTGCAATGGATTCGGTCGGGGTGCCAAACGTTTTGGCCATCGCAATAGCCATTAGCCCATTCATTAAATTGTGTTTTCCAGGCAAACCAAAATGCAAATCTTTGATAATTTCTGACGGCGTTTGCACATCAAAAACATAACTGGCGTTTTCTATACGAACATTAAAAGCTTTGTAAACCGCTTCTTCATTTATAGCACACTGAATGCCTTCTAAGGGTAATTCTTTGGTTATAAAAAGATTATTTTTGTCCGCTACTTTCGAAGCAAATTCTACGAACGATTCTTCGATAGCTTCACTTGTTCCGTAAATATCCAAATGATCGGCATCCATAGAAGTGATACACGCAATATTAGGATGCAAATGCAAAAAAGAACGATCAAATTCATCTGCCTCAACAACCGTAACGGTTTTTCCGCTTCCAATTAAATTCGAATTATAATTCTCTACAATTCCGCCCACAAAAGCGGTAACATCAGCGCCACTTTCAAATAAAATATGCCCTAAAATACTTGAAGTAGTGGTCTTTCCGTGCGTACCTGCAACTGCAAAACAAAACGTATCTTTTGTAATAATGCCTAAAACCTCAGCTCTTTTTTTGACCTGATATTCTCTTTCCAGAAAATAGTTCCATTCTGAATGCGATATTGGAACCGCAGGCGTAATAATCACCAATGTATTCTCTACGAAATAATCACTTGGAATTAAATTAATATTATCTTCAAAATGAATGTTAATACCGCTTTCAATCAGCTCATTTGTAAGCATTGAAGGCGTTTTATCATAACCAGAAACCTGTTTCCCTATGTTTTTAAAATAGCGGGCCAGTGCACTCATTCCGATGCCTCCGATACCAATAAAATAAACGTTATGTATCTGATTTAAATTCATTTTATTTTTATTTATAAGCGTCTAACTTTCGTTTTTATTTTATAAAAAACTAACTGTTAGCCCTTTGTCTTTTTACTTGTTTCTACGTTCAAGAAGCCCTAAAATAAGCTTCTGTTTTTTGATGCCGTTTTATAATTTCGATTAAAACTTACATTATAACAAATTAATAATCTGCGCTACAATATCTTTGGTAGCATTTGGCTTGGCCAACTTTTTTATATTGGCACCCAACTGTTTTTGTTTGCCGTCATCTTTCAACAGGGCTTCAAAAACAATACTAAATTGGCTTTCTAATTCTGATTCTTTCAATAAAATAGCTCCTTTTTCATCTACAATTGCCTGAGCATTTTTTGTTTGATGATCTTCTGCAACATTCGGTGATGGAATAAAAATAACAGGCTTCCCTACAATACATAATTCTGAAACCGATGAGGCTCCGGCGCGCGAAATGATCACATCCGCTGCAGCGTAGACAAAATCCATTCTTTCAATAAAATCAACGACTCTTACGTTTTGCTGACTGTGTTTTTTATACTCTTCAAAATATAATTTCCCACATTGCCAGATAATTTGAACATCCAGAGAAAGTAAAGTAGGCAATTCCTTTTCGATTAATTGGTTTAGCCTTCTAGCCCCCAAACTTCCGCCTAAAACCAAAAGTGTTTTTTTATTTGGATCTAAGCCATAAAAAGCAATTGCTTCATCTGTTTTACTGTCAATATCTATTAAATCCTGACGAACCGGATTACCCGTTAAAACCATTTTTTCTTTTGGAAAAAAGCGCTCTAAATTCTCGTAAGCAACACAGATTTTATTGGCTCTTCTGCTCAATAATTTATTGGTTATCCCAGGAAACGAGTTCTGTTCCTGAATAACTGTCGGGATTCCTGCTCCTCCTGCTGCCTGCAATAATGGACCACTGGCAAAACCACCTGTGCCTATCACTACATTAGGCTTAAATTGTTTGATAATACGTCTTGACTCCAGCAAACTTGTTGCCAATTTTAACGGAAACATCAAATTTTGCAGGGTTAATTTTCTCTGTAAACCAGCAATCCAAAGACCTTTTATTTCGTATCCCGCCTGCGGTACTTTTTGCATCTCCATTTTATTTTGGGCACCCACAAAAAGAAACTCTGCATCCGGAAATTGTAGTTTTAATTCGTTTGCAATAGCAATCGCAGGATAAATATGCCCTCCTGTTCCACCACCACTTAATATGAATTTATACTTAGTCATATTTTTTAAAATTATAACGCTTTAAAAACTATCTTTTTTTATTTATTTAAAACTGCGTTCATCGGATTTTTCGAATTATCTTCAATAGAATACATTTCTTCTTCCTGATCGCTTGGTAAATCTTCTTCGCTTAATTCCCTGTCAATTAATCGTTGAAGTGCTTCTTTGCGTTTTTCCTTTTCTATCTGCTCTTCGACAATTTCCTCGTCTTTTTTAGTCACGCTAATGATAATTCCGAGTGAAAAACAGGTCATCCAAATAGAACTACCACCACTACTTATCAGCGGAAGCGTTTGTCCTGTTACAGGCAATAATTCTACCGCTACTGCCATATTAATCATCGCCTGAAATATCATCGGAAACCCGAGGCCGACGACGACTAATTTTCCGAATAATGTATTAGCTTTGTGCGAGGCAATTACAAATCGAAACAAAAGCAATAAATACAAAAGCAAGATCGAAACTCCGCCAACAAGACCGTATTCTTCTACAATAATGGCGTAAATAAAATCGGAAGAGGATTGTGGCAAAAAGTTCTTCTGAACACTTTTACCTGGTCCTAAGCCTCCAAATCTTCCTGATGCAATAGCAATTTTTGCTTTTTCTATTTGATAATCATCTTCGTCTGGTTTGTCTGTCGTAAAATTTTCTATACGGCTTCCCCAGGTTCCTACCCTGCTAAAAAAACGTGATTCGGGAAATGCTTTCGCGATAAGCAAAAAGAAAACCAGCATAACAACACCTGAACCAATAATGAAACTAATATATTTTAAAGGATATTTACCAATAAATGTTAGCATAATTACCATTGAAAAAATCAACGCTGTTGTCGAAAAGTTAGCGGGTAAAATAAGTGCTAATGTGATAAAAACCGGTACCCACAACTGAATTAGGGAAGCCTGGAAGGGCTCATTTTCTTCTTTTGTTTTAGACAAATAACGAGCCACAAATATAAACAGCACAATAGCCGCCATTGTAGAAGTCTGAAAAGTGATTCCGATAAACGGCACCTGAATCCAACGACTCGCATTAGCGCCTGCAATTACAGTTCCTTTTAGTAATGTATAAAGCAATAGTATCCAAACGATAGGCAATGCAATTTTTGAAATCGCCCTAAAATAATGGTACGGTACTTTATGCACCCAATAAATGATCATGAAACCAATACAAATATGTGCCAAATGTTTGACCAAATAACCTAGTGTATTTCCTGTACCGTGACCTATGTAGGCCAAATTACTACTCGCACTAAAAACAGGCATAAACGAAAACAACGCCAATAAAGCCACGAATGACCATATTACCCTATCTCCTTTTAATTTGTTTACGAGTTGTTTCATATTTTTCTGTTTCACGTTTCTTTAGTTTCAGGTTTCAAGTTCGTCTAACCTGAAACTTAAAACTTGAAACTTTTTTTTATAAATTTTGCACCGCTTGTTTAAACTGCTTTCCTCTGTCTTCGTAATTTTCGAATAAGTCGAAACTTGCGCAAGCTGGTGATAATAAAACCGCATCTCCTTTTTCGGTTAAGCGTTGGGCTGTTTTTACAGCATCTTTCATATTATTGACTTCAACCATTATATCTACAACATCACCAAAAGCACTTATAATTTTGTGATTGTCTACACCAAGGCAAATAATTGCCTTTACTTTTTCGCGAACCAATGACATCAATTCGTTGTAATCATTTCCTTTATCAACACCACCTACAATCCAGACCGTTGGCACATTCATACTATCTAAAGCAAAGAAAGCAGCGTTTACATTCGTTGCTTTTGAATCATTAATATACTGTACATTCTGAATTTTCAGTACTTTTTCTAGACGGTGTTCAACACCTTGAAAATTAGATAAACTTTCGCGAATTGTTGCCTTTCTAATTTGCATCAATTTTGCTACAGAGCTTGCTGCCATTGCGTTTTTCATATTATGTTTTCCTTCTAACGCAATGTATTCTGTTTCCATTGTAAACTCTTCTTGGTTAATCTTTATTTCCATTTTATTGTCTTTTATAGAAGCCCCTTCATTGAATTCTTTAGACAATGAAAAAGGGATTAATTTTGCTTTTGTTTTGTTACTCTGTAACCATCCTGCGATTGCCTCATCATCTGCATCATAAATAAGGTAATCGCTCTCCGTCTGATTCATCGTTATTCTAAATTTAGAATTGATGTAATTTTCAAATTTATATTCGTATCGGTCTAAATGATCCGGACTAATATTGATGATGACAGCAATATCTGGTCTGTAATCTATGATTCCGTCCAGCTGGAAACTGCTTAACTCGAGCACATATACATCGTATTTGTCTTCGGCCACTTGCCATGCAAAACTTTTTCCGATGTTTCCTCCCAGCGCTACATTTAGCCCAGCGGATTTTAACAGATGATGGGTAAGCATTGTGGTGGTGGTTTTACCGTTACTACCCGTTATTCCTATTGTTAAAGCTTTGGTAAAAGGTTTTGCAAATTCGATTTCCGAAATCACTTTTATTCCAGCGGCAATAAGCTTTTTTACTATGGGAGATTTCTCTGGGATCCCCGGACTTTTCATGACAACATCGGCATTCAAAATCAGGTCTTCGGTATGTTTTTCTTCCTCCCAGTCAATTCCATTAATAATAAGAACTTCTTTATAACTTTCTTTTATCTTTCCAAAATCCGATACAAAAACATCGTATCCTTTTTTCTTTCCCAGAATAGCAGTACCTACACCGCTTTCTCCTCCTCCTAAAATGACTAGCCTCATCTATCGTAGTTTTAAGGTCACAATTGATAATATGGCCAACATGATAGCAACAATCCAAAAACGGGTCACGATTTTACTTTCATGGTATCCTTTCTTCTGATAATGGTGATGTAGAGGCGACATCAAGAAAATTCTTCTGCCCTCTCCAAAACGTTTTTTGGTGTATTTAAAGTAAGCCACCTGTAGAATTACAGAAGCGCTTTCTGCCAAAAAGATTCCTCCAAAGAGAACAATTAATATTTCTTTTCGAACTGCAATTGCCAAAACTGCAATAATTCCTCCAATAGTTAAACTTCCTGTATCTCCCATAAAAACTGATGCCGGAAACGAATTGTACCACAGAAATCCGATTAGCGCACCAACAAAAGCAGATATAAAAACCGTCATTTCTCCAGAATTGGGGATATACATTATATTCAGATAATTAGAAAAAATAATATTTCCCGAAACGAAGGTGAAAATCCCGAGTGCGAGGACCGATATTGCAGATGTTCCTGCGGCGAGACCATCTATACCGTCTGTTAAATTAGCTCCATTTGAAACCGCTGTTATGATAAAAATTACTACCGGAATAAAAATTAGCCAAGCCCATTTTTCGTATCCTTCACCTGTAAAAGCCAATATTTCAGCATAATCAAATTCGTTGTTTTTTACAAAAGGAATAGTCGTCGCTGTCGATTTTTCTTCTACAGGAGCAGGCAAAACCACCGTTGTATTGGTTGTTTTATAAATATCTGATCTTCCTGTATCGGTTCTAACAGTCACTGCAGGATTAAAATAAAGCACCGTTCCTACTATTATTCCCAAACCAACTTGTCCGATTACCTTAAAAATTCCTTTAAGTCCTTGTTTGTCTTTTTTGAATATTTTGATATAATCGTCAATAAAACCAATCGTTCCCATCCAAAGAGTGGTAACAATAAGCAATACGATATAGATATTATGCAAACGGGCAAATAACAAAACAGGTACCAGCGTTGCAAAAATGATGATCAGCCCCCCCATTGTTGGTGTTCCTGCTTTTTCATTTTGACCTGCAAGACCAAGCTCACGGACAGTCTCACCAACTTGCTGACTTCTCAAAAAATTGATAATTCTTTTTCCGTAAATCGTTGACAAAAGCAATGAAAGCATCAATGCCAGCGCCGATCTAAAAGTGATGTACTGAAAAACTCCCGTTCCCGGCACGTCTAATGTTTTGTCTAAATATTCAAATAAATAGTATAACATATATCTTGGTTTATCTGGTTAATCGTTAATTTGTTTATTCGTAAGTTTTTGATTTAATAATTATTCGACTAAACGAATAATCAATTAACCGATTAAACTTTTTTATTTTCCTAATTGTTCTAAAATTTCTTTCACCGTTTCCATATCATCAAAATGATGGCGAACTCCATTTACTTCCTGATAGGTCTCGTGTCCTTTGCCTGCAATCAGAATAATATCGTTAGGCTGTGCCAATTGGCAAGCTGTTTTTATGGCTTGTTTTCGATCGGTGATTCGTAGCATTTTTTTGTAATTCTGCGGTTCTACTCCTCTTTCCATTTCGTCCAAAATGACTTCTGGATTTTCGTTTCTCGGGTTATCCGAAGTTAAAATCGCTTTATCGCTAAGATCTGTAGCAATTTTGGACATTATAGGACGCTTTGTTTTGTCTCTGTTTCCTCCGCATCCCACAACCGTTATCAATTGCTCGTTTTTGGTACGGACATCTTCGATGGTTTTCAAAACATTCTCTAGCGCATCTGGAGTATGTGCATAATCAACGATAGCCGTAATATTACTCTCGGAAATTATATACTGAAAACGCCCTGAAACACTCTCCAAATCAGATAGCAATCGCAAAGCCTCAAGGCTATCCATTCCTAATTCTATAGCAGTTCCGTAGATAGCTAACACATTGTAGGCATTAAAAGTCCCGATTAGTTTTACCCAAACTTCGTTCTCGTTTACCTTCAATAACAAACCAGACATTTGGCTTTCTAAAATAATGGCTTTAAAATCTGCATAGGTTTTAAGCGCATACGTACGTTTTCTGGCTACAGTATTTTGCAACATTACCGCTCCATTTTTATCATCACTATTCGATAACGCAAAAGCTGTTTTAGGCAACGAATCAAAAAATGATTTTTTTACATCTCTGTATTCTGCAAATGTGGGATGGTAATCTAAATGGTCATGCGATAGATTTGTAAAAATTCCGCCAACAAAATGCAACGCTTCTGTTCTTTTTTGATGAATCCCGTGTGAACTCACTTCCATAAAACAATGCGTTACGCCAGCTTTGACCATTTCATTCAAATAATAATTGATCGTAATAGAATCCGGCGTAGTATGTGTCGCTTTATATTCTATCTTATCGACCATGATTTTTACAGTGGACAGCAAACCAACTTTAAAACCAGCGTTTTCAAACAATTGAAACAATAATGACGCAATAGTTGTCTTTCCGTTTGTCCCCGTTACCCCTACCAATTTTAACTTTTCAGAAGGATTTTCAAAAAAATTAGCTGCCATAAAAGCCAATGCAGCATTGGTGTCTTGTACTTTTATATAGGTAATTCCTTTTTCTAATTTTTCCGGCAAAGTATCGCAAATAATCGCAGTTGCACCTAACTGAATCGCTTTTTCGATAAAATCATGCCCATCAGAAAGTGATCCGCGAATGGCCACGAAAAGATCATTTTCTTCTATTTTTCTCGAATCAAAATCAATTTTATGAATGGCAATATCCGTCGAACCCGTTACAGATTCGATAGCTACTTTATATAATATGTCTTTTAATATTTTCACGATAATTCTAAAACTATGGTTGTATTTTTTACAATATTTTGTCCCGCCTGAATCGATTGATTCTTCACTTTTCCTACGCCATTTACTTTTACCTTTAAACCTAAATTTTCAAGCAAAGCAATAGCATCCATGCCAGGCATTCCTTTTAAATTGGGAATACTCTTGTGTTTTTTATTGACTTGCGCAGTGTAATTATCATAACTATTATCCTGCTTTGGTATTCTTTTTTCTAAATTTTTTATCTGATTTGTCGATGGTGCATCAGTAAATATTTTTTGGGCAATACGCTTAAAAACGGGCCCGGCGACATCTGCTCCGTAATAATTGTTTTTTGCCGTATTAGGTTTATGTACCACCACAATACACGAATATTTAGGATGATCTGCTGGAAAATAACCCACGAAAGAAGACGCATAATACAAGCCTTCTTTACCTGCTTTTCCGTAATTTACCTGAACTGTCCCTGTTTTTCCTGCCATCGAAAAATCTTTCGAGTATAATTTAGAACCAGTTCCTTTTTTAACCACATTTAACAGTACTGCTTTTAATTTTTTGATGGTTTCCGGCGAACAAACCTTTGGGTTAATAACCTCTACATCAAACTTTTTAATGGTTTTATTCCACTCTTTGATTTCTGAAACAAATTGTGGTTTTACCATTACACCATTATTCGCTACCGAATTATAAAAAGTCAAGGTTTGCATTGGTGTTACCGAAACTTCATAACCAAAAGCCATCCACGGAAGTGAAATACCAGACCAACCTCTTTCTCCCGGATACGGAATTACCGCTTTTCCTTCACCTTTAAAATGTAATCCTAGAGTTTTATTCAACCCGAAACTTCTAATATGATCTACAAATTTCTTCGGATTATTTTTATAGTTTTGATAAACCGCCTGGGCCATTACCGTATTTGACGAAAGTTCGAATCCTCTTGCCAACGATATTTTTCCGTAACCTCCTATGTGCGAATCACGAACAGACCTTCCGTAATACTTAACTACTCCTCCATGTGTATCATAAACAGTACTTGTATCTGCTACTTTATCTTCTAAAATAGCCATTAAATCGACTAATTTAAAAGTAGAACCCGGCTCATGAGATTCTGCTACCGCATAATTGGTCGTTTCATAATAAGAGCCGTCATCTGCTCTTCCTAGATTAGCAATTGCCTTTACATGACCTGTTTCGGTTTCCATCACCACAACGCAACCGTGATCGGCTTCATATTCTTGCAATTGTTTCAAGAGTGCATGGTGTGCGATATCCTGAATAAATACATCAAGAGTCGAAATCACATCAAAACCATCCTGAGGATCTACTTCGTTTACATCACGAATAGGTTTCCATTGCCCTTTGGCTATTTTTTGTTTTAAAATTTTACCGTCTTTTCCGTTCAAATAACTTTTAAAAGCCCACTCGATTCCTTTTCCAACCTCTACTCCAGTTGCCGGATCAACTCGATCGTAACCAATTGTTCTCTCAGCAATTTTCCCTATCGGATGCTCTCTAATTGTCTCTTGCTCAATGATTACACCGCCTTTGAATGCACCTAATTTGAACAATGGAAAACCTTTTATTTTTACATATTCTGTATAACTTAAATTTCGGGCAATCAAATAATAACGATTTTTATTTGCTCGGGCTTTTCTTAATTCATTCTGAAAATAACTACTTGATTTTCCTAAAACAGATGCCAAAGAATCTGCCAATGGTTTTACATTTTTCTCAAAAGTCTCTGTTTTTGGCGCTTGCGAATCAAAACGAATTTCATAATTTGGAATCGAAGTTGCCAGCAAACTTCCATCTGCCGAATAAATATTTCCTTTATTAGCTGGAATTACAAAATTTCTAACCGTACGCTGTTTGGCTAATTTTCTGTAATAATCTCCCTCAATCCACTGAATATTGGTCAATTTAACGACAATAGCAATTGCCATCACAAAGATGAAAACTGCTACCAGGTAAATTCTGTAGGATATATGTTTATCGTCTACTGCCATATTCTTTTAAAGAAACTTTTTTCTTCTTCTTTTTTAACTTCTATTTTTACAGGAGGCACTGTTGATGGAAAAATTTGCTTTTCGAGCATTTTATCCGATATGGTTGACTCCATTTTTAATTTCATTAATTCAGAGCGTCGGTCTACAAATTCTGACCGCAATTCTTTTACTTCATTGTTCAGTTTGGCTATTTCAAAAACCTTCTGCTCGTATCGCTGCGTATTGGCAATCATTATTATAGCAAGCAGGATGATAAAAACAATGAAACGCCAGTTTTTTACCGCATCATCATTGATAAGAAATCTGGCTTTTAAGATGTCAAATACTCCGCTCTTCATTACAAACTATTTATATTTTTTCGGCAATTCTCAATTTTGCACTTCTTGCTCTGTTATTCATTTTAATTTCGGCATCATCCGGAACAATTAATTTTCCGATGGTTTTAAACGGAACCGAAAAATTCCCATAAAAATCGCGCTCTGGTCCCCCTTCAAACATTCCGTTTTTAATGAATCTTTTTACCAGTCGATCTTCTAGAGAATGATACGAAATCACCGAAAACCTCCCTCCTGGATTTAAAATCTCAAGCGATTGCTCGATAAACTCTTTTAGTACATCCATTTCCTGATTTACCTCGATACGAATCGCCTGATAAATTTGAGCCAATATTTTATTTCGTACCCTTTCAGGTAAAAATTTCGCTAACACATCCTTTAACTCATCTGTCGTTTTGATGGGATGATTTTCTCTTGCTTCTATGATTGTTCTTGACAAAACGGGGGCGTTTTTCAATTCTCCGTAATCCAAAAACACTCTTCTCAAATTGGCATCGTCATACTCATTAACCACTCTGTAGGCGTTTAAATCGTTTTTCTGACTCATTCGCATGTCCAAATCGGCATCAAAACGGGTCGAAAAACCTCTTTCAGGAACATCAAACTGATGCGATGAAACACCTAAATCGGCCAAAATTCCGTCAACCCTTTTTATTCCGTGAAAACGTAAAAATCTTTTTATAAATCTAAAATTCTCATTAATTAAGGTAAACCTTTCATCCGGGAGCGCATTTGCAAGCGCATCTTCATCCTGATCAAAAGCAAATAATTTTCCGTTTGGCCCCAATCTTTTCAATATTTCTTTTGAATGACCTCCGCCGCCAAACGTTACATCTACATAAATACCGTCGGGTTTAATATTTAAACCATCAACTGTAGGATGAAGCAAAACCGGATTATGATATTCCATTGTCGTCGTCATTAATATTTCCCATTACTTCTTCGGCCAGATCTGCAAAATCCATATCTTCGCCGCTTATTGATTTTTCGTATAAATCTTTATCCCAAATCTCGACAATATTAACTGCAGATGAAAAAACCACATCTTTCGAGATACCCGAAAATGCTACCAAATCCTTCGGAACCAACAATCTTCCTAATGCATCAATTTCTACCACTTTTACACCAGCCGTAAATCTTCGGATAAAGTCATTGTTCTTTTTTACAAAGCGATTTAGCTTGTTGATTTTTTGCATCATCAAGTTCCATTCTTCCATTGGATACAATTCTAAACAAGGCTGAAAAACAGAGCGCTTCAAGACGAATCCGTCCTGAAGAGAAGAAGCCAATTGCTTTTTTAAGGGCGCAGGCATTAGGAGCCTCCCTTTAGCATCGACTTTACACTCGTATGTTCCTACAATTGTGTTCAAGAAAATGTATTAAAATGTTATACAGCAAAAATATAAAAAATATTACCACATTTTACCACTATATACCACTTTGTTAATAAGTTTAACCACTTTCTCCCTCAAAAACCTAATTTTTGGACAATCAGAAGATTAGCTGATTATTAGTTTATATTATGTATTGCCTAAATAATCGAAAAAAGCTTCCTTATTCTCTTAAAAAAATTGATTTTTGATTATTATTTTAACATTAAATAATACTATTCAAAAGTCAAAATACAACTGATTTTTAAGCATTTACTGATCAATAAAAAATTATGTAGTTAAAAAAGGTTTTCAAAAATTCATTTTTATGTATTAAACCCTATATTTGTCGAAATTGAAATTGGCATTAAATTAAATGGATAAACATTACAAAAAAGAAGGTAAATACAGCTATTATGAAGCTGGAGAGGGAACTCCTATCGTTATTTTACACGGCCTAATGGGAGGTCTTAGTAATTTTGACGCAGTTGCTGCCTATTTTCCAACGAAAGGATACAAAGTTGTGATTCCGGATTTGCCAATTTACACCCAGAGCATCTTAAAAACCAATGTAAAAAGCTTTGCGAAATACGTAAAAGATTTTATTACTTTTAAAGGTTTCGACAGAGTGATTTTGTTAGGAAACTCTTTAGGAGGCCATATCGCTCTTTATCATACTAAATTGTACCCAGAGAAAGTTGCAGGACTTATAATTACCGGAAGCTCTGGTCTTTACGAGAGCGCAATGGGCGACAGCTACCCAAAAAGAGGGGATTACGAATACATAAAAAAGAAAGCCGAAGACGTTTTTTACGATCCTAAAATAGCGACTCCGGAACTTATAGATGAAGTATATGCTACGGTAAACGACCGTATCAAACTAATCAAAACACTTACTATTGCCAAAAGTGCAATACGTCATAATATGGCAAAAGATTTGCCAAAAATGACTGTAGATACTTGTATTATTTGGGGTAAAAATGATGCTGTTACGCCTCCAAATGTGGCCGAAGATTTTAATAAATTATTGCCTAATTCAACCTTGTATTGGATAGACAAATGTGGACATGCCGCTATGATGGAACACCCTCAGGAATTTAATACTATTCTTGAAGAATGGCTTACTAAGACCAATTTATAGCATTCAACTTTCGACTTAAGGAGGTTTTTAAAACCAAAAAACATGAAAATTAATACAGCCGAATTTATCATTAGTAATTCTGATGTGTCAAAATGTCCCAAAGACTTTTTGCCGGAATATGCTTTTATTGGAAGGTCAAATGTAGGCAAGTCGTCATTGATCAATATGATTACCAACCATAAGAGTTTGGCGAAAACCTCTGGCAGACCTGGAAAAACACAATTAATCAATCACTTTAAAATCAATAACAATTGGTTTTTGGTCGATTTGCCGGGTTATGGATATGCCAAGGTTTCAAAAAAGACAAAATCAGTTTTTCAGCAATTTATTACCGATTATTTTGAAACCAGAGAACAATTGGTTTGTGCTTTTGTTTTAATTGATATTCGACACGAGGCACAAAACATAGACATCGAATTTATGTCGTACATGGGCGAAAGCGAGATTCCGTTTTGTATCATTTTTACCAAAGCCGACAAAATTAGCAAGACGAAAGTTGACTCGCATATTGCAGCCTACAAGAAACAAATGATGGCCAACAACTGGGAAGAGATGCCGCAGTACTTTGTAACTTCTTCTACAGAAGGCACTGGAAAAGAAGCTCTTTTAAGCTATATAGACGAAGTAAATCAAGACGTTTTTAAGAATAACAGCGAGTTTTAAATTTTAAAACATCAATAAAAAAATCCTAAATTTCAAGCTTTAAAACTGGAATTTAGGATTTTTTAATTACACTAAACTTTGCTCCTTCCAAAGATCAAAATACTTTTCTTTTTTCTCCAAAAGCAAATGATGATTTCCAGATTGTGATATCAATTGAAGTATAGAAGAGTTTTATAGAAAAAAAAATTACAGCCTTTCATTTTACACAATTTTTTATTTATTGAATTTAATACTATACGAATTGACCATAATAATGTAAACTCCTGATTGACTAAAAGTTAAATCAACTTCTTTTGAATCACTAGTTCCTTTTTGAATCAATTTACCAGACATATCATATATTTTATAATTACCGATAATTTTGTTACTGATTAATTTGTTATCCTTTTTAGCATAACCAATAACGAATTTACTATCCGCTTTTTGTTCGTTAGTATTTAAAATAGTGGAAGGTTTTAAAGTTACTGTATAATCTTCAACCTGACCATAGGCAGGTGTAGTACATACTCCGGTTTCCTCACTTGCTCTTACTCTGAATCTCAGAGGAGTATTAAGCGTTGCAGTTACAGGCGGAACAATATTTTTCGTCCAAATAGCATCAGTTGTAAATCCATTAGGAGTAGGTACTTTTGTAATAGAATTTGCTACCAATTCGGATGTTTCAAAAGTACCACTATTATCATAGTCTATCCAAGCTTGAATATATTGAGGGTTTCCAGTAATATTTATTTGAAGTGTATAGTTTTGTTCAACCGAAAGATCAGTAAATACAGAAGAATTTATACAATTTTGAGAAGAATAATTAACATAAAATTCTTTATTAGAAGTGCTTCTACCACCACTTTTATTGTTTATGTTTCCTAACGACACTAATGTAGGTCCTTCGCCATAATTATAATGACTAATAGGATCCGCTATCGTACAAGTTGTAGCTTTCAATGTACCCCCACCCGAATTATCTATTAAAGGAGTTGCCCCTAAAGATTGTGTTAGGTTTTCTCTATTAGTTAAAAATTGCAAAAGAGCTCTATCTCTTTGTCCCGGGGTAAATTTTCTATTGCTATTATAGCTCATCATGTTATATTGTATTCCATCATATAATTGATTAGTACAAGGATTTGTCATTGAATTATCGGGTAGAGGATTGAGATAAGCAGTATTAGGAGAAGTATCACAAACTTTATCATTATCGATAGTACAATCATTATTAACAGGACATACTTTAACCGCAGCATCAGGATCACTACCATCAAAAGTATGAATTAAACCTAATGAATGACCTAATTCGTGGGGTAATATTGATACATCAAAATTACTAGAACCTGTTACTAAATTAGATTGGAGAAAAGCATCATAGTTTGCATTAGGGTTACTCGGATAACCTGCAAAAGAGCGAACCGTATTCACAACATATATATTAAAATAAGATGATTCCTGCCAATGAGGTGCAAAAGTTCTAACTTCATCTGCCTGTACTCCTGAACTTCCAACACCATTAGTAGGATAGCTACTTAAAGTACTGGCGTCATATCTTACGATTCCTGTTGTTTCTGAACAGTCTTTTGTTCTTTTGGCCAATACTAGCTTAAACGGCATTACAGTACCATCATTATTTCCAACTCCTTCAGCAGAAAAAATTCCGCCATAAGTGGTTGCAAATATTTTGTTAAGATTATCAATCCATTTTTGTACTTCAGTATCAGATGGGTTATATAATGTTCCAATAGCTTCATTATTAGGAATTATGATATGTACAACTATCGGAATGGTGTACATGATTCCAGTATATTTCGTATTAGCATTTACTGTTGCTCCTTTTGATTTTAAAAACTTTCGAATATCAAGGGAGCGAAATTTAGCTTCATTGGCTTCTCTTTTTTCTTTTAAGGAAGGGTCTTTTGCTTCTAATTCTTTTTGTATTTCATCAGTAAAGCAAAAGTTTTTTTGTGCATGGGAGAAAAAAAATGCTCCACAGGCAATAATGAGTAAATATTTTTTCATGATAATAAATTATAAAAGTTCATAATGAAGTTATTTAAACCCTAATAAAAAGAAAAAATTTACAAAATTAATTTTTAAAGAATTAAAATTATAGTCCAAAACTTACAAACAAAGATAGGATAAAAAATTGAATTTCAAGATTTAAAACTGAAATTTAAAATTTTTATTTGTAGTCAAAATCTTTAAGAAAATAGCGGCAATAAATTAAAACAAAACTTTTTTAAACTACATTTGAAAACAATAAAATACAGTGTATGAAGCATTTCAGACCCGTCCTATTCCTTTTTCTCTTAATTCTATCCTCTTGCCAATCATCAAGCTACATGTTCATGACCGGACAAAGAACAGGAGTTGATTTTTCATCGGGAAAGTGGCTTTTGAATGAATTAGATTGTCCCAAAAATTCTAAAGATAAAATGACTTCAGAATCTTTAGCGTTTTTTAGAAAAAGCTTAGGAGACAGATTGTTTTATATTAATGACGTCAATGGATTATTGGTGACACGAAAAATTCATTTAAATCCTAATCGTTTCAAGCTAAAAGAACTCAAAGACGGAACTGGTTTTGACTTTTTTATTAACATCTCAACCAAGAAAAATAAAAGTGACTTTTCTACCATAGAGCTTTATCAGGATGATAGTGAGTCAGGGAAAAATGAGGCCGTTGTAATTCTGGAAATTTACGATTTGAACTTGCAGCAAATCATTTATTCCCAAAATGTAGTGGGTATCACTCACAAAGGAAATACAAAATCAATGTGGGAAACAGAAAAATCAAGCAAGCTTATAGACAATGTAACATTCTACAAAAATGCAAATAAGTTGATGCTGGGAGCTTTAAAACGAATTTTTAAAGACCTGAAGAAAAGATCGATTAAATAACAAAATAGAAAAATCCAAATTCCAGATCATTTAAATTGGAATTTGGATTTTTCTATTTAATAATTGAACATAGATTACTTCGTCAGTTCTAATTTTTCAGCGAAATAATCACAAAAATCTTTCATCGTATCCGACATTTTTTCGTCATCAGTAGCACGTCTAAAAGTGTCCGACATAGCAACCAAGGTCTGATGAAAGAAAATTTTCATTTCGTCTACAGGCATATCTTTCGTCCACAAGTCAATACGCATGGTTTCTTTGGCTCTGCTATCCCAAATTGAGAGCATAATCGCTTTGGCTTCTTCAGCTTCTACTCCGCCGTCCTGCGCACTCCACGATAATTTTTCCGGAACGCGGTTTTCGTCTAATTCTATATTGAATCTAATTT
Organism: Flavobacterium geliluteum; assembly: GCF_017948595.1. Classification (GTDB taxonomy): domain Bacteria; phylum Bacteroidota; class Bacteroidia; order Flavobacteriales; family Flavobacteriaceae; genus Flavobacterium; species Flavobacterium flavipigmentatum. Next base: position 256,041 of record NZ_JAGFBV010000001.1, on the reverse strand, counting down.
CTGAGTTTCTGGTATCTGACATTACTTTTTAGGTTTGTATTTTGATTTTTCAAATATTTCTTTTGCGTTGGTTTTTAACAATTCTGGCAAGGTAGCATTAGTGTTTTTCATGTAAGAACGCACGATTTGCCATCCAATCCAGGCGCCAACTCTTCCCGGACTATCATTGTCTATTTCTAAATAAAACTTAGAAAAAGGTGCCGGAGTCATAAATCGGGTCGTTAATTTAGGATCTGCGCTAAACAACATTTCACTTTCTATAAAATAACGCCACATATACGATTCATTTTCTTCGCACCACTTTATTTGCTCGGGCGTGTAACCCATTTTTTCTGCATCTGTATACGAAGGCAACAATAAATCTTTGGTATACAATTGTTTTCCTTCAAAAATCATTTGAGACAACAAAGTCTTATCAGGAAAAGGAGGAATATTTCTGAATGCAAAACTCGCAACCACATCGGGCATGATCTGTCTTTCTTCAAAATTTTGCTTCAAATAATTCGGAAATTCATAAAATTTATGTTCTTTTCCTAAATACAACTCCAATGCAATTACCACAAGATCATCTGCATAAATAGCTTTGGTATTATAATCCATCTCGCCAATAACGGTGATTACTTTGGGCGTTTTGGTTTTTGGAAAATAATATTTCACATGCTGAAACAAGGCATTGAATTCCTGACGAACCGGTTCGAAATTATTATATTTTTTTTGCACTTCGGTATACACTTCTCTCCAAAGCGGATCCTGCATTTTACTTAGCCACACCGCATCCTCATTTCCCGGAGGAAAAAAGATAGGATATTGTTTTTTTACTTTGGCTAAATCTTCTGGCTTAGCTTCAAAAAAAACTTTATCAAACCGTTCTACTTTAATATCAACCGGAATTTCTTCTACTGCTTTTTCTACTTTAGTTTTTTGATCACAGGACAAAAAAAACAAGCACAGAACCACTACAAAGCGATAAATTTTCATTTTATTTTAATTAGATTTGTGTTGCTATATTGTTAAGTAATTGAATACTTAAAATATTTTTGCAAATATACATCCCTGCATCTTAAAACATGAATTATTATGGCGAAAAAAAGTACTATTCAGACAGAAAAAGTAAATACTCACATTGTAGAGTGGTTAAAAAATTATGCTAACAATGCAAAAGTGAATGGTTTTGTGATTGGAATTTCTGGCGGAGTTGACTCTGCTGTTACTTCTACTTTATGCGCGCAAACAGGTTTTAAGGTTTTATGCGTAGAAATGCCCATTCACCAGGCCGAAAGCCATGTAACAAGAGCAAAAGAGCACATTGAACAATTGAAACAGCGTTTTCCAAACGTTTCGAGTATAGAAACAGATCTAACGGCCGCTTTTGGAGCTTTTAAAGACACAATGCCCGTTACGACTGATGAACCCAAGATGCACCTGTCATTGGCCAATACAAGAGCCCGTTTAAGAATGACTTCTTTATATTACTTAGCAGGAATTCATGGTCTTTTGGTAGCCGGAACTGGAAACAAAGTAGAAGATTTTGGTGTTGGTTTTTATACTAAATATGGAGATGGAGGTGTCGATTTAAGTCCGATTGCTGACTTAATGAAATCAGATGTGTATGCTTTAGGAGCTTTTTTGGAGGTTCCGGAATCAATTTTAACAGCAGCTCCTACAGATGGATTATTTGGCGACCACAGAACCGATGAAGAACAATTAGGAGCCAGTTATGATGAACTTGAATGGGCCATGCTTGCCTCGGAGTCAGGAAACACAGCATCTGACTATAAAGAGAGAGAAAAAACTGTCTTTGAAATTTATAAACGTTTAAACACCAACAACAAGCATAAAATGGAACCAATACCCGTTTGTTTGATACCAAAAACGTTAAAATAATATTTTTAACACTTTTAGAGAATTAATTACAGAATTTATTTATTAATTTTACAGCTCCAAAAACATGATTAATTCTAAAAAAGGTAAAAACTATGATTAAAGTATGTCTAGCAGACAACCATCCTGTGACTCACTTTGGCGTAAAGTCGTATTTTAAAGACCACGATCAGATTTCGATCGTTGCCAACGTAGGAAATTTTTCAATGGTAAAAGATATTCTTCAAACGAAGGAGATCGATATCCTAATTCTAGATCTAGAATTAGAAGGTCTTTCGAGTATATTTGAAGTAAAATCTGTACTGAAAAGCTTTCCAAAAACAAAAATTGTAATTTTCAGTGATCTTGCCGAGCAAATGTACGCTCCCAACGCCATTAAAGCTGGAGTATCAGGGTACGTACACAAAACTGAAAAATTAGAAACCTTAGGTATTTCAATTATCAAGGTTCAAGAAGGAAAAATTATCATCAACGAGACCGTTCGCAAAAACATGGCCCTTATTGCTAAACAAAGCAAGAGCGAACGTTTGTACAGAAAACTTTCTAATCGCGAGATTGAAGTTTTACGTTACCTAAGTGATGGTAAAAAGAACAATGAGATTTCTAAAATCTTAAGTTTAAACGAAAAAACAATCAGTACTTACAAGTTACGATTGTTGACTAAATTGAATGTTACTAACTTAGTAGATTTAGTAAATAAAGCAAAGACTTTAGAGATTATTTAATGGTATCGCGACATTACTCTTCCTAGTTTTTTCGAAAAAGAATTGACTAATTTTGAGTAATCAACAACCATAGACAAAAGCTCTGTATTATCTGAATTATCAGGTTGTATAGAGCTTTTTAATTATTGATAATTGATAACCACTACTCCTTTCGCCTTCGCTACTTTATTTTTTAAATCATTATAATCATTAGCCATAGAAAGAACTTCGCTATTATCCTCTTTAGGATCTGTTAATAATGAATTCTTTAAATCATCAATTAGCTTTATAATTAATAGCATGCGCATTGCCAAAATAGTCTGAGAAACGTTTAATGTTACAGTTGCAAACTTATCTTTAGCAAAAATATTTTGGCCTTCCCAATTGTGCAAAGAAACTTTTTCATCTTCCATTAAAATATCAGTCACTTCCTGAGCAAATTCTGGATGTAAACGCATCAGATATTGCTCTAAACTAAAATTTTCGTGATGATGATAAAAACTTATTAAATCATTATAAATATCTTTAAATAAATTATTTGAAAATTCAACTTCATCTTCCTGCAAACTCAGATAAATTTTATCATAAACTTTCATCTCTCTCTTTTCAACAATTTGTTCAGTTATTCCTTCGTCATTTAACTTAAAATAAACATCTTCAAAAACTTCAGTTATATTACCATAGAGTAATAATATTTCTATAATCTTTCTTTCAAAACGATATAAAATATCAACTTTTTCTACGGATTCTTTTATATACCCCGACTCTCCCAGATAATCTTCCGGTGGTCCTACTCTTGGATCTTCCGGATCTCCTCCGGAAAAACCAGTATTTTTTGGTTTTTGATTTCTATAAACTTCAAAAGGTTTTTGATCCTGCTTTTGCTTTTTATTTGCTTCTGCAATATCTTTTTGAATCAGCTGCGCCAACGTACTCATCAAAACCTGCTCAGAAATATCCATGATTCTGGCACATTCCTGAATGTAAATTTCGCGTTGAATACGATCTGGAATTTTAGAAATACTATTGACCATATCGCGAATCAAATCGGCTTTTTTTATAGGATCGTTTTTAGCATCTCCCATCAAGATAGAAGCTTTAAACTGTATAAAATCTTTACTATTTTCTTCTAAATAAGCTACTAAATCATCATGAGAATTTTTTCTGGCGAAACTGTCTGGGTCTTCTCCATCAGGAAAACTGCAAACTCTTACGTTCATTCCTTCTTCAAGAATCAAATCAATTCCCCGAATAGAAGCTCGTAGTCCTGCAGCATCACCGTCAAAAAGTACGGTTATATTTCTTGTCAGACGATTGATTAACCTAATCTGATCTGGTGTTAAAGCAGTTCCTGAAGATGCTACCACATTCTCAATTCCGGCCTGGTTAAACTGTATTACATCGGTGTAACCTTCTACCAAATAACAATTATTTTGTTTGGCTATTGATTGTTTGGCCTGAAAAATTCCGTAAAGCACTTTACTTTTATGGTAAATATCACTTTCCGGCGAATTCAGGTATTTGGCCGCTTTTTTATCATTGGTTAAAATACGACCTCCAAAACCCAAAACACGGCCAGACATACTCTGGATAGGAAACATCACACGCCCTTTGAAACGATCAAACGGACGATCTTCTCTTGCAATGGTTAATCCTGTACTTTCTAAAAACTCTAATTGATATCCTTTTCCTAATGCTTCTTTTGTAAAAGCATCCCAAGTTTCAGGAGAATATCCTAAGCCAAATTTTTTGATGGTTTCGTTGGTAAAACCTCTTTCTTTAAAATAAGAATAACCAATTGCCTTGCCTTCTTCAGAATTTAAAAGGACATCCTGAAAATATTTGGCAGCAAATTCAGAAACCAGATACATGCTTTCACGCACATCTGTTATGGCTTTTTCTTCGTCTGTTTGTTCGGTTTCTTCAATTTCGATATTGTATTTTTTGGCCAGATATCGAATGGCTTCCGGATAGGTAAACTGCGAATGCTCCATTAGGAATTTAACAGAATTTCCTCCTTTTCCGGTACTAAAATCTTTCCAGATCTGTTTGACAGGAGAAACCATAAACGAAGGAGATCGCTCATCAGAGAACGGACTCAATCCTTTGAAATTACTTCCTGCTCGTTTTAAATTAACAAAATCACCAATAACCTCCTCTACTCGAGCAGTTTCAAAAACAGTATCAATTGTATTTTGTGAAATCAAAACGTAAAATATTTATTAAAATTGAAAGCCTGCAAAAATACGCAAATCCTTCTTGAAAATTGGAAGATTTTAAATAAAAAAAGTGCCTCTTTTGAAGCACTTTTACAATTAACTAATTCAAACTTGTTTTTTAATTCAAGTCGAAACGAACTCCTAATGAAATATTTTTTTCATCTACCAGATTATCTTTAAACACAGGATTCAAATCATATTTTAAATACAAACTTGTTGATCCGTACCCGATATACGAACTCAGACCGTAGATAAAATTATTGACATTAAAATCTCCTTTTGTTTTCTCTGTACTTTTCAAATCGCCGGATTCATACTGTAAAATCTGCTTTGATTTTACATTGATTCCTGCGTAACCTCCAAACCCCATTCTAAATCCCTGATGCGTTCTAAAATAGCGCTGATCGCCATTGTGTCCGTCTTTCGAAAAATCAAATTCTAAATGTACTGGCGCAACCAAATACACACTTCTAAAACGAGATTCTTTAAGATGTACAGGATTTGTAACCAAATCTGTCTGATCGCCATTGACTACAAAGCTTTTATTATCTGTTGGGCGAATATTATTGTACATAACCGAAAGTCCGTATTTGGCATGTAACAAATTATTTTCTTTCAAGATCCTCGAATTGTAAGTCAGACCCCACTCATAAAAATGTGAACCTGTAAAACGGTATTTAGCATCCTGAAGCTTTCCATCGACCATTATATTGTTTAAACCCGCTGCAAATACAAATTGTGAAGTAGTTCTGCGCTCGCCGCGTATCGAATCGTTGTCTCTATTTTTACTGTTCCAGTTGAAGGTATAGGAATGTTTTCCATCTTCTGATTTAATTTTTCCCTCTACTTTTTGCTGTACCAAATCGCTGAGTTCGTTTTGCGCCAGCGTAACTTTTTCCTCGATAATAACGGCTCTGGCTTCTGCCAATTCTTTTTTACGCTTATCCGCTTGCTCTTTTGTGATTTTTCCTTCAGACAACTGAACATTGACAGCTTCTACTTCTTCTTTTAATGTTTCTTTCTCTTCTTTGGTAATTTTCTCTATTTTATCGCCAATTTTTTTTGCTTTGGATTCAAATGTTTCCTGGCCTAACACTTTACTGACAAATAAAAAAACTAAAATAACGAGGTAAACGGTAAAATTTTTCATAATTGATTTTTTTAATGATTGTTGATGATTTGATGATTGTTTGTTGTACTTCTAAATAAAATTGATGTCAAAGTTTATTCTTGCTGATTTCTATTGGCCAACGCGACTTTTACCGTCTGGTAATTTTTATTGACTTTGGTAATCATTTTTTCTCTAAACGAAAGCTCCAATTCGCCATCTACCTGATCGAGTAAATCGTTAGCATTAATTTTTATTTTCGTTTTTGGTTTAGCCAAATGCTCTGCCACCATAGGCTCTTTGGATGAGGATAACAACTGATCTGCACTTTCACTTTTTGAAGTTTCGACCATTGAATTTTGATTGTTAATGGATTGTTTTTCTTGATTGTTTTTGATGATGATTGAAGACTCCGCTACTTGATTTTGCTCTTTTTTTATTAATTGATTTGATTTTTGACTTGATTTTTGATTCTCTTTTTGACTTGATTTTTTTACAAATATCTCTTCTCTGCTCGCTACTAAAATTTTATTTGAATCATTTGTATGTAAAACAGGTTTTATAACCGAATCTTTTTGACTGTGTTCTTCAACAGCGACATTATTTTTTGGCATTTCTACTGCATGTTTTTTTTGTTGAAAGAAGAAAGTTCCAAGCAATAAAAATCCAACAAGGCTGGCAGCTACATACAGCCAACTTTTTTTCGCAGTTGGAAATGATCGAACTAGCGGTTTTTTTTCTTCGGCAATACTCAACATTGCATCTAGTCGGTCCCAGGCTTTATCGCTAGGTGCTATTGTGCGCTGATTTAGTTTTTTACGGAAATCCTTTTCAAAATTATTCGGTTCCATTATCTTGTTTTTTTAAAATAGTAATTTGTGTTTGCAGCATTTTACGTGCGTGCGATAATTGCGATTTTGATGTTCCTTCATTGATTCCTAACATCTTGGCAATTTCATTGTGCTTGTAACCTTCGATAGCGTATAAATTAAAAATCATTTTATATCCGTCTGGCAAAGAATCAATTAAAAACTGAATTTGATCTATCGTAAACTGGCTGTCAATTTCATTAAAACTTTCTTCTGTATAAATTTCATCTTCGGCAAATTTTACTTTTTTCTGAACTCTTAAATACGAAATACATTCGTTAACCATAATTCTGCGGATCCAGCCTTCAAAACTTCCTTTGTTTTCAAATCTGTTTAAATTGGTAAACACTTTCATAAAAGCCGTTATCATAACATCTTCGGCCAACTGAATGTCTTTTATATATTGACGACAAACACTGAGCATTTTAGGAGAAAACCTACTGTATATCTGCTGTTGCGCTTGTCGGTTATTTTCGACAGCCAACTTTATAAGTTCGGTTTCTTCTTGATGTAAATGAATAATTTTCATTAATAAGCGTTCAGATTTTGTGTTACTAACAGACTTCTATTAGCATAGACGAGTTACTTCGTAAAATAGTTGCATGGGGATTGAAAAATTTAATGATTAAAATATTTAAAAATTAAATTTACAAATACAAATAACTGAATATCAGTACATTTATCTAATTTAAAAATTTTCTAATTATCTAATTAAAAAATTTATTTTTTTCTCTCAATAACGTAGTTGACCATCAAAATGAGGGAGTCTTTAAACTCAGAATCTGGGTAATGCTCTAAAAGTGAAAGTGCTTCCTGCTGAAATTCGACCATTTTATTTTCGGCGTAAGCCAAACCATTATGGTCTTTTACAAAAGCAATGACTTCTTTGACGCGTTTTTTATCTTTATTATGGTTTTTGATCGAGTTGATCAACCACTTTTTTTCTTGCGGAGTACAAGTATTTAAAACATGAATTAAAGGCAAAGTCATTTTTTGCTCTTTTATGTCGATTCCGGTTGGTTTACCGATGGCTTCCTCGCTGTAGTCGAATAAATCATCTTTGATTTGAAAAGCCATTCCGATCAGCTCGCCAAATTTGCGCATATTCTCTACCTGAACCTCATCTTCAATGACCGATTTTGCGCCAAGAGCACAACAAGCAGCAATAAGTGTTGCTGTTTTTTTTCGGATGATTTCGTAATAGATATCCTCGGTAATATCAAGTCTTCTAGCTTTTTCTATTTGAAGCAATTCACCTTCACTCATTTCTCGAACAGCCACAGAAATGATTCGAAGTAAATCAAAGTCGCCATTATCTATTGAAAGCAATAATCCTTTCGATAATAAATAATCGCCTACCAGAACCGCTATTTTGTTTTTCCAAAGCGCATTTATAGAAAAAAATCCGCGGCGGCGATTACTATCATCCACCACATCATCATGTACCAAAGTCGCAGTATGAATAAGCTCAATCACCGAAGAACCGCGATAAGTACGTTCGTTTACAATTCCCGAAGAAACCATTTTTGCTGTTAAAAAAACAAACATCGGACGCATTTGCTTGCCTTTTCTGTTGACAATATAATAAGTAATGCGGTTTAACAAAGCCACTTTTGAAGTCATTGACTCGTGGAACTTTTTTTCAAAAAGTTCCATCTCGTTAAAGATGGGCTGTTTTATTTGAGAAGTAATATTCATTTCGGCTTCAAATATACTATATTAAATAAAAAAACGGTATCTATTTAAGGTTAGTATAACAGTATTTTATGTACTAATATAAAAAAAATTAGTCGCGATTAGTTTGTAAAAAAGCATTACAAACAAGATCGAGACTAGTTCGTAATGCTTTTTTTATCTAAAAATAAAATTATCCTTCTTTATTGGCCAATTGCCCGCAAGCAGCATCTATATCTTTTCCGCGACTGCGACGCACTTTTACGACAACACCAATATTTTCTAAAGCCTTTATATAAGACATGATAGACTCTTCTGAAGCTTGCTGAAACTCGCCATCATCGATCGGGTTGTACTCTATCAGATTGACTTTACAGGGCACGTATTTACAAAATTTAACCAAGGCATCAATTGACGCTTTATCATCGTTAATCCCTTTCCAGACAACATATTCGTAAGAGATTTTGTTTTTGGTTTTTTTATACCAATATTCTAAGGCTTCCCGCAAATCTGCCAGAGGGAAGTTTTTACTAAAAGGCATAATTCGAGCGCGAACTTCATCTATAGCCGAATGCAATGACACCGCCAGTTTGAACTTGACATCATCATCGGCCATTTTTTTTATCATTTTCGGAATTCCCGAAGTCGAAACCATAATTCGTTTTGGAGACATTCCTAAACCTTCCGGTGATGTAATCATATCGATTGCTTTGATGACATTATTGTAGTTCATCAAAGGCTCACCCATTCCCATAAAAACAATATTCGAAAGTGGATGATTGTGATACAAGCGACTTTCTTTGTCAATTGCAATTACTTGGTCGTAAATTTCGCCTGGCTCCAGGTTTCGCATACGCTTTAATCGCGAAGTGGCACAAAAATTACAATCTAGACTACAACCAACCTGGCTCGAAACACAGGCTGTCGTTCTGGTTTCGGTAGGAATTAAAACCGACTCGACCACTAAACCATCATGCAGGCGAACGGCATTTTTTACGGTTCCGTCGCTACTGCGTTGCATCGTATCAACCTTAATATGATTGATCACAAAATTATTCTCGAGCATTGCCCTTGTGGACTTTGCTACATTGGTCATATCCTCAAAACTGTGAGCACCCTTGCTCCAAAGCCATTCATACACTTGATTACCACGAAAAGCCTGATCTCCATTGGTAACAAAAAAATCACGCAATTGCTCTTTTGACAAGGCTCTAATATCTTTTTTCTCGGTTTGCATGGTGCAAAGTTACAAGTATTTATGGAAACCTTTTTGTTTCTGAAAAAACTTTACAATCAATCTTTATCAATTTGAAAATTTGGCACGAGAATTGTTTTTCAATCGAAAGAAAAATAATCTTACAAAGAGCTCAATCATTTAAATTTTGTATTTTTATTTTTTCACCTTTATAACCTTTATATTTTATCAACTAAAAACATTTAATTTATCATGAAAAAACAAATTTTAAGCGTAGCTGTTCTTGCATTATTAGCTTTAGGTCTTCAATCTTGTGGAGACAAAAAAGAAACAAAACCTGAAGACGAATTGACTATTGGGAACAAAGTAGATACTTTGGCAACAGATATCGAAGAAGCTAAAGACACAGCGGTAACCAAAGTAAAAGATGCAGCTGATGACGTAAAAGATGCGACTAAAAAAGCGGCAGATGATGTAGAAAGCGCTGCAAAAAAAGGAGCTGAGAAAGTAGAAAACGCAGCCAAAGCTGTAAAAGACGGAACTGTAAAAACAGCCAAAGAAGTGGATGCTGCTTTGAAAAAATAATTTTTTGAAACCATTATCTGAAACCATTCGTTACGGCGAATGGTTTTTTTATGGAAAAAAGTGAGCCGATATTTTGTATTTTTGCTTTTCAAAATTTAGATGATACTACTCATGCATTTTATATCACAAGACCTAGAAGATTATATCGAACAACATTCTGAAAACGAACCCGAATTATTGGCTCGACTGAACAAAGAAACGTATCAAAAAATTCTTTTACCCCGCATGCTGAGCGGGCATTTTCAAGGGCGGGTTTTAAGTATGCTGTCTAAATTGATTCGTCCTGTAAATATTCTTGAAATCGGAACCTATACGGGTTATGCGGCTTTGTGTTTGTGCGAAGGCATGCAGGAAAATGGACAACTCCACACGATTGATATTAAGGAGGAATTAGTAGATTTTCAGCGAAAATATTTTGATCAATCTCCATGGGGGAATCAAATTTTTCAACATTTGGGCGAAGCGGTACATATTATTCCGAATCTCGATGTGAAATTTGATTTGGTTTTTATTGATGCCGACAAAGAAAACTACCTTAATTATTGGGAAATGATTGTCCCGAAAATGAACAAAGGCGGCATTATTTTGTCTGATAATGTTTTGTGGAGCGGTAAAATCCTCGAACCTGTACACCCAAATGATATAAGTACTAAAGTACTGTTGGAATACAATTTACTTCTAAAAAATGATACAAGAGTAGAAACGGTTTTACTGCCTATTCGTGATGGTTTAACGGTGAGTAGGGTGCTGTAAAAGTTTCTGAGACGCTAAGTTGCTAAGATGCTGAGTTTTTTTGTTGGTTTGAATGTTTATCATTATTGTAAAAAAAATCAAAAATAAAGGTTTTGTACCAAACATCAACAACTTCCAAATGGATTAGAATGGAGCGAGAAAACGGTTCTGAAAAACTGATTTTTATTTTGAAACCTAGAGCCCTAGCCCAGATGGGAGCGGCATCCTTTTGTTTTTTTCTTTAAAAAACAAAAGATACAGCGGACAGCTGGAAATAGCTCCTGAAAATTATCCCGGAAAGTAACGAGGCTTTAGTTTTTGATAAATTTTGAAAAGTGTAAAACCAAAAAGAGCTCCGAAGAAATAACCTGCAAGAATGTCTCCCGGATAATGCAAACCTAAATAAATTCGGCTATAAGCGAAGATCAATGGCCATAAAAATAAGAATCCCAAATACTTGAATTGGTCTCTAAAGATTAAATACAAAAAGGTAGCGACTGCCATAGTGTTGGCAGCATGACCAGAGAAAAAACTGTATGATTTTCTGACCTGAACTACTCGGATAATCTTGTTGATATCTGTATTATTACACGGACGTAGACGCTCGAAGGTGTGTTTGAAAAGATTGGTGATTTGATCTGTAAAAGTAAGCAAAACGGCTACGAAAAGCACAATAAACAACAGTTGTTTGGCGCCTACTTTTTTATAAATTACATAAAACATCAACAAAAAAAAGGGTGTCCAATTGAGCTGACTCGTGATAATGAGCCACAATTGATCGTATTTTTCAGCACCTAAACCATTAAGAAATATCAGTAAACTTGTATCTAATTCTTGTATTTTTTCGAGCATTACATTTGGCGTTTTACAGGTCCTGAGATACTATCTATGTCTTCTTTTACTTGATTGATTTCTGTGGCAGTATCACCCAAAAGACTGTTGCTATCTCCTAACAAATTTGTTTTGGCATTATTGATTTCGGCATTGATATTTCCGGTGATATCGGTCAAAGATCTAGTATCAAGTCCGTTTGATTCGGCTCCTTTTTGTATTTCACTTTTAATATCATTGGTGGCATTTTTAAGCTGCGCCATTGCCTTACCCATAGTACGTGCAATTTCCGGCACTTTGTCTGAACCAAAAAGCATGAGTACTACAAACAGTATGAAAACTAATTCTCCTCCTCCTATACCGAACATATCGTTTTTATTTTATGTGTTACAAAGATATTAAATTTTGTTTCCGAGAGTTTTAAAATTTACTTAAAAAAAAAAGACTCTTTTCAGAGTCTTTCTAGTGTTATGGTTAGTCAAATTTTGACTTTTCTTCTACTTTAGGCCAAGTGTTGTTGGTTACATCAATATCGGCAGTCATCAATTTTGGATCAATCTGAATGCTCTTAATTGCTTTTGAAGTAGCGTATACTTTTCTGGCAGTGTCATTGTTTTTTCTCCAGATTTGTGCCGGATACTGGAAGTTTTCTTTTGTACCGTCTTCATAAGTAAGCTCTACCAAAATTGGCATAATCATGCCGCCTGGTTTATTAAACTCTACTTCATAGAAGTATTTTGGCGATTTTAAAGCTGCTTTTTCTTCGGCAGTAAAAGTTTGATTTATATAATCAGACAATGGCTTCAAATCATCTATTTTTAAGGCTTTTTTGTTTGATGCACTCACCTCTGCATTGTCTCCGGAAACTAAATACACAAAAGGGCCTTTGTCAAATCCGAAACGTCCTTTTCTTACTTTTACATCTTTAAGATCAGCAGTTGGAGTTTCAGAAACATAATATTGTTTTACCTCTTTGATGCCTATGTCTACGAAATCTGTTGAATAAAACCATCCTCTAAAAAACCAATCTAAATCTACGGCCGAAGCATCTTCCATCGTTCTGAAGAAATCTTCCGGCGTTGGATGTTTGAATTTCCAACGGTTTGCATACGTTCTAAAAGCATAGTCAAATAACTCTCTACCCATCACCACTTCTCTCAAAATATTAAGTCCTGTAGCCGGTTTTCCATAAGCATTGTTACCAAATTGTACAATAGTTTCAGAGTTTGACATAATAGGCTCTAAAAACTTTTGGTCACCACTCATATACGGCACTATATTTTTTGCAGGCCCGCGTCTTGAAGGAAAATTGGTTCCTAATTCCTGTTCTGCCATGTACTCCATAAACGAGTTCAAACCTTCATCCATCCATGTCCATTGACGCTCATCTGAGTTAACAATCATAGGAAAAAAAGTATGTCCTACTTCGTGAATCACCACGCCTATCATTCCGTTTTTTACTTGCTCGCTAGTCACTCCATTTTCATCAGGACGACCAAAATTCCAGCAAATCATCGGATATTCCATTCCCTGATCTTCTGCAGAAACAGATACCGCTTTTGGATAAGGATAATCAAATGTATGCGAAGAATAACTTTTTAAAGTATGTGCAACTGTCATCGTAGAAGTTTCGCCCCAAAGCGGATTGGCTTCTTTTGGATAAAGTGATTCTGCCATCACTACTTTGCCACCTAATTTTACTGCCATTGCATCATAAATGAATTTTCGTGAAGATGCAATACCGAAATCACGTACATTTTTGGCGCTAAATTTCCATGTTTTTTTCTTTTCAGAGAAACCTTTTTCAGTAACTTCAGCTTCGGCTTGTGTAACAATCACAACTGGTTTATCAAACGATTTCTGAGCTTGCTCATAACGTTTTACCTGTTCTGCTGTAAAAACCTCACTTCTATTGGTTAATTCTCCTGTTGCATCAACTACGTGATCTGCTGGAGCCGTAAAATTGACATCAAAATTTCCAAAAGGCAAAGCAAACTCTCCGCTTCCCCAGAATTGCATATTTTGCCATCCTTCGACATCATTATACACTGCCATTCTTGGGTAGAACTGAGCAATTACATATAATTTATTACCTTCTTTTTCGAATAATTCGTAACCAGAACGTCCTCCTTCATTTCTATAATTATTAATGTTGTACCACCATTTTATAGCTAAAGAAATTTTCTCTCCTGCTTTTAATGGAGTAGCCAAATTGATACGCATCATCGTTTCGTTGATGGTATACGACATTGGATTGCCTTTTGCGTCTTTTACATATTCGATATTAAAACCACGCTCTAAATCTTTTTTCAAATATTCGCTTGAAAATTTGTCAAGAGGTAAAACCTGATTGATTTTTTCGCTTTCTACCAAACTTGATTGTGTATTGGCTTTGGCTTGGTTTTGGTCTAACTGAATCCATAGATACTCCAGATTATCCGGCGAATTGTTTGAATAAGTAATAATTTCTGAACCAATTAATTTTGAGTTTTTATCATCCAGCTCCACATCAATCTTGTAATCTGCTTGTTGCTGATAATAGGCTGGACCTGGTGCTCCAGAGGCCGTACGAAACATATTTGGGGTTGCCAACAAATCATACATTTGACTAAATTTGTTGGTATCATATTTACCTTGTTGTTTTGGTGCAACAACAGTATTTTTTTCCTGAGCCAGAAGCATAGCAGGAAAAATTAGTAGTAACGAAAGCTTTTTCATAAAAAGTTTTTGGATTTTTTTGAGGCTGTGAAAATAGCAATTAAAATAATAATTTTAACGATTTATTAGTACTTTAACACTTCTTTCCTTGAAGATTCTGTAAACAGAACGGTCTTTTTACCTCCGAAGGCAGTAATATGTGTAATATTCTGTTGTTCAGCATTCCAATCTAGTAAAATAGTATTCGAAATTTCTAAGATATTGAATTTGTCAACAGCCGTAATTCTGGCATAACAAACCAAAACATCATCGGCTTCTAATTCTTTCGAGAGAAAGACAACAGATTTTGTTTGCCCGTTTATTTTTATGGCAAAATTTTCTGAAAGATATTTTTTCAACAATTCAACATCCGCATCAGTTTCTTTTTCTGTGCCCAAAAATGTCTTTTTATTGTATTTTTTTTCTATTCCTTTACGTAAATCATCTACAAAAATTCTGGATGTAATTTGAAGCATTTTTTTCTCAGAGGCATAATTAATCTGAAAAACACCCATATAAAACTTATGAAACGAAAAAGCTGAAAACAAAAAAAAACATAAAATTAGTAAGGGGTAAAAAACAATTTTTCTCATTTTCCCTCAACTGTAACTTTTTTAAACTCTTGATTTTTGGTAATCATAAAATCCATCAAGTGAAACTGATCCTCCGGCTTTAAATATTTTTTTGACGCAACATCATTCGAACAAAACAATAAAAACAAATCTATTTCATCCTTTTTTAGATTTAATGTTTTACTGTAAAAATCTGATGTAAAATTAAGTTTTGCATATTCAATAAAAGCAACATCACTAATTTCTTCTTCTTTCAGATCTTCACTTTCTTTTTTATGCAAAAGCTTTTTTACATCTTTAAAAATTCGAACAAAATCAGTTCCGTATTTAATGGTCTGATCCGATAACATGGCTATATTTTTGGCCGTCGATTGTTTATCATCTTCAAACTGCGTGTCTATTATACCCTGCGAACCTCCTCTAAATGCTTTTACTTTTAATTCTTTGCCAATAATTACTTCTTTCAGTTTATTATTGACAATATCCAAATGCACTAAAAAAAGACGATCATCACAATTTTTCTGGGTTAATACAATTTTTTTAGATTGAAACGCCAAACTCGAAAAAAGCAATGTATCATTGGGTTGAGCCATTATATCAAATAATCCGTTGGAGTTGATAAATGTTTTAATGTTTGCATTAATATTCAGTACATAACCACTTTCTAAAACGATAGAATCGTTTACCACTTGCCCGTGCAATGGTTTTCTAGAATTAGTTTGCCCTAATGCAAATTGACATAACATACATAAAAAGAATACTCCTATTTTATTTTTCATTTTCAATAATTTTAAGATATTGTTGAGCCAAACGTGTAATTAAAAACATACTCATCGTTTTGTTCTTAGTATCCAAAGATACGGCAAATTCAGGATCATTGACACAATAAATTTGAAAGCCTTTTATATAATTTACATTAATTTTAAGTCTTTCTGTGTAATATGCCTCATCAAAAAGATACTCTAATTTATGAAAAAGTGCTTCTTTTTTCTCTACTGCAATTTCTTTTTTAAGCATTGATTTGCGTCCAGAAATACTATTGAGCAAACCATCAATACCGTTTCCGGAAGTGGCTGTGTATAACTTTCGCTCGGCAGGCGTATACGTTTTTTGACCTCTGGGAACAATACCCAAATTTTCGGCATTGATATCTGCATTTTCGTTTACAATAACCTCTTTCAACTCAATTTCTTTAGCTGTCATTTTTATTTGAAAAGAGGTCGTATTTAGATCTTCGGCAGATATTCTGCGTTTAAACGGCTCCAGATTGACAGCAGAAAAAACCAAAACATCGCCTTCCCTGACCAAAATCGAAAATATTCCGTTTGCATCAGAAACGGTAGTATGTTGTGTATTATTATTGATGATATTTACGCCTTCAACCGAAGTGGATTGTTCTAAAATTTGCCCAAAAATTTCTTTGGAATTGGCAGTCTGCCCCAATGAAATTTGAAAAAAAAGTAAAAGTAAAACCAGTAATGTATTATTATTTTTCAATGGCAAGTATTTCTTTGTATTTGACCGCTAATTCTCCGAGCAAAAACTCTGTTGATGTTTTGTTTTTTGAATTCAAAATTACTGTAAACTTATCATTTTCAACAACAAAATATTCAAAGCCTTTTACATATTCGAGAGGAATTTTTAGTACATCTACAAAATGTTCTGTAGAAAACATTTTCTCCAGTAGCTTCATATCAAACTGTTTTTTCTCTACTTTTAATTCTTTTTTAAGCATTGCTGTTCTTCCAGAAAGGAGATTCAAAAAAGAATCTGCAGAGATCGAACCACCCGCCATTCCTCCTATTGAAGCTTTTGCATCTAAATCTGTCGCTGTAAATAATTTTCGTTCTGCTTCTGTGTATGTTTTTTGTCCTTTGGGAACAATTCCCAACGAAACGGCATTGATGTTATCATATCTCTTGATAATCACTTCCTGCAGTTGATGAATGACAGGACTTAGTTTTATAATAAAATTCAAATCTGAAAAACTGTCAGGTGTTAGTAAAATTCTGGATTCTTTAAATTGAATGGAAGAAAAAACAAGTGTATCACCCACTTTTGCAGCTATCGAAAAAGCACCAGAAGCATCTGTTGTACCCATGACTTCTGTTTGCACGTTTACCACGTAAACCCCTTCTAAATCACCATAATTGGCACTAATTTTTCCCTCAATCACTTCTTGTCCCAACACTAACTGAGTCAATCCTAAAAACAAAACACAAGCAACTTTATTTATCAAAATATAAAAAAATTAGATTTTCTCTTAAAGTTGTAAAAATATCCTAATATCTTCCAAATTTAGTATTAAGAACATGGTAAAAAAATGTTAATTCGTTTTGTTATGCATTTAAAGCAAGTTAAAATTATAAAATAATTCTTATAAAAGAAACAATTGGCATATAAATTGTAAGAAATGAATTATAATAATTTAAATAGAAGAAACAATGAAAAAGACAATTTTATTATTTAGCATTTTAGCTTCCAGTATGATTTTTGCACAGGAAGAAATTAATTCTACTAATTCATGGTTAAAAGCTGGATTAAACGTTGGGATGCCTGTTGGTGATTTACATGATTTCTCATCGGTGGCAGTTGGAGCAGATTTAAGAGGTCAATATTTGGTAACACCGCATTTTGGAATTGGAGGTGCTACCGGTTACACTCATTTTTTTGGAAAAAACGGTGGCGACGATTTTGGCTTAATTCCAGTAGCAGCTTTTGCCCGTTATTACTTTCAGACTGAAGGGGTATTTATTGGCGCAGATTTAGGCTACGGATTTCTGACAAATGCACAAGACAACGCTGGTGGATTGTATGTAAATCCTCAGATTGGTTACCATAACTCTAAATGGAATATTTATGGTTTTTTTCAAAACACATTTGCAGAAAATGATGTAAATATTCAGAATGTAGGTATTGGAGCGACTTATAATTTAAAATTCTAAAATTTCTAAAATTAAAACTCTAAAGGCTGTATCCATTCGATACAGCTTTTTTTATTCCCTCTAATCAAAATTCACGATTCATGTTTTAGTATCTTTGTTTTCGTATTTTACTTAAACCAATTTATACCAGAACATGAAAAGTATTATCATTGCTAGTACATCTACGCTACATGGAGGAAGTTATTTAGACTATCTTTTACCTACTTTACAACAACATTTTAAAGATTGCAAAACCATTCTTTTTATTCCTTATGCCCGTCCAAGCGGAATTTCTCACGAAGAATATACACAAAAAGTGACAGCCGCTTTTGCGAAAATTAATATCGAGGTAAAAGGAATCCATGAATTTGAAAATCCTCAATCTGCCATAAAAAACGCTGAAGGAATTTTTACCGGAGGCGGAAATACCTTTTTACTGGTCACTCAGTTGTATAAAAACGACCTTATGCAAATTTTATCTGAAACCGTAAAAAAGGGAACACCATACTTAGGAACCAGTGCAGGCAGCAACATCTGCGGACTCTCTATGCAAACTACCAACGACATGCCAATCATTTACCCGCCAAGTTTTCAAACGCTGGGTTTAATTTCTTTCAATTTGAATCCGCATTATTTGGATCCGGAAAATCAGTCTACACACATGGGTGAAACTCGCGAAACCAGAATAAAAGAATTTCATGCGTTTAATGCTATTCCGGTTTTGGGCCTTAGAGAAGGAAGCTGGCTGGAAGTAAAAGGAGAAAAAATCACGTTGAAAGGCGACTTAAAAGCACGTTTATTTTTGCAAAACAAAACTCCCGAAGAATTAGAAACCGAAAGTGATTTAAGCGCTTTAAACTAAAACAAACTCTAAAAGTTATAAAAACAAAAAAGCCTTAAACTAAAGTTTAAGGCTTTTTGAAGAGCGAAAGACGAGGCTCGAACTCGCGACAACCAGCTTGGAAGGCTGGAGCTCTACCAACTGAGCTACTTTCGCATTAACAGGGTGCAAAGATAAATAATAAAATCAATTAAAAAAATAAATTAATTAAAAATCTAGCAAAATTTCAAATTTTATAAAAAAACCGAAACATTTAAGTTCCGGTTTTTAGAGCGAAAGACGAGGCTCGAACTCGCGACAACCAGCTTGGAAGGCTGGAGCTCTACCAACTGAGCTACTTTCGCATTACTGGTGCAAATATAAAAAATAAGTTAAGTTTAAAACAAGCTTTTCAGGTAAAAAATTCAAATAAACTGCGCTATTTTTTATAATCTATTTAAAACTAAAAAGTTATCGCTTATTTTTTTCTCGTCAATTATGAATAATATTAAAGAAATTACCCCGAAAGAAACACATATTGTACGTCATTCTGTTTTAAGAAAAGGAAAACCGATAGAAAGTTGTCACTTTGATGGTGACGATTTAAACACTACGCATCATTTTGGTTTGTTTTCTGAAGAAAATCTTACAGGAATTATTTCGTTATTTTCAACTAGCAATGCTATATTTGCAGCTCAAAAACAAGCTCAGATTCGAGGAATGGCAGTTTTAGAAACGCATCAAAAAAGAGGAATTGGCGAAGCTTTGGTGAAGCATGCAGAAAAATATTGCATTGAAAATCAAGTAAATACAATATGGTTTAACGCTCGAACAGCAGCAGTAAAATTTTACGAAAAATTAGGCTATCAGGTAGTTGGCAAACCTTTTGATATCAAAGAAGTCGGGGAACACTATTTAATGTATAAAGAATTAAAATATGAATAAACTTTACTTTTGCTTATTACTTTTAGCCATTACCAGTTGTAAAAAGGAAGAACCTGTTACAAAAAAAGCACCTTCTATTATTTTAAGTGATGAAAGAAAAGTCCTTATTGATACTGCTGTAATTAACTCTTTTAAAAACGAAAACGTAAAACTTTTTTATCTTTCTTCTGAGAATAAAACGGTTTGGGGAAATCTTAAAAAAAGAAAATTTGTTTTAAATCAGTTAAAAAAATCTGAAAAATTAGGATTAAATCCTGATGATTATCATGTACCGAAACTTATTCAGTACGAAAAAAACATCAGCGGTCTTAATGACAAACAATTAGCTCATTACGACGTTATGCTAACCTATAATTTTGAAAAATACCTGACTCATTTATACAAAGGAAAATTAAACCCTAAATTACTTTACAGAGATTGGGCATTGGAAGAAAAATCTTTTGATGTGAATACTGTTCTGATAAAAGATTTCAACCAAAATCATCTGGACAGTCTTGTAGAAAAAATTCAACCTAAAACACTTACTTACAAACAATTATTAAAGTCTTTACAGTTAATAGATCAATTTCCTGACGATAACATCAAAAAAATTGAATCGGCAGAAAAAATAACGTTAAACGATACTAATCCAGCATTAATAAACATCAAAAAAAGGCTTTTTTACTGGAAAGATCTCACAGGACGAAAAGATAGCCTGACTAAAATCTACGACACTAAAACATTCGAATCTATAAAAAGATTTCAGAAAAGACATGGTCTTGCTGCTGATGGTGTGATTGGCGCAGGAACTTTGAATGCTTTGAATTTTACTAAAAAACAAAGAAAACAACAAATTATAGCCAATTTGGAACGCTGGAGATGGTATGCCAATGATTTTTCGAAAAACTATTTTATTATCAATATTCCGAACTACAGTTTAAATGTTGTCGAGAATAATGATACAACTGTAGTACGAAATGTTGTTGTTGGCACCTATAAAAGAAGAACTCCGATTTTAACATCAAGGCTAAAGACTGTCGTTTTTAATCCCACCTGGACTGTTCCTCCTACTATTTTAAGAGAAGATGTTGTGCCTGCAATGCTGCGCAACAGAAACTACTTATCACGTAAAAATATTACCATTTACAATAGCGCCGGAGACATTGTAGATCCTTTTGAATGGAATCCTAAAAAGCCACATAGTTATCGCTACGTACAAAGTCCCGGCTACAATAATTCTTTGGGATTAATGAAAATATTATTTCCTAATAATTATAGCGTTTATCTGCACGACACCAATCATCGTGACTATTTTGGCAGACATAATCGCTCTTTGAGTTCTGGTTGTGTACGGGTAGAAAATCCGTTGGAATTGGCGCAACACATCCTAAATGACAGCTTAAACAATTGGCCAAAACGAAAAATAGATTCGATTATAACTACCAAAAAAACGACAAATATAAAAATTGCTAAAAAATACAAATTATACCAATGGTACTGGACCGCTTGGAGCGAGAAAAATAAATTGATTTTTAGAAATGATATTTACAATCTTGACGCCGATTTGTACAGCAAACTACGAAATTAATTTCTCTTCTGAAACAAAACTTCTTGACGGATGGTAAATAAACAAACAAGATTTGTTTTTTATTACCTCGATAATTGCATTCGTTAATTCTACAGGAAGAGCCGGGCAACCCTGACTTCTTCCTAAACGTTTGTTACCTCTTATAAAAGATTCAGAGACATAATCAGCGCCATGAATAACGATAGCTCTTTCGCGGGCATTATCATTTACACCTTTTTCTAATCCATCCAAACGAAGCGAAAGCCCGTGTTTCCCTTGGTAAACTTCTCCTGTTGCATAAAAACCTAAACTACTTTTGTTGGATGAATTTTGGTTCGAAAAAAAAGAAGCAATTTCGTCTCCGGTATTTTTGCCATGTGCTACAAGCGAGTGAAAAAGAATTTTGTTTGCTACTAAATCGATCACCCAAAGGCGTTTTGTATTTGAGGAAAGGCTAAAATCTACCAAAGTGAGAATATCTTTTTGGATAAGACCTTTTTCTTTCAATAAATAAAAACCTTTTAAGGCTTCCGAAAAAGATTTCATTTCAGGAAGTACAAAATGATTAGAATCTATCATGTGATAAACACTTTCGATCTTAGCATCAATTGTCAAATTATCAACTTTTGCGAACGTCTTAGTTTCTAATTTTTTAGTCTCAGAAGTATTTTTAGAATCTGTGCCAAACGACAAAAACAAAAATAATAGCGCGGGATAAATCTTATAAATCATTGAATTTCTTTAGGTTAATCTTAGGTTGGGGTTTGGCAAAAGTATAAAAAAAATATAGCCAGCAAAATTAATGACACAAAAAGTGCCCTTTTTTATGAATTTTTAACAATTCAGTAATATAATGAGCTAATTTTATGCTTTTAATAATTGCCTTTGGGGTAATTTTAACAAGCTAAACCTTCCAACAATTTGATTTACAATTAATTAATACAAAAATCAACTTTATAAATCAACTTTAAAAAGTGTACCAATTGCTTTCAGATAAAATTCTTCCTTTTTCAGCTCTCGTGATGAGTAAAACAATGGTCTCAAAAAAATTTGTTCTTAAGGCTTTACTTTATTCGTTTTTTTCGTGATAACAAGAGAAAATCAATATCAAATCATTAGCCAATAGAATCTTTAAAATACTTTTTTTTGATTTGTCTAAAATATTTCACGATACGAATACCTTCAAAAACAGGATTACAAACAGTGTTATGTATGAATAAATTTTAAAAAATAAACACTTCTACAATTAAATTAATATTTTTTATAGGGCTAAATTTCATAAAACATAATTGTCAAAATGCTTTCCTTCACGTTTTATAAATGGCTTATCTTTGTAAAAACTAAAAACTAATGAACAAGAAAGTAATCCTTATGATTTTGGATGGTTGGGGAAAATCTCCTGACCCTAAAGTATCTGCAATAGACAATGCAAATGTTCCTTTTATAAACAGCCTGTACAAAAATTACCCAAGCGCTCAACTTCGCACCGACGGATTAAACGTTGGTTTGCCGGAAGGACAGATGGGTAATAGCGAGGTAGGTCACATGAATCTTGGTGCCGGGAGAATTGTGTACCAGGATTTGGCCAAAATAAATCTTGCGGTAGCCCATAAAACGCTCGCAAAAGAACAAGTGCTTATTGATGCTTTTACTTATGCCAAAGACAACCATAAAAAGGTACATTTTGTGGGATTAGTTTCAGATGGAGGCGTTCACTCACATACGTCTCATCTACGCGGATTAATTGACGCTTCGCAAGAATATGGTTTACAAAATGTTTTTGTTCACGCTTTTACAGACGGTCGTGATGTTGATCCTAAATCTGGCGCCAAGTACATTCATGATTTAGAAGATTATATCAAAGATACTCCTGTAAAAATTGCTTCGATCATTGGTCGTTATTATGCCATGGATCGCGACAAACGTTGGGAGCGCGTAAAATTGGCGTATGATTTGATCGTAAATGCGATCGGAACTCCATCAAAAAATGCGGTTGCAAGTGTCCTTGAAAGTTATGCCAATCAGGTAACGGATGAGTTTATTGAACCGATCATAATGGTCGATGAAAATGAAATCCCGCTGGCTACGATTGTAGAAGGCGATGTTGTGATCTTTTTTAATTTCAGAACAGACAGAGGCCGTGAACTTACTGAAGCACTTTCGCAACAGGATTTTCACGAGCAAAACATGCACAAGCTCAACTTGTATTATGTAACGCTAACCAACTACGACGAAACGTACCAAAACGTAAAAGTAGTTTACAACAAAGATAATATTACTGAAACTTTGGGCGAAGTTTTAGAAAAAGCAGGCAAAAAACAAATACGCATTGCCGAAACAGAGAAATATCCGCACGTGACATTTTTCTTTTCTGGTGGTCGAGAAACTCCTTTTGAAGGTGAATCCCGTATTTTAAGAAATTCTCCAAAAGTGGCAACATACGATTTACAACCCGAAATGAGTGCGTTTGAACTTACAGCTGCCCTTGTTCCGGAACTCAATAAAGGAGAAGTAGATTTTGTATGTCTGAATTTTGCCAATGGCGATATGGTAGGACATACGGGAATCATGAGCGCCGCAATTTTGGCTTGTGAAGCTGTTGATGCATGCGTTAAACAGGTTATAGAAGCCGCTCTTGAAAACGATTATACGACTATTGTAATTGCCGATCACGGAAATTGCGAAACCATGATTAATCCTGATGGTAGCCCAAATACAGCGCATACAACAAATCCGGTGCCGATTATTTTGGTCGATAAACACTTGAAAAACATTCAGAATGGTGTGCTTGGTGACATCGCTCCAACTATTTTAGAATTGATGGGGATTCCGCAACCTAATGCTATGACATGTCATTCATTATTATAGAAAAAATCTTTTTTTTAGATACTTTACATGAGCTGCTTTTACTATAAGAGCAGCTTATTTTTTACCTAAATAAAAGTTAAAATTTCTATATTGATAGTAATACTATTATATTTGCATTTTAAATAACTTTTATGGAAATTATACTATCAAATTTAAAAATGCAAGTCAACGAAAAGATCTATGTAAAAGATCCCGAAACATCTGCATTGGGAAAAAAAATTCTCGAGCAAAGTATTCTCCTCATTGACGAGATTGGTTTTGATAATTTCACATTTAAAAAATTAGGAGAAAAAATAGGATCTAACGAAAGTTCTATTTACCGCTATTTCGAAAACAAACATAAGCTACTAGTCTATTTATCTTCATGGTATTGGAGCTGGATGGAATATAAACTGGTCTTTAGCACCACAAATATTTTAGATAAAAAAGAAAAACTAAAAAAAGCCATTACCATAGTTACAGAAAAAATAACGCATGATGCTTTAGCAGATCATATTAACGAAGCCATCCTCAATAAAATAATAATTGCAGAATTTACAAAAACACTGCATACTAAAGAAGTTGATCAGGAAAACAAAGAAGGTTTTTTCTTAATATACAAAAGAGTTATCAATCGAATTGTTCTGATTGTAAAAGAAGTAAATCCCGAATATCCGTTTGCAAGATCATTAGTTTCAACTATTGTGGAAGGAAGTTTGCACCAACATTTTCTAACAGATCATCTAAAAACAATTACAGATTGTAATGAAACTGTGACAACAACTCAATTTTACCTCAACCTTGCAGAAAACGCTTTGCGCTAATTATAAAAACAATATGACACCACTAAAAAGATTTTACAACTTACTCAGGCTAGACAAAAAAGATATTTATCAGATTTTTTTCTATGCTATTTTTGCTGGATTAATCAGTTTATCGCTTCCGCTGGGAATTCAGGCAATTATTACTTTTATACAATCCGGAAGAGTTAGTGCCTCTTGGATTGTGCTAATTATACTTGTTGTTGCCGGGGTTGCGCTTGTAGGCGTTCTCTCTTTGATGCAATTACGAATCACAGAAAACTTACAGCAAAAAATATTTGTGCGCTCCTCTTTTGAGTTTGCTGGTCGTTTGCCAAAAATAAAATCAGTCGAATTATATGGCACTTATTTACCAGAATTAACGAATCGTTTTTTTGACACTATGACCATCCAAAAAGGAACTTCAAAATTATTAATTGATTTTTCGGCTGCTTTACTGCAAATTACTTTCGGAATCATATTACTGTCGCTGTACCATCCTTATTTTATTGTCTTTGGACTTTTATTGTTCTTGCTTTTGTACTTTATTTTTAAATTTTCGTACAGATCTGGTTTAGAAACCAGTTTGAAAGAATCTAAATTCAAATATAAAGTGGCAGGTTGGCTGCAAGAAATGGCCCGCAATAATTTTAGTTTCAGAAATGAATTAAACTATGATTTTGCACTTCAAAAAAACAATTCTATAGTGACTGACTATATCAATTATCGAGAGAAACATTTCAACGTTATCAAAAAGCAATTTACACAACTAATCATTTTCAAGATTATCATTACGGCGGGTTTACTGTCTATTGGAGGATATTTGGTATTGAGCCAACAGATGAATATTGGGCAGTTTGTAGCCGCAGAAATCATCATTTTATTGGTCATTAATTCTGTTGAAAAAATCATCCTTGGTCTTGAGAGTTTTTATGACGTTTTGACTTCTGTTGAAAAAATAGGCCAAGTAACGGATTTAGAATTAGAAGAAAATACCGATTTGCAAAACGAAATTTGCTACAACAACATCACTTTAGAAACTGAAAATTTAAAATTTAAGTTTCCGGATTCTCCAACCAACACGCTGGATTCTATCTCTCTTAAAATAGAACAAGGTGAAAGAATTGTAATTGAAGGCGAAAATGGTTCGGGAAAAACAACACTCATCCGATTATTATCAGGTTTATTAAAACAGAATTCTGGTGCTTTTTATATCAACGATGATACTTTTAGAAAAATAAGTTTAAAACAATATCGCTCGCAAATTGGAAGTATCATTCATAATGAAACCCCATTTGAAGGAACAATTTTAGAAAACATCACTTTTAATAACCCGGCAATAAGTTCTGAAGACTTAAAATGGGCCCTTGATGGCGTTCAGCTAAGCTCATTTATAAAATTACAGCCAAAAGGTTTAGAAACCCATATTTATCCGGAAGGGAAACAATTATCTTCTTCTAATGCTCAGAAAATCCTACTGGCACGAAGTATTATTCATAAGCCAAAAGTGCTTTTTTATGAAGATCCGACAGACACGATGGATGAAAATGCTGCTAATGAAATTATTGATTTTATCACTTCTGATAAAAACAAATGGACGATTATTGTTTCCTCTAAAAATCCGTATTGGAAAACAAAAGCGACACGAAAAATAACGATGAAGAACGGCATTATATTACTTGATCAAAAAAACAATACGCCATGCTAAACATATCTGACAATAAAACAAAACTACAGCCACTTGATCACTACGAGACTGTAAAAAACCTCAGCAACAGGCCTCATTTCAGAATTTTAAATAAAATAATAATAGGTACATCCATTTTAGGAATCGTTGCTCTTTTCCTGCCATGGACACAAAATATCTCGGGATCGGGTTCTGTAACGACTTTAAAACCCAACCAAAGACCACAATCGATACAGAGTGTTATTTCGGGTAGAATTGAAAAATGGTACGTACAAGAAGGCGATTTTGTAAAAAAAGGTGATACCATTTTGTTTATTTCTGAAATAAAAGAGGATTACATGGATCCTAATTTGGTTGCAAATACCAAAAATCAGGTTGATGCAAAAAAGAATTCGCTAGAATCTTATGATGATAAAGTGAATACGCTTTCGACTCAAATTCAATCTATAGAAAACGAAAAAATATTAAAACTTGAGCAAGCCCGAAACAAGGTCAAACAATCGATCTTAAAAATAAAAAGTGACAGCATGGATCTTGTGGCTGCAAAAACACAATTGAGAATTGCGAATACACAATACAACCGTTCTGTACAACTGAACAAAGAAGGTTTGAAACCGCTGACCGATGTCGAGGAAAAACGCTTGAAATTACAAGATGTTGATGCTAAAATTATTACACAGGAAAACAAATATCTCACCAGCAAAAATGAATTTATCAATGCTCAGGTTGAAATCAACCGAATTGGCGCTGAATATGCTGAAAAAATATCCAAAGCAAAAAGCGATCAGTTTACGACTTTGAGTAATAAATTTGATACAGAAGCTCAGGTGAGTAAATTAGAAAATCAGTACGCCAATTACAGTTTACGAAACGGAATGTACTACATCAGAGCGGTTCAAAGTGGCTATATCAACCGAGCATTGCAGGCAGGTTTGGGCGAAACTATAAAAGAAGGAACGCCAATTGTAACCATTATGCCTTCTCAGTACGATATTGCAGTAGAAACTTTTATCAACCCGATTGATTTACCTCTGATTAAAAAAGGAGAAAAAATACGCATTTGGTTCGACGGTTGGCCTACTATTGTATTTTCAGGATGGCCGGATATTTCCTATGGTACTTTTGGAGGGAAAGTGGTTGCTATCGAAAATTTTATAAGTGAAAATGGTAAATACAGAATCTTAATTGCCCCAGATCCAAACGAAGCACATTGGCCAAAACAATTGAGCATTGGCTCTGGTGCTCAAACAATTGCACTATTGGATACAGTACCAATTTGGTTTGAAATTTGGAGAACCTTAAACGGATTTCCTCCTAATTATTATAAAAGTGGAGAAAAAGTAACTAAAGAAAAAAAATAATGAAACCAATATGTATCGCTTTTCTTTTTTTGGCTTGTACCGTTTTTGGCCAGCAACCCATTTCTAAAGAACTTACCTACAATGAGTTTCTTGGATATGTAAAAAAATACCATCCTTTGGTAAAAAATGCGAATTTAGAAATAAGTAAAGCACAAGCCAATTTGATGATGGCCCGAGGTGGTTTTGACCCCAAAATTGAAGTCGATTTTAGTCAAAAACAATTTAAGGATAAAGAATATTATTCTATTCTAAACAGTAGTTTTAAAATACCAACCTGGTACGGAATTGAGTTAAAAGCAGGTTTTGATAATAACGAAGGTGTTTATCTAAATCCCGAAAATACGACCCCAAATCAAGGATTAACTTCTTTTGGAATCAGCGTTCCGATTGGTCAGGGATTATTAATCAACCAGAGAATGGCTGATGTTCGCAAAGCTAAAATTCAGATAAAACTAAGTGATTCTGAAAGAAAATTGCAAGCCGTAAACGTTTTGTACGATGCTTCAATTGCTTATTTTAATTGGAAAAAGAATTTTGAAGAAATGAAACTTTACGAAAATTACAACAAAAATGCTGAAATACGTTTGGAAGGAATAAAATCCTTAATTACGCAAGGCGATAAACCTGCCATAGATAGCATTGAAGCCGGAATTATAGTAAAAAACCGAGCATTAAGTCTAGAAGATTCTAAATTAAAACTAGCCAAAGCAAAACTAGAATTGTCCAATTTTATGTGGCTGGAAAACAATATTCCGTTAGAAATTTCTGAAGAACTGGTGCCGGAAACTGCGCTCGAAGCTACATTGCAGGAAACGTTAAAAACAAATGATTTGTTGCAAAACGATTTTAATCCGGAAACACATCCAAAATTAAATGCTTTGCAAAACAAAATAGACATTTTGAATGTAGAAAAAGATCTGAAGCAAAATATGCTTTTGCCGAAAATCAATGTAGGTTACTCCTATTTATCAGAACCAAGCTACATCGACAATTATCGTTTTGATGATTATAAAATTGGCTTAGAATTTTACTTCCCTTTATTTTTAAGAAAAGAACGAGGAAGTTTGAAATTGGCAAAATATAAAGTTCAAGAAAGCCAATTTGCTCTAGCTTTAGAGAAAACTCAGCTGACCAATAAAATAAATGCCCAAAAAACTGAAATTAATTCGCTGTTAAAGCAAAAAAAGTTAGCAAAAGATCTGGTAGAAAATAATATTACCATGCTGGACTCAGAGGAACGTCTATTTTCGTTTGGAGAAAGTTCTTTGTTTTTAATTAACACGCGAGAGAACAACCTTGTAAGTGCAAAACTGGCTTCTATTGCGCTCGAAAACAGATTTTACATGTCCAATTCAGAGCTTTTTAAAATCATGGCAAATCCTGATTAAAGGTTGCTGTTATTCTCATGAGTGATATGGGTTTATCATAACTCATATCACTTTTGGGATTACAATACAAAGTGATGATAGACGGACTCGAAAGCATAAATTACGAGCCCGATTAGCCCGCCAACAAGCGTTCCGTTGATTCTGATGTACTGTAAATCCTTCCCTATTTCTAATTCTAATTTTTCAGAAACTTCTTTTCCATCCCAACTTTTTACGGTTGAAGCAATCAAATCTCCAATTACTTTTTTATTATTAATCAGCACCGAAAGCACATCATTTTTGATAAAATTATTGATCTTATTCAGCATAGCATGATCTTCTTTAATGCCTTTTCCAAAAGTCTGAATCAGATTGGAAATATTATTTTTTATAGAAGACTGATCTCCTTTATCTAAATCATGATGGATGGACGTTTTTATTTCATCCCAAATTCCGTTGATGTAATCCTGAACTTCTTTTTTTCCGGCAAAACCTAAAATTACATTATTGATTTTACCCCTCATTTCCTCTGAATTTTTTACTTTATCGAGAAAATCATACACATATTGGTCAATCTTGGCGCGTATATCGCTTTCTGGATTTTTGGCTTCATTCAAGAAATCATACAAACCATTAAAAACACCTTCTGAAATGCTTTTATCGGCTAAGCCAAAGGTCAAAATTGGCGTTGATTCTTTTACTTTTTTTCGAATCAAATCTTTATTATCGATGAGTTCGTTGCACAAAACATCTATAATATTGGTTAGCATTTGTTCTTTCAATTGTCCTTTTTGCAACGGTTCTAATGCCAAAGCTACCCAATCTCCAAAATTAATTGCCTCGAGTTTTTCTTTAAATTGAATTTGAATAAAATGCTTGATATCTTCGTCGTTGATGGTTTTTAAAATACCCGGAATAATATTGACTGCGACCAGATTGGCAATTTTAACAGCATTTTCTTTTTCTGATAACCACTCTGAAGCTTTTGTTGCAAAATTAAATTCTTCTAATTTGATTTCTAATTTTTCACGGTTTAGAAATTCTTCCGAAACGAAACTGCCTAGGTTTTCGCCAATTTCGTTTTTCTTTAAAGGAATAATCGCCGTGTGCCAAATAGGGATTCCCAATGGATGGCGAAACAGCGCAACCACCGCAAACCAATCTGCAATTCCACCTACCATTGCAGCTTCGCTAAAAGCCTGTAGCATCGGAATTTTAAAATAAATGGCTACTATAAAAAGCAATACGGCAACTCCTAAAAGCGCCAAAGCATTGTTTTTCATTTTATTCAAAGCCTTTTGTTTGGATATAATTTCTTGATCTGCAGTGGTTTTCATAATTAAAAAATTCATTCTTTCGCTAATTTACGGCTTTTCTGCCAATTAAAATTTGAAAACACTTTTGAGCCGAATGGAATACGTAACATTTAGCGGTTTTTAAAAATTATTTGTTGAAATTAAATTCAAAATCAAAAACAAAAAGAATAATATTAAAATTGTACTTTTGCCAACTGAAAATCCGAAATTATGATTATTGTAAAATCACGTGAAGAAATCGAGTTGATGCGCGAAAGTGCGTTGATCGTTTCTAAAACTTTAGGTATGATTGCTTCTGAGATAAAAGAAGGAGTTACCACATTATATCTGGACAAACTGGCCGAGGAATTTATTCGTGACCACGGAGCGGTACCTAGTTTTCTGGGGTTGTATGACTTCCCGAATTCGCTTTGCATGAGCCCAAACGCCCAAGTTGTACACGGAATTCCGAACAATACACCTTTAAAAAGTGGCGATGTGATCTCTGTAGATTGTGGCGCTTATAAAAACGGATATCACGGTGATCACGCTTACAGTTTTGAAATTGGAGAAGTTGCTCCTGAAACCAAAAAACTATTGCAGGTAACCAAAGAATCTTTGTACGTAGGAATTAGAGAATTTAAAGCTGGAAATCGTGTGGAAGATGTTGGAAATGCGATTCAGAAATATACAGAATCTCACGGTTACGGGGTTGTACGCGAATTGGTAGGACACGGTTTAGGGCAAAAAATGCACGAAGAACCAGAAATGCCAAACTACGGAAAAAAAGGTCGCGGAAAACTTTTTGTTGAAGGTATGGTGGTTGCGATTGAACCGATGATAAACATGGGAACAAGAAACATCAAACAACTAAAAGATGGCTGGACAATCCTAACTGCCGACGGAAAACCAAGTGCCCATTTTGAGCATGATGTTGCTTTAGTAGACGGAAAACCAGAAATTTTATCGACTTTCTATTACGTCTATAAAGCACTCGGAATCGAAAGCAACGAAGAAGATGAATTTAGAAAAGTGCCATTAGTCCTATAAATAAAAACCCGAATCTAATCCTGTGAAAAAACTTTTCAAATTAGTACTTAACACTATTCCACGCCCATTATTAATTCGTTTGAGTTATGTAGCTCGTCCGATTTTGGCTCTTTCATTAAAAGGAAGCAAATATACTGATCCGATTGACGGAAAAAGTTTTAGAAGTTTTTTGCCTTACGGATACGGAAAACAGCGTAACAATGTGCTTTCGCCAAGCACGCTTTCGCTGGAGAGACATCGTTTGCTTTGGTTGTACTTAAACGACCAAACCGATTTTTTTACAGCACCCAAAAAAGTACTCCATTTTGCGCCCGAACAAGCTTTTTACAAATTGTTCCGCAAACAAAAGAATCTTGATTATACAACAACAGATTTACTTTCGCCTCTGGCAGATGTAAAAGCCGATATTTGTAATTTGCCTTTTAAAGATAATGAATATGATGTGATTTTGTGTAACCACGTTTTAGAACACATTCCGGATGATACAAAAGCCATGCAGGAATTGTTTCGCGTTTTAAAACCAGGTGGAATGGCCGTTTTGCAAATTCCGCAAGATTTATCAAGAGCAGTAACTTTTGCAGACGATACAATTACCGACCAAAAAGAGCGTGCTAAAATATTCGGACAATACGATCACGTTCGCATCTACGGTCGGGATTATTTTGACAAGTTAAGAAGCATTGGTTTTATTGTTATTGAAGAAGATTACACCAATAAGATGACGCCTGAAATGGTTGAAAAATACTGTTTGGCAAAAGGTGAAATTATCCCACTATGCTTTAAACCGGAAAATTAAACCCTATTTTCATCCTATAAATAATATAAGTTCATTTAAAAAGTTTTCAATTTATTGCTATTTTGAAAACTTTTTAATTTTAGATAATTTCCTAAATTACACCCCAACCAAATCCCTCAACTTGGAACCTTCGAAATCATTTCAATTTTGTTTTGACATCGGTTTAGATAAAAACCTGGATACTTATATTCCAACAGCTTACATTCTTGAGCATACGGATGAAATTAAATATTTAAATAAAAAAGCAAGTCCGGATGTACTGGAAAGTTTCGGAATTGTTTTTGAAAATTTAGATGCCAGTACAAAAAAAATACTCACTGTTTGCGAGTCTTTAAAATCTGAGTTTATTTTCAAGAAATTCAGTACCAAAATCAAATCGGCAAAAACAATTGCTGATTTGCAAAAAGATGCCAAAATTGAGTTTGCCATTCGCCAGCATTTAAAAACAAATTTGAACATATTTTACACTCTGATTGTAGAAGAAAAATTTCCATTGTCTGTCAATATGGGCGTTGAAAAGGATTTTTATCGATCCAGAGTTGCTACAGCTGCGCTTTATTTAGAACCTCAAATTCAATTTGAAAAACATTCCGAAGGAATTACATACACACTTTCTTTAAAAGAAAACCAAACGTTATTTTCGCCAATGGATAGCAGCATAACTATTCTTTTGGATGAACCTGGCTGGTTGATTATCGACAAGAAATTAGGGCAATTAAAAGACCTGAATGCTAAAAAACTCTCGCCTTTTTTAAAGAAAAAATCAATTGAAATACCCTCAAAACTAGTTGATACTTATTTTAAAAATTTTATTCCAGAAATTGCCAAAAAAATAGACATCGAAGCCACCGGTTTTGAAATCGAGCATCGCGATAAAATTACTTCGTGTACGCTGCAATCTGTTTATGATTTTTTTAAAAACTGTTATTATATCACGCTTTGTTTTGATTATGATGGCTATTTATTTGATGCCAATAAAACAAAAACAAAACATACTTTTGTTGATTTTAGTATTTCAAATGAACCCAGAATAATTCAACACAAAAGAAATTCTGATGAAAATTTGTACACCAACAAATTACTCGAAATTGGACTATTAAAAATTAAAAATGAATTGTTTGGATGCAGTCGTGATGAAGAAATTCATGATCCGTACGCCAATATTCAGTTTATTATTGATCATAAAGAAGCTCTAAAAAATCTGGGATTTACAATAGAAAATTTAAAACTCGAAAGTAAAGAAATCAGTACAGAAAAGGCTATTATTTCCTCTTCTACAGCAACAACAAAAGAAGATTGGTTTGATGTAAAAATAATCATTACCAGCGGTACATTTAGTTTTAGCTTTAGCGAAATTATCACAAACATAAAAAGCAAAGAAAGACTCTTTTTGTTGCCTGACGGCAGTTATTTTCTGATCCCTTTAGAATGGCTCACCAAATACAGTTCGCTAGCCAAATTAGCCAAAACTGAAAATGGAAACCTTCTTTTGCGTAAAAATAATTTTGCAGTTTTGGATGCATTTCCGGAACTAAAAACAACCTCAACTCCAATTTATAATGCAGAATATACTGCCTCTGAATTGCTAAAAGCGACTTTAAGACCGTATCAAATTGAGGGTGTAAAATGGCTTTTAGGACATTTTAACTCGAATTTGGGGGCTTGCCTGGCCGATGATATGGGACTTGGAAAGACATTACAAACCTTAGCCGTTCTGGTTGCAGTGCAAGAGCAATTAGGCTTTACAACGAAGACAACAAACTTTGATTTGTTTCAAAATGAAACTGTTGTAGAAAGAGAACCTCTAAAAACCTTAATCGTTTTGCCTTCGTCACTGGTTTTTAACTGGTACAACGAGGCTCAAAAGTTTACGCCGCATTTTTCAAAAATGCAATATGTTGGCAATGACAGAAAACTATTGTCGCATAAGTTGGCTTCATCAGATTTGATTTTTACCAGCTACAATATTGTTCACCGCGATATTGCAATTTTAGAAAAATATAATTTCCGTTACTTAATTTTAGACGAAAGTCAATACATTAAAAACAAAAACTCTAAAATTTTTAAAGCGATTAATCAAATAAATACGGCTCATAAGATTGCATTGAGCGGTACACCAATCGAAAATTCCTTAGACGATTTGTGGTCGCAAATGCAATTTATCAATCCGGATATTTTGGGGAGTTATGCTTTTTTTACAGAAAATTTTAAAATTCCGATCGAAAAAAAGCAGGACGAGAATAGTTTGGCTGAATTAAAAACACTTATTCAGCCTTACATTTTAAGAAGAACCAAAGAACAGGTTTTGAAGGACTTACCCGAATTATCAGAACAAATTTATTATTGTAATATGGATCCTGAGCAGGAGAAATTATACGAAAAAGAAAAATCAAAAGCCCGGAATTTTTTATTAAAAACAGATGGTTTTAGCCCTGACAAAATTAGCATCATCAACACTTTGATGAAGTTGAGACAACTAAGCAATCACCCGAAAATGATCGATAACGAGTCTGAAATTGATTCCGGAAAATATATTGCAGTCACCAATTATCTAGAAAATCTGGTGAAAGGAAAACAAAAAACCATCATTTTTAGCTCCTTTGTTACTAATTTGAGTTTTTACACTTCTTGGTGCAAAGAAAACAAAATTGATTTTTGCGAAATCACAGGGGAAACCAATACCAAAAAAAGAGAGCAGCAAGTAAACCAGTTTCAGGAAAACGAAAATACTTTGTTCTTTTTTATTTCGCTAAAAGCTGGCGGCGTTGGACTGAATATTACCAAAGCATCGTATGTTTTGTTTTTAGACCCGTGGTGGAACCCTTTTGCCGAAAAGCAAGGTGTGGGAAGAGCACATCGAATTGGACAATTAAACAAGGTCAATGTTATTCGTTTTATCTCTAAAAATACGGTCGAAGAAAAGATAATCAAATTACAGGAAAACAAAAAGCTGCTTTCGGATTCGCTTTTAGAAGAAAGCTACATCAGCAACGAGATAGAAGCCAATTTAGAATACATTTTAAGCTCTTAATACATTTTATTTTTAAAAGCATTAAAACGCAGCCTCTTCTTACGTTACATAAAATTGTTATATTTACAATCTTACAACATAATATGATGGTAAAATTTTTGTATCAAAAAATACTGCTGCTTTTTATTTTTTCTTCGGCTACAGCTCAGGTAATACAGACCGAAGTTGCTCCTCCATACAATATCAAAACAGTGACATTTGTTCAAAATGGCAGTAATGTTGTGCCTATTTTTGAGTTAGGTTCTGAATTTGAATTGCAATTTGATGATTTATTTGGCAATGAGGCTAATTATTATTTTGAAATCATTCATTGCGACTATAACTGGAAACCAACCGATATTCTGAAGAATGATTACATCGCAGGAATGGATAATCAAAGGATTATGAATTATTTGAATTCATTCAATACGCTTCAAAATTATTCACATTACAAACTATCTTTTCCTAATCAATTTACGACTCAATTGCGTATTTCAGGTAACTATATGCTGAAGATCTTAAACGAAGACAGAGAAGTTGTTTTTTCGAGAAAATTATTATTGTACGAAAATCGCGCAACAGTTAGCGCTCAGGTCAAACGAAGCCGAAACCTTAGTAATATTGATCATAAACATAATCTTGATTTTACCGTAAATTCTAACGATATTGTCTTTCAAAATCCTATAAAAAGTATAAAAATATTTTTGATGCAAAATGGAGACTTCAATACTTCTATAAAAAATATCGTTCCACAATATACTTTAGGCAATCAATTGGTTTATAAATATGATGCCGAAACACAATTCTGGGCCGGAAATGAATATTTATACTTTGAGAACAAAGACATTCGTACAGTTAGCAATAACATTGGAAAAGTGGGTTTGAATAGTGACATTTACAGCTCTTTTTTATTCACAAGTCCAGCCAGAGCAAACCTTATTTATACCTTAAACCAAGATATAAATGGAAATTTTTTGGTTAAAAACATCAACGGCTCTGATAACGCCATCGAAGCTGATTATGCGTGGGTTTACTTTAGTCTCTCGGCACCCGCTTTTAGACTTAACAAAGACATTTATATCACCGGAATGTTTAATAATTACAATTTGACGCCCGAGTACAAGATGGATTATAATTCGGATAAAGGCACTTACGAAAAAGCCGTTATGATCAAACAAGGTTTTACTAATTTTCAGTTTACGGTAGCGGATAAAAATGGACAAGTTGATTACGAAAATGCCATTGACGGAAACTTTTACCAAACCGAAAATGAGTACACTATTTTGGTGTATTACAGAGAAAGTAATGACCGATATGAGCGCATTATTGGAAAAGGAAATGCTAACTCGATCAATATCATCAATTAAAACATTGTTAAAAGGATTTCGATCGAATCATTTTTTTTTGTAAATTTGCAGTTATAACGCACACATATATACTACATTAGTATGGTTTCTCAAATTACAAGAGGCATAAAGATATCGGTTCTAACTAGTTTTGAAGGTACTTACTTCAAGAACTATAAGATTCATTTTGCCTTTAGTTATGTGGTTACCATAGAAAACCACAGCAAAGATTCGGTACAACTAACTTCTCGCCACTGGGAAATTTTCGATTCCTTAAACGACCTAGAAGTCGTTGATGGAGAAGGCGTTATCGGCAAAAAACCCGTTCTTAAACCCGGAGAAAATCATACTTATAGTTCAGGTTGCCTCTTATCGTCTCCTTATGGCGCAATGAAAGGTCATTTTAATATGATTAATTTTACGACCACCAAAATCTTTAAGGTAATTGTTCCTACCTTTAGAATGTGTGCTCCTTTTGCCATAAACTAAGGCTTTATTCAAAAACTATCTTTTTTATCGTTATCTTAATCATAAAATTGTCAAATTATTAATTTGTACTTTGTACTTTTGTGCTGCATTAGATTTTTCGTAACAAAACGAATCCTCTTGCTCATAAATTGTCTAATTATCTAATTTTAATAACATGCTAAAAGGATTCTTTCATGTACCAAAAGCGGTAAACGAGCCTGTAAAAAGTTACGCACCGAATTCACCAGAAAAAGCCGCTGTTCAGGCAGCCTATACTTCCATGTGGAACTCTACAATAGATGTTCCTTTGTACATTGGTAGTGAAGAAATTAAAACTGGAAACACTAAAACAATTTCAGCTCCGCACGATCACAAACACATTGTGGGAACCTACCACTTAGCTGAAAAACAACATATTGAAAAAGCAATTGCAAACGCACTTGAGTCAAGAAAAGCATGGGCAAATATGGCATGGGAACAACGTGCTGCTATTTTCTTAAAAGCGGCCGAACTTATTGCTGGCCCTTACAGAGCCCGCATTAATGCAGCGACTATGATTGGTCAGTCTAAAAATATTCATCAGGCAGAAATTGATGCTTCTTGCGAATTGATCGACTTTTTACGTTATAACGTAGAATTTATGACTCAAATTTACGGAGACCAGCCGAAATCTGACTCTACAACTTGGAATCGCCTAGAATACAGACCTCTGGAAGGTTTTGTTTACGCTATTACGCCTTTCAACTTTACCGCTATTGCAGCAAATCTTCCAGCAAGCGCAGCAATGATGGGGAACGTGGTCGTTTGGAAGCCAAGTGACAGTCAAGTTTTTTCTGCAAAAATTATTATTGAAGTTTTTAAAGAAGCAGGTGTTCCTGATGGCGTTATTAACGTTGTTTTTGGAGACGCTCTAATGATTACAGATACTGTTTTGGCAAGTCGCGATTTTGCGGGAGTTCACTTTACAGGATCAACTCACGTATTCAAAGACATTTGGGCAAAAATTGGAGCCAATATTCATCATTATAAAACATATCCAAGAATCGTTGGTGAGACTGGTGGTAAAGATTTTATCATTGCACATCCAAGCGCAAATGTAAAACAAGTGACAACAGGAATTACTCGTGGTGCATTTGAGTTTCAAGGTCAAAAATGTTCTGCAGCCTCAAGAGCTTACATTCCGCAAAGTTTATGGCCAGCTGTAAAAGAACAATTGATTACAGATGTAAAATCAATGAAAATGGGCTCTCCGGAAGATTTCGGAAACTTCATTACAGCGGTTATTCACGAAGGTTCTTTTGATAAATTGGCCGGTTTTATTGATCAGGCTAAAAAAGATGCTGATGCCGAAATCATCATCGGAGGGAATTATGATAAATCTGTTGGATACTTTATTGAGCCAACCGTTATTGTAACGACAAACCCAAAATACGCGACAATGGAAACCGAATTATTCGGACCCGTAATTACTATTTATGTTTACGAAGATGCCAAATGGGAAGAGACTTTAGAATTGGTAGATACTACTTCTGAGTATGCTTTAACGGGAGCTGTTTTCAGTCAGGATCGCTATGCAATTGAGGTAGCTACAACAAAATTGCAAAATGCTGCAGGTAACTTCTACATCAATGATAAACCAACGGGAGCTGTTGTGGGAATGCAGCCTTTTGGTGGTGCAAGAGCTTCAGGAACTAATGATAAAGCTGGGTCGGCATTAAACTTATTACGTTGGGCTTCGCCTAGAACAATAAAAGAAACTTTTGTAACTCCAGAAGATTACAGATATCCGTTTTTAGGTTAGTCTTAATGTCAAAAGTCTTAAATGACTTTGTCAATGTACAAAAGCCGAATCTTAATTAAAGATTCGGCTTTTTACTTTATGACATTCGACCTTAAGACTATCTTTTCTAAGCCTGAAACTTCAATGGCAAATGCACTACTTTTTTAGTTTCAAAAAATTCATCTTCAAAAATTGTTGACAAATCATATAAAGTAGCTTTAGGAAAAGAGGCCAACTCTTCGGTTAAATCTCCTCCTTTTAGGTATAAAATTCCGTTTTTTAGGGTATGCTTGTGTTGCTTTTTGATTTTATCATGAATCCAAGAAACAAAATCAGGCATATTGGTCACAGCCCGACTAACGATAAAATCAAAATCTCCTTTTACCAATTCGGCACGTTTTTGTTCTGCTTTTACGTTTTTCAATTCTAAGGCATCTACTACGCCCTGAACCACTTTTATTTTTTTTGCAATTACATCAATTAAGTAAAAACGCGTTTCGGGAAACAAAATCGCCAGCGGAATTCCCGGAAAACCACCGCCAGTTCCTACGTCAAGAACAGTAGCTCCGGGCTCAAACTTCATTATTTTTGCAATTCCAAGTGAATGCAAAATGTGTTTGGTATATAAGGCATCAATATCTTTACGTGAAATAACATTTATCTTTTCATTCCAATCATGGTATAAAAAATCTAATTTTTGAAATTGTTCGATTTGAATGTCGGTCAAATCAGGAAAATATTTCAGAATCTCGTCCATTGCTCTATTTTTTTAACAAAAGTACTACTTTACTATTAAAATATTTAACTCAATTTTGTAAATTGAAAATTTATAATAATTACCTTTGAAAACTATTTAATTTTTTTATGAATAATACGGCACCAACATTTGCAAAGCAAGACAATCTGAAGTTTTTCAGAACACTTAACTCTCGAGTAAACAATTACTTTAAGGAAAATAACATCCAGAAAACCGGAAACTGGAAACTTCACCTTAAAGCAGTGATTTTGTTTGCTATTTTCTTAACACCTTATTTTTTAATCCTTACACTTGATATGCCTTTTTGGGGCCAACTATTATTGAATATTTTAATGGGAATTGGAATGGCAGGAATAGGCATGAACGTAATGCATGACGGTAATCACGGCTCTTATTCTTCTAAATCATGGATTAACAAAATCATGGGAGGAAGCATCTATATTTTGGCCGGTAATGTACACAACTGGCAAGTACAACATAATGTTCTGCATCACACCTACACCAACATACACGGTCATGATGAAGACTTGGACGCAGGAAGAATCATTCGTTTTACACAAAATGCCGAATGGCATCGTTTTCATAAATTTCAACATTATTATTCTTTCTTTTTATACGGATTATTGACTTTTAACTGGTCTTTGACTACCGATTTTAAACAAATGAAAAATTATTTAAAAAGAAAATTATCATACGGAACGCCACAAAGTCCTGCCAAATTATGGACAGTTTTGGTGATCACCAAGATTATCTACGCAGTAATCTGGATGGTATTGCCAATGGCTTTAGGAGTGTCTTGGTGGAAAGTTGTAATCGGATTTTTTGTAATGCATTACACAGCCGGACTAATTTTAAGTATTGTTTTTCAATTGGCACACGTTGTGGAGGAAACCTCTAATCCGGTTCCGAACGAAAATGGAGAAATCGAAAACACCTGGGCCATTCACCAATTGTACACGACAGCTAATTTTGCACCAAAAAACAAAATTGTAAACTGGTTTACTGGTGGATTAAATCATCAAATTGAGCATCATATTTTTCCAAATATTAGTCATGTTCACTACGGGAAAATTGCAGAAATTGTAAAAGAAACGGCACAAGAATGCAACTTGCCTTATTATGAGTTCAAGACCATGAGAAGCGCAATTGTAGCACATTACAAGCATTTGAAAGATCTTGGAATGAAACCTGAACTAGCGTAATTTATCATTACAAAATAGTGTATTGTAGCAATGTATAATCATGCTTTGCTACAATACATTCAACACAATATTAAACCGCAATTAACTACAAAATGAATCACATTCTTTCGGACAGAATTAACAACTTAGCGACTTCACAAACATTAGCAATGGCTGCTTTAGCGCGCGAA
This sequence comes from Flavobacterium geliluteum, assembly GCF_017948595.1. Taxonomy (GTDB): domain Bacteria; phylum Bacteroidota; class Bacteroidia; order Flavobacteriales; family Flavobacteriaceae; genus Flavobacterium; species Flavobacterium flavipigmentatum. The sequence goes on along the minus strand of NZ_JAGFBV010000001.1, from coordinate 214,803 downwards.
TTAAAAGCACAAGGAAAAGATATTATCAGCTTAAGTTTAGGCGAGCCCGACTTTAATACGCCTGATTTTATAAAAGAAGCTGCAAAAAAAGCTATTGACGAAAACTACAGTACTTATTCTCCAGTTGATGGATATCAGGACCTAAAAGAAGCTATCTGTAGAAAATTTAAAAGAGACAACGGATTAGAATACAAACCAACCCAAATCGTAGTTTCTACAGGAGCAAAACAATCGTTATACAACATTGCGCAAGTAATGCTAAACGATGGCGACGAAGTTATTTTGCCAGCACCATACTGGGTTTCTTATTTCGAAATTGTAAAACTTTCTGGAGGAATTCCTGTAGAAGTTCCAACGTCTGTAGAAACAGATTTCAAAATTACACCAGAACAACTAGAAGCTGCCATTACACCAAAAACCAAAATGATGTGGTTTAGCTCTCCTTGCAACCCTTCTGGGTCTGTTTACAGCAGAGAAGAGCTTACTGCACTTGCAAAAGTTTTAGAAAAATACCCAAACATATATGTAGTTGCCGACGAAATCTACGAACACATCAATTTCTCAGGAACTTTCTGCAGCATCGGTTCTATCCCGGGAATGCTGGAAAAAACCATTACTGTAAACGGTGTAGCAAAAGCTTTTGCCATGACAGGATGGAGAATTGGTTACATTGGAGCTCCGGAATTTATTGCAAAAGCATGTACAAAAATTCAGGGACAAGTAACCTCGGGAGCCAATTCTATCGCACAACGCGCTACCATTACTGCTGTCGATGCAGACCCAAGCGTATTAAACGAAATGGTTCAGGCGTTTCACAGCCGTAGAGATTTAGTCGTGGGATTATTAAAAGAAATTCCTGGTGTAAAAATCAACGTTCCAGAAGGCGCTTTTTACGTTTTTCCAGACGTTTCTTCTTTCTTCGGAAAAACACTAAGAGGAACCGAAATTAAAGATGCCAACGATTTATCAATGTATCTTTTAGCAGAAGCCAACGTTGCAACTGTAACAGGCGACGCTTTCGGAAATCCAAATTGCATTCGTTTCTCTTACGCAACAAGCAACGACATCTTAAAAGAAGCATTACGCAGAATCAAAGAAGCTTTGGTTGCATAACAACTTACATAACTTTTCTACAAACGGCTTAAGATATAGAGTTTCATTACTTTATACTTTAAGCCGTTTTTTTATGGGGTTGCCTCCGGCCGGGCTGTCCGCTATATCTTTTCCTAGCTAAAAAGCCAGAAAAAGGATACCGCTCCCATCCCTAACCCGAACCAACTTATAAGACATATATCGCTCAAAAAGAAATATTGAGTTTCAAAATTTCCATTCTATAATCTTATAAATCAACATTGTAATTCTATAATAAACCAGCCTCCATAAAATCTCATCTTTGTAACAACATTAATTTAAAATTAGTATTATGATACATACAGAGGAAACCACAAAAGAAACAGTAAGCACATTAAACGGATTAATTGCAATACTGGAAGATGGAAAATTAGGTTATACAAATGCTGCCGAACAAGTAAGTAGCCCAGCTATAAAAACCGACTTTTTAGAGTATGCTCGTGAGCGCGCACTTTTTATTGTAGAATTGCAAGATGAAATTAATAAATTAGGAAAATCAACAGACGCTGCAGGTGGCGGACCACTAGGAGCTCTACACCGTGCCTGGATCGATATCAAATCTTCTTTTACAAGTGGTGACACCGAGGCCATTATCAATGCTTGTATTACAGGCGAAGAAGCAGCTATCGAAAAATACAAAATGGTTTTAGAAGAAAAAAATCTTCCGGCTGGGCAAATTGCAATTGTTTCAAAACAATTAAACAGCATTCAAAATACTTTGATCAAAATTAAAGCAAAAAAATTGCTATCCTAAATCAGTTTTCTGAAACGGTAAAAAACTACTTGATAAACAAATGGATATCAAGTAGTTTTTTTTGGCTTACCACTTATTTTCAATGATAGAAACACAATTCACAAAAATAAAAAATCATGGATAAAAAATACAGCACCACAAACAATGACGAAAAAAGTCAGAAAGAACGTTTGGGCGACAATGACAATGCGACACAAAAAGACACTTCAACAACTGCTGATAAAAAAGAATTCCCTATTACAACCGATTTGATCGAGGATCTGGATAAAGGAAAAATTGATCCTTTGACTGAAGGCAATACCAATTTAGGTTATGAAGAAAAATCGCCAAGAAAAAAAGAATTAGAACAAAAAGAACATCTGGATAGAGACGATAAATAATGTACTTCTATGTTGTGCTTCTATTTATAAAACTATTTCAAAAAAAGTCACTTCAGCATTAGCAAACTCAAATAAATTATAAGAACTTTGCACACTTTTTTCGTGCATTCGCGAAAAGCTAAAGTTTTAAAAATGAAGAAGAAAATTGAGATATTAGCTCCAGCTAAAGATTTGATTCAGGGAATGGCTGCCATAAATAGTGGTGCAGATGCACTCTATATTGGCGCTCCGCAGTTTGGCGCACGGTCTAATGCCACCAATTCTATCGAAGATATTGCCTCTTTGGTACAATATGCACACTTATTTAATGCTCAGGTTTTTGTGGTAATGAATACGATTTTGTACGACAACGAACTCGAAACCTGTCGCCAAATGATTTATCAGTTGTATGATATTGGCGTAGATGCCTTGATTATTCAGGACATGGCAATCATGGAAATGGACTTGCCTCCTATCGTACTTCATGCCAGTACCCAGGCCAACAATCGTGATGCCGACAAAATTAAATTCCTGAAAGATGCCGGAATCAAACGTGTGGTTTTGGCCCGCGAACTCAACTTACACCAAATAAAACAAATAAGCGATCACGCAGATGTTGAACTAGAATTTTTTGTAACAGGTGCTTTATGTGTTTCCTTTAGCGGAAATTGCTACATGAGTGTTGCCAACGGAGAACGCAGCGCCAATCGCGGTTCTTGTGCTCAAAACTGCCGTTTACCTTACAACTTAATCGACGGAAACGGAGAAACATTAATCAAAAACAGTCACTTACTTTCTATAAAAGATTTAGATATTTCAGACCAAATTCCGAATCTAATCGAAGCCGGAATTTGCTCTTTTAAAATTGAAGGCCGACTAAAAGATATAGTGTACGTAAAAAATAATGTCTCGTATCTGCGTCAAAAATTAGATAGCTTTCTAGAAGGAGAAGGAAGCGAAAAATACACAAAAGCTTCTTCTGGAAAATGTACTTTTACCTTCGATTCTTCTTTAAACAGAACTTTTAATCGTGGTTACACCGATTATTTTGTAAACGATAGGCACAACTCTATCGGCTCTTGGGAAAGCCCAAAATCAAAAGGCCAATATATTGGAAAATTAATCCAAACTACCGGAAATGCTTACGAAATAGAAAACGGCGAGTTATTAAACAACGGTGACGGACTTTGTTTTATCAATGAAAATAATGAAGCAGACGGAATTTACGTCAACAAAGCCGAAAACGGTAAAATATATCCAAACGTTTTAAAAGAAATAAAACCTGGAACTTTTATTTACCGAAATAATGACGCTGCTTTCATCAAAATTGTAGAAAGAGAAGACAGTGCAGTTCGAAAAATTAGCACAACTTTAGTGCTAACCGAAAACGAAACTGGCTTCGAACTTACTGCAACCGATGAAGACGGAAATGTAAGCATCGTGACTTTAGAACATTCAAAAGAACAAACTAAAACCGGCGAATCAATCGAAGAAAACATCAAAATACAATTGGCAAAAACAGGTTTTACGCCTTATACTGCAGATGAAATCAATGTGATGTTTTCTCAAAACTGGTTCCTTCCTATTTCAAAAATCAACGAAATGAGAAGAACAGTTTACGATCAACTGACCCAAATTCGTTTAGCCAACTACAAACGCGAAGAACACCAATTGGTCAAAACATCGCATCCTTACCCAGAAACCAAATTAGATTTTATGTACAACGTTTCCAACAAAACGGCACGTAAATTCTATGAGCGTCACGGTGTAACCGAAATCGAAAAAGCTTTTGAACTGCAATGGGATCCGGGAAAATCGCGTGTAATGACAACGAAATATTGCATTAAATACGAATTAAAAAAATGCCCTATACACCAAAAAGACATAGTTGGTGTCAAAGTAAAAGAACCGTTAGTACTGAAACAAGGCGAATTAGAATACAAATTAAAATTCAACTGCAAACCTTGCGAAATGGAAATCTGGGAAAAAGATGCAGAATTTGAAATCGAAGAAGATCATCTTCATTAAAATACAAAACCGATGCTTTTTATAAAGTGTCGGTTTTTTTATTTTGGGCGTGACCACAAGGGTCGGGCTATCCGCTACAAGTCCTCGCTCTTCCTTCGTCAGGCTGTGGGCTTTCCGCTTCTATCCCTCACGCAAACGGCTTAACAAGAACTTTTATTCATAATTACATTTTACATTTACACAATATTGTCATTTCGACGAAGGAGAAATCTCCGCGAGAATAAACTTCATTTTTTTTAAACTCACAACAACAACTTTGCATTCCTTGCGTAAATCTTTGCGAACTTTGCGGTTAAAAACATTTTTCGCTACTTTTACTACTCGAACATTACAAAACTCCACAATGAAAATACTACTTCTAGGTTCAGGGGAATTAGGCAAAGAATTTCTCATTGCCGCACAACGAATCGGACAGACCATAATTGCAGTTGATAGTTACGAAAATGCTCCCGCAATGCAGGTTGCGCACGGTTTTGAAGTCATTAACATGCTCGATGGCGAAGCTCTTGACCGAATTGTTGCCAAACATAAACCCGATTTTATCGTTCCCGAAATAGAAGCCATTCGCACCGAACGATTTTATGATTACGAAAAACAAGGTATAACCGTAGTCCCTTCAGCGAAAGCGGCCAACTTTACCATGAATCGTAAAGCCATTCGTGATTTAGCTTCAAAAGAACTCGGACTAAAAACAGCCAAATACCAATACGCAACTTCTGCCGAAGAATTGCAAAAAGCCGTGCAGGAAGTCGGAATGCCATGTGTGGTAAAACCTTTAATGTCTTCTTCGGGAAAAGGGCAATCAACCATTAAAACCGAAAGTGATATCGAGAAAGCGTGGCAATATGCTGTAGCAGGCTCTCGTGGCGATGTAATTGAAGTAATTGTTGAAGCTTTTGTAAATTTTCATTCAGAAATTACACTTTTGACCATTACACAAAACAATAATCCAACCTTATTTTGTGCTCCCATTGGCCACAGACAAGAGCGTGGCGATTATCAGGAAAGCTGGCAGCCCGCAAATGTTGCTGATGCCGATTTATACGAAGCGCAGGATATGGCCGAAAAAATTACCGAAGCTTTGGGAGGGGCAGGACTTTTTGGTGTAGAATTTTTCCTGACTAATGAAGGTGTTTATTTCTCTGAACTTTCTCCACGTCCTCATGATACCGGAATGGTAACTTTGGCAGGAACACAAAATTTTAACGAATTCGAATTGCATTTACGTGCTATTTTATGCCTTCCCATTTTTGAGATTACACTTGAAAAAGCTGGAGCAAGTGCCGTAATTTTAGCTTCTGAAGATTCTAACAATCCTACTTTTACCGGAATCGAAAAAGTAGCCGCTTTACCCAAAACTGACTTTAGAATTTTTGGAAAACCAACCTCAAGACCTTACCGCAGAATGGGCGTTGTATTAAGTCATGATACTTTAGGAACTCCAATCGAAAATGTGGTAGAGCGCGCCAAAACAGCTTCAAAATTAATAACCGTAAATTCATAAAAAATGAAAAAAACACTCTTTGTACTATTCCTTTTTATCGGAATTGCAACTCAGGCACAAGACAATAAAACAAAAGAAAAACCTCAAATCGTAGAAGCAGCTTGCGGCGAATGTCAATTTGGTATGAAAGGCAATGGTTGTGATTTAGCCGTTCGCATCAATGGAGAGTCTTATTTTGTTGATGGTACAAAAATCGATCAACATGGTGATGCACATACGAAAGATGGCTTTTGCAATGCTATTAGCAAAGCTTCTGTTACCGGAAAAATCCAGAACAATCGCTTCAAAGCAACTTCATTTACCTTGATAAAAGAAAAATAATGGCTTTAATTCTCGAAAATATTGCTAAACTAGTTTCGCTAACTCCAGAAGAACAAGCACTTTTTATATCAAAAACTGAAACACATTTTTACAAAGCAAAAACCATTTTACTTAGTGCAGGAGAAGTTTGCAAACATTCGTATTTTGTGAATTCTGGTATTTTGAGAAGCTTTACTATCAATGATAATATTGTAGAGCATGTTCTTGCCTTTTCTTGCCAAGGATGGTGGATGAGCGACATGTACAGCTATTTTTCGCAAAAACCTGGGCAACTTTTTATCGAAGTTTTAGAAGATGCCGAAGTGGTTTCTATTTCTAAAGAAAATCAGGAACAGCTGTATCTTGAGATTCCAAAATTAGAGCGTTTTTTTAGAATTTTAATCGAAAATTCTTTGGTTGCCAATCAGCAGCGCTTAATGGATAATTTGAGTTTACCTGCTGAAGAAAGATTTGAGAAATTTTGCTCCAAATACGGAACGCTGGTCCATAAAGTACCTCAAAAGCAAATTGCATCTTTCATTGGTGTTACACCCGAATTTTTTAGTAAAATGAAAGCGCGACTTTTGAAGAAATAAAGTTTTGTTTATTTGCCACGAATTTCACAAATTTCCACGAATTATATTGACTCACAGATTGAATTAAAATTCGTGTGAATTCTTGAAATTCGTGGCAACATTTTTTTAATCCTTTTAATCTGTGAAATCTGTGGCAAAAAAAAACACGGCTAAACAGCCGTGCTCTTTATGAATTAAAATTGCTCCACCTCTGTAGAATGCTTCATTGCCGTGGTTGTTGATTTTCCTATAGTTACCGTATTTTGTACAGCATCAAAGTATGATGTCCCTACAAAAGCTTGGTGTTTTACCGCTCTGAATCCGTGTTTCTGCAACGCAAATTCTCTTTCCTGCAATTCAGAATAACCCGCCATTCCGCGCTCTTTGTAAGCTTTAGACAATTCGAACATACTGGTATTTAAAGCATGGAATCCTGCCAAAGTGATGAATTGGAATTTGTATCCCATAGCCGCCAAATCTTCTCTAAAAGTTTCCATTTCTGCCACTGATAATTTTGCCGCCCAGTTAAAAGAAGGCGAACAATTGTAAGCCAACATTTTATCAGGAAACTCTTTTTTCATAGCATCAGCAAACTTTTTTGCATATACCAAATCAGGATTACTGGTTTCCATCCAAATCAAATCAGCATAAGGAGCGTAACTCAAACCTCTCGCAATTCCTTGATCTATTCCGCTGTTAACATAGAAGAAACCTTCGTTGGTTTTTTCTCCTGTAATAAATTTTGCATCTCTAGGGTCAGCGTCGCTGGTCAATAAGTTAGCCGCATCAGCATCTGTTCGCGCAACAATCAATGTCGAAACTCCCATAACATCTGCTGCCAAACGTGCCGCTATCAATTTATTAATCGCCTCTTGTGTTGGTACCAAAACTTTGCCTCCTAAATGCCCACATTTTTTTGCAGAACTCAATTGATCTTCAAAATGAACCCCGGAAGCTCCTGCTTCTATCATCGATTTCATTAATTCAAAAGCATTTAGATTACCTCCAAAACCAGCTTCGGCATCCGCTACAATCGGAACCAGATAATCTTTTTTATCTTCAACCTCGTTTACTACCTGAATCTGATCTGCTCGTAACAAGGCACTATTTATTTTCTTTACGACCATCGGCACACTATTTACTGGGTATAACGATTGATCTGGATACATCTCTCCCGCCAAATTAGCGTCGGCGGCTACTTGCCATCCGCTTAAATAAATCGCTTCCAAGCCTGCATCAACTTCCTGAATGGCCTGATTTCCAGTTAAAGCACCCAAACCAGCAACATAATCCTGACTTTTTAACTTTCTCCATAATTTTTGCGCTCCCATTTTGGCAATAGAATGCTCAATTTGATACGATCCCTGAAGTTTCACTACTTCTGTAGCCGTATAGGGACGTTCAACACCTTTCCATCTCGGGTTCGTAATCCAATCGTTAATCAATTCCTGAATTCTGTCTTCTGTTGTTTTCATAAATAATATAGTTAAGTTGGTTAGTAAAGCATTTTTATAAATATTTGTAACATGGAATCGTCAAAAAGTCAATAAAATCAGTATTTACGACTAATCTTTCTAAAACTTTTTCGGCCAAAGGAAACTGTCTTTTTTCGTAAATTTCCTCACCCAATTCGTCTTTAATTTTCTTAAATTCACCCAAGGCCAATTCGTGATAATAGGCCAGATCTAATTTTCGACCATTATCCAAAACCACATTATTTTGGAGCCATTGCCACAATTGCGATCTTGAGATTTCGGCAGTTGCTGCGTCTTCCATCAAATTGTGTAATGCTGCTGCGCCTTGCCCATTCAGCCAAGAAGCCAAATACAAAACGCCCACATTGATGTTTTTACGAACGCCATTTTCGGTTATAATTCCAATCGGTGGCTCGATCAAATCTGCTTCGGTAATTTTGCGGTGTTCTCTTTTGATGTGAATTTGATTCGGACTTGGCATTCCGGCATCAAAAATCTCTTTTGCCAACGGTACCAAATCCGGATGCGCAACCCACGTTCCGTCGTGGCCATTGCGAACTTCTCGTTCTTTATCGGTTTTTACTTTCGCGAAAGCGACAGCATTAGCCTCTTCATTATTTTTTATCGGAATTTGAGCCGCCATCCCGCCAATAGCGTGAATCCCACGTTTATGACACCTCTGAATTACTAGATTCGAATACGCATTCATAAACGGTGAAGTCATATTAACCTGATCGCGATCAGGAACGATAAACTTCGGATTTTTACGAAATTTTTTGATGTATGAAAAAATGTAATCCCAACGACCACAATTCAATCCTACGATATGTTCTTTTAATTCGTAGATAATTTCATCCAGCTGAAAACTCGCTGTGATAGTTTCTATTAAAACCGTTACTTTGATCGTTCCTCGCTCCAGTTTCAAATAATCTTCGGCAGAATCAATCACCGTATTCCACCAGCGTGCTTCTAGGTAATGTTCTAATTTTGGAATATAGAAATACGGCCCAGAATTGTTTTCGAGCAATTTTTTATGATTATGAAAAACATACAAACCAAAATCTACCAGCGAACCCGAAACTGGATTTCCATCAATTAGAAGATGCTTTTCTAAAAGATGCAAACCTCTTGGGCGAACAATTAAAGTTGCAATTTTGTCATTTAATTGGTACGATTTGTTTTTAACGTCATCAGTATAAGAAATCGTTTTGTTTACCGCATCTATCAGATTCAATTGTCCATCCATCAAATTTTGCCAGGTTGGCGAAGTACTGTCTTCAAAATCGGCCATAAAGGTTTTGGCTCCTGAATTTAATGCATTAATGATCATTTTACGATCAACCGGACCTGTAATTTCAACTCTTCTGTCTAATAAATCTTTCGGAATTTGACCCGCTACCCAATTACTTTCTCTGATGGTTTTGGTTTCTGAAGGAAAAGTTGGCATGACACCTTTATCAAATTCGACTTGTTTTTGATCGCGCTGTAAAAGCAACAATTTGCGTTGCGATTCGAATTTTCGATGCAAATCCATAATAAAGGCAATGGCTTCATCTGTCCAGATTGCTGGATAAGAAAGCTTCTTTTCGGCTAAAAATTCCATTGCCGTCTCGGTAATCTCTAATTGGTTTTTCATAGCGGTTGATTTATCTGTTTCAATATTTTTAATAGAAAATTGATGTTCAATACTTTCGACACCACAATATTAGAAAAAAGTTTTTTACAAAACAAGCGAACGTTCGCTAAATGTGTAAAATATTTTTTTGGCGATTATTTTTTTAATACTTATATTTGATTTATGGACATCGAAAAAGACTATATAAAGCTGATCTTTGGGCTCAAACTCAAGCAAATCAGAACGCAAAAAAATCTTTCTCTTTTTGGCTTAGCCAAATTGACAAATCTTTCAAAATCGTATCTGAACGAGATTGAAAAGGGAAAAAAATATCCAAAAACCGATAAAATTTTGCTTTTGTGTGAACATTTGGAGACCAGTTATGACCAAATGGTTTCCTTAAAACTCGACAATAATCTCGCTCCGATTGGCGAAATCTTAAAATCAGGAATTTTAAAAGAGATTCCGCTTGAGCTTTTTGGTATTCAGGAGGCTGATTTGATTGACATCATTGCCAATGCTCCCGCAAAAGTCAATGCTTTTATTAGTACCATTATCGAAATTGCACAACATTATAACTTAAGCCGAGAAAGTTTTTTTCTGGCTGCTTTACGCTCGTATCAGGAAGCGCACAGTAATTATTTTGAAGATTTAGAACAGAAAGTAATTGAATTTTCTAATTCCTTTCAAATTAATCTAAATTCGAAAATTAGCATTGAGGAATTAGAAGCTATCCTAAAAGAAGAATACGATTATACCATTAAAGAAATTGCTTTTAAAGATCAGGAAGCTTTGGGCGATTTGCGCTCGATTTATGTGCCAAAAAGCAAGACTTTATTGCTTTCTACAGAAATCGACGCGCCTCAGAAAGCCTTTGTTTTAGCCAAAGAAATCGCTTATAATTACTTGCAATTATCAGATCGTTTATTAACGTTTAGCTGGATAAAATTCGACAATTTTGATCAGGTTTTGCATAATTTTTATGCTTCTTACTTTGCAGGAGCACTACTCTTGCCAAGACAATTAGTTGTAGAAAAGATTAATAATTTCCTAAATAATGAAAAACCAAATCCAGAGGAATTTGTTGCTCTTATAGCAAGTTTTGAAGTTTCTCCAGAATCTTTTTACCAGAGGTTGACCAATTTATTACCGAAAGATTTTCATTTGAAAAATTTATTCTTTTTGAGAATGTCTCACAAAATTGGCTCGGATAAATATCGAATAAAAAAAGAGTTGCATATTACCAACCAACAAGAACCGCATGCCAATGAAACCAACGAGCATTATTGCAGAAGATGGGTTTCTACAAAAACTATAGATGAGGCCATTAGGCAAAACAAACCACACTTTTTTGACGCTCAGATTTCGAGTTATGAAAATAGTGGCAATGAATATTTGGTCTTTTCATCGGCTACAAAAGATCCTTTTGTAGAAAATTGCATCAGAAGTATTTCGGTTGGGATTTTGATTAATGCCGCTATGAAAAAGAAATTCAAATTTATAGAAGGCAAACCTTTGGTGAAAAGAATTGTGGGTGTTACCTGCGAAACCTGCGCTGTAAAAGATTGCTTAGAAAGAGCTGCTCCGCCGATTGCGCTCGAAAAGAAAAAACGCCATGAAGATACTGATGCCGTGGTGCAACAGTATATTACGCAGTATAGCTAAGGTTTTTTATTGCTGATTTTAGATTGTTGATTTTTGATTGCTGATTGCTGATTTTGTGCGCAATCTTGTCATTCCGAGGAACGAGGAATCTCCGCGAGTAGCTCGACAAAGATTGGCGATTTACGTTATGGAGTTGCTTGTGGAGATCCCTCCTTCGTCGGGATGACAGACTGTGTGGTTACTTTGTCTTTTAATCAATACAACGCAACGTTTTTAAAACCTTTGTCACTTTGTTACTTTGTACCTTAACCCCTTAGCACCTTTTCTCACATGACTAATTATGAAAATAAAATTTCTAGTGTAGCCCTGATAGCAGCGGCATCCTATTGTTGCGGGGTTCGCAACAATAGATATAGCGAATAGCAGGACGAGAAGTATTTTGAAACTAAAATTACTGCTCCTGAAAAAATCTTCAACGCAGGACCTCAGCAACTTTCTTAATCTAGGTTAAGTGCCTTTTAGTGATGTTGGTCGTAAATTTGTACCATAGAATAATAAAACACATAGATCATGGAAAATATAGTCGTACACAAAGCAGCAACAAGAGGAAATGCGAACCACGGATGGCTTAATGCTTACCACAGTTTTAGTTTTGCAAGCTGGTATAACCCAGAAAGAATTCAGTTTGGAGCACTTCGTGTTTTAAACGATGATACGATTGCGGGCGGAATGGGTTTTGGGACACATCCTCACGACAATATGGAGATCATTACGATTCCGCTAGAAGGAGATTTAGCCCACAAAGACAACATGGGAAACACCGAAATCATCAAAAATGGTGATATTCAGGTAATGAGCGCCGGAACTGGGGTACAGCACAGCGAGTTTAACCCGAATGCCGATCAGCAAACAAAATTGTTGCAAATTTGGTTGTTTCCGAGCAAAAGAAATGTAACACCTCGTTACCAACAAATAACATTAGACGTAGCAGACAGACACAACAAATTTTCGCAAATTTTGTCTCCAAATGCAGACGATGAAGGAGTTTGGATTCATCAAGATGCCTGGTTTAATATGGGTAATTTTGACGCAGGTTTGACATCTGAATACAAAATAAAAAAAGAAGGCAATGGTGTTTATGCATTCGTTTTAAAAGGAAATGTAACCATCAACGGTCAGGAATTAAACACTCGTGATGCCATCGGAATTTCTGAAACTGACGTTTTGAACATCAAAGCCAATACAGACGCTGAGTTGTTATTAATGGATATTCCGATGAATTATTAAGTAGCGAAACAACACCTACTTTTTTCTCAAGAAACGATAAATTGCATGATTTTACAGGTATTTATCGTTTCTTTTTTTTTCCGCTTTCGCTAAAACGACCCAAAACTCCTAAACAACACCGAAACTTTACATCACGGACGTGAAACTTTACGTCAAGGACGTGAAATTTGGCGTCACGGACGTGAAATTTTACATCAAAGACGTGAAATTTGACGTCACGGACGTGAAATTTGGCATCACGGACGTGAAATTTGACATCACAGACGTGAAATTAGACATCACAAACGTGAAATTTCACGTAAATTGACACTGTTTCTTTCTATAATGTATCTTACTTCGTTTGTCTCCTATTCAAGCTCATAAAAAATCTCAGAATTCCTTCAGATAACATACACACTTTTATTTCTTAATCTAGGTTAAGTGCGTTTCGAATACTCTGATCGTAACTTTGTCCTATCAAAATGAAATAACTATTTAAAAATAAAAATTATGGCAACTACAAAATGGGCAATTGACCCAACACACTCAGAAATTGGTTTTAAAGTTAAACACATGATGTTTACAAATGTTTCAGGAAAATTCGGAACTTACGATGCATCAATCACTACAGACGGTGATAATTTTGAGAATGCAGCTATCGAATTCTCTGGCGATATCGCTTCTATCGACACTGCTAATGCAGACAGAGATGGTCACTTAAGAAGCGCCGATTTCTTTGATGTTGAAAACAATCCAAAACTGACTTTCAAAGCTTCATCATTCAAAAAAATTGATGCAGGAGATTATGAAATAACTGGAGATTTAACTATCAAAGGCATTTCTAAATCAGTAACTTTTCCTGTAGATTTTAGCGGAATCATGACTGACCCATGGGGAAATACAAAAGTGGGATTGAGTATTGAGGGAAAAATCAATCGTAAAGATTGGGGACTAAACTGGAACTCAGCTCTTGAAACTGGTGGTGTTTTGGTTGGTGAAGAAGTAAAATTGAATATCGAATTACAATTTGCAAAACAAGCATAATACGCATAATAATAGGTTTAATTTGGTTGGTTAAAAAGCCTGCACTTTTTAGGAAGTGCAGGCTTTTTTTGTTTGCCGTCATGTCCTAAAAAAAGTTTGCCTCGAATTACACAAATTTTCACTAATTTTTTTCTGTAAAAAACGGGATCTTTTCCTGTCCCAGATTAGAAGATTTTTAAAGATTCAAAATCAAAATAATCCTTTAATCTGTGGCAAAAAAATTAAACTAATAATTCGTGGAAATTTGTGTAATTAGTGGCAAAGTTATATTGGAGTATTTCGAAATTCGGTGGAAAACATTCCGGTTTGTTTTTGAAAAGTGCAGGCATTTTTTTTTAGTTTGCCACAGATTAAACGATTCTATAGATTTAAATCTGTGAAAATCTTTTTAATCTGTGGCATAAAAATATTTTAGTCAATAAACGAAAAAATAATTCGTGGAAATTTGTGTAATTCGAGGCAAAGTTATCTTGAAGTATTTCGAAATTCGGTGGGAGACATTCCGGTTTGTTTTTGAAAAGTGTAAGCATTTTTTTTTGTTTGCCACAGATTAAACGATTCTATAGATTTAAATCTGTGAAAATCTTTTTAATCTGTGGCATAAAAATATTTTAGTCAATAAACGAAAAAATAATTCGTGGAAATTTGTGTAATTAGTGGCAAAATCATCTTGGAGTATTTCGAAATTGAGTAGGAGACATTCCGGTTTGTTTTTTGAAAAATCTGGAGAAATACGAGTAATCTTCGTACCCAACTTTATAAGCCACTTCATTAACTGCTAATTCTTTGTCTATCAACATTCTTTTTATTTCCAGAGTTACGCGATCTGTTATTACTTCTGTTGCTGTTTTTTGTAAAATTTCATTGCAGATTCTGTTTAAATGTTTCAATGTAATATTTAGTTTCTCTGCATAAAAGGAAGGTAGTTTTTGAGTTTTGAAATATTGTTCTAAAAGAGCTTCAAATGTGCTTATTTTAATATTGTACGAATGTACTTGATGCGAATAGGTCTCACTGTATTTGCGGGCAATTTCGATATGAATGCAGTCTAAGAGATTCAACATTTTATCTAATTGCAATTTATTGTTTTGAAGATTCTCCTGAAACAACAAATCAAAATAAGGTACTATTTTCAGTATTTCTTCTGTTTCAAAAACCATTTCAGGTCTGTTAAGAATCGAATTATAAAAATTATAATCTTTGATTTTTTTCTGTCCGAAGTATAAATTATATAATTCTTGTGAAAAAATAATCACAAAACCTTCAATATCTTCTGATAAACTCCAATGATGCATTTGTCCAGGCTGTAAAACGAATAGACTTCCTTTTTTTATTTCGAATTGATCAAAATCAACTTCATGTTGTCCTGAACCATTCGTAAAAAACACCATTAAATAAGAATCATGACGATGTGGTTCTTCGACAAAACTGTGGCTTTTGAGATGCTCTTTAAAAGTATTCACATAAAAATCACGATGAATATCATTGCAGCTAAAATTCTGAACACTATATATTGGATATTTTTTCATGCAAATGTCTTTATTGTGCTATAAGTAGCGAAGATATAAAAAAGACTTTTATAAGCAGCTGAATTACCTTTGTATAAATAAAAAACAACAAGATCATGTCAAGTGCATTAACACATATTTTAAGTAACGAATGTCCTATTTGTCATAAAGGAAAAGTTTTTAAAGACAAAAATATTTTCCTGAATTTTGGTTTACCAAAAATGAATGAAACTTGCAGCCATTGCCATTATAAATTTCAAAAAGAACCTGGATATTTTTTTGGTGCTATGTACGTAAATTACGGATTAACCGTTGCGCAAGGTATTGCTACTTATTGTATTGCACAATTTTTTTTCGAAAAAACTTTCGATTTACGAATCATTCCAATTATTGCCGTTGTAATTATCTTACTCACTTCTTTCAATCTCCGATTTTCAAGATTAGCATGGATTTACATGTTTAAGGATTATACGAGCTAAAAAAATACTATTTTTGCCTTTCAATTGAAGCTAATTTTTCAATTATAAAAAATTCAATCTTTAAATTAGACAAATGAAAGCATACGTATTTCCGGGTCAGGGCGCACAATTTACAGGAATGGGCAAAGACTTATATGAAACATCGGCTTTGGCCAAAGAATTATTCGAAAAAGCCAATGAAATTTTAGGTTTTAGAATTACAGATATCATGTTTGAAGGTACTGCCGAAGAACTAAAAGAAACAAAAGTTACACAACCAGCAGTATTTTTACACTCAGTTATTTTAGCCAAAACTTTAGGAGCAGATTTTAAGCCCGAAATGGTTGCAGGACATTCGTTAGGCGAATTTTCGGCATTAGTTGCCAACGGAACTTTGTCTTTTGAAGACGCTTTACAATTAGTTTCAAAACGTGCTTTGGCGATGCAAAAAGCCTGCGAAATTAAACCTTCTACAATGGCTGCCGTTTTAGGATTAGCAGATAATATAGTCGAAGAGGTTTGTGCTTCTATTGATGGTGTTGTGGTTGCTGCCAACTACAACTGCCCGGGACAATTAGTAATTTCTGGCGAAACAACTGCTGTCGAAAAAGCTTATGAAGCCATGAAAGCAGCAGGGGCAAAACGTGCTTTGATTTTACCTGTTGGAGGAGCTTTTCACTCACCCATGATGGAGCCTGCAAGAGAAGAATTGGCCGCCGCTATTGAGGCAACAACATTCTCGACACCTATTTGTCCGGTATATCAAAATGTAACGGCAAACGCTGTTTCTGATGCAAACGAGATCAAAAAGAATTTAATTATTCAGCTTACAGCACCTGTAAAATGGACACAATCTGTACAACAAATGATCGCTGACGGCGCTACTTTATTTACCGAAGTTGGACCAGGAAAAGTACTAACAGGCCTGATTGGAAAAATTGATAAAGAAGCGGTTACTGCTAATGCATAATTTGTAGACAAAAACTAGTTTTTCATAGAAAATCTACATAAAGCAAAGTCCTCATAAACTAAATAAGTTTGTGAGGATTTTTTATTTCAGAGCTCTTTTGCTTCGATACAGTAATTATTAATAATACCCGTTATCAAATAATTCTGATCTCTTTTTTCAAAGAAAATATACCAAGTTGTTCGTGTATTCGTTTTATAAAAAACATATTGAGAACCTAAATATTGTAGTGAATGCGGTGATTTTTTGTGAGGAATCTTTTTTACTCTTTCAGGAATTACATCATAAATAGCAGAAACATATTCTTCCGCAGATTCTACAAAACCAAAATATTCTTTTTTATATAAAACTCTAACTAAATCATCAAGATACCGAATAACATCTGGGGTAAAGAAAACTACTATTTTCCCCACCATTCTCTGATTCTTTTAATAGATTCCTCTTTTGCTTCCTCCAGAGTCAGTCCTTTGGCAAACTCAGCATCAAAATCAAAAGTATCTGGGTCTATGCGTTTAAATTTTGATTGCTGAGGATCGTATTGTAGGGCCGGTTCTTCAACTTTATTGTTATTATTTTCTTTCTTCTCGTTCATAATCCGTTTCTTTAGATAACGAATTTACAATAAATTCATTACAACAAAAAATCCCAAATAATCAAAATGATCATTTGGGATTTTATTTTTTATCTAAAAAGTGCTATTTCAACTCAGACTAAGAGCGAACCTTCTGCTCCCATTTCCATGCACTTTCCATTGCATCGTCTAATGTTAACTGTGCTTTCCAACCTAAAACAGTATTTGCTTTATCTGTATTAGCATACGCTTCAGTGATATCGCCTTCGCGACGTGGCATAAATTGGTAAGGTATTTTCTTTTCGCTTACCTTTTCAAAACTAGTAATAACCTCCAAAACAGAACTTCCTTTGCCTGTTCCTAAATTGAAAGTCTCAACTTTGTGCAAATTCTTTTTATTCAGCAAGCGTTGCAATGCTATTACATGCGCTTTCGCTAAATCGACAACATGAATGTAATCACGAATCGCAGTCCCGTCTGCTGTTGGATAATCATTTCCAAAAACAGATAATTCTTTTCGTAATCCTATTCCGGTCTGGGTAATAAACGGAACCAAATTTTGAGGAACACCTAATGGTAATTCTCCAATTTCAGTAGTTTCATGAGCTCCTACCGGGTTAAAATAACGCAACAAAATTGCGCTGATATTGGTAACTTTTGCCGTATCTGTAATTATTTCTTCTCCTATTTGTTTGGTATTTCCATAAGGAGACATTGCAACCTGTACAGGAGCATCTTCTGTAATTGGCATCTTTTCGGCTTGACCGTACACTGTACAAGAAGAGCTAAAAATAAAGCTTGCCTCTGTTTTTTGCTGTAATTCTTGTAACAGATACACTAATGCGCTAATATTGTTTTCATAGTACAACAAAGGGTTTTCGACACTTTCTCCCACTGCTTTTGAAGCTGCAAAATGAATGACTCCGGCAATATCACTGTGTTTCTTAAAGAAATTCTGAACCGCTGTCTTTTCTCTTAAATCTAACTTTTCAAATAAAGGCTCTTTTCCTGTTATCTTGACAATCCCTTTCAAAACATCTTCCGAAGAATTTGAGAGGTTATCGATTATCACCACTTCAAAGCCTTCATTTTGCAGTTCGACTACAGTATGCGAACCAATAAATCCTAATCCTCCTGTTACTAATATTTTCATTTTTAATTATTTAAAAACTCTAAAACAGAATCTGTAATAAACTTAATTTGCTCATCATCTAACTCGGTGTGCATTGGCAATGCAATTACTTCTGTACACAACTGATTGGTTACAGGAAAATCTTCTTCCTGGTATCTTGAACTAGCATACGCTTTTTGGCTATGCAACGGAATCGGGTAATAAATGGCACATGGAATCCCTTTATCCTGCAAATGCGCTAACAATCCGTCGCGTTTTCCGTTCAGAATTCTGATAACATACTGATGAAAAACGTGGCAATCACAGCTTTCACAAATCGTTGGTGCCCAAATATCCGGACTCACACTTAGAGCCAAACTATATTTTCTAGCCGCATCTTGTCGTGCTTTATTGTAAGCGTCTAAATTGGGCAATTTAGCTTTTAAAACTCCCGCCTGAATACTATCTAAACGAGAATTTACCCCTACTACATCATGATGGTATCTTTCGTACATTCCATGATTTACAATACCTCGCAAGATGTGCGCCAACTCATCATCATTAGTAAAAATTGCTCCTCCATCTCCGTAACAACCTAAATTTTTAGAAGGGAAAAAAGAAGTTGCGCCCACATGACCAATTGTTCCTAATTTCTTTTTAGAACCATCTTGAGACTTATAATCGGCTCCAATTGCTTGTGCATTATCTTCGATTACATAGAGATTATGCTCGTTCGCAATTTCCATAATGGCATCCATATTGGCTGCACGACCAAATAAATGTACAGGAACAATTGCCTTGGTTTTTGGCGTAATCGCTTTTCTAATTCCGTCAAGCGAAATATTCATATTATTCATATCAACATCCACCAAAACTGGCGTAAGTTGAAGCAAAGCGATAACTTCAACAGTTGCTGCAAATGTAAAATCTGCCGTGATTACCTCATCGCCGGGTTTCAAATCAAGCCCCATCATAGCAATTTGCAATGCATCGGTTCCATTAGCACATGGAATAACGTGTTTAACATCTAAATATTGCTCTAAATCAGCTTGAAATTGATGAACTAAAGGCCCATTTATATAAGTATTTGTTTCTAAAACCTCTTGAATTGAAGCATCTACAGTCGCTTTTATTTTCTCGTATTGACCTTTTAAGTCAACCATTTGAATTTTTTTCATTTATCTTTCTTTAATTTAAAACTTTAAGATTTGATTTTACAACCGAATCATCAAAACAAAGAACAAAAATAGTTATTTAATACCTTCAAACAATGAAAATAATCGAAAGAAACGTATTTTAGCCCAAAAAATAAACTCATGCTTTTTCTCTATAATTTAGTTGTTTCTATTGCGTCGTTTTTTCTAAAAATCATCGCACTTTTTAGCCCAAAAATTAAACTTTTTGTTGAAGGCCGAAAAAATGTATTTGCAGTTTTGGAGCAAAAAATAAATCCTTCAGACAGAACGATCTGGTTTCATACAGCTTCACTTGGCGAATATGAACAAGGTCTGCCAGTGATAGAAAAAATAAAAGAAAAACATCCTTCTCACAAAATTATCATTACTTTTTTTTCGCCTTCAGGTTATGAGGTAAGAAAAAACAATACTGTTGCCGATGTCACTGTATACCTGCCTTTAGACACCAAAAACAATGCAAACAAATTTTTAAAATTGGTACATCCGGAAATGGTTTTCTTCATAAAATACGAATTTTGGCTGAACTATCTCAACGAATTAAAAAAACTAAAAGCACCTACTTATTTGATCTCAGGAATTTTTAGAGACAATCAAATGTTTTTTAAATGGTATGGCGGATTTTATCGAAAAGCACTTGAAACTTTTACGTATTTTTTTGTTCAGAATCAAAGTTCGAAAGAAAAAATTGAGGCTATTGGTTTCCATAACGTAATTATTTCTGGCGATACCCGATTTGATCGCGTGGCAGCAATTCTGGAACGAGACAATCATGTAGATTTTATAGCCGCATTTACAAACAACAAACCCACTGTAATCATCGGAAGCTCTTGGCCAAAAGACGAAACCCTGCTAATTGAATACATCAACCAAGCTCCCAAAAACATAAAATTTATCATTGCTCCTCATAATATAAAAACAGAACAAATTGCCAATCTTAAAGCTCAAATCACAAAATCTACAGTATTATTCTCAGATAAAGAAAACAAAAATTTAGCCGATTACACAGTTTTTATTATTGATACCGTTGGGTTATTGACCAAAATCTACAGCTACGGAACGATTGCTTATGTAGGCGGAGGCTTTGGAAATCCTGGTATTCACAACATATTAGAACCCGCAACATTTGGAATTCCGATTGTGATTGGACCAAATTATTCTAATTTTGCAGAAGCAGTTCAATTGGTAGCTATAGGAGGCTGTATGGTTATTGCTAACAAAGAAGAGTTAAATTCTACTTTTGATCGACTGCTTACAGATGAAAGTTTTCTGAAAGAAAAAGGTACAATTTGCAAGTCGTACATTCAAGACAACAAAGGAGCAACAGACTGCATATTAAAAACGATATCCTGAGCATTCTAAAACACCAATACATAGTTTTGATACTAATTTTACAAAAAAAATGCTTTAAAGGAGTTTATTTTCGCTTTTGCGGCTTATCGAATAATCAATCAAAAGGAAAATAAACTGCAACTAAACAAATCAAAAAAGCCAATTGTTTTTTAAAAATTCAACAAAAAATAAATAATACAAAAAATACAATAATATATTGCAATATTGCAGTTTTGGCATATTTATTGATAAATAAGATAATCGTGAGCAGCGAAAATATTTTAAAAAAAATATGAAAAAATATTTTACATATTAAAAAATTTATATCTTTGCCACGAATTAATAATTAACCTTTTATAATAAAGTAAGATGAAAAAAGTATTTTTAAGTTTAGCTGTTGTTGCTGTTTTAACTGTTGTATCTTGTAAAAAAGCTGACGCTGCAGCTACTGAAGCTGTAGATTCTACTGCTGTAACTGTTGATTCTGCTGCTGCTGTAGTTGATTCTGCTGCTGCTACTGTAGATTCAGCTGCTGCTACTGTTGATTCAGCTGCTGCAAAAGTTGAAGAAGCTGCTAAAGAAGTAAAAAAATAATTAGAACTTAGTTCTAACGATTTTAAAACCATCCATTGTGATGGTTTTTTTTTATTTGATTAAATTTTAATCAGTTGCAATAAAAAAAAGCGTTTTGAAATATTCAGAACGCTTTTTTTTATTCAATCACCTCTTGACCTACCATCTCATCTTCAAAAATCGAATCATTAGAAGAGAAATCCAAAATCTCTGCCTTAGCCCCATATTGCACAATTTCTTTTATACCTTTTTGCAAAAGCAATTCTGTTGTGTATTTTCGACTTGTAGCAAAGTGATCGCTACCCAACATCAATTTAAAGAAATACTTCCCTCCTGAGCCTTTAAACTTTAAAAAGTTAGCCGTTTCGATACTTGCTTTAAATCTTTCAATATCTTCTTCACATTCAAACTTCAATTCATAACTTAAACTTGTAAAAATCACTTTTCCTTTCCGAGAAGTAAATACAAATTTATATTCATCATTAAACCTTTTACTAATTACAAAAGCACCCATTTAAAGTTGATTGTTGATTGTTGATTGTTGATTGTTGATTGTTGATTGCTGATTGCTGATTGCTGATTGCTGATTGCTGATTGCTGATTGCTGATTGCTGATTGCTGATTGCTGATTGCTGATTGCTGATTGCTGATTGCTGATTGCTGATTGCTGATTGCTGATTGCTGATCTGCGAAATAAATTTACTTCGCAAATTTATTTTTACTAACAACTAAGTTTACACCATAAAAAAAGCCTCTTCAAAAGAAGAGGCTTTAGTACTCAGAGCGGGACTTGAACCCGCACGAACATTGCTGTTCACTGGATTTTAAGTCCAGCGTGTCTACCAATTTCACCATCCGAGCATTGTATAGTTTTGAGCGAAAAACGGGGCTCGAACCCGCGACCTCGACCTTGGCAAGGTCGCGCTCTACCAACTGAGCTATTTTCGCGTTTCAAATTCTAGTAAGAACTGCAACACCAGAGTTGTTCTGTATTGCGGATGCAAATTTAGGACATTTATTCAATTAAACAAGCCTTTTTTCAAAAAAAATTACACTTATTTTATAACCTTCTGATAACCTAAACTTTAAACACTAAAATTATTTCCTAACCAACATTCTTTTTATCTCATTAAGCTTCATCAGTGCTTCTACAGGCGTAATTGCATTGATATCTAAGGTTAAAATTTCCTCTTTTATCTGTTCTAACAACGGATCATCTAAATTAAAAAAGCTCATTTGCATCTCGTCATTTGCAGATTTGATTCCGTTTAAAGCATCGCTGGAATGATTTTTTTCTAATTTCTTTAAAAGTTTTTGTGCTTTCAAAATAACCGTTTGTGGCATTCCGGCCATTTTTGCCACATGTATACCAAAACTATGCGCACTTCCTCCTTTTACCAGTTTTCTGATAAAAAGAACGGTATCTTTCAATTCTTTTACAGCCACATTGTAATTCTGAATTCTTGGTAATGATTCTGTCATTTCATTCAGCTCGTGATAATGTGTCGCAAACAACGTTTTTGCTCTTCCCGGATGCTCATGCAAAAATTCGGCAATAGCCCAGGCAATCGAAATTCCGTCATAAGTACTCGTTCCTCTTCCTATTTCGTCTAATAAAACCAAACTTCTGTCTGAAATATTATTCAAAATTGATGCGGTTTCATTCATTTCGACCATAAAAGTAGATTCTCCCATCGAAATATTGTCCGACGCACCTACTCTGGTAAAGATTTTATCTACAATACCCATTCTAACGCTGTCAGCCGGAACAAAACTTCCCATTTGAGCCAATAATACGATGAGAGCCGTTTGGCGCAAAATAGCCGATTTACCCGACATATTCGGACCTGTAATCATGATAATCTGTTGACTTTCTCTGTCCAGATAAACGTCGTTGGCGATATAAGGAGTACCAACAGGCAATTGTTTTTCGATAACGGGATGACGCCCATTTTTGATTTCAAGTTCAAAAGTATCATCAATTTCGGGACACACATATTTATTTTCGACCGCCAATTGCGTAAAGGAGCACAAACAATCCAATTGCGCAACCAAATAAGCATTCATTTGAACGGGTTTAATATATGTTGCAATCCAAGCCACTAATTGCTCAAAAAGTTCCGATTCTATTTTCTGGATTTTTTCCTCGGCACCCAAAATTTTAGTTTCGTATTCTTTTAATTCTTCGGTAATGTAACGTTCTGCATTTACTAAAGTTTGCTTCCGAATCCATTCTGGCGGCACTTTGTCTTTATGCGTATTTCGAACTTCAATATAATATCCAAAAACATTATTGAAAGATATTTTTAAAGAAGAAATCCCTGTACGCTCCGATTCTCTTTTTTCTATGCCTTCTAAATATTCTTTTCCTGAAGAAGAAATAGCCCTCAAATCGTCTAATTCTTCATTAATTCCTTTCGCAATGGCATTTCCTTTTGCAACCGCAACTGGCGCATCCTGATTAAGCGTTGTTTTAATTTTTTCTCTCAGCAAATCACAACTGTGCAAACTGTCTCCAATAACTTTAACAGCTTCTTGCGGACTCTCGAGCGCCAATGTTTTTATCGGAATGATAGCATCTAATGATTCTTTTAAATAAACTATTTCGCGTGGAGAAACTTTCCCTGCTGCGATTTTAGAAATCAAACGTTCTAAATCTGAAATTTGCTTGATTTGATATTGAATATTATTCAGGATTTCAGGATTTGATTTCAGATACGAAACCACATCGTGACGCCCTTTTATCTTACTCGCTTCTTTTAAAGGTAGCGCCAACCAACGTTTCAGCAGTCGGCCGCCCATTGGCGAAAGCGTTCTGTCTATGACATCCAAAAGCGTTACAGCATTCGGATTGTAACTGTGATACAATTCCAGATTTCGAATCGTAAAACGATCCATCCAGACATACGCATCTTCTGCTATACGCTGAATTGCAGTGATGTGCTGTACGCGGTTATGCTGTGTTTCGGAGAGATAATACAAAATGGCGCCAGAGGCAATAATACCGTCTTTTAAATCCTCTACTCCAAAACCTTTTAAAGAAATAGTTTGAAAATGCTTGGTGATGATTTCTAAAGCGTAATCTTCTTTGTATATCCAATCTTCGAGGTAAAAACTATGAAAATCTTCCCCAAAAGCTTCTTTAAAATCATTTTTATTGTTTTTTGGAACCAGAATTTCACTTGGATTAAAATTCTGCAGCAATTTATCTATGTATTCTGCATTTCCCTGAGCTGTCAAAAATTCGCCCGTCGAAACATCCAAAAAAGAAACTCCGATACTTTTATTCGCAAAATAAACAGATGCTAAAAAGTTATTGGTCTTGGATTGCAACACTTCATCGTTTAAAGAAACTCCGGGCGTTACCAATTCTGTAACACCACGTTTTACGATAGTTTTTGTCATTTTCGGATCTTCTAACTGATCACAAATTGCGACACGAAGACCTGCTTTTACCAATTTTGGTAAATACGTATTAATAGAATGATGCGGAAAACCAGCTAAGGCCGTCTCAGTCTCCGAACCAGCCCCCCTCTTGGTTAATGTTATTCCGAGGATTTTTGACGCCCGAACAGCATCTTCACCAAAGGTTTCATAAAAATCCCCTACTCTAAAAAGCAGACATGCATCAGGATATTTTCTCTTGATTTCGTTGTACTGTTTCATCAAGGGCGTTTCTTTCACCACTTTTTCTTTCGCTGCCAAATCTTTGTTTTTTTAATTGAAAAATCAGATAGCGAATTTATGCTATTTTGAAGGAATAATAAACTGCTTCAAAAATTAAAATTTTTAAGGAAAATTTAAGTTCATATTTAAGAATTTTACATAGCTTTGTTGTTAATTAAAATAAAGATTCTAAAAGATGAAAAAAATAATTTTATTTGCTATGATAGCAGTATTAGGAGTAACCACTGCTAACGCTCAAGCTACTAAAAAAGCCAAAGCTAAAGTTGCCAAAGTTGAAGGAGCTGGAATGGCTTTTGAAACAGAAACTATCGATTACGGAACTATTGCTCACAATGCTGATGGTAAACGTGAATTTGTTTTTGTAAACAATGGAACTAAACCATTAATTATTACTAACACACAAGGATCTTGTGGTTGTACAGTACCAACAACTCCAAAAGAGCCAATCGCTCCAGGAGCAAAAGGTATAATTGGTGTAAAATATGCTACTGACAGAGTGGGTGCTTTTACAAAAACAGTAACTGTAACTTCTAATGCTGAAGGTCAACCAACAAAAATATTGACTATTAAAGGTACTGTTTTACCAGATCCAGTGAAAAGCTAATCTGAAAGCATTATAAAAAAATCTAAAAGCTTCCTTATCTTTGGAAGCTTTTTTTATGACTTGAATGTAACTCACATGAGAAAACTTGAAAACAGTGAACTAGACCGAAAGTCGGTTGAGGATTTTAAAAAATCGACAAAAACACCTCTAATTTTAGTATTAGACGATATTCGTAGTTTGCATAATATTGGTTCTGTTTTTAGAACTGCTGATGCTTTTTTGATCGAAAAAATAATCTTGTGCGGGATCACGGCTACGCCTCCAAACAAAGAAATTCATAAAACTGCTCTTGGCGCCACCGAAACTGTTGCTTGGGAACACCACGACAATATTTTGGAAGTTATTGAAAATCTAAAAAAAGAAAACGTTATTACACTCGCTATTGAACAAGTTGAAAGTTCCGTTTTTCTTCAGGATTTTACTGTCGAAAAGGATCAGAAATATGCTCTTGTTTTCGGAAATGAAGTCTATGGAGTGGCACAAGAAGCCGTTGCTCTTTGTGATGGTTGTATCGAAATTCCGCAATTGGGTACCAAACATTCTCTAAATATTGCTGTAAGTGCCGGAATTGTAGTTTGGGATTTATTTCAGAAACTCAGTTGGCCTAAATAAGAATGTGTTAATTGGATAATTCAAAAAATTATCTAATCGTCATATCAGCCGATTACCTTTTGAATTTCCTCCAAAATAAAAAGATAATCCTCGTGTTTTTTTACAAAATCACGATCTGAAACATCAATGATCAGTACATTCAAGTCGGTTTGGGATTTAATGTATTCTAAATACCCGTTATTGATTTTATCTAAATAATCGGCTGCTATATTTTGCTCGTAATGGCGTCCTCGTTTTTTAATATTTTGCAATAATCGCTCTGTATTTTGATACAAATAAATGTACAAATCCGGCTTTGGCATTTCTTTATAAATAATATCAAATAAGTTGCGGTACAAACGATATTCGTCTTCTGCCAGTGTGATTTTAGCAAAAATTAAGGATTTGAAAATATGATAATCGGCTACAATAAAATCCTTAAACAAATCAAATTGTGCCAAATCATCTGATAACTGCTGATAACGATCGGCCAAAAAAGACATTTCGAGCGGAAAAGCATATCGGTTTTGGTCTTTATAAAATTTAGGTAAAAAAGGATTGTCGGCAAAACGTTCTAAAACTGTTTTTGCATTAAAATCTTCGGCGATTTTGTGTGCCAAAGTAGTTTTTCCCGCACCAATATTACCTTCAAAAGCAATATAATTGAAGGTTTCTAACGGAATTTCCTTCAGCGGGTCTTTCAAATTCTGCACCACACTGCAAATACTATCGTCTGGTGTGATAGCAATCAACTCGGAGACTGTTTTTTGAAAAATAGGATGTTTCCAATCCAATTTTAAATCCTGCATGGGCAGCAAAACAAAATTTCGATTTTGCATCAAAGGATGCGGCACTTTTAATTTCTCCGATTCTATAATTTCGTAATCAAAAGCAATCAAATCAACATCAATAATTCTAGATTGGTAACCTTGCTCGCCCGAACGAATTCTGCCCAGTTGCTTTTCAATTTTCAAAACCTGATTCAATATTTTTTGTGCTGATGCATAACTATGTACAACCAACGCACAATTATAAAATGCATCACTCTCAAAACCCCAGGCTGGCGTTTCGTAAAGTTTAGAAACCTTAATTACAGTTCCCACTCCCTGATGTATCAAATTGATACACGTTTGGATGTTTTCTAACCGATTTCCCTGATTGCTGCCTATTGATAAAACGACCTGATGCTGTGATTTCATAATTAATGCAAATTAACTAAAACTATTTTAGAATTGATCGTATTATTTACTGAGATAGTGATGCATCAACACAAGAAGACCATCGAGCAAGTTGTTTTTATCAGACCAAAAAATATATTTTTATAAAAATTATCCGCACTACTTACTTTATTTTCAAGAGAATAGTTCTTGTCTCGAATTAGTCATTCACATTCAAATAACATGTATGGTTCAAAATAATGACTTGTTTTTTACCGTTAAAAATTTCAACATTTTTAGATTATATTTGTAACGAACCAACCTTTTTTGATACTTATTAAAAAAATATATTTATGAAATTTCTTGGAAATATAATCGCCACAGTTATTGGCATTTTTGTTTTTATTATGTTATCCTTTTTTGGTATAGTCCTTATAGGAGCAATTTTTGGAGGAGATGATAAAGTCTCTGTTAAAGCAGATTCTGTTATAGAACTTGATTTAAAAAACATTCAAAATGACTATGCCGGAAAATACAAAGATCCTTGGGTAACGGTTTTCTCCGGCCAAAAAGGAGTTGGTGTAACCGATGTAATCAATGCTATCGAAGCCGCAAAAAAAGATGAAAAAATAAAAGGAATATCAATTCTAAATGACCAATCATCATTAGGCTTAGCGCAATATAAAGACTTAAGAAATGCTCTGGAAAGCTTCAAAAAATCGGGCAAATTTGTTTGGGCGTATGCCAATACTTATTCCCAAAAAGAGTATTATTTAAACTCCGTTGCCAACACTATTTATCTGAATCCGGCGGGAGATTTAGACTTTAAAGGACTTTCTTCTGAAGTGATGTTTTTTAAAGATTTTCAAGAAAAATCAGGTATTCACATGGAAGTTATTCGCCACGGAAAATACAAAAGTGCGGTAGAACCTTTCTTAGAAAATAAAATGAGCGATGCCAATAGAGAACAAATTACGGCGCTTCTCAACTCACTTTGGAGTACTGTTGCCAGCGATATTGCAAAAAGTCGTAATATTTCGCTACCAAAACTGAATGAAATCGCCAACGGACTGTTAGCTAGAACGCCAGAAATGGCAAAAGCGCAACATTTGGTAGATATTGTAGCTTATGAAGATGTGTATCATAACGACATCAAAAAAGCATTAAAAGTGACCGGAGATGATGATTACAATAAAATTTCGATTTTAGATTACACTCAAAATAACGTGACAACAGCTTTAACAGATATTTCAAGCGATCAAATTGCGATTATTTACGCTCAAGGCGAAATTGAAAGTGGCGAAGGAGATGTAACCGTGATCGGAGAAGGTGCAATGCGTCGGTCATTGCAGGAAGCCAGAAAAAATGAAGACGTAAAAGCAATTGTGCTAAGAATTGATAGTCCAGGCGGAAGCGCTCTGACTTCAGACTTGATCTGGAGAGAAATTGAAATTACGAAAAAAATCAAACCAGTAGTGGTTTCTATGGGTAACTACGCAGCTTCTGGCGGCTATTATATTGCTTGCAATGCCAATAAAATTTTTGCAGAAAACAATACGATAACAGGTTCTATAGGTGTTTTTGGAGTTTTGCCCAACTTTACTTCACTGGCTACTAAATTAGGAGTTAATACGGAACAAGTAAAAACACATGAAAACGCAGCTAATTACAGTCCGTTTGTGCCTGTTGATGAAAAGTTTAAAGCCTTTACACTAGAAGGAGTTGAAAACATTTATAATACTTTTGTGACTCGTGTAGCACAAGGCCGAAAAATGACTTTTGCACAAGTAGATGCCATTGCGCAAGGAAGAGTTTGGTCAGGTTCTGAAGCCTTAAAAATAGGATTGGTAGATAAAATTGGAGGATTAAATGATGCCATTGCAGAAGCTGCTAAAATGGCAAAAATCAAAAGCTATAGTACACAAAACTATCCTGAATACGAGAAAAACTTAGATGATCTTTTGTCTAATTTGCCTTTTGCAAAATCTAAAGAAGCGTTTATAAAAGAAGAAATTGGCGAAGAAAATTATATTTTGATAGAACAAATCAAAAGGTATCAAAACAAAAAAGGCGTTCAGGCCATGATGCCATTTGGACTAAAAATTCAGTAAAATAACATAAAATCATTAATAATCCGTTTGAGTATCAATTCAAACGGATTTTTTTTATTTAACAAAAATAAAATATTTCTTACTTTTTATGAAAATTTTATCTTGGAACTCACGTAAAAAAAGTTATTTTTGTATGCATTAGTATCCATTTAAAACCCCAAAATCCAATATAAATTATGTTTAAAAAAGTTTTAAAAATCGCCGGAATCGTCATAGTGGTGCTTATTGCTGCTTTATTTGCTATTCCATATTTTTTCAAGGATGAAATAAAAGCAAAAATTACAGAAGCCATTAACGAAAGTGTCGATGCCAAAGTAAGTTTTGCAGATGCTGATCTAAGTTTGTTCAAGAACTTTCCAAATGCAACTGTTTCTATCGAAAAATTAGCCATTATAAACAAAGCTCCTTTTGAAGGTGATACTTTGGTTTCATTAGGCGAATTGAATTTAAAGATGAGTATTAAAGAGCTTTTCAAAGGAAAAGAAGAGCCTTTAAATATTCAGGGAATTACCTCCGAAAAGGGTTTGATCAATATTATCTTTAATAAAGATGGTGTTGGAAATTTTGATATTGCGCTAAAAGACCAAGAAAAAACAGCAAAAGAAGAAGAAAGCAAACCTCTTTCATTAAAAATTCAAAATTATAAAATTGAGAATTTTACTTTTAGGTATTTTGATGAAAGTTCTAAAATAAAAATGGTAATTGACAGCCTTAACCACGAAGGAACGGGTGATTTTACCAATTCAAAATTAGACTTGAATACCAAAACGACAGCAAAAGTTTCGCTGGACATGGACAAAGTCAATTATATGAAAAAAATAGCATTGACTCTGGATGCCGTTTTAGGAATAGATTTAGAGCAAAGCAAATATACTTTTAAAGAGAACAAAGCCTTGATAAATCAGTTGCCGCTAGAATTTGATGGTTTTATTCAGATGGTAGAAGCAGGTCAGGTTTATGATTTGAAATTTAAAACGCCAACTTCATCATTTACCAACTTCTTAGGTTTGATTCCTTCGGCCTATGCCTCAAGTTTAGATGGGGTAAAAACCACAGGTGATTTTACAATTGTTGGTTTTGCAAAAGGACAATTGACAGATACAACGGTTCCTAAATTTAATATTGCGATTGCTTCACACAATGCCTCTTTTCAATATCCGAACTTACCAAAATCGGTTGAGAATATTGTAATTGACACCAAAATCATTAACGAAACAGGAATCCTAAATGATACTTATGTTAATTTGGATAAACTTTCGTTTAAAATTGATCAGGATGTTTTTAGCGCCAAAGCGAATGTTAAAAACATTACGGTTAATCCTTACGTAAAAGCAGCTCTAAAAGGTACGATCAATTTGGCTAACCTTTCTAAAGCTTATCCTATAAAAATGGACAAACCGTTGGCAGGTATTTTGAAGGCAGATGTTACAACAGAATTTGACATGGCTTCGGTAGAAAAAAGCCAATATGAAAACATCAAAAATGCGGGAACAATGAGTTTGTCCGGCTTTAAATACACCGATGAAAACAACAAATCGATGAACATCAGCATTGCTGAAGTTGTGTTTGATCCGGCAAAAATTAATTTAAAGAAATTTAATGCTACTACCGGAAAAAGTGATATTGCCATCAATGGGGTATTAGAAAATTTCTATGGTTTTATGTTTAAAAAACAAGAGCTGAAAGGTAACTTTAATATGAGTTCTAACCAATTGGCGGTGGACGATTTTATGACTACCGGAGAACCTGCAACCGAAAAAACAGAGGCCAAGCCTACAGAAGCTATGAAAATTCCGGCTTTTTTAAACTGTACTTTAAATGCTAAAGCTACTACTGTTTTATATGATAATTTAAAGCTAAAAGATGTATCGGGAAGATTGCTTATTAAAGATGAAAAAGCAACCTTAGAAAACTTTAAAACTTCTATTTTTGGAGGAACAATTGGTTTGAACGGAGCTGTTTCTACCAAAACTAAAGTACCGACTTTTGACATGAGTTTAGGATTTAATCAAGTAGATATTGCGCAAACTTTTACGCAATTGGATATGATGAAAAAAATCGCTCCGATAGCAGGAATCATTAATGGAAAATTAAATTCGACTATAAAACTAAATGGAAATTTAGATGCTAAGGAGTTAACTCCCGACTTAAAATCGATTTCTGGAGATTTACTTGGGCAATTGCTTTCTACGACTGTAAATGCTAAAAATTCTACCTTGTTGAGTGCTTTAGGATCGAATATCAAATTTCTTGACGTGAATAAATTGAATCTTAACGACCTGAAAATGGCTTTGACTTTTGATAACGGAAAAGTAAACGTAAAACCATTTGACATCAAATACCAAGATATTAAAGCAACCATTGGAGGAACTCACGGTTTTGATCAGACGATGAATTACAATTTAAAACTGGATGTTCCAGCCAAATATTTAGGATCTGAAGCAAATGCTTTTATTGCTAAAATGTCACCTGCCGATGCTGCGAAACTGGAAAACATTCCGGTAAACGCATTGATCACAGGTAATTTTTCGACTCCAAAAATTAGTACAGACATGAAAAGTGCGGTTAGCAGTTTGGCCAGTCAGGTCGCTAATCAGCAAAAACAAAAGCTGACTCAAAAAGGCACCTCAGCCCTGACAGACTTAATCAATAAAAACACCAAAGCCAAAGACACCACAAAAGGTGCGGCAACAGAAAAAGAAAAAAAGACCGAGGAAGTAACCAAAAAAGCTGGGGACTTACTAAACGGACTGTTTAAGAAGAAGAAATAAAATAAGCAGGATTAAAAGTAAAAGGCCAATCAAATTTGATTGGCCTTTCTTTTTTAAGTATTAGCTGAAAAGATAATTTGATAGTTTTTTAATTATTCTTTCGTATTTCTATGAATGATCTACTACTTTCTATACTGCTTTAGAATAGTATTTTAATTTGCCGTTATTCAAAATAGAATCGATAATTTTAAAATAATCTTCCAGAAGAACTGTATTGGTATCAATTCCGATGCTGCAATTATCATACGGCTCGTATTTTTTAAGATTGGATACTGAAAACAATCCTACTGTAGGCGTATGAACTGCGCTTGCCAGATGCATGATCCCGCTGTCAGCGCCAATAAACAAGTCGGCATTTGCAATAACACTGCCTATCTCACGAATATCTTTACTATAAAATGTGGGCGCCTGAAAAGCAATTTGCGATACATTTTCGACAGGTAAAATTTCTATGATATTATAAGTATTGTATACTTTTTTTAATGCTGCATAAAAATCCTCCCACCAATTCTCCGAGAAACATTTAGTACCTGTGGCATAAGTAAAAATACAAATGGTCTTTTTAGATTCGTCTGTCATACTAACGAGTAACTTTTTTCCTTCTAATAGCTCAGAGGTACTCAATTTTAGATCTAAAGGAGCAATTATCTTATTACTCGTTTTAAGTGCTAATTTTGACAGGTAGTTTCTGAAATTATACACTGGATATTTTGCAATATGGTCATAATCGTTTTTAGGAGATTCTTCTTCATTGATCAAATCACCGTAAAATTTGTATTTGGCATTAGAAAATTGTGTGGCCAGTCTTCCAGATGAAGAGTTTTGATCTACATTTATTGCCACATCGTATTTTTGTCTTTTCAATGAAATCCAAACACTAAAATATTCTCCTAAACTTTTAAAAGGTTTTTTAGGCAAGTGAATTGTTTTGGCAACATGATCATAATTTTCAAATATAATAGGTGCTAATGTTCCCTTAACAAACAAATCTATTTTACAATTTGGAAACATTTCGCTTACTTCCTGAACAAGAGGCGTAATCAAAAGAAGGTTTCCTAATCGCCCGTTAGGTCTGCAAATCAAGACTCTTTTAACGTCGTTTTTATCGACCAAAAAAATACTTCCATCCAATTTAGATTTCCCAATATTCTTGGTCAGATTGCGCATTACACCTCTTCTAAAATGATTTATTTTGCCTAAAACACTCATCCGTTAAACGATTTTAAAGAATTATACAATCTCTATATTAAATTTAAAAAAAACAAAAATTAACCTATTCAAAGCTAGGTTCTTTTTTTTTCTAAAATTAAATTCTTCTAACAAGCAATTATTACAAAATTGTAATCAAATGTATCAAAATTTACATTTTCTTATTGTTGAAAAGTTAAAAATACGATAATTATCATCGTAACCCAAAAAATATTAGACCGTTAGAAGTAAACAGACGACCGTTTACTGATAAAACTAGATGTTGATGGTCACAATATATCCTTCGGAACCACGAATATTAAAAACGGTACCATTTTCAAAAATTAAATATTGTCCTTTGATACCTACCAGTTTTCCCTGAAAAGAAGGTGTTTTGTCTAAATTTAAACTCGCCACTTTACCAGGATAGTTTAAAACCGGATAATGCAATTGGTATACATCCTCTTTTTGGGCATAAAAATATTCCTGAACTTCTGACGGGATCAAGCGTTCTACTTTTGCTTTTTCTTCCAATAAATCAAAAGTTTCAGCTGTATTCTGAAGCATTTTTCTCCAATTGGTTTTATCTGCATAATGCTCCTTGAGTGCTACCTCGGTAATTCCTGCCAAGTAGCGGTTTGGCACTTCAACGATTGCAATTGCCTGAGTCGCTCCCTGATCAATCCATCGAGTGGGCACTTGTGTTTTGCGCGTTACACCTACTTTTATTTCGCTTGACGAAGCCAAATATACCACATGGGGCTGCAATTGCACTTTTTCTTCGTAAACCAAATCTCGATCTGCAATACCCAAATGTGCAGTACTTAATTCGGGTCTCATAATCCAGTCGCCTACCGCCGGGCTTGAATAAAAACAATCGTAGCAAAAACCTTGTCTAAATATTTTTTTCTTTTTATTGCAATTTAGGCATTGGTAACCCACAAAATTTATTTCGATTTCCTTACTCAATAACTGATTCATATTCAAGAAACTATCTTCAAAAACAAGGTAATATTGAATAGGATCGCCAATTTCGGTTTGCATTTTTGTAAGTACGCCTTGGTATGTCATCTGATTTTAAATTGTTGAATATAGATTTTAGATTCTTCTTCCTGCCTTGAATTTATAAGAATTAATTTCGCTTTTGAATTGGAATCTTTACTAAAATTAAATTGTTTTTTGTAAAAAAATACTATTTTTGATACAATCACAAAGTTAGTATTTGTATATCGATATTCAAATTTTAAATTTCTGGCTTTACTACCTATAATTGAATCAGAAATCTAAAATCTAAAATTTATAATAATCCATGCCTTTATCTATAATCAACTCATTTGCTTCTTGGGTTCTCAAACAACGAATTCATCAAATAGAGCTTTTTCTAAAATATCCTAATGAAGTTCAGGAAGAGCTGCTGCATAATTTAGTGCAGTCTGCTGAACACACCATATTTGGAAAACAATATGAGTTTTCTTCGATTAAATCGTATACCACCTTTGCCGAAAGAGTACCTATTGCCACTTACGAAGAATTGCAACCTTTGATCGAGCGTACGCGTCAGGGTGAGCAAAATGTAATTTGGGAAACTCCGATAAAATGGTTTGCCAAATCCAGCGGAACCACCAATGCCAAAAGTAAATTTATACCTGTAAGTAATGAGGCTCTGGAAGACTGCCATTATAAAGGCAGCAAAGATTTGCTTTGTTTGTATTTGAATAACAACGAAGATTCGGAATTGTTTTTAGGCAAAAGTCTTCGCTTGGGCGGAAGCTCTCAAATTTACGAGAACAACAATACTTTCTTTGGCGATTTATCTGCAATTCTGATTGAAAACATGCCTATTTGGGCCGAATTCAGCAGTACTCCGAGTAATAAGACTTCGTTGATGACCGAATGGGAATCAAAAATTGCGGCGATTATCAATGAAACAAAAAATGAAAATGTAACCAGTTTTGCGGGTGTTCCATCCTGGATGCTGGTGCTTATGAATAAGGTGTTAGAAAATACAGGCAAAAGCAACTTATTGGAACTCTGGCCCAATCTGGAAGTTTATTTTCATGGTGGTGTGAGTTTTTCTCCGTACAAAGAACAATACAAAAAAATATTACCAAGCAAAGATTTCAGATACTACGAAATTTATAATGCCTCTGAAGGTTTTTTTGCCATTCAGGACCTTAATAACTCCTGTGATTTATTGCTGATGCTGGATTACGGGATTTTCTACGAATTTATTTCGATGGATACTTTTGAAACTCCAAACCAAAAGATAGTGCGTCTGGCCGATGTAGAGCTCAATAAAAACTACGCGATTGTCATTACAACCAATTCTGGATTGTGGCGTTATTTGATTGGCGACACGGTACGTTTTACATCTTTAAACCCTTACAGAATAAGGGTTACAGGTAGAACCAAACATCATATTAATGTGTTTGGAGAAGAATTAATGGTCGAAAATACCGATCAGGCGATCGCCAAAACCTGCGAAATTACCCAAACCGAAGTAATTGATTACACCGTTGCCCCTATTTTTATGCAAGACAAAGAAAAAGGTGCTCACGAATGGATGATTGAATTTAAGAAAAAACCAGCTGATGTTGGACTTTTCCAGAAAGTGCTAGACGAGACTTTGCAAACCTTAAACTCTGACTACGAAGCCAAACGCTACAACAATATGACGCTAAATCCTTTGGTGATTAATGTGGCGCGCGAAAATTTATTTTATGATTGGCTAAAGGAAAGAGACAAACTAGGCGGACAACACAAAATTCCGAGACTCTCGAACCAAAGAGACTATTTGGAGCAGTTGAAGGAGATGTAGGCATAAAACCCTACTGACTGTATTATTTAAAAAACTACCGTAAGAGACTAAGAAGGCATAGCACAGTATTGTGCTCTTTTGTGCTGTAGCAAAACTGCTAACCATTTTCAATAACTCTTTATCTCAACAGATTTATAGGCCAAATTTGGCATCAGCGATGTGAAGTTTCACGTCTGTGATGTGAAATTTGGCGTCTTTGACGTGAAGTTTTACATCCGTGATGTGAAATTTGACGTCTATGATGTGAAATTTGGCGTCTTTGACGTGAAGTTTTACATCCGTGATGTGAAATTTCACGTCAGCGATGTGAAATTTGGCGTCTTTAACGTGAAATTTTACGTCTGGGATGTGAAATTTGGCGTGTTGAACAAAAAATGGTGTTATGAATACAAGATCGCATGAGGGATAGGAGTGAAAATCCTTTTGTGCCGGGGTTCGGCACAAAAGATTGTAACGGATAGCCCGACCCGCTTTTTCTGCGGGGCATGCCCATAAAAAAACCTTAGACCTAAAACAATCTAAGGTTTTTGTATTTGATTGTCGAGCTACTTACGGAGATTCTTTGTTCCTCAGTATGACGTAATTTGTGTTATTTAATGCCTTTACATCATGTCGATGTATCGGTCGTGGTAGCCCAATAGGTACAAAACACCATCGAGACCGAGGCTAGAGATCGAGCTTGCGGCGTTTTCTTTTACTTTTGGTTTGGCGTGAAAAGCGATGCCGAGGCCAGCCAAATTGAGCATTGGCAAATCGTTGGCGCCGTCTCCAACAGCAATGGTTTGGTTGATGTGTATGCCTTCTTTTTCGGCAATTGCTTTTAGGTGTTCGGCTTTTTTAAGGCCGTCTACGATGTCGCCCAAATATTTGCCAGTTAGTTTGCCATCTTTAATTTCGAGTTGGTTGGCATGCACATAATCGATGCCCAGCTCTTTTTGCAAATAGTGTCCAAAATAGGTGAATCCTCCCGATAAAATGGCAGTTTTATAGCCGTAATATTTTAAGGCTTTCATCAAGCGGTGTGCGCCTTTTGTAATAGGAAGATTTTCGGCAACGGTTTGCAATACGTCTTCACTGAGGCCTTCTAACAGGGCCATGCGTTTTTTGAAACTTTCGTTAAAATCAATTTCGCCATTCATTGCCGCTTCTGTAATTGCTTTTACCTGCTCGCCTACTCCGTGTAGTTCGGCCAGCTCGTCTATTACTTCTGCCTGAATTAGGGTAGAATCCATGTCAAAACAAACCAAGCGTCTGTTTCTGCGGTAAATATTATCTTCCTGAAAAGAAATATCGACGTCTAAAGTTCTGGAAATCTCCATAAAACTTGCCGTCATGGCGATCTTGTCTACAATATTTCCTGTTACCGATAATTGTATGCAGGAACGTGGATATTGCTCGATTTCTACCACAGAAGTTCTGCCGGTTAATCGTATAATAGAGTTAATATTCAGGTCCTGATCTGATACTATTTTGGTTACGCCAGCCAGCTGTGAAGCGGCTAATTTTTCGCCCAAAACGGTTATAATGTACCGTTGTGTCGACTGCGATTTTACCCACTTTTCGTAATCATCAATAGAAACCGGAATAAATTTTACTTTAATTTCTAGTTCGTACGCCTTAAACAACAGGTCTTTTAGCACAGGCCCTGAAGTAGAACCAGCCTGAATTTCGAACAAAATTCCCAACGAAAGTGTGTCATGAATATCGGCCTGACCGATATCTAAAATAATAGCGTCATACGTTGCCAATACGGATGTTAAACCCGCAGTTACCCCCGGTTTGTCGTGACCTGAAACTTTTAGTAAAATAATCTCTTTATCTTCTATCGCCATTTTAGCTGTATTGATTTTTGAAGCGACAAAAATCGACAATCTATTGTTGATAAAAAAGTATATCCTTTGTTTTTTTGTAAACAAAAAGCACATAAAGATGTACTTTCTGAATTAATTTAACAATTATGTTTCTGTATTAGAATAACATAACTTTTACATTATTGGTTGTGTTCGTTTTCATCGAAATTGACCATCCAATTGATTCCGAATTTGTCTTTAAACATTCCGAAATAAGCACCCCAGAACGTTTTATTCATCAGCATTTCGACTTTGCCTCCAGCTGAAAGTCCGTTAAAAATTCTGTCTGCTTCATCGGTACTTTCGGTATTGATAGAAACTGAGAAATTATCTCCAAAACCTACTTCTCCAAATTTTGGATGACTGTCACTGCCCATTAAAATTGTATTTCCAACAGACAGCGAAACGTGCATAATTCTGTTTGAATCTTCGTCAGAAAGTACTTCATCTCCTTCTTCTGCTGGCCCGTCTTTGAATTTTCCGATATACGGAAATTCTCCTCCAAAAACTGATTTGTAAAATAAAAATGCTTCTTCGCCTTTTCCGTTAAAAATTAAATAAGGGTTTACTGTTGTTGCCATGATTTGATATTTTTATAGTTTTTGTATTGTTTTTTACGCTTCTGAAAGTTGTTTTACTATTTCTAAACCTTTTGGGAAAGCTTGTTTAAAATAGTCCATGTATTTTTCTACCACATCCACCTGCGCTATCAAAACAGTAAACTCGCCATCAGGAATCAATCGATAGGTTTCTCTTGCGCCACTCCATTTTTTGGTCTCTTCATCGATTGGCAGTTCTTTAAAATCTTTGATTTCGCCAATATGCTTAAAAGCCATGTACTCATTATGGTTTTTCGTTTCTATAATACTATACATTCCTCGTCCGTCTGGAGACATGAAATGTATTGTATTGCCTTCGTTCCAATCGCTCACTGCGTAAGATCCTTCGCAAAAAGATGTTGTCCATTTTTTGTAGGTCTCATCCTCCCATAAAACAGACCAGACTTTTTCTACTGTGGCCTTGATTCTAATTGTAAAATCTAATGTTTCCATATCTAATTTATTTAGGTATTTTATCAAAATCCATGAATAATATGTTCCAGCGATGCCCTATAATACAATTTAAGTTTAGCTCAAAAAATTTATTATCCCTTTAAAAAACTAATTATTCTCAACATACTTTTTAAAATTATCCAAAATTGCCTGCCATCCTGCGCGTTGCATTTCTTCAGGATTTTGTGTTTCAGGATCGAAACTTTCAATTATTTCCACTCCATCTGGAGTCTCTTTAAATGTAATTTCAACTTTTCTTCCGTCGCCTATTCTATACTGAATGGCTTCGTTTTGTTGTACCAACGTATATTCTCCCTCAAAGTCAAAACTCATACTGCTATCTTTAGCAGCCATGTTGGTGGTAAATTTTCCTCCAACTCTCAAATCATTTTCTGCATATTGACTATGCCAATCGGGAGAAGCAAAACTCCATTTTGTAATATGTTCTGGCAATGTCCAGAACTGCCAGACCTTTTCTATTGGTGCATTAATCGTTGTTTTTATTGTAATCATATTATTTCTATTTAAAAGATTTATTTATTTTTCGTGGCTTTTATCCATTCGTTTATAATTTTTTCCAGTTCCACTTTTCCAATTTCAATTTCTTGGCTGTTTTTAAAAGTGATGATGGCTCTGTCGTTTTCTTTCCATACTAACATTTTACTGTTATTGGCAATCAATTTGCCCTTCGGCTGTTCTTGCTTTTTTGCTCCTCTATGAAAAATCAATTGAATTTGAGTGCTTACAGGCTTTATCTTCATTGTAATTAGGTCATCTTTTTCAAAGCAATAATTTGGTGCATTCCATTTTATATTTTCAGTCAAATTTTTATTTGATGCTAAAATGATCTTTCTTAATTCCTCTATTTCTTCTCTAAGCGGATGGTTAAGTTGGTCTAGAAATTCAGTTACCTCGCTGTTTTTGATTATTTGCTTAGTCCCTGAGTTGGCTTCAACATACTTTTTGAAATTATCAATAACTCCCTGGCAAAATTGCTCTTGCTCACTTTCAGGATTTTCTTTATTGGGTTCAAATATTTCTGTGATTTTTACCTGATTATCTTGATCTTCAAACTGAACACTCCCTATTCTGTTGTCGTAAAGTTTGTATGTTATAAGAGAAAAATGTTCGACTTGAGTATAAATTCCTTCATAATCAAAAGAGACCCTTTTATCTTTGGTAGCCATCGTGTATTTGAATTTCCCTTCTGGCCTCAAATCGTTCTCTATATATGGCGTATGCCAATCATCAGTGGGATTATTCCATTTCTGAATATGTTCCGGAATTGTCCAGTATTCCCAAACTATATCAATCTGGGCATTTACAGTAGTTTGTACAGTTATCATACTTTAAATTTCTTGTTTAAAAAAACACTAATTCATCTGTGGCATCTGAGTTTCATCCATAAAGAAAACCTCCCAATGATGACCATCCATATCCAGAAAAGTGCGATGATACATCCAGCCATAATCCTGCACCTTCATGTATTCTGAACCACCGGCCTTGATAACTTTTTCGATCATTTCATCTACTTGTGCGCGAGTTTCAACAGCTATCGAAATAATAACTTCGCTTGTGGTAGCGGTATTGCAAATTTCCTTTTTAGTAAAGGTTTTGTAAAACTCTTCAACCAAAAGCATTACATTACTATTTTCGCCAATAACCAAACAAGTGCCTTTTTCATTTGTAAATTTTGGATTGAACGAAAATCCTAATTGGGTAAAAAATGCGATGGTCCGATTTAAATCTTTAACAGGAAGGTTCAGGAAAATTTTTGTTGTCATTTTTAATAAAATTACAAATTATTCAAGACAAATTTAAAATTTCAAAACCGACATTAAACTACATAAAAAGTCAACTTTAGGGTCATTTAAGACAAAATTTATATCTTCGTTACATTCTAAAAGCTAAAATCATGAGTAAGAAAGTAGGTTTAATTATTCCGCACGACTATAAATTATTAAGTATAGCAGCCATTTTAGAAGTTTTTGAAACGACCAATAAACTACATAACGAAAACGAAAAGCCTTTTGAAATAATGACTTTTCAATCGGCTGAGCAAATAACTCAGAAACAGCTCTTTGGTTATGAAGTGCGGTCTATTCAGGATTCAGATGTAAATTTAGACCTCATTTTGATTCCCGCTTTTACCACCGACAACATGAGTG
The DNA here is from genome assembly GCF_017948595.1 of Flavobacterium geliluteum. Lineage (GTDB taxonomy): Bacteria > Bacteroidota > Bacteroidia > Flavobacteriales > Flavobacteriaceae > Flavobacterium > Flavobacterium flavipigmentatum. Next base: position 173,437 of record NZ_JAGFBV010000001.1, on the reverse strand, counting down.
AGATGATTGCCAAGAATAAAATGTTTATTCCCTGGTTACAAAAGCAACATCGGTCTGGAGCAGAACTGGCGAGTTTTTGTACGGGCGCTTTTTTGTTTGCCGCTTCTGGACTACTTAACGAGAAACTCGCTACTACACATGTTGATGCCTGTAGTGCCTTTACAAAAGCTTTTCCGTTAGTAAAATTAAAATCGGAGGAAACATTAACGGCAGATGGAAGTTTATATACCAGTGGCGGCTCGACGTCAACGTTTCATTTACTGATTTTGCTGGTTCAGAAATATTGCGGAAACGAAATTGCCGTTCAGATTGCAAAGATTTTCTCTATTGATTTAAACCGCTACAAGCAAAGCTATTTCAGTACTTTTAGACCCAATCATTTGCACAACGACAATCTGGTAGCCATGCTGCAGCAAAAAATCGAAAATCAATACAGCACTATTGAAAAACTAGAGGAAATCACCAAAGACATTCCCGCCAGTACCCGAAACATGACCCGACGATTTAAGCAAGTTACCGGAATTCCTCCTATTGAATATTTACAAAATATACGCGTAGAAAGTTCTAAAAAATATCTCGAACAAACCCAACTTTCGATTTCTGAGATCATCGAAAAAATAGGTTACACTGACCCAAAAGCATTCCGAAAGGTTTTTTATAAAATGGTCGGAATGAAACCCATTGAATATCGGGAGAAGTTTAGGGTGCAGTAGTTTTTTTCAGAAGCAGGAAATCTGGTTTCAACAACACGACTCCTCCTGCTCTTCACTATATCTATTGTTGCGAACCCCGCAACAATAGGATGCCGTTACGATCAGGGCTAAAGAGAACGTTTAGTTTTCATCATTTTTAAAACTAGAAGAAAGGTCGAAAGCCATTTAAAAAAATGCAAAAAAAACCTACTCCAGTAAAGAAGCAGGTTTTTAGAATTATATCGAAATCAATTGCTAATTACGAAGCAATTTCCATTCTTTTTAGTAAATTTTTACTCAAAGTATGTTCAGCATATTCTCTGTCAATTGTTAGTATTTTATCATCTGAACTTGGCAATTCGTACATGGCGTCTGTCAAAATCGCTTCGCATAACGAACGCAATCCACGAGCTCCTAATTTGTATTCTAACGCTTTGTCTACAATAAAATCTAATGCTTCATCGGTAATGCTAAATTCTACTTCATCCATCAAAAATAACTTTTGATATTGTTTGATCAGAGCATTTTTAGGCTGTGTCAGGATGGCACGCAATGTTTCTCTGTCTAAAGGATCCATGTGTGTCAAAACTGGTAAACGACCAATAATTTCCGGAATTAATCCGAAATCTTTAATGTCCTTCGGAATAATATATTGCAATAAATTGTCTTTGTCGATATTGTCTACATTTTTAGAGGTAGAATATCCAACAGCCTGACGGTTTAAACGTTTCGAAATAATACGTTCTACTCCATCAAAAGCACCACCTGCAATAAACAAAATGTTTTGGGTGTTAACCTCAACAAACTTTTGGTCTGGATGTTTACGACCTCCTTTTGGCGGTACATTTACAACTGTCCCTTCTAATAATTTCAATAATGCTTGTTGCACACCTTCTCCCGAAACATCACGTGTTATCGATGGATTATCACTCTTACGGGCGATTTTATCAATTTCATCAATAAAAACGATTCCTCTTTCGGCTTTGGTTACATCATAATCAGCAGCCTGCAGCAAACGTGTCAAAATACTTTCGACATCTTCGCCCACATAACCTGCTTCTGTAAGTACCGTTGCATCAACAATAGCCAAAGGAACATCTAACATTTTTGCGATCGTTTTAGCGACCAATGTTTTTCCGGTTCCGGTTTGTCCCACCATGATGATGTTACTTTTTTCAATCTCTACTTCGTCGTCTAATTGCTGCTGCATTAAACGTTTGTAGTGATTGTAAACCGCAACCGACATTACTTTTTTGGTCTGATCCTGACCAATAACGTATTGATCTAAGAAAGCTCTAATTTCTTTTGGTTTCTTTAATATTAAGTCTCCAACTAATTTTGCGCTTCCGCTTGATTTTAATTCTTCTAATACAATTCCGTGTGCTTGCTCAATACACTTATCACAAATATGTGCATTAATCCCTGCAATTAATAAATTGGTTTCTGGCTTCTTTCTTCCACAAAACGAACATTCTAATACTACTTTAGCCATTCTTTTTTAGTTACTAAGTTGCTAAGCTACTAAGTTTCTAAGATTTTTTTCTAATCCCAGAAACTTAGCCTCTTTACACTTTTTATTTTTATATTCTTTTTTAATCTCAAAGAAGAAGCACTCAGAACCTCAGTGCCTTTGTAACTTTGAACCTTAAAAAATTATCCTCTTCTCAACACTTCGTCAATCATTCCGTATTCTTTTGCTTCGTCAGCTTTCATCCAGTAATCACGTTCACTGTCTTTATGCACTCTGTCAAAAGTTTGTCCTGAATGATGCGAAATAATATTGTACAACTCATCTTTCAGTTTCAACATTTCGCGTAAATTGATTTCCATGTCAGTCGCAACTCCTTGTGCTCCTCCTGATGGTTGGTGAATCATTACTCTCGAGTGCGGCAAAGCCGAACGTTTTCCTGCTGCTCCTGCACACAATAAAACAGCTCCCATTGAGGCTGCCATACCTGTACAAATTGTAGCCACATCTGGCTTGATGTATTGCATCGTGTCATAAATTCCTAATCCTGCGTAAACGCTTCCTCCCGGAGAATTTAGGTATATTTGAATGTCTTTTGAAGCATCGGCACTTTCTAAAAATAATAATTGCGCCTGAACGATATTGGCGATTTGATCGTCGATACCAGTCCCTAAAAAGATAATTCTGTCCATCATTAATCTTGAAAAAACATCCAATTGAGAAATATTCAACTGACGCTCTTCGATAATGTAAGGAGTCATATTGGTAGGATTCATCGCTGCTACGATCTTATCGTAGTACATAGCGTTTACTCCTTGGTGCTTTGTAGCAAATTTTTTAAATTCTTTACCGTAGTTCATATTTTTAGTTTAAAAGTTTGAAAGTCCAAAGTCTCAAAAGAGACTTAAACCTATCAAACAAAGTTCATACCTTTTTACACGAGGATGTCAATTTGTCTTCTTTTTGTTTCAATTTTAAAGTTGCTTTGCTTTTCCAAATAAAACAAAAACTATAAAAGCCTGAAACAAAAAAATGAGCGTCAAAGGAAAATTTCTCTTGACGCTCAAATATAACTATTTTTTATCTTTCAGTATCTGTAATAAAATCTTAAAATTTCAAATAAAAACAACTAAAGTTTTCGTCTGTATTTTTTGACTTTACTACTTTCTTCTGACCTTTATTCAAAATTATTCTCCGTAAGAAGCGGCAATAAATTCTTCGTAAGTAACTTCTTTTGTTGTTGGGTTTGCTTTTTCTTTAAAAACTTCCAACAATTTCTCAGCTACAACTTGCTCAGAAAGTCTTTTTACTTCTTCTTGGTTAGACAAAACTCTAGCCACGATTCCTTGTACTTCTTCGTCAGTTGGGTTTGTTTGACCAAATTGAGCCATTTGTTGTTTGATTGCGTTTGTTGTAAATGCTTTCAAATCTTCAAATGTAATTTGGATATTGCTTTGAGCCATTGCTTTCCCTTCAATCAATTGAAAACGCAATCCTTTTTCAGATCTTGCGTATTCTACTTCAGCTTCTTCAGCAGAAAGTTTTTTCTCTCCAACTGTTTGTAACCATTTTTTAAGGAATTCTGCCGGTAAATCAAATTTTGTGCTTTCAATCAGAAAATCCTGAACGTCTAACAATAATTTTTGATCTGCTTGTTGTGCAAATTGCGCTTCAGCATCTTCTTTAATTTTTGCTTTCAAATCTTCTAATGAAGCTACTTTTCCTTCGCCAAAAAGTTTATCAAACAACTCTTGGTTCAATTCAGCCAATTCAGCTCCGTTGATAGCCTCGATAGTAAAGTTTACTTCAACATCTAAACCATGAACATCATCATGAGCTACTTTTAAGTAATCCATTAATTGGTGATCGTCTTCAAATAAACCTTTTGTGCTTACAGCAATTACATCCCCAACTTTTTTACCTATAAATTGATCTCCGGCAGCTTTGTTGAAAGTTGAAACTGAAATTGTAGTTGTATTATTGATGCCTTTTTCTTCGTTTGAGAAAGTGCCTGTCAAATCTGAATCTGCAGCTACCACTTCTTGTGGAATTGCTTTTCCAAATTGTTTTTGGATGCGCTCTACCTGTCCGTCAATTAATTTATCATCAGCAGTAACGATATATTTTACGATATTATTCTCTGCTTCCAAATTGATTTCGAAGTTAGGAACCAAACCAATTTCGTACTCAAAAGTTAGCTCTTCAGCATCCCAATCAAAGTTTTCGTTTTCTTTAGGAAGAGGAGTTCCTAAAAGATTTAGTCTTTCAGATTGAATAAAACGCTCCAAAGCCAAATCAACTACTTTCTTAACTTCTTCTTGTTTAATGGCCTTTCCGTATTGTTTTTCAACAAGATCTTTTGGCACTTGTCCTTTTCTAAAACCTTTAACAGTAGCCAAAGGCATTTTTTCGTTTATTCTTTTTGCTACTTGACCTTTATAATCCATGTGAACAACTGTCATTACAATCGTTTCAGTCACAGCGTCTGTTGCTACTCTTTTAATATCCATCTTCTTCTTTAATTTACATAATAAAATTGGGTTGCAAAATTATAAAATTTTTGCAACCCAACCAAGTTTTTAACCTATTGTATTTGAAGACGTTTAAAAGGTGCTTTCTATTTTTAAATTCTTAATCTTCTCCGATAATTGCATTTGCAATCGACTGAAGTACAGACAACAGCACACTAAAGATCAATGCCGTCAGGAATGTATCGACATGAAATCCTCCTACGATATGTGTACAAAGCAAAATTATAATAGCATTAATCACCAGTAAAAACAAACCTAAAGTAATGACCGTTACCGGCAAAGTCAAAATAACTAATATTGGTTTTATAAAAAGATTTAGTAATCCTAAAACAATTGCCACAATGATCGCCGTAGTAAAACTAACGACATGAACACCCGGCAAAAAATGACCTATAAGCAAAACCAAAAGCGCCGTAACAACAAGTCTAATCAATAATTTCATATTTTTTATTTTAAATTTTTAATAAATATAAGCAATTTTAGATGTACCAACTATTCAATTTCTGTTTTTTACCGCAGATTAAAAAACTATACTATTCAGAATTTTCTAAAAAATCTAATGCTTTAATTTGTGTTGAGAGAAATTTACTCTTTTAGAAACTCCGTTGTCAATTCAAAAAACATTTTAGGATTTTCGGCATGAAGCCAATGACCCGCATTTGGAATCGTTTCGAATTTTGCTTTTGGAAAATGTTGACGAATCGCATCAAAATCAGAATCCGCAATGTAGCCTGATGCTCCGCCTCTGATAAACAATGTCTCTTTTTCGAATACCAAACCTTCTGCCAATGCTTTTCCGATAGCCTCTAAATTATTATTAAAAACAGGCAAATTAAATCTAAAAGCCAATTGCCCAGGTTCTTTCCAATATAAATTTTTCATCAAAAACTGACGCGTTCCAAAATCAGGAACATATTGAGTCAAAATAGCTTCAACATCATTGCGGCTAGGTTGTACAGAAAAATCAACAGCATTCAATCCCGCCAAAATATCCTGATGATGTGGTTTATAAAATCTCGGACCAATATCAGCCACAATCAATTTATCTACAATATCTGAATGTGTCGTTGCAAAAAGCATCGCCACTTTACCGCCCATAGAATGACCAAGAATATCAATTTTTGTTAGTTGATGAGCCTGACAATACTCGAATACATCCTGCACCATCGCCTCATACGACCATTCATCCGAATGAAAACTGCGTCCATGATTGCGTAAATCTAACAAATGAACCTGAAATCCTGCCTCAACATATTGTCCTGCAAGGGTTTTCCAATTATCAGACATTCCCAGAAACCCATGCATGATTATAAATGGCTTTCCTTCGCCTTCTATTTTTGAGTAGAGCATAATTACTTTAATTTATTTTAAACTTATCACAAAGGTAAAAAACTTATCCTTGAATATAAGTACGATAATTTTCATCAAATGATTTTATTAAAAAAAAGTCTACATTATTATGGTTTTCCGTAAATAAAATACAATTGTAAATTGTACATTCGCGTTTTGAAACAAAAAATTCATTTATTTAAAAACCAACCCATGATTAAAAAATTATTTTTATTCTCATTAATTATTTCTCAACTAGCAATTTCATGCTCAAGTGAAGACAGTCCAGAAACTACTCCTACTGACGAAACTTTAGCAGAACAAATTGCTACTATTATGAAACAACCTTACTCAAAATTAACTCCTGCTGAGCAAAAAGTAAAATTAGAAGCAGAAGCTAATGAAATGTTAGTTCAATTAGACAAAACAAAAAGCTCTAGTGCCATTGAAGCAATAGAAAATTTAAACACATTATTGGATATTAGTTCTGTTGATATTTTTAACGGAAAAAATGACAATGAAGTTGAAGACATCATCAATGTATCAGGTGTTTATGGTGTTTACACGTGGAATAACGCAGGACAAAAATGGGACAAAACAGCTTCAACTACAGAATTGAAATTTGTTTTCCCTGCTAAAGAATCTCAAACTTCAAATAACGCTACATTTTCAACAAATAGTGTTTCTTCTGACATAAAAGTTGATCTTCAAGATAGCTACAATTGGGAAACAAATGTTGAAACAAATGATCATTTCTTTTTACCAACATCAGCTGATGCTGTTTTGACGATTGATAGTAAAGAAGCTGCAACTTTTAAACAAACTGCAAAATACGCTAACGGAAAAGAAGTTCCGAATGAGTTTACATACAAGATGACCTTAAACGACGGTTATACCTGGGAAATGAGTGGTTCAAAAGCTACAGAAAACATTTCAAAAGCTTCTCTTACTTTCAATGGAAAAAATTTAATTTCTTTTAATTCAGGAAGCACTGCAAACATTGATGGTTTAATAGACAACGATGAACTTGTTCAATACAGAGGTAAGGCTAATGGATTGATCCAATTAATGGACAATTTTGTTATCGTTGCAGACATGGATTTAGCTACTGAAGCAAGTGAAGAAGCTGCATTAGAAAAAAGCTTACCTAAAGTTGACTATCAAACAAAAACTTATTTTACAGATATTAATGCTTACCAAGTTAAACTTGCACAAGGAAATGTAGCTAATTTCAATAAAAACTTTAAGTTAATTTTAGTTTCTAAAAAAGATGGCACAAAAATAGCAGATTTAGTTAAAAGAGCAGAAAAAGGATATTCTTATAAATTAATGAGTGATATATGGACAGTAGATCCATCTTCTACATATGGTGGATATTGGAGTTATAACCAAAACGGAGGTACTCTAATTCAATATTATGACGAAAATTTATATTTAAAATTCAGTGATAACACAGAAGTAGAAATGAGTGCTTATTTCTCAGAAGGATTCAGCAACTTTGAAACTAAATTTGAGGATTTCATAAAAGCTTTTGAAAAATAAAAACTTTTAAAAACAACTGTAAAGCCGATTTGACAATTCAAATCGGCTTTATTTTTTTGGAGGTGTTGTTACTTTCAAAGTGCTTTGTCCATAACCAGCCCAAATTCCAATACCTCCTTTTATATTAGACTTTAAACTTGTATTGGATGGATAAATCGGATTTCTACTATTTACAATTTCGTTTTGCCAACTGTTCCAAAAATCTAGAGCATCTTTATTTTGGGTCCTTAATTTTACAAAAATCAAATCTCCATCTGCAAAATAGGGCGTAAATTTAGTTTTAGGAAAAAGCAAGATACCTCTATTTATTTGTGCGGAAACAAAAGCTGTCTGAAAGTTTTTATCATCTAAATTACCATAAAATGAAGGAACAAAAATCGGCTCTTCAACATCAATTTTTGTGGCAATCTGATAATAGTTTTTTTCGTTCATCGGGTCATCAAATTTTACAAAAATATAACCTGTTGTGTCTGTCGGATTTCTTTTAATATACTCGGCACTTTTAAGCTCGACGCTTTTAGGTATAGTGGTAATGGCTTGAATCACTCGATTTAAATATTCTATTTTTAATGAATATTCTTTTCCTGCCTCGCCTTTTAAACTTGTACCAAAATAAACAAACGGCGGCACTCTGTTTTTATCGTTCTTGACCCTCAAAACTTCTGAAGTTTCTCCGTCAGAAATAGTGATTTTTGCAGATCGAATAACATGATCCAAAACATTTGTAGAATCAACTACATCCGTAATAGGAATACTACTTGACAACAAGACTTGAGCGAAATCGCCTTCCTCAATCCATCCTTCTACCACAATTTTTGATTCATGGCTTAACTGTTGACTAAAATCATCTTTAGAACAACTTATTACTAAAACAAAAAGAAATAATAAATATTTTTTCATCTTTAAAATTTAAATCTCCAACTTATCGAAGGTAATATTCTGTACAAAACCTTCTTTTCTTGTTTTACTATTACACTGTTTTTATCCTCATTTACCTGAATATTCAAAACAACATAAATCGGATTATCAATATTAAAAGTATTGTAAATCGAAAAATTTAAAGCACTTTCTTTTTTATTTGTTTTGAGAAAAAAGTAATTGACCGAAAGATCTGTTCGGATATAATTTGGCATCTGTGCATTATTATATTCTGAATATTCTTTGACAGGATTATTATTAACAAAATACCAAGAAGTGGGCATTGTAAAACGATTTCCAGAACTAAATATTTGAGTAACACCAAAATTCCATTTTGCGTTAAAATCATACATACCAACCAATGAAATATTATGACGCCTGTCGTATTTAGCAAAATAAGTCTTTCCATTATTGAGTTCCTCAAAATTTCGATCAGACCAACTTAAAGTATAACTAAGCCAGCCTGTAAATTTTTTACTGCTTTTTCGAAGCATCATTTCGATACCGTATGCTTTTCCTTTTCCAACAAGTAAATCATTTTTTAGCGTCGTAGTCTCGTTAAACTGTGTTATTCCATAGGGATATTCTAGTAAATCTTTCATAGAACGATAAAAACCTCCCAAAGAAGAAACTAAACTTTTTGAAATATTCTGACTAGAACCAATGGAAAATTCATGAGACGATTGTGGTTTTATTCCGTTTGAACTCGCAATCCAAAAATCAGTTGGAATTCCTACACTCGAAGTTGTTATTAAACTCAAATATTGATATTGTTTATTGTAAGATGCATAAAAAGAATAATCATCATTTGCCGCATAATTTAGTACGATACGAGGCTGAAAGTGCAAATAAGAATCTTTAGATCCTGAAGTATAATAATTAATTCTCAATCCTAATTCTGCAGATAAATTATCCGTTAACTTTGGCTTAATAGTTGAAAAAACAGCCGCTTCATTAGCCTTAATTTTGCTACTCTGAAAAGTATTATTAACATCGGTTAAATTCTCAACATTTATTTTTTGAGGTTGTAAATCATGATGTACATATTGCAATCCAGATTCAGCTGGCATTCCTGCAATTAAATATTGAATTGCATTTTTAAATCCAAAATCTTTAACATAAGAAGCAACTCCAAACTGAATTGTAGCCTGTTCCATACTTAATTCATTTGAATATTGACTGAAATAAAACGAATTCGACATAGTGGCTTTAGACGACAAAGTAGTCTCTAAAGCTGGAGAAATTGTAAAATTACTCCACTTTAATTGAGTATCTAGAGCGAGGTTAGGATCTTTTATTTTTAAAACGTCAGCACTTACAAACGATTCTATTGAGAGTAAATTGTTTTTAGAAATTTGCGACATAAAAGATATATTTCCGTCTGAAAAACCATATTTCATATCCTGAACATCATTGTTTTTAGCCCCCGAATTCAAAAAGGGGGCAACAATTTCATCGATATACGTTTTTCTTCCTGAAAGATACAGTCCTGTTTTTTTAGAAATTGGCACCGCCAAAGTTAATTGAGAAGCTAAAATACCCAAGTTGCCTTGGATCATGAATTCTGAAGGTATTTTTTTATTTGGAATCAGCAAGGTTGTAGAACTTAAGCGACCACCATACTTGGCATTTGAACTCGATTTATCAAATTCTACCTTATTAATATGATCCGCATTATAAAAAGGAAAAAAACCTAACAAATGCGACATTCCATAGATCGGAGTTCCATCATAAAGTATGGCATTATGTCCAGGATCTCCTCCTCTAACATATAAATAACCATTTGCGTCACCAGAATTTTGAACACCAGGTGTTAGTTGCAAAAGTTTGATAATATCGGTTGTCCCTAACACTGTAGGCACAGATGTCAAGTCTTTTAAATTGAAAGATAATTTGCCTCCAGATAAAGCTGTTATTCCTTTCTTCTTATCGCTAGAAATAACAACTTCTTTTAAAACTGAAACATCATTTTCTAATACAATTGAAATTACGGTATCTTTTTTACAATTAAAATAAATGGTCTTTTGATAATAATCTAAATAGTTTACTATCATTTTAGTATCTCCAAACGGAATGCTTGTTGAAAAATTACCTAAAGTATCTGTAGAGACTGCATAATGTTGATGATGGATATCGAAAGAAATACTTACTCCGACCAGATTTTCGTTTTCATTCGAACGTACATTCCCAATAATACTGGCCTTAGATTGTGAAAACAAACTGGAAGTGCACAGCAAAAAAAAAAGTATAATAGACTTCGACACTTATATTTAAATAATAAAAGTGCGAAAGTAAACAATTATAACCCAAATACATTAGGTTATAATTGTTTTAATTTTACTTCAATTTATTTAAATACATATTCACTACATTATCCAAACCGAGATAAAGAGCCTCTGAAATAAGAGCATGACCAATAGAAACCTCCAATAAACCCGGAATATTTTGTTTAAAAAACTGAATATTATCTAAGCTCAAGTCATGACCTGCGTTGATTCCTAAACCTAACTCATTTGCCAATTGGGCTGCAGCTACATAAGGATAAATTCCGGCTTTGTTTCCTAAAGCATATTCGTGTGCAAAAGATTCTGTGTACAATTCTATTCTTTCTGTACCTGTTTTTTTAGCTCCTTCAATCATATTCTGAATCGGATCGACAAAAATTGACGTTCTAATACCGTTTCGTTGAAATTCCTGAATAACCTCAGTCAGATAGGATTGATTTTTTATAGTATCCCAACCCGCAGAAGAAGTAATAGCTCCAATAGCATCAGGAACCAATGTCACCTGTGTTGGCTTGCATTCTAAAACCAAATCAATAAAATTATGCTGTGGATTCCCTTCTATATTATATTCTGTATGAACGATCGCTTTTAAATCTCGCGCATCCTGATAGCGAATATGACGCTCATCCGGACGTGGATGAATCGTGATTCCCTGACCTCCAAAATTCTGAATGTCAATCGCAACTTTTAATAAATCTGGCACATTTCCGCCACGAGCATTTCGTAAAGTTGCAATTTTATTGATATTTACACTTAACTTTGTCATATAAGTAGATAATTAATTCTAGTAACATTATATTTGTAACCACAAAAATACAAAGTAAAACGTAGCAGTTTTTGCTATTTTTTGATTATTTTGCATGAAATATCTTCAACCGCTTTATGACAGAAATTACCAATTATATTACCACCGATCTAAGAGCCATTGACAGCCAGGAAACAATAGAGGTTATTCAGGACTTTTTTACCGACGTGAATTTTTCGCATTTTCCAGTTTTGGAGAACGGAATTTTTATTGGAAGTATCGCCGCCGATGATATTGAGACTTTTGATACCGACAAAAAAACCATTGATTACAAATATACACTTGAACGTTTTTTTGCCCGAAATTCGATGATTTGGCTGGATGTTTTAGAAGTTTTTGCAAAAAACCACACCAATATTGTTCCTGTTCTTGACGAAAACAATAATTATATAGGCTATTATGAAATGGAAGATATTATGAAATTTTTTCATGAAACCCCATTTTTAAAGGAGCAAGGCGGAATTATTATCGTTCAAAAAGGAATTTTAGACTATTCGATGAGCGAAATAACACAGATTGTAGAAAGTAATAACGGCAAGATTTTAGGTTGCTTTGTTTCTGAAGCCGATTTAGAAAAAGTACAAATTACTGTAAAAATTGGCTTAGGACCAATGAATGAAATTATTCAGACTTACAGGCGATACAATTACGAAATCATATCCGAACATCAGGAAGATTCCTATATCAACAGTCTAAAAGAACGTTCAGATTACCTAGACAAATACCTTAATATATAATGTTATTTGTTGAATCGGTTAATTGTTTAATCGTTTTGGCAAAAAAGATTACCGATTACACAATTAAACAAAAAAATCGATTAAACATCAGATGAAAGTAGCTATTTACGGACAGTATTATCAAAACAGCACCGAACCCATTATCAAAGATATTTTTCTGTTTTTTAAGACTAATAATGTCGAAATGGTAATAGAAGAAAACTTTCTAAAAATGCTTTACGAAAAAGACCTCGTACAAAAAGAATACAAAACTTTTTCAGCAAGCACTTCGTTAGATAACAGTTTCGAAATGCTGATTAGTATTGGCGGTGACGGAACTATTTTGAGAGCAGCTACTCTGGTACGGAATTCCGGGGTTCCTATTTTAGGAATTAATGCCGGAAGACTCGGTTTCTTGGCGACAGTACAAAAAGAAAACATTGACATATTTTTGCAGTTTGTCGTTGATAAAAATTACACAACTTCTGAAAGAACGTTATTAAGCCTTACTTGTGAACCCAAAAACGAAGCTATCGAAGAAGGCCTCAACTTTGCGATGAATGAGATTACAGTAAGCCGAAAAGATACCACATCGATGATTACCGTTGAAACTTATCTGAACAATGAATATTTAAACTCCTATTGGGCAGATGGCCTAATTATCTCTACACCTACTGGCTCTACCGGATATTCTTTGAGCTGCGGCGGACCATTACTAACTCCGGAAGTAAAAAGCTTAGTCATTACCCCTATTGCGCCTCATAATTTAACAGCAAGACCACTTGTTATTCCGGATGATACCGAAATAAAACTTCGTGTTTCAGGACGAGAAGATCATTATCTGGTTTCTTTAGATTCAAGGATTGCTTCTATAAAAAACGAATCTATTTTAACTATCAAAAAAACAAATTTTAAAATAAAAATGGTCGAAATTCCGGGCGAAACTTTCTTAAAAACACTAAGAAACAAATTGCTTTGGGGAGAAGACAAAAGAAATTAGCCTCTTTTCTATTTAAGCACTTATACGATAATACCCTATTTTCTCGTTCTGCATATATCGAATCAATATTAAATGCCTCAAAATCATATTATAAATTGAAAAAAAAGCACATTTAACCAAAGGAACTTTGATTCGAATCGATAATTATTATATTTGCACGCAATTTTGAATTAAATGAAGAAAATTTTTAATTTATTGTTATGTTTTTTCCCCTTTATCACACTTCAGGCTCAAATCAATGAGATCGGTGTGTTTCTTGGTGGAAGTAACTACGTTGGTGATGTGGGAAGCACCACTTATATCGCGCCGGAAAAATTAGCTTTTGGTATTTTGTATAAATGGAATAAGAGTCCACGTCACTCCTATCGTTTTTCATACACGCAATCCAAAATTTCTGCCAATGACTTAGATTCTAAAGAAACGAGCAGAAATAGAAGAGGTTTTCGATTTGATAATGACATTAAAGAATTATCAGCCGGGCTGGAATTTAATTTCTTCGATTTTAATTTACACGATGAAAAACCAAAAATTACACCTTATATATATTCAGGATTGAGTGTTTTTAGATATAATGAATTGTACATCACAAGCGGACAGACAAAAATCGATCAAAAATCGACTTCACTTGCTATTCCGATAACTTTAGGAATAAAATCAAATATTAATCGTGATTTTGTTTTAGGTTTGGAAGTCGGAGCCCGATATACCTTTACGGATAATTTAGACGGAAGCAACCCGAAGAATGATTTTATGGCAGGTAATCGTTTTGGAAACTTAAATAATAATGATTGGTATGTCTTTTCAGGACTTACCTTAACCTACACCTTTGGGGAAAAACCTTGCTACTGCGCAGAATAAAAAATGGATTTAATAGAATCAATAGATAAAACAAACTTACCTAAACACCTTGCTATTATAATGGATGGCAACGGGCGATGGGCAAAACAACAAGGCTTTTTGAGGGCGTTTGGCCATGAAAACGGAACAAAGTCTGTAAAAAAAACAATTACTACTTGTGCCAAATTGGGTATTGAGTTCTTAACACTCTACGCTTTTTCGACAGAAAACTGGAATCGGCCAAAATTGGAAGTCGAAGCTTTAATGAAGATTTTGATCAATTCATTAAAAAAAGAGCTCCCAACTTTGATAGAAAACAATATAAGACTCAATGCCATTGGAAATATTGATAAATTGCCAAAAAATGCACAAAAAGAGCTGTTGGATGTTATCGAGAAAACAAAACACAACACAAGACTTACCTTAACACTGGCTTTAAGTTACGGATCACGAGAAGAATTGGCAAATGCAGTGAGAATCATCAGTGATAAAGTTAAAAATAATATAATTTCAATAGACAGTATTGACGATTCAATTATAAATGAGCATCTTTACACGCAAAATTTACCCGACGTAGATTTATTAATACGAACAAGTGGAGAACATAGAATAAGTAACTTTTTGTTGTGGCAGATTGCCTATGCAGAATTATATTTTACTAATGTCTTGTGGCCAGACTTTAAAGATCAAGATTTATATGAGGCTATTATTAGTTATCAAAAAAGAGAACGTAGATTTGGAAAAACCAGTGAACAAATTAAATAATTTTTTAGTGTTACAAAAAAGAATACAAATAGTCCTTACCCTAGCTCTTTTGGGTAGTTTTTCACAAATAAAAGCACAAGATAGACTTCCTTTCGATCAAGGGAAAAAATACATTCTTGCAAAAGTTTCTGTTGTTGGTAAAATAAGCTTCAATGAACAAACTGTTGTCACGTTTTCCGGACTTCAAAAAGGACAAGAAATTGCAGTTCCCGGAGAAGAAATCAGCGGAGCCATCAAGAAATTAGGCAAACTTGGTCTCTTTGATGAAATCTCTTTTTATGTAAATAAAATTGAGAATGATAGTATTTATCTTGACCTAAACATTGTTGAGCTTCCAAAGTTGAATGAAGTAAAAATGGTTGGGGTTAAGAAAAGTAAAATTGAAGGTCTTATTAAGGACAATAATTTGACCAAAAATAGGATTGTAAACGAAAACCTGATTACTACGACAAAAAACTACATTGAAAATAAATATAAAAAAGATGGTTTTTACAACACCAAAGTTGTCATAACCACTACTCCTGATACTACTTCTGGAAACCAGGTAAACATGCTCGTACGCATTGACAAAGGCTCTAAAGTAAAAATAAAAAGCATTGATTTTGAAGGAAATACCCAACTTAGCGATAATAAATTGCGAGGTGCAATGAAAGACACGAAACAGAAAAATGTTTTCCGTGTTTTGAAAGCTTCAAAAATGATTCCTGAAAAATACAAAGCAGATTTAGAAAAAGTAATCGACACTTACAAAGAAAAAGGATATAGAGACGCTCGTATTATTTACGATTCTGTATCTTATTTGAAAGATAAAAACATGCTTGCCATAAAAATCAAAGTAGAAGAAGGTAATAAATACTACTTTGGAAACATTAAATTCTTAGGAAATACTGTTTATCCTGACCAATTATTACAACGTTATTTAGGTATAAAAAAAGGCGAGGTTTATAATGGTGTTTTGCTTCAAAAAAGAATTGCAGACAACACAAAACCTGATGCAGATGACATTACCAATTTATACCAAAACAATGGTTATTTATTTTCAAAAATCAACTCTGTAGAGGTAAAAACCGAAAATGATACCATCGATTTTGAAATTAGAGTTACAGAAGGCCCTATAGCTTATTTCAATAAAATATATGTTACAGGAAATGACAAAACAAACGATCATGTTATTTACCGTGAATTACGAACCAAACCAGGAGAGAAATACAGCAAAGAGCAATTAGTACGAACTATTCGTGAGATTGGCCAGTTAGGTTTCTTTGATCCTGAATCTATTAAACCAGAATTTAGAAATGTAGATGCATCTGCTGGAACAGTTGATATTGAATATCAATTGGTAGAAAAAGGTTCCAGCCAAGTTGAGCTGCAAGGTGGTTACGGTGGTGGCGGATTCATTGGTACATTAGGTTTATCTTTTAATAACTTCTCTGCGAGAAAATTATTTGACAAAGAAGCTTACAAACCATTACCAATGGGAGATGGACAAAAAGTATCTTTACGTTTACAAGGAAGCACTTATTTCCAGACCTATAGTGTGTCGTTTTCAGAGCCATGGTTTGGAGGAAAAAAACCAGTACAGTTTAGTTCTTCTATCTCATACAGTAAACAGTTTCTAAATAATTTTGTTACAAGAGATGTAGACAAAAGTAAAAGTTTTAATATTTTCACTATACAAGTTGGTCTTGCTAAAAGACTTACAGTGCCGGATGATTTCTTTGTCCTTTCTCAATCAATCAGTTACCAGCACTATGATTTAAATAATTACAACACAGGATTGTTTACTTTTGGAAATGGAGCTTCCAGAAACTTAGCTTATACTATTGGATTATCAAGAAGTAATAAAGGTATAAACCCGATTTTCCCGACTTATGGTTCAGAATTTAGTATTTCGGCAAAACTAACACCTCCTTATTCATTATTAAATGGTGTTGATTACGGAAGTTTGGGAGACAAACAAGAATACAAAGCAAAAGCAACCAGTTCTTATGAAGATAATAATGGTGTAGTTGTAAATTCTGGCGATTATATTGACACTAATGGGAACAAAGTAAGTACTTTTCAAGAAGCTGCAGCAGATCCTGCAAAGGTCGATCAGAAGAAATATAACTGGTTAGAATATTATAAAGTAAAATTTAAAGCTGATTGGTATACTAAAGTGTATGGAAAATTAGTTTTAAGAACATTAACCGAATTTGGTTTCTTAGGAGCATACAATCAAGAACGTGGTGTTGTACCTTTTGAACGTTTTTATTTGGGTGGAGATGGAATGGCAAACTTTTCAATGGATGGTAGAGAAACTATTCAGTTGAGAGGATACCCTAACAACTCGTTAACACCTATCAATACTAATGGTGAGCAAATTGGAGCAACAATTTATAACAAGTTCTCTATGGAATTACGTTATCCGATTACATTAAAACCTTCTGCATCCATCTATGCATTGACATTTGTAGAAGCAGGATCATCGTACCCAGATTTTAAATCTTACAATCCGTTTGATTTGAATCGTTCAGCAGGGGCAGGTTTACGTGTATTTATGCCGGCATTTGGTTTATTAGGAATTGATTTCGGATATGGTTTTGACGCCCTTCCAGGATCTGTAACGAATAAAGCTAATGGTTGGGAAACACACTTTATTATTGGGCAACAATTCTAATAATATATTTGGTTAAAAATCATCAAATAAAGTAATGTTATGATAAGACAGTTTTTATTTATATTTTTAGCCTTGATTGTAGCAAATACAAGTCAGGCTCAAACAAGAACGACTAGAATCGGCTACATCGATATGGAATATATCTTGGAAAATGTTTCTGATTACAAAGAAGCAAAAGCACAATTGGAGCTAAAAGCCCAAAAGTGGAAACAAGATGTAGAATCCAAAAAGATTGACATCAATAAGCTGAAAGAAAATTTAAAAGCTGAAAGAGCTTTATTGACAAAAGAGCTTATTGAAGAAAAAGAAACAGAAATTAAATTTCTGGAAACAGAGATGTTAGACTATCAGCAAAAACAATTTGGAGCTGATGGGAATTTAATGAGACAAAAAGCAGCGCTATCAAAACCAATACAAGATCAGGTTTTTACAGCTGTGCAAGATATTGCAGAGGCCAAAAATTATGATTTTATTTTTGATAAGTCATCAGATCTTACAATGCTTTTTAGCAATAAAAGATTCGACATTAGTGATCAGGTAATTCGTTCTTTAAACCGAACTGAGAAAAGAGAGCAACTTTCGAAAAAAGAATTGAAAGAGCAGGAGAAAAAAGAAAATCTGGAGAATGAGTTGGATGAAAATCCAGCAATGGCAGACAGACAAAAAGCACTAGATCAAAAAAGAGCCGCAAGAGAAAAATTGATTCTGGATCGCAAACTGGAACAAGAAGCGAAGAAGAAAGAATACGAAGACAGAAGAAATGCAATAGCAGCAGAAAGAGAAGCGAAGAAAAATGGCACGGTTTCTGAAACAACTAAACCAGAAACAACAAAAACGGATGCGATCGCAAATCCAGATGCAAAAACAACAAATACGGAACCAGTAGTAAACAAAGCCGAAGAAAGACAAAGACTTTATGAGCAGCGTAAAAAAGAACTGGAAGAACGTAAAAAGAAAATAATAGAAGAAAGAGAAGCGGCCAAAAAAGCAAAAGAGGCCGAAACACAAAAACCTAATACGACCAATAATTAATTAATATTTTAAATGATGATGAAACAAATCAAAACTTTACTAATTGCTGCAGTACTTATTTTATCTGCAAACAATACAATGAATGCTCAGGCTAAAATAGCCCATGTTGATGTAAGCGAGATCATGTCGAAAATGCCTGCAATGCTAGATGCTCAAAACCAATTACAAAAATTAAGCGGTACATACGATGCAGAATACAAAAAAATGGTGGAAGAATACCAAGTAAAAATTAAAAAATACGAAGCTGAAGCTGCAACTGTAACTGAAGCTGTAAATGGAGAGCGTTCTAAAGAAGTGCAAGACATGCAAAAAAGAATTGTTGATTACAGAGACAATGCTCAAAAAGAATTACAACAAAAAGAAAATGATATCGTAAAACCTTTAATGGAAAAAGTTAGAGCTTCTATTCAAAAAGTTGGAAAAGCAAAAGGTTTCCAATACGTAGTAGACGGTTCTTCTCTTTTATTAGCTGATGGTCCAAACCTTACTGCTGATGTAAAAAAAGATTTAGGATTTTAATAAAAGCTTCTTAAATACTAAAAATGGCTCAATACTGATATAGTTTTGAGCCATTTTTTATTTCTATAATTTGATTATTTACTATGCTAAAAAAATCGTTTTAAACGAATGCAAACAGCATTAGGTATTTAATTAAATCATGTTTTGTTTATTTTTTCTAAGTACAGTCTTTGAACGAATATAAAATAGTCAAAACAAATATTTTACACATTATATTTTCCTTTTAAAAAAATCAAAATATTGCAATAGAAAAATTAGGATATTTTATAAAATAATCAATGATTACAATAACTGTAGATTCTTAAAAAGATGTAAATTTGTTCTATGACAAACAACAATCCTATAGGCGTTTTTGATTCCGGGATAGGCGGAACTTCGATCTGGAGCGCCATACATGAGTTACTTCCTAACGAAAAAACAATTTATTTAGCCGATAGCAAAAATGCACCCTACGGTCAAAAAACCAAAAAGGAAATTGTTGCACTCAGCAAAAAAAATGTTGATTTTCTAATCGGTATGAATTGCAAATTAATTGTGGTGGCGTGCAATACTGCTACCACAAATGCGATTAGAGAACTTCGTGCCGATTATGACATTCCGTTTGTAGGTATTGAGCCAGCCATAAAACCAGCAGCAACTAAATCTAAAACACAAGTAATTGGAATTTTAGCCACTAAAGGAACACTAAACAGTGAGTTGTTTAACAAAACTGCCGAAATGTTTCAGGAAACCAAAATTATCGAACAGGTAGGTCACGGTTTGGTTCAGCTAATAGAAGACGGGAATCTGTACTCGCCAGAGATGACTCAATTACTAGAATCGTATTTGCAACCCATGATTGATGCTAATATTGATTATCTGGTTTTGGGCTGCAGTCACTATCCGTATTTGATTCCGCAGATAAAAAAAATACTACCAGAACATATTCAAATAATAGATTCAGGAGAAGCAGTAGCACGCCAGACTCAAACTCTTTTGCGCGAAAAAGTTGGTTTTTCTGCTAAAGCAAAAAATGAACCCGTTTTTTACACGAATTCAAATCCTACTGTTTTAAGCGCTATTTTAGACCACAAGTATCAGGTAACGGAAAAAGATTTTTAAACGATTATTCTATTTTTCGCTTGACGAACCAAATTCCGTCTAAAGATAAATTAAGAGATAGTTTATGATAATTTTCTTTGATCAGATTATCCGAAACCGCTCCTTTTTGTCCGTAAGAATACGAAATATTCAAGGCCGAATATGTGTTTTCTATTGGTAAAGTTATTCCAAAAGAAATCGCTGCATTGTTAACTCTTTTCCCATCAACTTCGAGGTAACCCGTATCAAAACTTACACCTGTTCCATATCGAATTCTGTCCCAATAGCTTCTGACATTTTTCTTAGATTTATAACTCAATCCTAAAGCAAACCGGTCTTGATTTACAAAATTACCATATAATTCAGATTGTCTGGTATCATTCCACAAGCTTTTTTCATAATCGAAAGTTAGATTCAAATTATTTTTGAACCTTTTACTAATACCCACTCCTATTTCTAAGGGCAGATAATAATTGTCGGTATCAGAAACCAAGTCAGATTCTATAACGGTCTCCACTTCATTTGCAATTGTTTGCACATCTTGCACTTTTGACGCATTAATTCGGGCAGGCAACTTAAAAGTAGAGGCAATCGTAAAGGTCGAATCAATTTTGTACTGAGAACCAATAGTAGCCCTTAAACCGTTATAATTTGTTTCCTTACTAATGGTTGTTATCGAATTGGATATTAGATAACTTCTGTCATCAGTTGTATTTCCAAAAAGTAATGAAGCTGATAAACCAACCGCTAATTTTTTATTTAAACGATATCCATACGAAAAATCAAAATTGTTCAATCCGCCGGAACCTGCAGCAGTCAGATAGTAAAATTCCTCACTATTTTGTATGGGCAATTTTAAATTTGAAATTTTAAATGCTGAACTCGAATAAGGCCGCAAAGCCGCACTAAAGCCAGAGTTTTTGGTAACTGGAAATGCAAATGCAATATGAGAAAACTGAAAATTATTACGTTTTTCGCTCCTAGAACCGCTTTCGTATGTGGTAGCAATTGCTTTTCCTCCAACATCAAACATAAAATGATTGAGCGGCAAATAGGCCAGAGATGCAGGATTTAAATTATTTAAAGAAACATCAGAAGGCAAAGCGATTCCGGAAGATCCAATGGCGGGAATTGAGCCATAATCAGCATCGTATAACCCCCCCACACCGTATAATGAATAAGGTGAACTTGAAATACTTTGTGAAAATGAGTTTGTAAACATCAAAATGAGACCACTCACGAATGCTATTTTATTTTTCATTTAATAAGAGATGTAATAAATTTTCAATTGAATTTTGTTATTAAGATGTTTCTGATCACCCAAAACAAGTCGATTTACGCCTTTTGATATCGTTGGCAATGTTAGAATAAGTGAAGCTCTGGAATCTGACTTTTTTAGCATTTCTTTTTGTAGAAAGCTTCCAATACTTATAGAATACTTTACATTTTCATTAAACTCATCCGTCTTTTTGTTTAATACTCCAAAAACTGATTTACCCGCAGAATTAAGTAAATTACCTCCAATTCTATTTAAATTATCAGCGGTGTAAACCCGCAAAGAATCTGATAGCGGATATTGATCTGAATATGAGTTATTAACAGGTTTCAAAATTAATTCGGCATCAACAATAGCACCGTTTTCAGCAATTTGCTTAAGTTGTTTGATGTTTGGAAAATCAATTCGACAAGCTACTCCACTACCCGACTGAATAAATCCCTGATTGCTCGTAAGAATACTCGATAATTTACTACTGGAAACCGGTAAATTCTGTATTAAAGTTCCCGTTTTATCTAAGGAGATAGAGTTGAATTGTCTCGCCGGAACCAAAATCTCAAAATCTTTGATCAATGATTCTTCTGCGCCACTCTGATATTTAGAATAATACATTCTGAGTCTACTGGTTAGATTAAAACCTATAACACTCGAAGAATTTGCCGTAGCAGGCACGATAACAAGCCCTTTGAGGTATTCTGCAAAACTATCAAAATCGGTTATTTCTCTTTTTTTGAATTTTTGAAAAAGTGCTTCACCAAAATCACGATTCATTTTTATATTGATAGAATCTTTTTCTGTTGGGCGTGGTTTATACGAAATTGTTCCTAAACTTTCAGTATCATAAGTGAGCGTCGAATTATTATAGAATTGATCATCATCTATATTGGGTTTTACTTTTTGAGTCAATCGATGAATATCAAAAGTTTGCACTTTGGTTGTATCTCCGTAATAATAATTATCGTATCTGAGAATCATCGAAATAGAATCTAAAACATAATTGGTAGCCTCCGTATCAGAACCGCTTCCAATATTCAAATTATAAGTATCTGTCGACAACTGAAAATAACTCAATGACTTTACCTTTCCGAAAATAGGGTCATCATAATTTCCAACGAGAATTCGGCTTTGATTTGATGTAACCAGCGAATCAAAATTAATGGTAGACATCTCAACCGTCATGGTATCTATTAAAACCACTTTGTTATTAATCGCCAAATAATCAGATCCCACAACAAACTCTCCAGCATCAGTATCTGTGCCACATGACACTATTGTAAATGCAAAAAACAACATCCATAAAAACTTGTGCATAATCTCCTTTTTTAAACAAATATAAAAGGCACAATTTCGGGCAACACTATAACATATACAGCTACGCCTATTTTGACTATTAACAGACAAAACTCATCTACAACGAGGCTTTGGGACCAAATAATAGACTCAACGCCAAAAAGAGCCATTCTGTCTATCAAATAGCGTCATACATATATCTTCTTTTTTTAAAGAAGACAACCCCACTACTTTTGAAACAATAAAAAATTCGTTTCAGAAATAAATCTAATACACTTATGAATAATTTAAAAAAAGGAATATTATTTGCCTCACTATTTTCCAGTCTGTTTTTTATAGGCTGTAGCAATGATGATGACGATGATTTAGTAGGAAACTGGATTAAAAAATCGGCATTTGATGGCCCTGCACGATCTAGTGCTACCAGCTTTGTTATCGGAGATTACGCTTACATAACAACCGGTTATACAGGTGATGTTTATTTAAAAGATTTATGGGCGTACAATTCAAACGGTGATTATTGGGAACAAAAAGCTGATTTTACAGGTATTGGAAGAAGCGCAGCCTCAAGTTTTGAACTCAATGGAAAAGGGTATGTAGGCCTTGGTTATGACGGAACAAACAAGCTGAAAGATTTTTATCAGTATGATCCGGTTGCCAATTCTTGGTCACAAAAAACAGATTTTGGAGGAACAGCACGTTATTCTGCAGTTGGTTTTCAAGTAGGCGGAAAAGCTTTTTTTGGTACGGGTTATGATGGAAATTACTTAAAAGATTTTTATCAATATGATGACAATGCCAACACATGGACATTGGTAAGTGGTTTCAGCGGAAACAAAAGACGTAACGCAACCGTATTTGTCATTAACAACAAAGCATATTTAGGAACTGGTGCCAACAACGGAATCAATCAGGAAGATTTTTGGGAATTTGATCCCTCGACAGATGTTTGGACAAGAAAGCGAGACATTGACCAAGATGACGATGACGATTACAGCTACAATGATGATTATGCTATTACGCGCTCGAATGCATCTAGTTTTACAATGAGCGGTTTAGGATATATAGTAGGTGGTGAAGGTCTAAAAACCGTTTGGGAGTACAATCCTACGACCGATTTATGGGAGGAAAGAACAGCTATGGAAGGTGCTGCCAGAACAGATGCTGTTGGATTTAGCATCAACAATAGAGGTTTTTACATGTTGGGCAGAACCGGAACGACTTATTTTGATGATGCATGGGAATTTAAACCACAGGAAGAGCAAAATGACGATGATAATTAATTTAAAAAAACAATTCTTCTGGACAAAAATCCAGAAGAATTTATTCGTTTTATTGGCTGTTTTAGCTTTCGCAGCTTGCTCAAAAAAAGAACCACTACAAATTGCATCTTTTCAAACTCTAACCGGTTGGGGTTATACTATTTCAAATGATAATAAAATTTTAATCAAACAATCTATCATTCCTGTTATTAGTGAGGTTAAGAGTTTTGAATCTGAAGAAGACGCACTCAAAGTTGCCAATCTTGTTGCCGAAAAACTCTCTCAAAACATATCGCCATCGGTAACAAAAAATGATTTAATTTTATTAAAAATAAAATTATAAAATGAACATCGGCACTATTAAAAATACCAGTTCTCATAAAATTCTTTTTCATAGCATTATCTGGGCTTTTTTCATACTGACTTCGTTGATTCAGTTTTACGAAAGTCCCTTTAGAATCAATACTGATTTTTATGCACAATGGATCACCGGAATTTTACTGTTTTATCTGAATTATTTTTATTTGGTACCCGCTTTACTTTTAGAAAAAAAATACTTTCTATATTTTGCTTTTGCATTCTCTTTAATCATGCTTTTTATGATTATCAGGATTAATTATTTTTTTCCTGAATTTAGGCCTGTCAGACCTCCAAATGCATTGCCTCCCGCAGACATCCAGCGTGTTTTAAAAAAGGCCGGAGTAAGAGCCGTAATGTCGACACAGCCAGTTTTTATTAAGATTGCGCCATCTTTTTTCTATATTTTGATTTTGACGATAAGTGCAATTATCAGAACATTAACCGAGTTTTACAACAATCAACAAAACAAACTGATTGCAGAAACACACAGAACCAATACCGAATTGATTTATTTAAGAAAACAAACCAACCCGCATTTTTTGTTCAATTCTTTGAATAGTATCTATTCTCTGGCACATAAAAAATCAGACTTGGTTCCTGATGCTATCGTCACTTTGTCTGAACTGATGCGTTATATGCTGTACGAAACCGATAATAAAACGGTTGATTTAGAGAAAGAAATCAATTATATACAGAATTATATTGAGTTGCAAAAACTCAGACTTAATAATATTGAAGATATTGTAATTAATGTTCACGGCGATACCCGAAATAAATTTATAGAACCTCTGTTATTGATTTCGTTTGTAGAGAACGCTTTCAAATACGGAACGGATTATAAAGGAGCCGCTCACGTAAAAATTAAGATTTTTATTCTCGATAATACACTCGATTTTTGGATAGAAAATTCAATTGAAAGTTACGTGAAAGATCCCGAAAACTCAGGAATAGGATTGGCCAACATTCAGAGCAGACTGGATTTGCTTTATCCTAATGCACACGAACTTACCATTACACAAGATAACCATTATTACAGGGTGCATTTAAACTTAAAATTAGATAAAATTAAAACTTCAATAGATTAAATTACGGAGAGAAATAAAATCTTTGGAACAGTATTTTATGAAAATTTTAGAACTTAATTTACTGATTTCAAACTACTTTTGACCGCGAAAACAAATTTTAACACTTTAATCCAAAACACATGAAGTGCGTAATTATAGACGATGAACCTTTAGCAGTTGAGTTACTGGAAGATTTTGTTGGAAAAGTTGATTCACTAGAGTTGATTCGCACTTTCAATAATGCTATTGATGCAGTCTCATTTATCAATCAAACCAATATCGATTTGATTTTCTTAGACATTCAAATGCCACATTTCTCCGGAATCGAATTTTTAAATACCGTCGAAAAAAAGCCTTTAATCATCTTTACAACTGCTTATTCTGATTATGCTGTTGAAGGGTTTAATTTAGGGGCCGTTGACTATTTGGTAAAACCAATTCCGTTTCATCGTTTTTTAAAATCGGTTGTGAGAGCACAACAAACCTTCAATCCAGCGAATGTTCAGGCTATTTCAGAAAGCACTACTGCTCCCGAAATTGACCAGGATTTTATGTTTGTGAGAGCAGAATACGAAAACGTAAAAATGAATTTTTCGGATATTTTATTTATCGAAGGTCTGAAAGACTACGTAAAAATTTATACCACAGATAACAAATTTACACTTACGCTAATCAGTTTGATAAAATTAGAAAATTTGCTTTCCTGCAAAGGATTTTCGAGAATTCACAGATCGTATATTATCAACATCAAACATGTAAAATCCATTCAAAAAAATAAAGTTTTAATTAGCGATAAACGGATTCCAATAAGTGAAAGTTATAAAAATGCTTTTTTCGAAAGAATCAATTTATAGTAATTTAAACTCCAAAATAAAAATTCCAAATTCCAATAAAAATTAAACATTATTTGGGATTTGGAATTTTTATTATTTGGGATTCCTTGACTTTATTCTTTAAACCAGCCCGAATACATTACATAATTGTTAGAAATACGCTCGATCTCCCCTGCAAAATCAGATTGATCAATGTCTTTTACTTTTTTGGCCGGAACACCTGCGTAAATGCTGCCCGAAGTTACAATCGTATTCTGTGTTACAACAGCTCCCGCAGCCACAATAGCATTGCTTTCTACTACACAATTATCCATGACGATGGCGCCCATTCCGATCAATACATTGTCATGAATGGTACAGCCGTGTACGATTGCATTATGACCAATTGAAACATTATTTCCAATAACAGTCGGATGCTTTTGATACGTACAATGTATGATCGCTCCGTCCTGAATATTTACTTTGTTTCCTATCTTAATAAAATTTACATCGCCGCGAATTACGGCGTTAAACCAAACACTACAAGAATCTCCAAAAGTCACATCGCCCACAATTGTAGCATTTTCGGCAACATAACAGTCCTCTGGAATAAGAGGTGATTTTCCGTTTACAGATTTAATTAGCATATTCTAAAAAATTAATTAATGGCGGGACAATTACAATCGTAACGCTCTTTGGTACAAAATAAATTGATTCCTAAAGTTAATTGATGGTAACCTCCCGTATCAAATTTAACATCTCCCGTAACACTTGAATACGTGTAAGCAAACATAAAATTTTTATAATTTACACCCACTAAAGGGGTAATATATTGCAATTTTTGAGCCGCAACACCACTTCCGGATCTATATTGTGCACCATCAAAACTTCGTCTGTAAGACAATCCGACCCAAAGGCTTCCAAAGTTCATGTTTTTGTATGCCTTTAAATTTACATCAAGTGACTTCTCCTTGGTTGTATCAAACAACTGAAATAAAACAGAAGGTTCCCAAGTAATATTTTCTCTTTTACCAAAAACATAACCTGCACTTACTAAAAACTTGCGCACATTATCACTTTCATAATCTGTATATAATTCTCTTCTGGTCTCTACAAGTCCCTGAATGGTGGCATGGGCATAAAAATCTAGATAATTATAAGAAGCTCCAAAATCTACATTAAAATAAGAATCTTTTTGGATTGATCCATAAACAATCGGGTCAAAAGTTCCTCCAAAACTGGTTTCATCCAATTGACTCTGGATGATGCCACCACTAATACCAAACGACAGTTGATTTAAATCTATTTCATCACGAGAGAACATAATATGATGTGCGTACGTAACTTTAAATCCTTTTTGCGAATGATACCCGTTTTTATCATTAAAAACAATAATTCCAGCACCCGATCTTTCTCCTAATCTTCCATTAAAACTTAATGTTTGTAAACTGGGTGCATCATCCTGACCAAACCATTGTTTCCTGGCTGTCAATCGAATTTTTGCACAATTTGCTGCTCCTGCCATCGAAGGATGAATCAAATAATAGTTGTCTGACAAATAATCTGAATATACCGGAATTCCTTCTTGAGAAAAAGAATAATATGATGTAATTAAAAAAATTACGCTGAGATTGATTCTAAATTTCATAAAAGAACTTTGTTTGATTGTATTTTTAAACGCTACGAATTAATTTGTCTCAATTAAAGACAAAATCTTAAATATTTTATTAAAAAATCAAATATAGCTATTAGTAGAAAATAACTTTAGTAAATTTGTAAAAAATTACATATCATGACAAAAATCACTATAAAAGAAACTCAAAATCCAACAATACTAAAGTTTGAATTTGAGGATTTTATCACTCAAAATCAGAATTTTGAATTCAAAAATATTGATGAAGCACAAGCATCTCCATTGGCACAACAATTATTCTACCTTCCTTTTGTAAAAACGGTTTATATCTCAGGAAATTTTATTGCCATCGAAAGATTTAGCATTGTAGAATGGGACGATGTAAAAGATGCCGTTGCTGAGCAAATTGAAGCTTTTGTAGACAAAGGCGGTGTTATTATAAAATTGGACGAAACCAAAGCCAAAAAACAACCTATTACGGTTTATGGTGAGACCACTCCAAATCCTTCTGCTTTAAAATTTGTGGTAAGCAGAATGCTCACAAAAAACGCCATCGAATACAAAAATATCGATCAGACAGCTTCTTCGCCTTTGGCAAAAGAATTATTTAAATTTCCTTATGTAAAAGAAGTTTTTATTGATGAAAATTATATTTCGGTAACCAAATACGATGTAAACGAGTGGCAGGAAATAACCCTTGAATTGCGAACTTTCATCAAACAGTTTATCGAAAATGGTGGAACCGTTCTGGATGAAACTTTGATTGAGGTGGCTACGAAAAACGATATTACCAAAGACGAAGCTTTTGATAAACTGGATGTAACCTCGCAACAAATCATCAACATCTTAGAAGAATACGTAAAACCGGCAGTGGCAGCAGACGGAGGAAATATTGCCTTTGATTCATTTAATGAAGAAAACAAAGTGGTAAAAGTAATTTTGCAGGGAGCTTGTAGTGGTTGTCCGTCTTCTACTTTTACTTTAAAAAGCGGAATTGAAAATATGCTGAAAAGCATGTTGAATGACGAAAAAATCACCGTAGAAGCTTTAAATGCTTAAAAAATTTCAAAATAAATAGTAAAAAGCGTCTTTATAAGGCGCTTTTTACATTTATTCATATCTTGCTAATTTTCAATAATTTATTACTCTCATAGTGTCGCAATTTTATAAAAAAATAGCTAATATTGTATTCAAAACCAAAATACTAAAACCATGGGATTATCATCATTTTTTAAAAATTTATTTGGCACAGCCAAAGAAACTGCTACAGATGTAGCACATCAGGCCGAAACTACCTTTGAAGAAGCAAAAGAGGCAGCTGCACCTTATATTGACAAAGCTGAAGCTTTTGCCGAAGAAACTTTTGCTAAAGCCAAAGAAGCCTCAGAACCCTTATTAGACAGCGCGGTAGAATATGCAAGTCATGCCAAAGATGTCGTAAGCGAATACGTTGAAAAAGCGACAGACTCTATAAGTGATGTTATTGATTCTTTTAAAGATAAAACGACAGAGATTGCCACTGAAACTGCAACAGTTACCAAAGAAACAGTTGCTGACGCAGCAGAAAAAACCGATGAAGCTGCGGACAAAGTTATTGACGAAACAACCGATAAAGAATAAACGCATTATTGTTCCTTATAAAAGAATTGTTTTTATATTTGCAAAACAAATCCAGACCTTCTCTTTTGAGAAGGTTTTTTTATTCTAAATATGTTAAACATCAATCCTAGCCAACTCACTAATTACGCTGATAAATTTATCAATGTGTTAATTGATTATTCTCCTAAATTAATTTCTGCTTTTCTAATATTATTTGTGGGTCTCTATGCCATCAGATTAATAAACAGAATTATCAGGAAGCTAATGATCAAAAGGAATTTAGACCCTACCCTAACCAAATTCCTGGCCGACATACTGCTTTGGGCACTGCGTATTTTATTATTTGTCACTTTTATTTCGAAACTTGGAATTGAGACTTCTTCGTTTGTGGCGATTTTGGGAGCAATGGGACTTGCAGTTGGCTTGTCTTTGCAAGGATCACTATCTAATTTTGCGGGAGGAATGCTAATTATTCTTTTCAAGCCATTTAAAGTGGGAGATACCATCGAGGCACAGGGCGTTATAGCAACCGTAAGCGAAATTCAGATTTTTGTAACCAAAATGCTAACAGCCAACAACCAGACGGTTTTTGTACCCAATGGTGCTTTATCAAACGGCAATATCATCAATTATTCTATGCAAGGCGAGAGAAGAGCCGACCTGACTTTTTCTATCTCTTACGATTCTGATATCAAAAAGGCAAAGGACATTTTACTCGAGGTTTTACTTCAAAATCCTAAAGTCTTAAAAGTACCGGCTCCGGAAGTTTTTGTAAAAAACCTTTCTGCCAGTTCTGTCGATTTTGCTGTTAGGCCTTGGGCCAAAAACGAGAATTTTGCAGCTGTGTTTTCACTAACTTTAGAAAATTGCAAAAAAGCCTTAGACGAAGCAGGAATTGAGGTACAGCCTTTTACTGTGGGAATGAATAAAACGGTATAAATTATTTTTTTGATGAAGTAGTCATCATAAAATCTTTTAAATAATAAGGCTCAAAATAAGCGACATCTACAGTGTCGCTTATTTTGTATTTTTCGTAACTGATTTTACTCATTTCTCTTGCAGATGGATACTTAATATCTTCCAGAAAAATAAAATTATCTTTTACTAAAAAAGGTTTGCATTTTTCGGCACAATCACCAACAAAATAAAGTGTTTCTTCAAAATCACTAAAAGAATTTTCTGTGATAATTTCAGCCTGAACTGCTCTTTCTTTCTCTAAATTCGAATTAAAAATGGCACTGTAAACTTCCATTCGGCGTGCATCCAGCATCGGGATAATTTTTCCATCCTTACTATTTACTTTGGAAGCTAAAGTTTGCAAAGTATCTATTGCAATTAGCGGAATATCTAGTGCAAAACACAATCCTTTTGCAGCCGAAACTCCAATTCTGAGACCTGTGTAAGAACCAGGACCCTGACTTACCGCAATGGCAACTAAATCTTGCATAGAAATGGCTGCTTCTTTGACTATATCTTCAATAAAAACATGTAATTTTTCATCATGCGAATAACCTTCTTCTGCAATTTCTTTACATAAAATAGTCTCGCCATTTTTGGCAATAGACACAGAACAGTTTTTAGTGGCAGTTTCGATGTTGAGAATAAATGACAATGTATTTATTTTTAGAATTATTGATTTAAAAGCAAACTACTTCTTAGGCGTTTCTGCTTTTTTAAGTTTTACTTTATCTCCTGAGTTAAGATCTTTAGAAACTGTGGTATAAGGCCCAGTAATCACTACATCTCCTGGTTGTAATCCTGACATGACCTCAATATTGGTATCGTCCTGAATTCCGGTTTTGATAATTCTGATTTTGGCTTTATCTCCTACTTTTACAAAAACACATTCGAACTTTTTATCACTTTTCGGAGCTGTCTTTTTATCTTCATCAAGATTTTCAACTTTAAAATCTTTTACCGACGCTGTATCAGCTTTTACAACAACAGAACTAATTGGCACAGCCAAAACATTTGCTCTAGTTTTGGTTATAATATCAACTGTAGCGGTCATTCCAGGTCTAAAAGGAGAATATGTAGACGGTTTTCCTTCTAATAAATCTAAGTAAGATTCTTTTAAAATCCTCACTTTTACCTTAAAATTAGTCACCTGATCAGATGTCAATGTACTGCTTGCCGAATTTGAAATACTGGTAACAATTCCTTTAAATTGTTTTTTCAGATAAGCATCTACTTCAACATTGGCTTCGTCACCGATTTTTATCTTTACAATATCATTTTCGTTTACATCAACCTCAACCTCCATATTGTTTAGGTTGGCCACTCTCAAAAGCTCTGTTCCTGCCATTTGCTGCGTTCCTAAAACTCGTTCTCCTAGTTCTACATTCAGCACCGAAATAGTACCATCTGCAGGAGCATAAATAGTTGTACGTCCCAAATTGTCTTTTGCCTCTTTTACCGAAGCCGAAGCACTTTGTACTGTGTAATACGCATTTTGCTGGGTTGCTTTTGCTACTTCAAAAGAAGCAATTGCTTTGTCCCAATCTGCTTTTGATATTACACCTTTATCATACAACGTTTTATTTCGTTCGTAGTTGGCTTTTGCTTCTTTAAAACTTGCCTGAGATTGGGTAAGTCCGGCTCTTGTTCCTGACAAATTCGAAACAGAACGATTGTAACTTGAGGTATATAAATCAGGGTTTATTTTTACTAATAAATCTCCTTTTTTTACAACTTGCCCTTCTTTTACATTTAATAAAGTGATCTCGCCCGAAACTTCCGGCGAAATTTTTACTTCAATTTCCGGCTGAATTTTACCTGTTGCTGAAACCGTTTCAACAATAGTTGAAGCTATTACCTTAGAAACCTCTACTTCTTTTCCTTCATCCTTATTTCCTATCACTCCGGCTTTTGACAAACCAATTAAAGCTACAATAAGAACTACTGCACCCCCGACTAAGAAATAAATTGTTTTTTTTGACATAATAAATTATTTTGTGATAATAGGTACAATTGGAATTCCGAAGTAGAATTCGAGTATTTTAATTTTAAAAATATAATCGTATTTGGTTCTTATAACATCTGATTGCGCATTTGTCAGCAATGTTTGTGCTTGTGTAAAATCAAACGAATTCATCAAACCTACATCGTATTTTTCTTTAGCATAATTGTAGGCCTGTTGCCTTGCTTCTAGAGTTACAACTGATGATTCGTAAGTATTTAACGCTCCTTTTGCATCTGTAAAAGCCGTGTATACATTACGTTGCAAATCTAAACTTTTTTGTTCTAATTCTATTTTAGATTTCTCTAAACTTACTTTAGAACGCTCTACATTATTTCGAACTGAAAATCCATTAAAAATTGGCACAGAAAGCTGAAAACCAAATGATTGCCCTTTGTTATTACTAAATTGGTCTAAAATTCCGTCAGGACTTCCTAAAACCGGAGAAAAATTATTCGTTAAAACTGTCTGATTGGTACCGTCTACAAAACCAATTTGTGACGTTGGATTTTGTGTGTTAATCGTCGTACCCGTTACTATATCAGAGTAACTTGCTCTGGTGTTAAAATTATAAAAAGCACTCAAAGTAGGCTGATAAGCTCCTCGGGCAATAACAACATTTTTTTGCGCAATTTCGAGATTCGTTTGTGCTATTTTTAAGTCGGTTCTGATTTCTTTGGCCTTGTTGTAAATGTCTACCGGATTTTGCGCCAAAATATTATTTTCGTCTTTTGCATTGGTATCATCAATTACATCAAAATCCAAAAAATCCTTAAGTTGCAGCAACTGTGCCAAACTTAACTTAGAGATCAGCAGACTATTTTCTGCAACTATAATATTTTGCTTGTCTGTTGCAACTGTTGCTTTTAAATCGAATAAATCGCCACGCGGAATAGTTCCGGCATTTACCATTTCTTCCGAACGGGCAAATCTTTTTTCATCAATAGAAAGTTGTTCTTTTCTTACTTTTAAATTTTCTTTATTGAAAAGAATTTCCAAAAAAGCATTCGCCACATTCAAAGCAATATCTTCCTGCATTTTTACTAATTGGTATTGCGAAGCTATAATAGAAAGTTTTGCTCTTCGATAAGTGTTCTGAATTTGCAAACCTTTGTAAATATCAACATTAGCACTAAGACCTACCGAAGAATACTGTGTAGTTTGATTTTCAAGTAAACCTGTTGTAATATTCTGGTTCAAACCAACATTCCAGGAGTGAGAAGCGTTACCATTAACAGATGGCAAATAATTACCAAAAGCATCTTTTTTATCAATTGTCGAATTTTTAATATCCAATTCCGATTGTTTAATCGTGATATTATTATCCATCGCATATCGTACACATTCCTCTAAAGTCCACTGTTTTGTTTGTGCCTGACTCGATAATCCAAACCCAAATAACAGGGCAAAAACAAGACTATTATATTTATTTATTTTCATATATTTTGAATGAAAGCGCAGTAAAAGATACCACACAAATTTAACATTTTTTAAACCAAAAACTCTTTTACAAACCAATTATTTCTTCTCTTCGCCTTCGTTTATCAATCCCTGATTCCAGATTTTAATTTTATCCGAAGCCTTGATTCCGCTTTTAACCTGAACGTAAATTCCATCGCTAACTCCCAGCACTAAATCTTTTCTCTGAAATTTCTGTGGAGCCGTTTCAACTTCTACATAAGGTTTTTGAGTTTTTTTATCAAACTGTACCAATGATTCTTTTATTGCTAAAACTTTGTCTGCTCTTTCTAAAATAATAGAAGCATTTGCACTTAATCCCGCCCTGATAAAAGTGGCATCTCTATTCTCTAAAGAAGCTTTAATTTCAAATTGAATGGCTCCGTTTTCTGTAACGCCTTTTGGAGCAATATATGTCAAAACAGCAACAAATTTTTTGTTTTCGATAGCACCAACGGTAATTTCGATAGGCATTTTTTCCTTGATTTTCCCGACTTCAGATTCATCAATTTTTCCAACAAAAATCATTCGACCTACATCTGCAACACTAGCAATGGTAGTACCTTCATTAAAATTATTACTTTCGATCACCTGATTACCAACCTTTACAGGAACATCCAGAACCATCCCGTTTACAGTAGAACGAATCAAAGTATTGGCATAACTTCCTAAAGAAGAGGTTGTACCAGTTTTTACGATATCTAAACTTTGTTTGGCTGCTAAATAATTTTGTTTGGCTTGTGTGTAAGCCAATTGTGCCGCATCAAAATCATTGGCAGAAATAACATCTTTATCAAACAATGTTTTTTGTCTTTTATAAATTTTTTCCTGATTGTCTAAAGCAATTTTTGCGGTTTGTACTTGATTTTGTGTAGTACTTACATTGGATACATTGGCAACGACTCTAATTTTTGCTATCATATCGCCAGCCTTGATTTTCTCGCCCGCTTTAATGTATACTTGCTCAATAATTCCTGAAATATTTGGTTTGATTAGGACTTCTTCATCAGGTTGAATATTACCAGTAGCAATAGTATTTTTTACAATCGTTTTAATTTCTGCTTTTTCAGTTTTATATACAATTGGTGACTCTTGATTTTTGGCGTACAAATAATATAGTGCGCCAATAAAAACTATAGCGATAAAAATTAAAATGGTTACAGTTATTCCTTTTTTCATTTTGTTTTTGGTTTAATCGATTATTTTTGATTGATAATTTATTCTGTACGTAAAGCGTCAACGGGCTTCACATTGATGGCCGTTTGCGCAGGAATGAATCCTGCCAGCAAACCCGAACCCACTAAAATAAGTAATGCCACAAATACAACTCCCAAATCTACACTTGGGTTGGCAAACATGGTATTGCTATTGGGGGGCATCGAATCCAGAACCATATTTAAAATAGCAATAATTCCCGTGGCAACGGCAATACCCAACATGCCCGAAATAATGGTTAAAAATATAGATTCTGATAATATTTGCCCTCTAATTGCTCCCGGTGTAGCTCCTAAAGCTCTTCGTATTCCTATTTCTTTAGTACGTTCTTTGACTACAATAAGCATAATATTAGAAATTCCGATTACTCCCGAAATCAATACTAATGTTCCTACAAAGTAAGCAATGATTTTTAGAATATTAAACAAACTTTGCACTTTATTAAACTGTTCGTACAAATCAAAGTTCCCTACCGCTCTATCATCTTTTGGATTGATCGAATGAAGCGCTTTTATTAATTCTAAAATTTTAGGTTTTAATTCGGTTATGGATTTTTCGTCTTTTGCAGTCAGCGCCATCCAACCCACTTTATCTCCAAAATTAAAAGCTTGCTGAAAAGTGGTAAACGGAATAAAGATATTTTTTTGTTCTTGCTCTGCATTTCCGCCTTGTTGCTTAGAATTGTAAACACCAACCACCATAAAATTGATTCCGTTGATTTTTACATAAGTCCCTACCGCTTCTTCTTCTTTTCCATAAAGCTCTGCGATCACTCCTTTTCCTATCACAGCAACTTTTCTCCTGTCAAGAATATCTTGCTGATTAACAAAACGTCCTTTTATAATATCCATTGGTTGCTGCTTTATCAGCTCAGGATAATCACCATATACCGTAAATGCGGCTGTTTTTGTGCCACGAACCACATTGTTAGTACCATTAAAATCTCCTAATTGATTTCGTGGCGAAACATATAATAAATCCGGCAAAGCTGCTTTTAATGCTGCTACATCACTGTTTCTAAACTCATAACGACGGGTTTTTGGCAAACCTTTATAGGCTTTTGAGGTAGTTTGGCTCCACATAAACATGGTATTGGTTGCGATGCCATCAAAACCTTTTTTTACACCATTTTCAAGACCTTTTCCTGCAGCGAGCAAAATCACCAGAATAAATATGCCCCAAAACACACCAAATGCAGTTAATACAGTTCTAAAAACATTGGCCGTTAAAGCCTGTAAAATCTCATCCCAATTATCTTTTTTAAACATAATTATTCGTCTCTAAGTGCTACAATAGGTTTTATTTTGGCTGCTCTGTAGGCAGGGAAAAATCCCGCCATAGCTCCTGCAAAAACGAGTAAAACCAGCGTTGTAAGTGCTACGCTAAAATCGACTTCAGGATTTCTAAAAAATTCGCTCTGCACCATAGGACCTACGAATTCTAATAACAATAAACTGGCCAGAAGACCCACAAAACCAGCAATGGTAGTGATAAAAATTGACTCATGCAATATCATTCCGATGATAGAAACGGGAGATGCTCCCAATGCTTTTCTAATGCCAATTTCTTTAGTTCTTTCTTTTACAATAATGAGCATAATGTTACTCACACCAACCACTCCGGCAATGATGGTACAAATCCCTACCCACCAGAAAAACAATCTAATGTAAAGATTCAAATCATAAAATTGTTTGGCATCTTCTACAGAATTATAAACTCCAATCGCACTATCATCATTAGGTGCAATAATATTTTTACTTTTTAGAAGCTCTTTTACATTATTTGTAAAATTCTTAGATTGCGCCAAAGCTTCGTCATAATTTGCTTTTTTATTCAGAACGAACATCATTCCGTTTATCTTATCACCTGCCCCAAAAGCACGCTGAATGGTCGTTACGGGCATATACAATCGGGTTTCTTCTCTTTCTCCCGAAGGATCTGTAAAAACACCGACTACTTTAAAATTAATACCATTTACCAAAAGTTCTTTTCCAATAGCTTTTCCGTCTTTAAATAAATCCTGCTTCACTTTTAAGCCAATTGCGACAACCTTTTCATTATTTTTTAAGTCATTATCGTTAATAAATCTGCCCTCGATAATGGTTCCGTTTTCTATAGACAAATAATCAGGACTTATACCGCGATATTGATAACTTCCCGCTTCTTTTCCGTAGGTAACACTGGCTCCCCAAGTAATATTAGTAGACGATTTTCTGTCAATCTGTTCATCGAATTTCTTTACAGGAAGTTCATAATCACTATTTCTAAACTGAATTATCCTCCCGGGATTTAGTCCTTTATATTCTTTTGTAGTAGTGTTTGACCAAATTTCGATAATTCCTTCGGCGTCATTTTCAAATTGTTTTTCAATTCCGTTCTGAAGTCCTTTTCCTGCTCCCAGTAAAATCACCAAAATAAAAATTCCGGAAGCTACAGAAATCCCTGTCAAGAAAGTTCTCAACTTATTTTTGGCAATTGCCTCAAAGATTTCATGCCATCGCTCGATATTAAACATAAGCTGAAGCTCTAACTTGTTCTACCTTTTTATCATCAATGATTAGTCCGTCTTTTAAGACTACGTTTCTTTTGCACATTGCAGCAATATCAGGCTCGTGTGTTACAATCAAAATAGTTTTTCCTTCGTCATTAATTCCTTGTATAAGCTCCATAACTTCGTACGAAGTTTTAGTATCCAAAGCTCCTGTAGGTTCATCGGCCAATAAAACTTTCGGATTAGAAGCCAAAGCTCTGGCAATGGCTACACGCTGTTTTTGTCCCCCGGAAAGCTCGTTTGGCAAATGGTGCGAATGCGAACCTAAACCTACTTTTTCAAGATATCTCATCGCAATCTCATAACGCTCTTTTCTTTTTACACCTTGATAATACAAAGGCATGGCAACGTTATCGAGTGCGGTTTTATAATTTATTAAATTGAAAGATTGAAAAACAAATCCTAAAAACTTATTTCTGTATTTTGAAGCGATAGTTTCGTTTAATTTTTTAATGGGAGTATTATCCAAAATATAACTACCGGAATCAGCTTCGTCCAAAATTCCTAAAATATTAAGAAGCGTAGACTTACCAGATCCTGATGATCCCATGATAGCTACTAATTCGCCTTCTTCGATATTAAAATTAATGCCTTTTAACACATGTAATTCTGAACTACCCATTTTATAGGATTTGTGCAAGTCTTTGATTTCGATCATGGTATTGTTAAATTTTGGAACAATAATAACATTTTAATTAAGAAAAATATGATAACAAAACGTTAATAGTTTTGAAACCTTTAACAATAAGACTACTACTTTGCCAAAATGTTACACTTTATGTAGAAGATCTATTAATTTTATTAATTTTGGCTGATCTAAAAAAAATAAAATGCTAAAATATTTTTCATTTTTATCTATCTCACTAGCCTTTGTAATACTTACAGGCTGTTCCGGCTCTCAAAAAATTGCAACTTTAAAACCGGAACCAGATGATGCAAGCCCTTTAATTTATGACAGTAATCCGTCTTTTATCAATTTGCCTATCACCGTAAAACTAAAAGACATTGAAAACCAAACCAATACCATCCTAAACGGATTAATTTATGAAGATAAAAATATAGAAGACGATGATATCGAAATAAAAATTTGGAAATTGGCACCCATCAAAATAGAAAATGACCCCGCTAATCCAAATAAAAAAATAAAAACTATTCTGCCGCTTAAAGCCAATATAAAATATAGAATTGGTACCAAAAAAATGGGTATAGCCCTTTATGATACTCGCGAATTTAACCTTAACGGAGTAATAACGCTTTCGAGCGAAGTAGCCCTTACCAACTGGAAACTGAACACCAAAACCGAGTTTAAATCTTTAGATTGGAATGAAAGCCCGACGATGACCATCTTTGGAAAAAACATGCCCATTACCTATTTAGTAAATCCTGCTATTTCTATTTTTAAATCGAAAATTGAAAAACAAATTGATGATGCTATTGAAAAATCAATGGATTTTAAGCCGAATGTTTTATCGGCTTTAGAAAAAATTTGTACGCCTTTTAAAATGAATGACACTTTTGAAACCTGGCTGCGAATTACACCGATCGAGGTTTACTCGACCACTGCAAAACTAAAAAACGACCTGTTTCTTCTGGATATGGGAATGAAATGTAACATGGAAACCATCGTTGGCAAACAACCCGAGTCTAAGTTTAATGCGCATAAAATAGCACTAAAACCAATTGATAAAATTCCGAATCAGATAGCAGCAAACATTGCCGCTATATCAACTTACGCAGATGCCTCAAAAATCATGACTCAAAATTTTTCGGGACAAGTATTTGGCTCCGGAAGCAAAAAAGTAACGGTACAAAACGTGGCGATCTGGCACAAAGACAGCAAAATGATTATTGCACTAGATTTGCTCGGAACGGTAAACGGCACTATTTATCTAACAGGATTTCCTCAGTACAATCCTAAAACAAAAGAAATTTATTTTGACAAATTAGATTATGTTTTAGACACTAAAAGCAAACTACAACGTACCGCAAGCTGGCTGGCTCAAGGCTACATTATTAAAAAAATGGAAGAAAGCTGTCGTTATTCTATTCAGCCGAATTTGGAAGAAGGTAAAAAAAGTATGGTAAGTTACCTCAAAAACTACTCGCCATTGCCAGGTGTTTTTGTAAATGGAAAAATGGAAGATATTGTTTTCGACAAAATTCAACTGACTAATCAGGCCATTATTGCTTTCATCAAAATAAATGGAACTGTAAATGTGTCTGTTGATGGATTGAAATAAAAATTTAAATGAAAGAAAACATACTGCTTTTGCTTCAGATAATAACGGTTGATTTTTTTACAGCGTTTGGTCTCTATACTCTGCTTTTTTTACTCTTATCCATATTTATAAAAAATGTTGTTTTATATAAAATAGATAATGAAGCGACAAAATTTATCTCTTTTGTTGGCGCTGTTTATTTTATAGTATGGATTATAGGATTATTTGTTTTTTATGCTGAAAGCAACACCGAGGAACAGAACAGTATGCTAAACAGAATGTTTGGAAAGTATTGGTTCGGAATTTGGATGCAGCCGATTTTATGGTTATTAATAACCCAATTATTAAGAATAAAAAGAATCTGCAAAAATATTTTCTTACGGATTTTATTCAGCTTTATGCTTATCATTTCAATCGAAAGATTTGTAATATTAATAACATCGCTTCATCGTGATTATCTTCCAAGCTCTTGGACTATGTATCATGATTTGGATATTTATCCATCAAATTTCGTTCTTGCTGTGTTTTGTAAAATAATAACATTCCTTTTATTTGTTGGAATATATTATTTCGTTACCGAAAAACTAAAACAATTATTTAAAAGAAAAGTCGAATAAATTTATTCGACTTTTTTCTTTTTTGATTGATACATTCTATAAATCAATACTCCAATAATTGCCACAAGCAAATACGGAATCACCATCAGATACAAAATTCCGTCATTGACTGCTTCTGCTTTCTTCACATTAGAATCACCTGCGAGTGAGGCACGACACATCGCACACTGCGCATTTGATGAAACTCCGATAAGGAAAATACAAACTCCAAAAAACAACTTTTGAAACTTGAAATTTAAACCCTGAAACCTGTTTTTATTTTTAGTTCGCATAATAAGGAGAAATCATTAAGTATACCACAACGCCCGTTACTGCTACATACAACCACAGTGGAAATGTAACTTTGGCTATTTTTTTATGTCTGTCAAATCGTTGTGCCAAGGCTCTTACATACGTTATCAAAACTAAAGGAATGATTGCAACAGACAATATGATATGGGTGATTAAAATAAAGAAATAAACGTAGCGAATGCTTCCTATTTCTCCTGTTTCCATTTGATCAAGAATTCCGTCATGATTCAAATCTCCAAACTTAGTCGAATCTGCTGTCATGTGATATGCGACATACATAACCAAAAAAGCAACCGAAAGCGCAATTGCAAAGGTCATAAGTCTCTCGTGCAATTGACGGTTTCCTCTTTTGATTACCATTACTGCCCCCACTAAAACAATGGCAGTTAAACCATTTGTAGCGGCATAGATTGGCGGCAAAAATGATAATGGCTCGACCTGAATACCAAAATCTTTTAGTTTTACCGTAAACAAAACACCTACTACAGCTGGTATCAAAATTGAAACTGCAATAATAAATGCATTAAACTTTTTTTCAAGCGAATTATCTTCCATCTTATTCTTCTAATAATATTTTTATATCCTGCTGAATATCCCTTACTCCCTTTTTGTCCAAACCGTCATAATACAAAATCGGGTTTCCAAAATCATCTTTTCTACAACGAATTTTTCCTTCTTTATCTACCAATGCAAAAAGACCAGAGTGCTCGAAACCACCATTTACTTTTGCATTTTCACCGGCGTAAAGATTAAATCCTTTGTTTGACAAATCCATAATCGCTGCTTTATCACCTGTTAAGAAATTCCAATTAGAGGATTTTACACCTAATAATTTTGCATGGCCTTTAAGAACCTGCGGCGTATCATGACCCGGATCAATTGTTATGGAAACGATTCCGAAATTTGGATTTCCAAAAAAAGTTTTTTCGATTTCCAACATGCTTAAATTCATTTTTGGGCATATTGAAGGGCAAGTCGTAAAGAAAAACTCCAAAACATATACTTTCCCTTTTAGGCTCTCACTCGAGAATTTAACATTGTTTTGATTCGTTAATTCAAATTTTGGAGCCGGACCAATTGTCAACAATTTAGCTTCTTCTTTTAAGTTTTTAGAATTAACATTATCAAGACGGCTGCCTTTTACCACTTCTCCGTCTTTTACTCTCTCGATAATTTTTGGCACCGCATAAATTCCGAAAATCAAAACGATAAACGAAATTCCGATATAGGATTTATTTTTAAACATTTAATTAAAATTTAAAGTTGCTTTGTAGCGTTATGATTCTTTTTCAGGGCTGCGCGATATTCGTAAAGGATAATTTTAAAATCATCCAGCATTTCGTTGCTCAGCTCAGACGGATGAAATGTATCATAACCTTCTTTATATTCATCTTTTTTGTCTTTATTCTCTTTGTTTGCACCTTTTCTGCCACGAACATTACGTTCTTTATCTACGATATAAACATAAGAAGTACCGAGGTTTTCGTTTAGTTTGCCTTTTAAATGCAATTGATCATAAAAAATTTTGATTTCGTCAGGCGAAGCAAAAACAAAATTCCAACCAGAAACATCTGTAAAAGGCGCCAATGCATCAATTACCTTTTGAGCTTCCGGCTCTGAACCTAAAGGAGCCACAACCACAAACTGAAGATCCTCAAAACCATGATAACGTTTGTAGATCTTTTCGTTTAAATTGAAATAATTACCTCTGTTATCCAAAACATTGGAACCTGAAAAGCCAAGAACAGTGATTTTTTTATTCAGCGAAACTGTTTTTCCATCTAATGATTTCCAGTTGCCGAAATCAGCCACTTTTGGTGTTATTACAGGAAGTTTTGTAAAACTATTGACTCCAGAAGCAAAAAACAAATAGGCTACGATAGGAAGTATAAAAAGCGAAAAAAGGACAATATTTTTTTTCATTATTTTAAGGAAAGATTTGAGATACAAAAATAAAAAAAGCTCCGTTAAACGGAGCCTCTTTTCGAATTAATATCATGTTAAAAATTCCATTTGATAGTAGAATCTTTAAAAACCCCATAAATATAATGCCCTTCTGTTAACAGAATAAACAATAAATATAAAACTAGGAAGATAACTGGTGACACAACAGACCATCTAAGACTGCTTGTTTCACCTTCCATGTGCATAAATGCCCATACAATATAATATGCTTTAAAAATAGTCAGGATGTAAAAAATCCAGTTTAGTAAATTCAAACCAACAAAATGATTAAAAACCAATGATTCAGGCTTATAAATACCCAAAAAAACTTCTACTACAGTTACTGCTGAAAGTAATGCAAAAACAAACCAGATTCTTTTTGTATTTGATACGTGCTCGTGTGACATAATAAATAAATAAAAATTAAACTAAGTAGAAAACTGTAAATACAAATACCCAAACTAAGTCGACAAAGTGCCAGTATAAACCAACTTTCTCCACCATCTCGTAACTTTTTCTTTTCTCGTAAGTTCCTAATAATACATTAAAGAAAATAATGATATTGATGATCACTCCTGAAAACACGTGGAATCCGTGGAAACCTGTAATGAAGAAAAAGAAATCAGCAAACAACTTACTTCCGTATTCATTTCTAGTTAGGTTTGCTCCTTCTACTACATATTTTGCCTGACTTAAACGAGCTTCAGAATCAGCTCTATTTAAGATCGTTTTTTGTTTCTTTGCAGTAAGAACTTCTGTTCGTATTAGTAATTCTGGATGTGCTTTAAAGCCTGCCTGAACTTCTGCAACAGAATATGTCGGCTGCGTTTCGGCATCTTCCATAAACCAAGTACCATGACTTCTTGTCAAAGCTTCTCTTTGCTCTGGTAATTTTACTGCAAATTTCTCAATAGCAACTCTATTTCCTGATGCATCAACAAATTGCAACAAACTTCCTCCTGCTGTTTCAACTGCTCCATATTCTCCTTTTATGAAGTTTTTCCACTCCCAAGCTTGTGAGCCAACGAAGATTAAACCTCCAATAATAGTAAGAAACATATAGATGGCTACTTTTGTTTTTTTCATGTGATGTCCTGCATCAACCGCCAAAACCATTGTTACAGATGAAAAAATCAAAATAAAAGTCATCAAGGCCACATAAAGCATTGGTTGCGGACTTCCGTGCATAAACGGAAAGTGTGTAAACACCTCATCAGCAATTGGCCAAGTTTCGATAAATTTAAATCTAGAAAAACCATAAGCAGCCAAGAATCCAGAGAATGTCAAGGCATCAGACACGATAAAAAACCACATCATCATTTTACCATAACTTGCTCTTAATGGCTCATTGCCGCCTCCCCAAGTTTTTTCTTCGTTATTTGCAGTAGTAACTGTCGCTTCCATAAAAGATATTCGTTAAAAAGTTCCCAAATTTACGTTTTTTTCTTATTTAAAGAAATATAAAAATAAAAATAAATAAACCCACAATAAATCTAGAAAGTGCCAATACATTGCACCTAGTTCTATACCAAGAGTTTGAGTTGAATTGTATTTTTGTTTAAAATGATTATAAATTACAATTAAAAGAGAAATTAATCCTCCAGCTAAGTGTAATAAGTGCGTAACCGTCACTACATAAAGAAAAGTTGTAGTAATCGAACTACCCTGACCGGTAAAATAATAACCGCTTTTTACAATTTGTCCAAAACCTACAAATTGTAAAATCACAAATAAAATCCCTAAAGCCAAAGTTCCCAAAAGAAATCCTGTTGTAGCACTCCTCTGGTCTTTTTGGATTGCTTTTTTGGCCAAATAAAATGTAACACTACATCCTATAATAACCAATGTACTCCAGTAAAAAGCAGTTGGCAATTCGAAATTTTTCAACCAATCTGCTCGTGACTTACTTACTACAAATGCGCTTGTAAGCCCAGCAAACATCATGGTCATACTTACCATTGCGAATAACAAAATCAGTTTTGCTGACTTTGCTTTTCTCACTTGTTCCTCACCTGTTGTCATTGTCATTTCCATAACTATCTTAAAAATTTATCTACTATA
This sequence comes from Flavobacterium geliluteum, assembly GCF_017948595.1. GTDB lineage: Bacteria > Bacteroidota > Bacteroidia > Flavobacteriales > Flavobacteriaceae > Flavobacterium > Flavobacterium flavipigmentatum. The sequence continues at coordinate 128,648 of NZ_JAGFBV010000001.1, read as the reverse complement.
TATACTATTTGCAATAGCGAAATATACGAAACACTCACCAGCATCAATGTTCTTGCCGCTTTTGCCGTTTTTAACTGATACAAACGAACGGCGTAAAACAACATCCATAAGCCCAATAAAAAAACCAAAACAGCTGCAACTGGCGAAATAAATAATTGCCCTGTATAACCTAAAACCGGCAATAAAGAAGCGATTATCAACCAAACCGTATATAAAATAATCTGCAAAGCGGTTCCTTTATCTTTTTTTCCTGTGGGAAGCATAAAAATATTAGCTTTTTCATAATCTTCAAACAAAAACCAGCCGATAGCCCAAAAATGAGGAAACTGCCAGAAAAACTGAATCAGAAATAAAGTTCCTGCTTCAATACCAAATTCCCCCGTAGCTGCAACCCATCCTAACATAAATGGAATGGCCCCAGGAAAAGCACCTACAAAAACCGACAACGAAGTTACTGTTTTTAATGGTGTATAAATGCTTGTGTATAAAAATATAGAAATTGCAGCAAACATTGCCGACTTTGCATTGATTGTATAAAGAAGTGAAATACCGATAATAGTAAGCAAAATTGCCACAAATAAAGCAATATTTGAAGACATTCTGCCTGAAGGAACAGGGCGATTTTTGGTTCTGTCCATCAAAATATCGATGTCTTTTTCGATCACCTGATTGAATGCATTTGAAGCACCAACCATACAATATCCACCCACCATCAAAACTACTAAAACGGTCCACTGAAACGGATTCTCTTCATTGACACCCAATAAATATCCCGCAATCGAAGAAAACAAAACACTAATAGCTAAACCTGCCTTAGTGATTTCTTTGAAATCGTTAAAAATTGATTTTATTGAAATTGTATTTTGCAAAGTATCCAATACGGTGATGATTTGTATGTTTTTTAGTGGTGCAAAGGTACAAATTAGATTAGAGAAATTCGAGCTATAACTTTAGATTTTTTCTAATAAAACCATCACAAAATAAGAACTTGCCAATCTTTAACACAATTATTTAGAAAAATCTTATTAATATAAACTAATAATCAAAATACCAATTGAAAATATCAGAACGAAACCCTAAATTAAACCATGTGGTGTTTTGTTTAAAAGTTGTAGCAGTCTGCTGCATTGGGTCGAAATTTCTGTAAATAAAACTTCCAAATAATTTTAAATTCGTTGCCGGATTGATCAAATAACCTGCCTGAACATCGGCTATAAAAATATTTGCTTTATTTCCTTGCCCAACTTTTACTCCTGTATCACGCGGACGTTTTTCATCATAATCTTTATAAATATTTCCTCCGTAATTAAAACTATCTTCTGTAGTATCAAAATCTAAACCTCTGGTTCCAACGGTTAATTTAGCATCGGCAAAATACCTGCCTTTATGATATCTAGCAATAGTTACCAGTTCTTTAAAATTACCACCCCACTGATGTCCTAAACTTTGATTATTATGTGCATAATTAGTAATTACTGCACTGTGCGAATACACATACGGGCGTACATGATTGTACTCTAGTTGTAACAAAAGGTCTTTTACATTAAAAGCATTAAAATACTTTGCTCCTAATTGATATCCGTACTTATTTTTCCAGCTGTTATCACCTGCTTTTATGTCTCCAAACGAAAATTCATCAATTAAAAGTTGCGCATAAAGATTAATATTATTATTCCATTTGTATTTTGATGAAATTCCTAAAAGCGCATTACCACTTCGTGAAGAAGATGCAAATTCAACAGAACGATAAAAAATAATGGGATTTACAAAGTTAACATCAAATCCTCTATTGTTTTGATTGGACCAAACCACCGATTCAAAAAAGCCTAAATTTAGCTTGTTCGAAACATTCCAGCTCAAATAATGATTGGCCATAAATTTTGTTGCATAAGTTCTCTCTAATGTAACATCTGGACGAACATCTTTAAGCCACATATACGTATTGGTGTATTTTATTTTCCAAAAAGTAGTATTAATTTTAAAATAAGGATAAGGACTCGCTCCGTCACTTTCCAGCAAAGATCGGTATCCGTCACCAATAAAATTCCTTCCGTAACCCAATTGCAAATCAAAAGCTTTACTCGGAGCAAAAGTAATATTGGCTTCTGCCAAAGGAAAATCGTACGAATCGGTTTTAAATTGTTTTGCAATTCCCATTCCTGGAATTATAGCCGGATTTCCTCCAGAAGGCTTAATAGATTCAGCATAATCATTAAAATATCCCGCAAATCGGCCTTGACTTTCAAAAATAGTGGTAGTAAAATTAATTTGTTTTCCAATTCCTCCTCTAAAATTAAGAGCGCGTGTATTTACATACGTCGAAGCATCAATATCAGAAGCTTTACCCATTTGCAAATCAAAAATAGGATTCAGCGTCAGCCAATAATCTTCACCCTCGATCTGCACCATATTCTCGTTCCAGAATTTTCTTCCTAACCAACCCGAAGTCTTTTTTTGAAGGGACTCATTAACCGCTTTCAAATTATAATATTTAGAAACTTCAGCATAAGTATAAGGCTTAGAAGCCGTATGATTATTGCTCCCAACCTGATTCATAGCGCCATCAAACTGGGCATAATAACTGTGCGAAAAAGGGATATTCAAATGACTTTCAAATTCCAGATTGGTATATTTCTTGTAAACCAGACTATCCAATTCTGTCATGGGTTTCTCGAGTGGTTTTTCTATCAAAGAAGCAGCCAACGCTTCTGCCGCAATTTGTTCGGCACTTTTTAGCGGCAACTCTATCGAAATAGTATATTTTGAGTATGTCGGTTTTCCGTTATAGGTAGAAGGTTTAATTTTTGGAAAATTTCCAAAAACACGTTTTCCTTCTTCGGCTAAGGCATCATTTGCGGCATTGACATAAATCACTTTAAACTCGCCATTGACATTGACCTCAAAAAGCACTTTTACTTCTCCTTTATAATCTGCTTGTTTTAAATTATCAGGTATTTGAAAATTATGATATACAAAATCCTGAACTTCTTTATAAAAGCAATTTTCCAAATTCTTAGCCTGTAAATTCTCGCAATTAGAGAAAACCGGAAATTGCTCCGAGGTAAAACCAGGCTGTATTGCAGTATTATTTTTTTCCTGCGAAAAAGTAACTGCAGCAAACAGTAGCAGAATAGAAGCAAAAAAAATCTTATTCATGTAAAAATAGGTATTTATTTAATAGGTATTTGTGGCATTGCCCCCACTGGCTATTGCTTTTGCCGCAGAAGTTCCAATTCGTTTTACTCCAAGGCGAATCATACCGATCGCTTCTTCGTATGAGCGAACTCCTCCAGCCGCTTTTACAGGCAAAGGAGAGGCATTCTCTAACATCATAATTATCGTTGGAACAGTCGCTCCATTTGGCATTCCACTTTGAGTTTCATAAAATCCAGTGGAGGATTTCACAAAAACTGAAGCATAATTTTCTTCTTTAAAATTTGAAATTACTACATTTTTGATCAACGCAGACAACTGAATAATTTCTTTATCAGTTAACGCAGCCACTTCAATAATCCATTTCACGGTCTTATTGCTGGCCAATCCAATTTGGGTACAAATTAAAATTTCTTGCTTTACTAAAGCGATATCCCCATTTTTGAAAGCCTCATAATTACAAACAAAATCCAGATCATCGGCGTCGTTTTCGATGGCTTCATTAGCTTCTTTGATCTTCGTCTGAAGATCAGATTTACCTTCTGGAAAATCAATTACAGTTCCTACCAATACAGATGAATTTGCTTTTAAAATCATTTCTTTGGCCAAAGTCACTTTGTCAGGCCGAACCATGATCAACTTAAAACCCTCGCTGATAGCCTCCTCAACAGCAGCCTTCACAACAGCGGTATTCTCTGCTTCGGTAAGACCAGCCTGAAAAGCAGTTTTTAAGTATGTTGAATCTAAATATGATTTGACATTCATGATTTTGAAATTACATGCAACTGGCACAAAAATACATTTTAAATCGTAAAAACACCGATTCTAAAACTAGAATTTACGCCAACAAAAAACCCACCGAAGTGGGTATTTGTTTTATATTTTGTTTAGTTGCTTTTTGAAAATGATCGCTACAAAAATAGCACACATTGCTCCTAAAGTATTCGCCAAAACATCTGTTACATCTGAAGCTCTTGTTGTGGTGTATACACCTTGCATGATTTCGATCGTTATCCCAAATAAAACCGAGAATATAAACGAAACCAAAAATGCTTTTGCATCGTCAGCGCCTTTTAATTCCTTTTTAAAAAACAAAATCCATGAAATTGTAAATCCAAAATGAAAACAAAAATGCACAATTTTGTCAATGCTGGGGATATTAACCGCAGGAATATTACTTGAATCTGTCAAACAAAAATAAGCGATAACTCCCGAGACAATTAATGCCCAACACAGGAGGAATAATTTATGCACCGATTAGCGTTTTGTAAGCCTCATCAGATAACAAAGAATCGATTTCAGATGCGTCTGCAATTTTTACCTTAATCATCCATCCTGCCCCGTAAGGATCAGAATTTACAGTTTCAGGCGCGCTTTCTAAACTGTCATTAAAAGCAATAATTTCTCCTGTTAAAGGTAAAAACAAATCTGAAACTGTTTTTACAGCTTCAACTGTTCCAAAAACTTCATCTTTATCAAGTTTCTGATCTAAAGTTTCTACTTCAACATATACTATATCTCCTAACTCTTTTTGAGCAAAATGAGTAATTCCTATAGTTGCAACGTCTCCTTCGATGCTAACCCATTCGTGATCTTTTGTGTACTTTAAATTTGATGGTATGCTCATAATAGTATGTTTGAAAATTGATAATTTAAATTTTAAGCCACAAATGTAATAATCTTCTAATGAAATTTACTTTAGAAAATCAAAATTAATTTCCGAAATTATATCGAAGTGTAAATCCAGATCGAATGTTGGTCAACGGAAAGGAAGTTGAGATTACAGCTTTTGAAAACGAATGATCATAATAAAAGATGGCGGTTAGATTTTTACTAAAAGAATAATCTGCCGTAAGTTTTAGTGACCAAATATTTTGCCCTGCCGCCAACTGATTGTTATTATAGTCTAAATATCGCACCAGGGTTTGATTATTTCGATAGGAAAAATCAGCTTTTATATTAATATCACTTTTTATAATTCCAGTTGGATTATCTGCCAAACGCGAAGAAAAAATCACATCTTTAAAACGATACCCAAGCCCTACGATATACTCAAGCCCTTTTACTTCGGTCAATAAATTATTATCAAAACTCATTGATAAAGCTCTGTCTTTTTTCACTTCTGTCAAAATTCTTAAAGAACCTTTTAGCTCCAAATCTACTCGAAGCAGCGGACTAAATTGTTCTACCAGATTGACATTTGACATGATTGTTTTATTATAAAAATTATAATTTACGTCCTGATTAGTTGGTTTTCCAACATTTTCATCATAGTCAAAATTAGACCTAAATTGATTAATTGTATAGGATGCTCTGTAATTGTGCTGCAATGAAAAACGCTTAAATCGATCTTTGAAAAATTTATAACGCATCAATCCGTTGTATTTTATACTCCAGTTAGGAATAGGAAAACTTTTAAAAATTCCTGTTGAAGCACTAGAAGCGCTACTTCCCGAATAAGCTGCCAAAAAAGACGGCAATAAAACGGCCTGATTGCTTTTTCCAAAACCTACTGGATATCCTTCGTTAGAAGAATAAACCTCTCTTTTCTTTTTATCTGGATCATTATTTGGATCGACAGGATCTGCTGGAATTGGGTTTGCAGCATCACCATATCTCGGAATTGGATTACCCGTACCATAATAATCTTCGGCCAAACGATTTGCAATTACTAGGCGATTTTGTCTAAAATCATCAAATGCCGCCGATTGAATTTCATCACTTTTAGAAAATGCCGTTTTGATCAATACAGTCGAGATAGAAAACATTCCGTATGTGTAAGGCGATAACGGAATATACTCGCCATTTATGACACTATATTGCTCAGATGAATTTTGAGAATACGTCCTATCCATCGTCAAATCGACTTTAAAATCCGGAAACAGATCTATGTTGGTCGTTACTTTTAACAACTTATTATTGACCTGCGTAAAATTCTGATTGAAATTTTCATAATTCGTCAGCCAGCCATTTTTGGCCGCTTCGTAACGCACATCGTCCTGACTACCAAAAACAAATCCTAAATTAGGTTTTGATGTCCCTAAAAAACCTACACCCGGGATATAACCCGGCAAAACTGTTCCGCTATTTTCGGTATAATTTACCTGAATGCTTTTTATACTGGTCAAAACACCAATCACACCATCATAAAATGGGCTCTTTTTGGCCACAGTATTATTATTTGTATTCACCACTTTTTCTCCTGGTTTTGGAGGTGCAGTAGGTTTTGGTTTTGCCGCTTTTTTCTGTCCGGGTGTCAAGCCCAAATATTTGTACAACGTATTCATACTTAAAGTAGTTGTCAATGTATTGGAATTGGCATTCTGAATCGTATTCCCTAAGTTGTAAGCTGTTCCATTTTCATCAACAAACTCTGATAAAGCTGATGATGATCGTTGCCAATTATAATCTGCCGTATATGAATAGGTTGCTTTTACAAAATTGAAAATTGGAATTTTATTAATTGGAATTTCATAATTCAGAATCAATTGTTGGGTATGCTGATTAGGAGTTCCTATATCCCAATAATCATCCCAAATATTAAAATCCTCTTTTGGAGTATTATCATCATTCAAATAATTTTTTACAATATTATTTGATGCTGCGGTATAGTTTAATTTTAAAGATTTAGTCAGATTAAAACCAAAGCCATACTGATAATTAAAAGCAAAATTTCGGCGGTAAAGCGGATCAAGACCAATTCCCTGCACGTCTTCAACCTGTCTAAATTGCTGGCGATTGCTTTGTCTTAAAATATTTGTATTGAATGATATATTTGAAGGCAAATAATTTATATTAAAATCACTCAGCATTTTCCAATACTCGCTTTTCTTCATGAATTTAGTTTCTTTAAAAGGAGCTATTTCTTTTGGCTGAAACGTATATGCATAATTTACTGCCGAATTGGATTGCTCGTCTTCGTAGTTTTCTACTTCATAGTCATGACGCTCTACCTGGTTATACGATTGCGAAAAAGTAAAATTCTCAACATCGTAAACATGTGGTTTTTGTTCCGGCGCTCTGTCTTTTCTAACCCCTATAAAATTGATACTTTTACGTTTGGTATAATCAATTGCTCTGGTTCTGATGTTGTCTTTTTCTGCCTCATCTGTAGTTTCTCTCAACAACTGCTTCAGCTTGATATCCTGATTAAAAGGATCGTATTCCGGCGTTATAATCTCTTCTCCAATAGCATAATTAAACGGCAAATTGATCCCCCATTTTTGAGGCAGCAATTTTCCTAAATTCATATTGGTTACAATGTTGTATTGTTGAATATCTTCACGATCTCTTTCATTTGCACCTTGCTCCAAAGATCCGAAACCAATAGTGCTTTTTTTCCCTGTAGCAGAAACAGTTGCAAAATCGGCCATATTGGTATCGATATTCAAAATAGCAGCCATACCGCCTTTGTTTTCCATGTCGGCCAGACGAAGTTCGTTAAACCAAACCTCCCCTTTTATATCTTTATGGTCTACATTACTTTTTATTCCGACCATTAAATTTCGAACCAGACCAAAATTTGGATTTCCTTTTATACCCAGTCTCAATTTATCATCTCCGTCAGATCCTGTGTCGTCTGGATAATAAATTCCGTCAAGCGGAAGTGTACTAGGATCAATACTCATTGCCTGAATTTTCATTTTGGTTAATAACTCTAAAAGCAAATTTATTTCGTTTTCTTCTGGCCACACCTGCTCCGCACTAATATTACATGCGCCACCTGTAGAAGTCATTTTTAATGGAATTTCGACTTGATAGAAATTCTGTGTAAAATCATTACCAAAACGAATAAAACCGACCATTTCATTATCACCAACAGCAGCTTCTCCTGCTAATGATTCTGCGTGTAAAAACATTTTTAGTTTTTTGTACTGACGCATATCAATACTTACATTTTTAAAAACTGCTCTGGAATCCTGAGGTTGCAGACCATTTCCGGCAACTCTCAAGGCCAATGACTGCTCGTTTTGATTGATTATTGTGTTATTATTATACAATTGTTCTCTTTGTACTCCCGGAGGCGTAACATAGTTTACAGGACATTTTGTATTGTTCTCCTGAATATTTACTGCTTGTACATCAAAATCGGTGTCGTGATCATCTTGATTTACATCCGAAGGATCAAGAGCAGTAGTATATCTTCTCCACTCGCCTCTTACCAGATCTAATGCTCCAAAACGGGCGGTTACCTGCTCGGTAAATCCTGTCATAAACATTCTCATGAATCGAATAGACCTAAAATCTGATATATTTCCAATGACATTCTGAGGTTGCGAAACCGGAATCTTAAATTGAATCCATCTTGCGGTAGTGGTATTTCCGTTAGGCAATTCTACGTCTGAAACTTCTCTGATATCAGTAATATAATTTTGCCCCACATTCATACCTGGTCTCAAATCAATACTATACTCATAATACGCATTGATTGTATTCATTGTATTATCGCGATTAATATCTTCAACATCAGGTAAAGTCGTTGCACCTCTGTTGGCCGCATTTATATCTACAGCAGAGTTGCCATCAAGACCATTATAATTTTTATAGCGCTCCTGAACTCCTCCGTTAGCATTCAAATAATACGTATAATCATCACCTGCGGGATCTGGATCAGAGGCATAATTACCGTAAACAGCTGCTTCTTTAGAATTAGGCAAACCATCAAGTCCGACATCCTGATTGGATCTGTTGCCCGCATTATTATCAAATGCATAAATTAAAGATTGCGAAGCAGGAACATCTCCCCAAAGTGGCCGAGGCGTTACCAATAACTGATCGGGTCCCAGACCGTTCTCATATTGCTTTCTTCCATCTTTTAAAATATCTTCGGAAACTTCACCTAAATTAAAATAAATTTTACCTGTATTGGATGGCTCAGTAGCACCGTTTCCTACATAAGGATCTAAAACCCAAAACTGAATATATTCAACATTACTTTGCTCAAAATTAGTCGAATTTAAAGCTCTCATAATACCACCATATTTTGAAGTAGCCGTTTCACTGCCAAAATTAGGATTATCATTATAAGGCCCTCTGTCTGAAGGATAATAACTCAGATCAAGGGTATTTATAACCTGTATTTGTCCTTGTGCAATGTCTGTATTTGGATATAGTTCTCTGCTGTAAACCCTTCTGGTTGTATTGAATGACAAGTCATCATTTGTAATTCCGGATGGTTTACTGGTATAAAATACAGGATCTATAGAATACCAAGCCAATTTTGCTCTTTTATACCCGTACTCTAAAGTTTCGGATTGCGCATTAAAAGTATTATCTCCAACAGAATTGATATAAGGGGTTGATGCCAGACTCCAGGCAAAAGCAGATCGCATGTCTATAGTCGATTGTGAACCTTCAAAATCATCTACATAAATAGTAGATTCTCCCTGAAAATCTGCTGCTTTTGGGGCGTCAGGTTTTAAGAATGCTATTTCTCCTCTTATCGAAAGATTAGAAGGAACATCTGTATCTATATTTGGTAATTTATTAACCAATCTTGTCAAGAACGGAACCTCTGTAGAGTAATTTCCATTAAAACCAAAAATAGTATTATTTACAGATTCCTGTCCATAACTTGATTTTTGGGTAAAAGGTTTTTCGGTCATTTTTAAATACGTACCCCCAATAACAAAATTATCAGAAATTTTATGTTCGATGTTAAAACCCATAAATCTTCGGGTTTGTTGTCCGAAGATAGAATTATTTTCTAACGAAACCTCTATAGGAGTATTAGACGCCTGAAGTGCAGGATCTAATATCTGAACTCTTCCTAATTGATAATTTACGCTATAATCAACTCCTTCAACCAAAACTCTTCCGCCGGCAGTAACTACAACAGACCCTTGTGGCACGTTGAAAGCTCCAATTGGAATCCCGTCACTACCCGTTGACTTGTATTTACCTCTTAATAAAAATTTATTTTTATCACTATCCTGCAGCGCTCCAGATTGTGTGTTTTTGTACATGTTTCTAAACACATACTTTCTTTGGTTAGCATTATAGGTTGTTGGATCGCTGTAGTTTTCCCCCATTCCGGAGTTCTGCAATTTTTCGAATAACAACTCTCCAAAAGGTTCTTTTCTGGTAAAAATAATTCGCCCATTCTGAGCGTCTACTGTGATCCCCGGAAGATAATCAAAGAAACCGTCTCCCCCAACTTGTGGATCGTTATTGAAATTTAATTTATCCAAATTAAAGACTTTCAATAAGGGCGTTTCTTCTACTTTATTATCTGGCGTTGGGTTTGCCGGAAAAGGACTTCCTGCTACCGGACTAATGTAATTGATAGGAGAGGGATCACTGTAAAGAATATTAAACCTAAAATCTTCAGGTTTGATTTGATACGCTCCCGGGATTTGATAAATATTTTTCATCATCAAATTCCAAACTGGATTTTTGACATTGGTCAAACTGCTTTTAAGCATTTTTAAAATCAAACTCTGCGTAATTACCGCTTGATTATTATTGGCCGTATTTCCTGTTACAACCGTTGCATCAACTCCATCACTACCAAACTCTCCCACTTGAAAAACTTCTCCGCCAATAGTATATTCATACGCAACTGCAAGGATTTCATCATTTGCCAAGCGTTGTTGCAGCGAAATATATCCTAACTGAGGATTAAAAGTAAATTCGTTTGAAGTTAATTTTCTGGCATTTTCTAAGATAGAATAATCGGTTCCTTCGTTAACATTACCATTTGTAAAACCGCTTTTTGCAGTCACAATTTCTCGAATGTTGGCATTCAGAAAACCTCCATTCCCTATTAAATCAGGGTCGTATTTATTATTCGAATTGTCTGTAGGAGAACTAACCGGTTTATTAAAAAACCCTGTAGACGGATTAATAACTACTACTTCTTCGTCTGGAACTCCAGTATATTGTGCCTCTCCCAAATCCTGAAGTGCAATAATATTACGTAAATTATTACTGGTTGTACTTACCCTATTTTGTTTATTGGTCACCCAAACTTCTATTCTGGTAATTTGAACGCGGCTGTCTATAAAAGGATAATTCTTGAGCGATGCATCGTACTTATTTCTAAAATATTGTGATAAGAAAAAGTGTCGGTCATTATCATAATCCAGAGCAAATAAATCAAAATTCTGAATCGTACCGCCTCCTTCTGCAACTACACTTTTGGTCTGTGATTTTTGCTCCGAAAATACTCCTGTAACGGTAGTTCGGCCAAATTGCAACTGGGTTTTTACCCCAAATAAGCTTTGTGCGCCTCGAATCAAGGTACTGTTCAAAGGCATACTTACGTTTCCAACCTCTACTTTCTGAATAATATCATCCTCAGAAGGTGTATATTCTAATTTAAAAAGGTTTTGAAAAGCAAAGGTGGATTGTGTATCATAATTAGCATTTACTGCCAATCGAGTTCCAACTTTCCCCATTAAACTCATACTGATTCTTTGATCAAAATCAAAAGTAAAACTAGAGCGATTTCTTGGAGAAAAAGCGGGATTGTCTTGCTTGGTGTAACGCATTCCTAAATCCATTTCAACAGAACCAGTAGGTTTTACATCAATAGTGTTGCTCCCAAAAATACTTTCAAAAAGGCTGGAATTGATATAATATCGTGGCAATAAATCTTTTTTCGCGTCTTTACTCGCCAATTTTTTACCATCGATTGCGTCTGCTTTTTTTCTAAAATAATCTCTTCGGGATTCTTTCAAAACCAAATCTTCATATTCTTTTGGAGTTAGAATAAGAGGGTAATCTATAGAAAAACCATCAACAGTCGTCGAGTAAATATAACGGTCTGTGATAGGGTCATATTTGTATGCCGAAAGAACACTTTCCGGATTTTTCAATTCAATCTTCCCGACAGAAAACGTTGTTTTTGTTGTATCCTGAGCTGCTTGATTTACTTGTGCCTGCGATGCAAATCCACAAAATAAAAACAACAAGCAAATACAAATTTTATTCATACAAATTTTGTTTCTAAATGATCGTTATAAACTTTTCAAGGCTTTTTTAATGATAGATTCAACCGTAGCTTCTGGATCTTCTTTTACGATTTTCTCTACCACTTTTTCAGAAGTTTTTCTAATAAATCCTAAAACTTCTAAAGCAGATAACGCTTCATCTCTATTTGTATTGTTTTGAACTACAGAAACTTCGTCTAAATCATATAATTTTAAAACTTTTTCTTTTAAATCAAGGATAACTCGCTGTGCAGTTTTGTTGCCGATGCCTTTGATAGATTGAATTACACCTACATCTCCTGATGCAATGGCGTTGATAATTTGTTTTGGCTCCAGCGATGACAACATCGTTCTGGCAATATTGGCTCCGATGCCCGAAACAGAGAGTAACATTCTAAATATCTCTCTTTCAGATTTTTCGACAAAACCAAATAAAGTATGCGCATCTTCTTTTATTAGAAGATGCGTATACAATTTTATAAAATCCGTTTTAGGGATTAAGGAAAAGGTGTGTAAAGATATATTTATGTGATATCCCACTCCTCCACAGTCTATTACAACTTCTGTGGGATTTTTTTCTACCAATTTCCCCTGCAAATGTGCTATCATAGTATAATTTATAGTACCAAATATAATAAAATTGATGTATAATACCACAATTTCATCCGATACTTCGCAGAACTATCCTATTTGGTTGCTTTAATTCTCTTGCTTTCTTTTTCCTGTGCATCAATTACAGCAATAGCAGCCATATTTACCATTTCTTCAACACTTGCGCCCAATTGAAAAACGTGAACTGGTTTGCCCATTCCCATCATGATTGGTCCGATAGAATCTACTTTATAAAGCTCTTTTAGCAATTTATAAGTAATATTTGCAGACTCTAAATTAGGAAAAATCAATGTATTTACTTTTTTTCCTGCCAATTTAGAAAAAGGGAATTTTTCTTGTAACATCTCTGGATTCAAAGCAAAATCTGCCTGAATTTCTCCATCAACAATCAGTTCGGGATGATTTTTATGTAAATAAGATACTGCTTCTCTTACTTTTGCCGCTCCTTCGTGTGTTGAAGATCCAAAATTAGAAAAAGAAACCATCGCCATTACAGGTTCAACACCAAACATTTTAGCTGTTTTAGCGGTCATCAAAGCAATATTGACCAACTCTTGTGAAGATGGATTAATATTGATTGCAGTATCTGATAAAAACATTGGTCCTCTGGCCGTCATCATCATATTTGCTGTGGCAACAATTGAAGCTCCACTTGCTTTCTCTATCAGCTGCAACATTGGTTTTACTACCGAAGGATAACTTCTGGAATGCCCTGTAACCAATGCATCCGCTTCTCCTTCGTTTACCATCATCGCTGCAAAATAATTACGCTCACGCATTATCTTTTGTGAGTCAAGCAACGAAATTCCGCGTCTTTCTCTTGTTTTCCAGTATGAATTGGCAAATCTGTTTCTTCTACCTTCTTCTTCTTTAGTTTTAGGATCAATAATCTCAATATCGGCCTCAAAACCTAACTCTTCTTTAAGCTCCAGAATGATTTCTTTATTTCCTAATAAAATAGGGAATCCGATACCTTCTTCATACACAATTTGAGCTGCTTTCAATACATTCAAATGATCGGCCTCAGCAAAAACAATTTTCTTAGGATCCATTTTTGCACGATTTGTAATCAATCGAACCATTTTATTATCGTTTCCTAAACGCTCCAAAAGCTTGTCTTCGTAAGCTGCCCAATCTGTAATAGGATTTTTTGCAACTCCGGAATCCATAGCTGCTTTTGCAACTGCAGGCGCTACTACCGTAATCAATCTTGGATCAAATGGTTTTGGAATAATGTATTGTCTTCCGAAACCTAATTTTGTTGCTCCATACGCCACATTTACTTGCTCCGGAACTGGTTCTTTTGCTAAAATTGCCAAAGCTTTTACCGCAGCCATTTTCATAGCTTCGTTAATTTTTGTCGCTCTAACATCTAACGCACCTCTAAAAATATATGGAAAACCCAGAACGTTATTCACCTGATTAGGATAATCAGAACGGCCTGTAGCCATAATAACGTCATCACGAGTCGCTATGGCCAGATTATAATCGATTTCAGGATTTGGATTGGCCATTGCAAAAACAATAGGATTATCCGCCATACCTAATAACATTTCTGCAGACATGATATCTCCAGAAGATAATCCTAAGAAAATATCTGCGCCTTTTAATGCTTCTTTCAAATCAACCGAAGGAATATCAACAGCATATTTTAACTGCATTTCTGACAGCGAAGGATTATTTTTTGTCAAAAGTCCTTTGCTGTTAAACATTAAAATATTTTCAACTTTTACGCCTAATAACACATACAAATCAGCACAAGCCAAAGCAGCCGAACCTGCACCGGAAACCACCATTTTTACGTCTTCGGCTTTTTTACCGGCCAATTCAAGAGCGTTTATTAAAGCTGCCGAAGAAATAATTGCCGTACCATGTTGATCGTCATGCATCACCGGAATATCCAGTTCTTCTACCAGTCTTCTTTCAATTTCAAAAGATTCCGGAGCTTTGATATCCTCCAGATTAATACCTCCAAAAGTAGGTGCAATATTTTTTACTGTTTGAATAAATTCTTCAACATCTTTGGTATTTATTTCGATATCAAAAACATCTATATCAGAGAAAATTTTAAACAACAAGCCTTTTCCTTCCATCACTGGTTTAGAAGCTTCAGGACCAATATCACCAAGTCCTAACACTGCTGTACCGTTTGAAATTACGGCAACCAAATTGCCTTTGGCTGTATATTTGTAAACATCATCAATGTTTTTTGCAATCTCTAAACATGGCTCTGCAACACCTGGCGAATAAGCCAATGATAAGTCTCTTTGGGTTGCGTATTTTTTTGTTGGAACTACCTGAATTTTCCCTGGAGTTGGTTCTGAATGATACAGTAACGCTTCTCTTTTTTTATTGTCTTTACTCATTCGTTTTTAGCTTTTATTCTAGCTTACAAAGATAGAAGTCTTGGTTTAAAATGACATGATTTTATACATTTCTTTTCTCAAAAATAACTTTTTAACAAACGAGCAAAAAAAATAGCCCAACATATTTTAGACTATTTTATACATTTTATTTTTACTTTAATTTATTGCGAAATATAAGAGTTTAGATGGTTTATGGTATCTTTTTGAATTTCGATGATCGCTTTTACCACATCACTTATCGAGATGATTCCGACTACGGTTTCTTCATCTTTTACGGGCAAATGTCGAATTCTTTTTGTACTCATAATTTCCATGCAAGTATCAATATTATCCGTAGATTTTATGGTAAAAACATTGCTTTCCATGATTTCACTCACCAAAGTTTCCTTTGATGATTTGTCTTTCAAAACAATTTTTCGAGCATAATCTCTTTCCGATAATATTCCTTTTAGATCAGTACCTTCTATTACTAATATGGCTCCAATATTCTTTTCTCCCATCACCTTCAAGGCTTCATATACAGTTGTCGTTGGCAGTACCGAAAAAACATCTCTTCCTTTTGTGCTTAATATTTGATTTACAGTCATATTTGAAAAATTTTAGAAAGCTAAAGTTAAGAAAAATACCATAAAGAAAACAACCAAAAACTATTAAATAGTTGTTTTTGAATATAATACATCATTTTAGAGAGACAGAAAACATTCTTTTATCAAAAGAAATAAATTTGACTGCTTTTTTAATGAAATCTCAGACTTTTTGACTTTTTTCTAAAACATATACTACTTACAACTACCACTAAGCAAACAATGCCTTAACTACTTGTCCAGATTTAGTGACAGCTTTTAAGATGCATAATTACAGCCACATGGCAGAAACAAATAACCTAAATAAATGCGTTTTTAAGAGTAAAGTTTTGCATACGCCGCCTTGATTTGTGGAATACCACTATTGTAAAGAGATTGCTTCGAATTGAAAATTATCAGCAGAAATAAATTGAGCGAAATGAGGTAGAGATATATAAAGAGCTCTGAAATGAAGCTTTCGAAATTGATATAAAAAAAATATAAAGTGTAGACCATAGGTATATAGGTTCTAAGATTATGCTTACGCTTAAATTTGGTAGTTTTGGATGTGCTAAAGTATACAAAGACTTAACTAATCACTACATTAGTCGATAAAAAGCCTAATTAAACGTTGAATTACAGGTTTTAAGGAGTACAACGCAGGTATTTGTGGAAAAAACATAAATTTTCACTAACAAATGACCAAAAAAAGTCTTACAAATTCTTAATATCTCATCATTTGGTGTTATTTCTTATTAAAAATGTATTTTATATAAAATTAACGCCTTTTTTAATTTAAATGATGAGATAACATATTTAAAGTAATGAAAAAATATTAAACTAATATCTTAAAAAGTAGATTTCAAAAATGTAATATTGCGTTTCAGTCCCTCATATTTGGTTCTTTTGATGGGAGAATTTTTAAAAACAGCCCGAAAAGTTTCTTCCGTAATTTCTTCCCAGTCTTTTTTTGTAAAGGAGAGCAAATCTTGATTTGTATTGAATAAAGGTTCTGAATGAGGTTTTGAAAATCGGTTCCACGGGCAAACATCCTGACAGGTATCACAACCAAACATCCAGTCATCAAATTGTCCTTTCATCTCATAGGGAATATTCTCTTTGAGTTCGATCGTAAAATAAGAAATGCATTTGCTACCATCAACCACATACGGAGCTACAATGGCTTGCGTTGGACATGCGTCTATGCAGGCAGTGCAGGAACCACAATGATCTGTAGTAGCATGGTCGTATTCTAAATCTAAATCTATAATTAGCTCTGCTATAAAATAAAAAGAGCCTACTTTTTGGGTCAATAAATTACTGTTTTTACCTCTCCAACCCAAGCCACTTTTGGCCGCCCAGGCCTTGTCTAAAACGGGAGCAGAATCAACAAAAGCACGCCCAGAAACTTCACCAATATTTTCATTAATAGAATGCAGAAATTCTTTTAATTTTTCTTTGATAACAAAATGATAATCCTGCCCGTAGGCATATTTTGAAATCTTAAAGCTCTCTTCATTTTGCATCTCTGATGGATAATAATTCAACAAAAGTGAGACCACACTTTTAGCATCATCAACAAGCAAAGTTGGATCTAAACGTTTATCAAAATTATTTTCCATGTAAGTCATTTGGCCGTGATAATTATTATTGAGCCATTTTTCTAAACGTGGTGCTTCTTCTTCTAAAAAGCCAGCTTTCGATATCCCACAAGAAAGAAAACCAAGCCTTTTTGCCTCGGATTTTATGAATTTTGAATGATCACTTTTTTGGGAAATGAGGGTCATCTTTTAGAAAATATAACTTGTGCTCCTACCGGCTTTAAAGTTATCAAAGGATTAAGTTGGAGATCGGCTCCTGTAGCCTTTATTTCGTAATTTTTTACAAGATAGAAAAGTGTCAAACACATTTCGTAAATAGCAAATCCAACTCCGATGCACATTCTGGGACCCGCACCAAAAGGATAAAAATATTGCATCGATTCCTTTTTTTGCTCTCCCAAAAATCGTTCTGGATTAAATTCCTCCGGGTTTTTCCAGTATTTAGGATTTCTGTGTAATTCATAAAAAGAAACACCAATCAAAGTTGCTTTTAATAAATTATAATCTCCAATACTATCATCAGAAACATTCTCCCTATCCACAATCCAGGCAGGCGGATACAGCCTCATAGATTCGTTTAAAACAGCATTTATATACGTCATTTTTTGCAATCTGTCGACAACATTATCTGTTTCTGCTTCTATTTGATGGATTTCCTGTAAAATTTTATGCTGAATTTCCGGATGCTTAGCCAAAAGATAAAGTGTAAAAGTCATCGCATTGGCAGTTGTCTCGTGACCGGCTATAAACAAAATTTTGATTTCATCAATCAATTGATTTACCGACATTCCTTCGCCTGTATCTTCATATCGAGTTTCTAAAAGCATATTCAGCAAATCATTTACTTCTTGTTTTGAGGCTACTCTTTCCTCTACAATTTCCTTGATAATCTGATTGCTTTCTAAAGCCAGTAAACGATGTTTTTTTACCTGACCACTTAATGAAAACCACCACGCTTTATGAGGAAGACGTATTTCTTTGACTAAGAAATTTTGAACTTCTTCGATAATAAATTTTAATCGATCAAACTTGTTTTCTGCTGTCGAAATTTTAAATAAAGACTTTGCCACAACATCAAAAGCCAATTGACTCATTATAACAAAAAGATCAACAGGCTCATCCTTTGTCAAAAATGCTAATTCATTAGCAATGATAACTTCCATATTTTCGACTAGCTGATTCATTTTCTGTTTATGAAAAGCAGGCTGAATCAAACGTCTTTGTTTTAACCAGAAGTCACCATTGGCGGTCAAAAGCCCTTGTCCTAAATATTTTGAAAGATAAACCGTCTGGATTTGAGATTTCTGATAATTTTTTTGATTTTTTTGTAAAATATATTGGGCAACATCATTATCTCTTGATAATATTACATGTTTCGTTCTCCCTATTTTGATAGAAAAAGAATCACCCAATTTATCGAAATACTTTTTATGAAATGGAATTGGATTACGACGAATTCCTTCTGCATCTAAAAAGAATTTAGCTATTGAAAGTTTAGGCGGATACGTATATTTTTTATTTTCTAACATTCTAAATTATTAAAATAATCCGCCTTGAATATTGGTGTTTATTTTGCCCAAATGTTTATAAGCTTTATCGGTAACTTCGCGTCCTCGGGGCGTTCGCATAATAAATCCCTCCTGAATTAAGAATGGTTCATAAACTTCTTCGATAGTCTCGCTACTCTCAGAAACTGCTGTTGCCAAAGTAGAAAGTCCAACAGGACCTCCTTTAAACTTATTAATAATCGTTAATAAAATTTTATTATCCATTTCGTCAAGACCGTGCGCATCTACATTAAGCGCTTTTAAAGCATAACGTGCAATCTCGATATCTATAGTTCCATTTCCTTTAATTTGTGCAAAATCACGTACTCTTCGCAACAATGCATTAGCAATACGAGGTGTTCCACGGCTGCGTCCTGCAATTTCGATAGCAGCATCAAGTGAAATCGGCATTTTTAGTATGGATGCACTTCTTTCTACAATTGTAGTTAGAAGCTCTGTAGTATAATATTGCAAACGTGAAGAAATACCAAAACGCGCACGCATAGGAGCAGTTAATAATCCCGAACGAGTTGTTGCCCCAATAAGTGTAAAAGGATTTAAGTTAATTTGAACGGTTCTGGCATTAGGCCCAGATTCGATCATAATATCAATTTTAAAATCTTCCATTGCAGAATATAAATATTCTTCTACAATAGGACTTAAACGATGAATCTCGTCTATAAATAATACATCTCTCTCTTCAAGATTAGTCAGTAATCCTGCTAAATCACCGGGTTTATCTAAAACAGGACCAGAAGTAATTTTAATTCCAACTTCAAGTTCATTGGCCAAAATATTAGCCAAAGTGGTTTTTCCTAAACCAGGAGGCCCATGAAACAAAGTGTGATCAAGCGCTTCACCACGTTGATTGGCTGCTGCTACAAAAACTTTCAAATTCTCCAAAACCTGATCTTGCCCTGCAAAATCATCAAATGATAGTGGACGTAATCTTTTTTCGAGATCTAATTCTTCCGGATTGTATCCTTTTGCAGTAGGATCTAGATTTTCATTCATCTTACAAAGATATACAAACTAATCAGTTTGTAAAACATGAAATTTAGACATCGTAAACTTTAACTAAAACAAAAAAGACTATCATTACTGACAGTCTTTTCTATATTTTTTTAGTGATGTAAAACTTCTTCACCTTCTTTCATTGGTACATTTTGCGGTACAAAATCTACATCATGATTTGGATTACTATAATCGTAAGGCCAACGGTGTACGTGAGGAATTTCTCCCGGCCAGTTACCGTGAATGTGCTCTACAGGAGTAGTCCATTCTAAAGTTGTAGATCTCCAAGGATTTTGAACTGCTTTTTTACCATAGAAAATACTACTGAAAAAGTTGTACAAAAATACTAATTGGAAAGCTCCACCTATTAAAGCGAATGTAGTAATTAAAACATTCACATTTTGTAAATCATCAAATAATGGGAAGTTTGTATTGGTATAGTAACGTCTTGGCAAACCAGCTAATCCGATAAAGTGCATTGGAAAAAATACTCCGTAAGCACAAACTGCTGTTACCCAAAAGTGAATATAACCTAGATTCTTATTCAACATTCTTCCGTACATTTTAGGAAACCAATGGTAAATTCCACCAAACATTCCGTAAAGTGCAGAGATACCCATTACAAGGTGAAAGTGAGCAATTACAAAATAAGTATCATGAACATTAATATCTAAAGTACTATCTCCTAAAATGATTCCAGTTAAACCTCCAGTGATGAAAGTTGAAACCATTCCGATTGAGAATAACATAGCAGGATTGAATTGTAGGTTACCCTTCCATAAAGTTGTGATCCAGTTGAACGCTTTTACAGCAGACGGAATTGCAATCAATAAAGTAGTAAAAGTAAATACAGATCCTAAGAAAGGATTCATACCTGAAATAAACATGTGGTGACCCCAAACAATTGTAGATAAAAATGCAATTGCAAGAACCGACATGATCATCGCTCTATATCCGAAAATTGGTTTACGAGAATTCGTAGCCATAATCTCAGAAACTAGACCCATTGCTGGCAAAATTACAATATAAACCTCAGGATGTCCTAAGAACCAAAATAAGTGTTCGAATAAAACTGGCGAACCACCCTGGTAGTGTAAAACCTCTCCTGCAATATAAATATCAGATAAGAAGAAAGAAGTACCAAAACTTCTGTCAAAAATCAATAATAAGGCAGCAGACAATAAAACTGGGAACGAAATAACACCAATAATAGCAGTTACAAAAAACGTCCAGATTGTTAATGGAAGTCTGGTCATAGACATTCCTTTAGTTCTTAAATTGATAACCGTAACAATGTAATTTAAAGATCCCATTAATGAAGATGCAATAAAAATAGCCATCGAAACTAACCATAAAGTCATACCGGTTCCAGAACCTGGAATTGCTTGTGGTAAAGCACTTAAAGGAGGATAAATTGTCCAACCCGCAGAAGCCGGTCCTGCTTCGACAAACAATGAAGCCACCATGATAACAGCAGATAAGAAAAATAACCAATATGAAATCATGTTCATGAAACCTGATGCCATATCTCGTGCTCCAATTTGAAGAGGAATAAGCAAATTACTAAAAGTACCACTTAGACCAGCAGTCAATACAAAGAATACCATGATGGTACCATGTATGGTAACCAAAGCCAAATAAATATCGTTGGCCATTACACCATTTGGTGCAAATTTATCTCCTAATAATACATTAAAAATTTTGAAAGACTCTTCAGGCCAAGCCAATTGCATTCTAAAAAGCAAAGACATTGCAATACCTATGATTCCCATAATAATACCTGTAATCAAGTATTGTTTAGCAATCATTTTGTGATCAATACTAAAGATATATTTAGTAATGAAAGTCTCTTTATGATGATGTTCGTGCTCGTGATCGTGTCCGTGATCGTGTGCTTCTGCTGACATATATGTATACTTTAAATTTTCTTAATAAATATTATTTCATCGCTACTTTAGCCACAACTGCCTTAACAGTATCGATAACTGCTTTTACAGTATCATTTACAGCACTAGTACTATCTTTCGTTGATTCAGCTCCTTCAGCTGTTTTTTCTGCAGCTGCTGCAGCTTTGATATCCTGAGATAATGTAGTTTTCTCGCTCAACCATTTTTTGTATTCTGCCGGAGAATCAACCACAATTTTCATTTGCATGTTGTAATGCGATGCACCACAAATTTTATTACATAATAATAAATAATCAAATGTATAAGGATCTAAAGCCGTTCCGCCTTGTGCAACTAATTCAGCACTTTTTACAGCTCTAATTTTGTTGATGTTTGCTATTTTTTCAACCATAAAAGGCAACTCTCTGTATTCTGCAGTTGTATAAGTTGGAATAAAAGCAAATTCAGTTACCATACCAGGAACACAGTTCATTTGCGCTCTAAAATGAGGCATGTAAGCTGAGTGTAATACATCTTGAGAACGCATTTTGAAATGTACTTTTTTTCCTTTCGGAATATGCAATTCAGAAACAATAATATCATCCTGAGCGTTAGGATCAGACATATCAACACCTAAAGTATTGATACCTTCAATCAAACGAACATTTGCTTTTCCTAATACGTTATCTTGGCCTGCATATCTTGCTGTCCATTTAAATTGTTGTGCGTATAATTCGATTTCAATAACATCTTCATCTTTATCAACAAACATAATGTTATTCCAAGCATATAGCCCGTAAAGAATCAAAACTGCTAAAACAACTGAAGGGATAATACTCCAAATTGCTTCTAATTTATTACTATCAGCAAAAAACAATGCTTTTTTATCTTTATTCCCTTTATATTTAAAAGAAAACCAATATAGTAAACCTTGCGTAATAATTTGAACTGTAAAGATTAATACCCAAGTAATATTCATCAAACTGTCTACTAAAGAACCATGCTCTGAAGCTGGAGTATGAAGTGCTAAATTACCCCATTTTAATAAACCATAAATTGTAAATATATATATAAAGGCCAAAAACCCGAACATAATATATCCCTGAACATTATTATCATTATCTGATGCAACTTGTGAATCGTCCGAAGAAGATCCTACTTGAGTAAGATCAAAAATCTTGGTCAATTGCCACAAAGCAACTGCTAATAAAACTAAAACTATAATTACCAACAAACTTGTCATCTGTTTATTTCTTTAAATATTAATAATGAAAATGTTTACTTTCTTCTATAAAAGGATTTCTTTTTGCCAACAAAGGAGATTTAGTCAATGCTGTGAAAACAACAAAAATAAACAAACCTAGGAAGAAAAGAATAGATGCAATTTCAGAAACTCCAATGAACCATTTATCTCCAACTGTACCCGGCATAATCATATTAAAGAAATCAACATAATGACCTAATAGAATAACAATACCAGCCATTACAATAACCCAACTAATACGTTTGAAATCTGTATTAATTAATATCAATAATGGGAATACAAAATTCATCACGACAGCACCAAAGAAAGGCAAGTTGTATAATTGAATTCTTGTGACAAAATAAGTAACCTCTTCAGGAATATTTGCGTACCAGATCAACATAAATTGAGAGAACCATAAATATGTCCAAAATACACTAATCCCAAACATAAATTTAGCTAAATCGTGAATGTGACTTGTATTTACATATTCTAAATATCCTTTAGATTTTAAGTATATAGTAACCAAAGCGATTGTCGTAATACCACTTACAAAGAAAGAAGCAAATACATACCAACCAAATAATGTACTGAACCAATGTGGATCAAAAGACATAATCCAGTCCCAAGACATAATAGATTCAGAAACAATAAAGAAAACTAAAAATCCAGCAGATTGTTTGAAATTCTTTTTATAGTTTAAATCGTCATTAGCTTCATCCTGAGCCAAACAATTTTTTCTAGAATAGTAACGATATAAGTTCCATCCTAATAAAAATATTGCAGCTCTAGCGATCCAAAACGGAAAATTTAAATAACCCGCTTTACCAGCAATAATAGCATCATAATGCTCACTCTTAGGATCTGTAACTCCTTCACCCAACCATACAAAAATATGATTTAAGTGTAATCCACAAAGTACCAGAATAATAAAGAAGATCAAAGAACCAACAGGCAAATAAGCTGTAATACCCTGCATAACTCTAAAAAGTACCGGAGACCAACCTGCTTGAGCTACTTGCTGAATAGCATAAAATGCCAAAACACCCATAGAAAGCAACAAGAAGAAAATACAAGCAACATACAACGCAGACCAAGGTTTGTTTTGTAATTGGTGTAAAACGTGAGTTAAATGTTCTTTGTTTTCATCCTTAGCGCCAAATTTTGCGTGCTCTCCACCTTCGTGTGATTCATGCTCGGTAACAGCAACTTCGTGATGACCTGCTGCTTCTTTATGCGAAGTCTCTGCTGTCTCTCCGTGAGCAGCACCGTGTCCGCCATTTGCATCTGCAGCTAGTAATTTTTCAACTTCTTGAATATCTTTAGGAGCACTTAAAAAACCATACCCAATTCCTAATATACCAACGGCCATTAGAATGATAGAAAAAGTTTTTAATTTACTTGAAAATGTATACATATCTATTACGATCAGTTTGTTCAACAATTATAATTGGCTTTTTAGTTTTAGAACATAGTCAGCAACTAACCAACGTTCGTGGGCACTTAATTGATTTGCATGGGAACCCATTGAATTTAAACCATAAGTTACAACATGAAAGACACTTCCTTCAGTAATAACTCTGTCTTTATAACTAGGTACTCCAAGAAATTTTTCTCTCTCAACCAATTTACCTTTACCGTTTCCAGATGCACCATGACAACTGATACAATAAATTTCAAAAAGTTCTTTACCTTTTTCAGAATTTCTTTCAGCAGCAGCCAAAGGTGACATTAAATTAGCTTTAGCCAATTCATAACCTTCAGTGGTATTTGGGTATTCATAAGGCACAAAACCTCTATTGATAGTTCCTTCTGCAGGAAGTTGTCCTTCTTTTCCTCCCTTAAATACTTTTGCTTCTGAATAAGTTTCATACCCTACAGATTCATACATATTTGGGAAATACTGATAGTTTGGTGCCGAATTATTGTGGCAAGATGAAACTAAAATAGTTATACCAACTAAAAGTGTTATTTTATATATCCTTTTCATAGCTACAATTAATTCTTTTCAATTACTTTAACTTCAACTGCTCCTGTACCTTCGAAAAAAGAAACTAGTTCTGCTTCGTTATTGTTTACAGCAACTTCCATTAAAAAATGGTCATCTGTTGTTCTTACATCAGGATTTTCAGCTTCTTTAAATGGCCATAATCTACTTCTCATATAAAAAGTTATTACCATTAAGTGGGCAGCAAAAAATACTGTCATCTCAAACATAATAGGCACAAATGCAGGCATATTCTGAATGAAACTAAAACTTGGTTTTCCACCAATATCCTGAGGCCAGTCATGAATCATTATATAACTCATCATAGTTGTTGCAACAGAAATACCAACACAACCATATAAGAAAGCACAAATAGCTAATCTTGTTGGTGCTAAACCCATAGCTTTATCCAAACCGTGAACAGGGAATGGAGTAAAAACTTCTTCAATATGATGATGCGCAGCTCTGGTTTTCTTTACTGCATCCATCAAAATATCATCGTCATTATAAATGGCGTATATTACTTTATTACTCATGATGTGAATCTTTATTTGCTCTTTCTCTAATGTAATTATCTCCTGTTCCTTTCAAAATTGTTTTTACCTCTGCCTGAGCAATTACAGGGAATGTTCTTGAGTACAGTAAAAATAATACAAAGAAGAAACCAATTGTTCCGATGAAAATTCCAATATCAACAAATGTTGGTGAAAACATTGTCCAAGAAGATGGAAGATAATCTCTATGTAAAGAAGTAACGATAATTACGAATCTTTCAAACCACATTCCGATGTTTACCACAATCGAAATAATAAATGAAAACATGATACTTGTTCTTAGTTTTTTGAACCACATAAATTGTGGAGAAAAAACATTACAGGTCATCATTGACCAATATGCCCACCAGTAAGGTCCAGTAGCTCTGTTTAAGAAAGCGTATTGCTCATATTCAACTCCTGAATACCATGCTACGAATAACTCGGTAATATAAGCAACCCCTACAATAGAACCAGTAATCATGATTACTATATTCATCAATTCTATATGTTGTAAAGTAATATATGCTTCAAGATTAGAAACTTTTCTCATGACAATAAGCAAGGTATTTACCATAGCAAATCCTGAGAATACCGCTCCAGCAACGAAGTACGGAGGAAAAATGGTAGTATGCCATCCTGGAATTACAGAAGTAGCAAAGTCCATCGATACAATAGTATGTACAGAAAGTACAAGTGGTGTAGCCAAACCTGCAAGTACCAAAGATACTTCTTCAAAACGTTGCCAGTCTTTTGCTCTTCCACTCCATCCAAAACTAAGGATAGAATATACTTTTTTTGTAAAAGGTGTTACTGCTCTATCACGTAGCATTGCAAAATCAGGAAGTAAACCAGTCCACCAGAAAACTAATGATACCGAAAGATACGTTGAAATTGCGAATACGTCCCAAAGTAATGGCGAGTTAAAGTTTACCCAAAGAGATCCAAACTGATTTGGAATAGGTAAAACCCAATACGCTAACCATGGACGACCCATGTGAATAATTGGAAATAAACCAGCCTGAACTACTGAGAAAATAGTCATTGCTTCTGCAGAACGGTTAATAGCCATTCTCCAACGTTGACGGAAAAGTAATAATACCGCAGAAATCAATGTTCCAGCGTGACCAATACCAACCCACCAAACGAAGTTCGTGATATCCCAAGCCCAACCAACTGTTTTATTTAATCCCCAAGTTCCGATACCGGTAGATACGGTGTATATTATACAGCCTAATCCCCAAAGGAAGGCTATTAATGCGATTGAAAATACAATCCACCAATGTTTATTTGCAGGTCCTTCAACAGGCGCAGCTACATCTACTGTTACGTCGTGATAAGATTTATCACCTATAACTAAAGGTTTTCTAATGGGTGCTTCGTAATGAGACGACATAATCCTTTATATTGTTTCTTAATTAATAATTTTTTGTACTACGTATTTCTAACTTTAACATGGTAAACCACATTAGGTTTTGTTCCAACATGCTCCAACAAGTGATATGATCTTTCGTCAGCAGCCAACTTGGCAACTTTACTTTCTTTATCATTAACATCACCAAATATCATCGCTCCAGAAGAACAAGCACTTGAACATGCTGTTTGGAATTCTCCGTCAACAACTGGGCGACCTTCTTTTTTAGCTTTTAATATAGTAGCTTGTGTCATTTGAATACACATAGAACATTTCTCCATAACTCCACGAGAACGAACGTTTACGTCTGGGTTTAATACCATGCGACCTAAATCATCATTCATGTGATAATCAAATTCACTGTTTTTGTTGTACAAGAACCAGTTAAAACGACGTACTTTATAAGGACAGTTGTTGGCACAATAACGAGTACCTACACATCTGTTGTATGCCATGTGGTTTTGACCTTGACGACTGTGAGATGTTGCAGCAACAGGACAAACAGTTTCACATGGTGCGTGGTTACAATGTTGACACATTACAGGCTGGAAAGCAACTTGAGGATTATCTCCTGCTTTTTCCATCTCATTAAAAGTAGACAATGAACTAGATAAACCAGCAATATTCTCTTTTCTTTCATTATCCCCTTCAAAAGTACTTTCTGAAGAGTAATATCTGTCAATACGCAACCAGTGCATATCACGACTTCTTCTTACCTCTGCTTTTCCAACAACAGGAACATTGTTCTCAGCATGACAAGCAATAACACATGCTCCACAACCTGTACAAGCGTTCAAATCTATAGAAAGATTAAAGTGATGTCCTGTAGAACGATCAAATGATTCCCATAAATCAACTGTTGTAGCCTTAACTTCTTCGTGATCTAAAGATACCATTGGTTGTTCGTTCCAATATTCAGCATCCTCTTCATTGAAAATCTTAAGAGTAGTTTCTTTAATAATATCTCCTCTGCCCATTAATGTTTTCTGACCTTGAACACAAGCAAACTCATGCTCTCCATTTGCTTTCGCAATAGAAACAGATTGAACACTATTGAAATTTTTATATAAAGCGTAAGCGTTTAAACCTACCTGCATTTCGTCTTTTAAAGCAGCCTTACGACCATAACCAACAGCTAAACCTAGTGTACCAACAGCTTGTCCTGGTTGAACAATTACAGGTACTTTTTCAAGTTTTAAACCATCAGCAGTAGTAATTGTAGCATAGCTTCCGTTTAAACCACCGTTTGCAACAATTTCATTAGATAATCCAAGTTTTTTGGCATCTGCATTCGAAACGGTTACGTAATTATCCCAAGAAACTCTTGTAATTGGATCTGGAAACTCTTGCAACCAAGGATTGTTTGCTTGTTGCCCGTCACCTAAACCAGTTTTTGTGTACAATACTAACTCAAAATCACCAATAGATTTTGATTTAGACAAGGCACCAGCAGCTGCAGAATAGTCATAAGAACCTCCTGTTAAAGCTGTAGATCCTAACACAAAAACACCATCATGCAAAACTTGATTCCAAGAAGAACCTGCAATAATACCACCCGAATTGGCTTTGATATAATCGTAAAAAGTTCCAGGAGTTCCGTTTAATGATAGTAAAACATCTTGAAATTGTTTTGTATTGAAAATAGGACGAATGGTTGGCTGAGTCAAGCTATAAGTTCCTTTTGTAATCATAACATCACCCCAAGCTTCTAAATAATGAGGAGCTGGAGCAGCAATAGTAGTAAGTAAAGCTGTCTCATCTTCTTTTAAAGAAAATGCAACAGAAGTTTTTACTTTTTTCAATCCAGCTTCAAAAGAAGGGGCATCTGCCAAAGTATACACTGGATTAACTCCACTCATAATTAAAGTATGAACACTTCCTGCGTTCATGTCTTTTAATAGTTGTGCAACTGTAGCGTTAGAACCTTTTCTAATTTGTCTTGTACCAGCAGTATTAAAAGCTTCGCTAGACAATACCTGATTGATAGCCAAAACTAATAATTGTGCATTTTTATCTTCTAAGCCCGATACTAAAACTCCTTTAGAACCGGCAGCTTTAAGCTGTTGAGCAGCTTTTACAACTTCGTTTTTAAAGGCAGCCTCTAAAGAGACAGCAACATTAGCACCTACAACTATATTATATATTTGAACTAGAGCTTGCTTTTGATTAGCTATAGTCATTGGAACACGCTTATCAGCAGCAGCTCCAGATAATGTCATATTTGATTCGAACTGAAAATGACGAGACATTTTTCCGTTTTGAGGAATACGTCCTTTAGCATAACCAGCATCGTATCCACCACCTTGCCAATCTCCTAAGAAATCAGCTCCAACAGAAACAATTAAAGAAGCTTTTGAAAAATCATAATCAACCAAAGCTCTTTCTCCGTAAACAGTTTCGAATGCATCTAAAGCTTCCGAAGAAGAAACAGCATCGTAAACGACATGTTTTGCATTTGGATTTTTAGCAATAAATTCACCAATTAATTTCTCAGTTGATGGACTTGCCAAAGTATTAGTCAACAATACAACTTGTCCTCCTTTTGCTTTTGCATCAGCAATACTTGATTTAATTTTCAAATCAACTGCAGACCAAGTAGTATCTTTTCCTTCCAACTTAGGTTCTTTCAAACGCATACTATCGTATAATGACAGGATAGACGCATGAATTCTAGCATTGGCAGAAAACTTAGCTCCAGAAATAGTATTGTTATCAATTTTAATTGGACGACCTTCGCGAGTTTTTACCAAAAGGTTGGCAAAATCAAAACCATCAAAAACAGTAGTTGCATAATAATCTGCAACACCAGGAATGATTTGTTCTGGTTGCAACACATAAGGTATCGACTTGTGAACAGGACCTTCGCAAGCAGCAAGAGTTACGGCCGCAGTACTAAATCCTACGTACTTTAAAAAGTCACGACGTGAAGTTCCAGATGTAGCTAAAGCATCTGCATTCCCTAAGAATTCATCAGTAGGAATTTCTTCAACAAATTCGTTATTTCTAAGCGCCTCAACAATAGAACTATTTTCTAGTTCTTCAACACTTTTCCAGTATTTTTTGTTTGATGACATTTTATATAAATATTAAAATCTTAATAATTCGATTAATAGTGGCATTTGCCGCATTCTAAACCTCCCATTTGCGCTGCAGTCAATTTTTCTACACCGTATTTTTTAGAAAGTTCAGCATGAATTTTATCATAGTATGCATTTCCTTCCATCTTAACATCGGTTTTTCTATGGCAATCAATACACCATCCCATTGTTAATTTAGAATATTGCTTCATGATTTCAAACTCTTCAACCGGACCGTGACAAGTCTGACATTCAACACCTGCAACAGATACGTGTTGTGAGTGGTTAAAATATACGAAATCAGGCAAATTATGAATACGAACCCATTTTACAGGCTGTGTTTTTCCGGTATAAGTTTGTGTTGCCTTATCCCATCCAACAGCATCATATAATTTTTGAATTTCACCATCATAGAATGCTTTACTGTACTCAGGAGTAGCAGTAGTTTCAGCAACCTCAGCAATGTTTTTATGACAGTTCATACAAATATTTAAAGAAGGAATACCAGCATTTTTACTAACACGAGCAGCAGAGTGACAATACTTACAATTGATCTCGTTGTCTCCAGCGTGAATCTTGTGAGAATAATGAATTGGCTGAATTGGCTCATAGTTTTGATCCACACCCACTTGCATCAAGTATCCATAAACAAAATATCCACTAGCAAGAAGCAAAAATATAGATGTTACCAGTACTAAAAATTGATTTCTAGCAAAAGCTTTCCAAATTGGAGTTGTAGGTGCTTTGGGAGCAACCTCAATACCATTTTTACTCGCAACCTTGGTTAAAACTTTGTTCACCATGAACAACATCACAACCAAAATAGCCATCACAAGCGCTAGAGCACCTAAAATAATATTATTCGAAACACCTCCACCTTGAACTTTAGTATCTGGAGGAGTAGCCGAAGTCATTGCAACAGGCTCAGCTTTAACTTCTGAAGTATAAGCGATAATATTATCAATATCACCTTCTGACAATTGAGGAAAAGCAGTCATGACAGACTTGTTATATTCCTCAAACAATTTTACTGCAACAGCGTCTCCTGACTTAATCATTTCAGAGCTGTTGTGAACCCACTTGTAGATCCACGCCATATCATGCTTAGCAGCAACTCCTCTTAAAGCAGGACCCGTTGATTTGGCATCTAATTTGTGACATGCAGCGCAATTTGCATTAAAAAGTTCTTTCCCTTTTACTGGATCACCACCTGTAGTTGCAGCAGGAGCAGCAGCATCAGGGGCTGCCGGAGCAGCAGCTTCTTGAGCAAATGAAGTTAGGGAGAAAATAAACGTTAGCGATAAGCTAAACAGCAATTTTCTTGAGATCGAATTATGGTTACCCACCTTTTTCATATAGTATAAAATTATCTACTAATTTTTGGTATGATTTTTTCTGTAACAAATGAACAAAAAAACAATACCTTCTTTTAAAACTTGGACAAAAATACGACTTATGAACTATTCTTAAAACCTTAAAATACTCTTAAATATCAATTTATATTAATTCTAAATAATATTAAAATTTTACAAACAGACTTTAAATACTATTTTTGCACAAAAACCATCACATTATGAGAATTTTAACCCCATCTAGCAGAGTTTTCTTTACATTAACAATGTTCACTTTAGCATACAATATTAATGCACAAGACCAAAATTTAACAGTAAACCAAGATCCTAAATTTGAACAATTATTGAATGATAAACGCAAAATTAACACGTCAATAAATACAAATGAAACATATAAAATTCAAATATTTAGTGGCAAAAGCGAGGAAGCAAAAAAAACGTTAGCAGACTTTAAAAGAGAATTTAGCGATATCGATGGAACAATAATTTTTAATACTCCGAACTATAAAGTTATGGTGGGAAATTTTAAAACCCGAATCGAAGCCGAACGCAATTTGATCGAAATTAAAAAAAGATATAAAAGTGTTTTTCTTCTAAAACCTTCAAAATAATATCCTCATAACATATAAAAAATGCCACTTTTATGAGTGGCATTTTTTATATGCAAAATTTCAGCTTTTAGAACCTAAACTAATTTATTTTTTATATTACTTAGCTCTTTCCGTATTCGCTTGTACCTTTCACTCCCTTTTCCTACACAATCAAACAGAAGTCTTGCATCCATCATTAAATAAAAATCTATTATTTTCTTTTTTATCCTAAATAGCAATATAATCTGTCTCAACTGCCAAATACGGAAATACAACTGTTTTAATATAAAATGAATCGCCTTCTAGATTTTAGGTTCTAAAAGAGTAGTATTCTTCATCTGTTGTAAAAAATTTAAAATAAAAACTAAAACGATAAATTTATATTTTTTTATAATAATTAAATTTAACATCCTGCTCTTTTATCATTTTATCTACGACAGAATTAATCTTTCTTTTAATTCAAAAAAGATAATTTCTTCATTTTTAATATGATTCAAGAGTCAAACAAATGTACATTTAATTGTATCATTTTTCTTATTTCATAAATCGATGGAATTACTAAACTTCGAAAATGATCGATTTACTTTAAAGCAAAAAAAGCCCCAACTTTTGTTGAGACTTCATGTTGTAATTTTTAAAGCAGCTATATTTTCAGCAAACTTAATTTACCACTTTAATTCCATCCGCTAGAAAACTAATTTCTTCTTTTGGAGCCGTAATAGCATCTATTTCCGCCTTTGTTTTTTTAGCATCTTTTGCATAATGTTTCAATTCTTTAACAGAGGTGATTTTCTTCTCAGCAACACCTTCTAAAACCACATGTTTTCCTTTTAAAGCCGTTGGAACAAAAAAAGCATAATCCTTCATTTTTACAAAGAAAGGAGAACCGTCTTCTGTCTTAATAGTAAGCCAACATCCTTTCTTAGGACAAACATCGGTCACCAGACCTTTTACCACAACATTTTCTGCTTTACTGGTGCTTTCTAACTTACTTTCTAATTTTTCGACAGAGATTGCTTTCTCTTCTGATACTTTGTTAACATCGGCACCGTAATAATCACCAACCAAAGCATTACCCGCTGGCGGAGCAACTTTTATATCTTCACCTTCTTGTGAGAAGGAAACAGTTGACATACAGATCGACAAAAGAACTGAGTATAGGAATGGTTTCATAAACAAATATTTTTTATCAAAAATAATATAAAATTTAAAACAAATAACATATTATTTCAACCACAATCAACAAAGGAAACTGAAATTTTTATCGTGTATCCCAATAAAAAAAGTCCCAACTTTCGATGGGACTTTAAAATATAAATATTGAATTTTATTTCAATTTCTTTTTGATAGCAACTTCGTGATAAGCTTCAATAACATCTCTTTCTTCGATGTCGTTATAACCTTTTATTTGAATACCACAATCGTAACCTTTAGAAACTTCTTTTACGTCGTCTTTGAAACGTTTTAAAGCGATAAGGTCTCCAGTATGCACTACAACTCCTTCTCTAATAACTCTAATTTTAGAAGTTCTCATAATCTTACCATCCATCACCATACATCCGGCAATAGAACCTACTTTAGAAATTTTGAAAATCTCACGAATTTCAGCAGTTCCAAGAATTTCTTCTTTCATCTCCGGAGCTAACATTCCTTCCATCGCATCTTTTAAGTCATCGATAGCTGCGTATATAATAGAATAATAACGGATATCGATTTCTTCCTTATCTGCCAATTGTCTGGCATTTCCGGCTGGACGAACGTTAAATCCGATAATAATCGCATCAGAGGCAGAAGCCAACATAACGTCAGTCTCTGTAATTGCTCCAACACCTTTGTGTATGATATTAATTTGAATTTCTTCTGTAGAAAGTTTAGAGAACGAATCTGATAATGCTTCTACAGATCCATCAACGTCTCCTTTAAGGATTACGTTCAACTCTTTAAACTGACCAAGTGCAATACGACGACCAATTTCGTCAAGCGTAATATGACGTTGTGTACGTACAGATTGCTCACGCATTAATTGAGAACGTTTAGATGCAATTTGTTTCGCTTCTTTTTCGTCTTCAAAAACATTAAATTTATCTCCCGCTGTTGCAGCACCATCTAAACCTAAAACAGATACCGGAGTCGAAGGACCAGCTTGAAGAACTATATGCCCTCTTTCGTCATGCATTGCTTTGATCTTACCATGATGTTTCCCTGCCAACATGTAATCTCCAACTTTTAAAGTACCATGTTGTACTAAAATAGTAGACACATATCCTTTTCCTTTATCCAAGAAAGCCTCAACAACTGTTCCTTGAGCCGCTTTATTTGGATTCGATTTTAAATCTAAAATTTCAGCTTCTAATAATACTTTTTCTAATAATTCTTTCACACCTGTTCCTACTTTTGCAGAAATATCATGCGATTGAATTTTTCCACCCCAATCCTCAACAAGTAAATTCATACCTGCCAATTTCTCTTTTATCTTTTCAACGTTAGAGTTTGGTTTATCAATTTTATTGATGGCAAAAATAATTGGAACACCAGCTGCTTGAGCATGGCTAATTGCCTCTTTTGTTTGTGGCATGATATCATCATCCGCAGCAATTACAATAATGGCAATATCGGTAACTTGTGCTCCACGTGCACGCATCGCTGTAAACGCTTCGTGACCCGGTGTATCTAAAAATGCTATTTTTTGACCGTTATCCAAAGTTACTCCGTAAGCTCCAATGTGCTGTGTAATACCTCCCGACTCACCTGCGATAACATTTTCTTTACGAATATAATCCAGTAAAGATGTTTTACCGTGATCGACGTGACCCATTACAGTAACAATTGGCGCTCTAAATACTAAATCTTCTTCTTTATCAGCAACAACTTCGATAGCTTCTTCGATATCTACAGTTATAAACTCAACTTCGTAACCAAATTCATCCGCTACAATAGTTAACGTTTCTGCATCCAAACGTTGGTTCATGGTAACCATGATTCCAAGTGACATACAAGTTCCAATCACTTTCGTAATTGGCACATCCATCATGATAGCGATTTCACCTACTGTAACAAATTCTGTAACTTTAATAGTTTTACTTCCTTCATCAAGTGCTCTTTGCTCTTCATCAGATTTCTGACGGTGCGTATCTCTTTTATCTCTTCTGTATTTGGCCGCTTTTGATTTACCGCCTTTACCTTGAAGTTTTTCAAGAGTTTCTCTAATTTGGTTTTTTACTTCCTCTTCGGTAGGCTCTACTTTTGCAACAATTGCAGGACGGTTTCCTTTTACAAAACCAGGTCTTGCACTTCTATTCGCATTAAAACCACCTCCACCTGTATTTGGTGTAATTTTATTTGGGTTTGGAGTTCCCGGCGCATTTGCTGTCGCAGGTTTTGGCGCACCCGGAGCGCCTGGCTTAGGAGCAATTCTTTTACGCTTATTTTTGTTAGCGTTATTGTTTGCACCTTGTGCTCCAAGTTTATTTGGAGTTATCTTTGGATCTTCTTTCTTTTTCTTAGGTTTATTAAATTGAGATAAATCAATTGTTTGACCCGTAAGAGTAGTTCCAGATAATTTTTGATATTGCGTAGTAATCGTTTCTTCTGCAGTTCCTGGATCAGTTGACACAACTGGTTCAGGAGCTACTTTTGGAGACGCCACTTTTACTTCTTTTTTCTCAGTAATAATAGGTTTTTCTACTTTGTCTTGAGGAGTCGCAGGAACTTCTGCTTTTACCTCTTCTTTTTGAACAGGCTTTTCGACTTCTGGCTGAATCACAACTTTTGGTTCTTCAACCTTGGCTGGTTCTTGGGCAGCCGCAACAGCAACTGCAGGTTTTTTTGGATTTAGATCAATCTTACCTACTTGAACAGGTCCTGTTACAACGGCTCTCGCTTTTATAACTTCTTGCTGCTTCTGACGTTCTTCGTCTTGTCTGCGTTTGTCCTCAATTTCTTTCTCACGTTCAACACGTAATGCTTCTTTCTCTTTTCTCTTCTCTTCTCCAACTTCTTTAGAAGCTTCCTTATTCCCCTTATCGCCCGCAAATTGGCTTTGTAGGATATTAAATTCGCTATCAGAAATTTTTGCATTTGGATTTGCGTCAATAGCAATTCCCTTATCTTTTAGATAATCAACAGCTCTTTCTAACGAAATATTTAATTCCCTTAAAACCTTGTTTATTCTTATTACTCTCTCTTCAGACATATAACCTTTTTATTATTACCTTTTTCGTTGTGTTGTTAGAGCAGATAACTAGCTATCAAACTCTTCTTTTAGTATTTTCATAACATCAAGAATTGTTTCCTCTTCTAAATCTGTTCTTCTTACTAAATCTTCTACTTCTTGTTTTAGGATACTTCTAGCTGTATCCAAACCTATTTTTGCAAACTCTTCGATCACCCAGCCTTCAATTTCATCAGAAAACTCAGTTAATTCAACGTCGTCGTCCTCGCCACTAGCAACATCACCTTCTCTGATAACATCTAACTCGTAACCTGTTAGCTGACCCGCTAATTTGATATTGTGACCTCCTCTACCAATTGCTTTAGAAACTTCTTCTAATTTCAAGAAAACTTCCGCTCTTTTATTTTCCTCATCAATTTTGATTGAAGAAACTTTGGCAGGGCTTAACGCTCTTGTAATAAACAATTGAATATTGCTGGTATAATTGATGACATCGATATTTTCGTTTCCTAACTCACGAACAATTCCGTGAATACGTGATCCTTTCATACCTACACAAGCTCCAACAGGATCAATTCTATCATCGTAAGAATCGACTGCTACTTTTGCTTTTTCGCCAGGAATACGCACTACATTTTTTACAGTAATCAAACCGTCAAATACTTCCGGGATTTCTTGTTCAAATAATTTCTCTAAGAACTTTTCTGAAGTTCTAGACATAATAATCTGAGGTTTGTTTCCTTTTAACTCTACGCTTTCGATGATTCCGCGAACGTTATCTCCTTTACGGAAAAAGTCAGATGGAATTTGTTTCTCCTTTGGAAGCACAATTTCGTTTCCTTCATCATCTACCAAGATAACTACTCTAGGACGTACGTGGTGTACTTCGGCAGTATAAATATCACCGATAATGTCTTTAAATTGTTTGTAAAGATTGGTGTTATCGTGTTCGTGAATTTTAGATATTAAGTTTTGACGCAAAGCCAAAATAGCTCTTCTTCCTAAATCAATCAATTTTACCTCTTCAGAAACTTCTTCACCGATTTCAAAATCAGCTTCGATCATTCTTGCCTCTGTTAAAGTAATTTCTTCATTTTCAAAATCAAGATCTTCGTCAGCAACGATTACTCTTCGTCTCCAAATCTCCATATCTCCTTTATCAGGATTTATGATAATATCGAAGTTATCATCAGAACCGTATTTTTTCTTTAATGCATTTCTAAACACGTCCTCTAAAATTGCCATAAGCGTTACACGATCAATAAGTTTATTATCCTTAAACTCTGAGAATGAATCGATTAATGCTAAATTTTCCATGCGAATTCTTTAATTAAAATGTTACTGTAACAATTGCCTCTTTAATTTCTGTATAAGGTATTTGTTGCTTTTTTTGAACTGTTTCTTTTCCTTTTCCAACTTTTTTCGGTTCTCTTGCTTCCCAAGACAAAATTATAAAAACATCGTTAGCTTCTACCAATTCTGCTTCAATTTTTTCACTATTTGTAGTAACAATCAATGTTCTACCAATATTTTTGATGTATTGTCTTGTAAATTTCAATGGAGACCCTACTCCAACAGATGCTACTTCAAGAGAAAAATCCTGCTCTTCACGATCCAGATTATTCTCGATGGCACGACTGATGTCAATGCAATCCTGCAACGCCACTCCTTCATCTCCGTCTAACCCCACACTGATCTTGAATGAGTCTGAAATACTCAAATCAATCAAAAAGATCGATGGCTTTTCTAAAAGAGCCTCAGTTATTAATGTGTTTACTTTTTCTTTAAATGTCATAATTTTATAAAAAGAGGGGACACTTAGTCCCCTCATTATTTAGATTTTAATAAATAACGGTGCAAATATAGTGTTTTTTTTATAAATCAAAATAAATAGATTGCTCTAAAAATATTTCTTATCTTTATAGTAGCATTAAAACAAAAGATTTTTTATTATTTAACCCCAAAAACCATGAAACGAATTCTAGTACCCACTGACTTCTCTAAACACGCAGAAGACGCTTTAAAAGTAGCCGCACAAATTGCAAAAAAAAACGATGCAGAAATCGTTATTTTACACATTCTTGAATTACCAAGTCAAATGAGCGATGCAATCCTGGGTGGCGCAAGTATTCCGGAAACCATGCTTTTTATGAAAAAAGCCAACGAAACGCTGGACGAAATTGCATCCAAATCATTCTTAGACGGCATTCCTGTAACAGAAATTGCAAAAATAGACAAACCTATTCATGGAATCACTCAAATTAGCAAAGAACACAATATAGATTTGATTGTAATGGGATCTCACGGCTCTTCTGGACTTGAAGAATTACTCATCGGATCGAATACTGAGAAAGTAGTTCGAAATTCAGATATACCTGTTCTAGTGATCAAAAAAGACATCGCAAACTTTGATCCAAAGAATGTTGTTTTCGCATCTGATTTTACAGAAGAAACCAAAAAACCATTTGAAAAACTATTAAAATTCACAAAATTATTCGATACAAAACTACATTTAGTGATGATTTGCACACCTAACAGCTTCAAACCAACACATGTGGCAGAGAAAGCAATGAGTGATTTTGTTTCAGAATTTAATTTAACCAATTATTCAACGCAAATCTATAACGATACCAATATCGAAAAAGGAATTTTAAACTTTTCGAACAGCATCAATGCAGATATAATCGGGATGTCCACACACGGAAGAACCGGTTTTGCACATTTTTTTAACGGAAGCATTAGCGAAGGACTGGTAAATCATGCTGTAAGACCCGTTATTACTTTCAAAATTTAAATAGAACAAATTTTTGATTTTCTAATTATCGAAAATTTATTGCATAAAAAAAAGCCTCTCAATTGAGAGGCTTTTATGTTGGTCTACAAGGACTCGAACCTTGAAAGACTGCACCAAAAACAGTTGTGTTACCATTACACCATAGACCATCAGTGCGGTTAAGCGAGTGCAAATTTAAAGCTTTTTTTAGTTTGCGCAAACTTTTTGATAAAAAAATTTGATTTTTTTTTAATTTTTCTTCTTCTCAACCTCCAATATCTTCGCAAGTATTTCACAAACAATACATTACTTTTATCAAATAGTTTTATAGAATTTTTTGTTAATGCTCGTTTCTTTAAACAAAAAAACATTTTCTTTGTAGGATAGAAAACATACAAAATTTTAACACCAAAATATGGCACAATTCAATTTCAATAAATGGAATACAATTATTGGTTGGTTTGCATTTGCAATCGCTTTAATTACTTACACACTAACTGTTGAACCCACCATGAGTTTTTGGGATTGTGGCGAATACATTGCCACAGCAGCCAAACTTGAAGTAGGACATCCCCCGGGAGCTCCTTTGTACCAAATGATGGGTGCCTTTTTTGCTATGTTTGCCATAGATGACCAACATATTGCCTTAATGGTAAACATGATGTCTGTTTTTTCTAGCGCATTTACCATTCTATTTTTGTTCTGGTCTTCTTCTATGGTTTTGAAAAAAATCGTAGCTCGCTTTTCAGAAATTGACCAAAATAATTCGATTGTAATACTAGGAAGCTCTTTAGTTGGCGCGCTTGCTTATACTTTCTCAGACAGTTTTTGGTTTAATGCCGTAGAAGCCGAAGTATACGCGATGGCCTCTCTATTAATTGCATTGCTTTTTTGGCTTGGACTTCGTTGGGAACAAGACATGGATACACCTAAAGGAAACAGATGGTTGTTGATTATTTCGCTCGTGAT
The DNA here is from genome assembly GCF_017948595.1 of Flavobacterium geliluteum. GTDB lineage: Bacteria > Bacteroidota > Bacteroidia > Flavobacteriales > Flavobacteriaceae > Flavobacterium > Flavobacterium flavipigmentatum. The sequence goes on along the minus strand of NZ_JAGFBV010000001.1, from coordinate 88,864 downwards.
CGGACTCTCATTTGGTGTTCACTTCATGGCATTATTAACAATTCCTGCCATTGGATTCTTGTATTATTTTAAACATTACGAAAAAGTAACGATAAAAAACTTCATCATTGCCAATGTTGTAGTAATCTCTATTTTATTGTTTATCTTTAAATTGCTGCTACCACTAACGATGGCTTCTTTTGGAAAAACAGAAGTTTTTATGGTAAACAGTATGGGACTTCCTTTTAATTCAGGAACTATTTTTGTTGCCTTGGTACTGATTGCTTTCTTTTATTTTGGATTAAAATATACCAAACAAAAAGGACTCGTTTTCTACAACACTATCATTCTTTGTGTGTTATTTATTTTAATTGGTTTCTCGACCTGGTTTATGTTGCCTGTGCGCGCGAACGCCAATACCGTAATCAACGAGAACAAACCATCGGATGCTGCCGAGGTTTTAGCCTATTACAATCGTGAGCAATATGGTGTAAACCCATTGTTTTACGGACCTCAATACACAGAAGTATTTGCAGGACTAGATGCTAAAACTCCTTATTTAGACAAAAATCCTAACTACGAAAGAGATTATAAAACCGGTAAATATATTATTACCAACAATTATAAAAACGCAGAACAAAATTCTGATGATAACCAAAAAACGATTCTGCCTAGAATGTGGAGTACCGAATCGGGACACATCGAAAACTATATCAATTTTTCTAATCCTCCTCAGTTTAAGATAAATCCGAATTATAATTATGATGATGATTTGGCCAAATACGGAATTGATCCGACACAACTAAGTGAGGAAGAGTACGCAGCAGCAACCGCTCAGGTACGCAACGAGATCGAAAAAGTAGTTTCTCAATTTAGACAAGCTTATGCGCAAAAACAAATTGACAACGAAGGTTATGTAAAATTCTTAAAAAGTTACGGCGACTATTTAATCATAGAAAAACCAACAACTGTAGACAATTTTAGTTTTATGTTCGAATATCAGTTTGGATATATGTACTGGAGGTATTTGATGTGGAATTTTGTAGGACGCCAAAACGACATTCAAGGAAAATACGACAACTTGGACGGTAACTGGATCAGTGGAATCAAATTTATGGATTCGCTACACCTCGGTTCTCAAGACAATTTACCAACCGATGTTTTGAATAATAAAGGACGAAATGTTTATTTTTTCCTGCCTTTCATCTTAGGACTAATCGGTTTGATGTGGCATGCAAATAAAGATCTTAAAAGTTTTTATGTATTATTGGTCTTGTTTTTATTCACCGGAATTGCCTTAAAAATATACTTAAACGAAAGACCATTTGAGCCTCGCGAAAGAGATTATGCGCTAGTAGGATCGTTTTATGTGTTCGCCATCTGGATTGGTTTTGGCGTTTATTCGCTTTACGAAACCATTCAAAAATACATCACTCCAAAAATTGCAGGACCCGTTATTATTGTCGCAAGTTTATTGGCTGCTCCTGTTTTAATGGCTTCTCAGAACTGGGATGATCATGACAGATCCAACAAATATACTGCTGTTGCAATGGCAAAAGCATATCTGAATTCTTGCGATAAAAATGCTATTTTATTCACTATTGGAGATAATGATACTTTCCCTCTTTGGTATGCTCAAGAAATTGAACACATTCGTACAGACGTAAAAATTGTCAATACGAGTCTTTTCATGACTGATTGGTATATTGACCAAATGAAAGCCAAATCATACGAATCTGAGCCTTTACCAATCTCTTTTACACATGCTGATTATGTTGGAGATAAATTAGATTATGTAGCCTATATTCCTAAAGTAGAAACACGTTGGGACATTAATGATTTCTTGAAATTTATCAAGCATCCAAAATCTACAGTTGGTCTGCAAAACGGGCAAACCATTCATTTTTATCCAACAAATAAAATTAGGCTAACCATCGATAAAAACAAGATCATCCAAAACAAGGTAGTCAATCCTAAATACAATGATTCTATTGTTCCTTATATGGATATCAATATCAAAGGCAGCGCTTTGTACAAAAACCGCCTGATGATGCTTGATATCCTAGCCAATAATGACTGGAAAAGACCAATCTATTTTAGCGGAGGAGCTTTTGATGACGAAGATTATCTTTGGCTGAAAGATTATTTGCAATTGGACGGAATGGTTTACAAATTGGTTCCGATTAAAAATACACCTTCTAAAGATGGCGGACCAATGGATATGGGGCAGATTGATGCCGATAAAATGTATGACATTGTCATGAAATGGGACTGGGGCAACAGCAATGGAGACATTTATCATGATCCAGAAACCAGAAGAAACAGTATTACTTACCGTACCAATCTTTCTCGATTGATGAATCAATTAATTGCAGAAGGAAAAATAGATAAAGCCAAAAATGTGATCAATCTGGCAATGACAAAATTACCTCTTGACAAATATGGTTATTACTCATTAGTTGAGTCTTTTGCAGACGGCTATTATAAAGTTGGTGAAAAAGCAAAAGCGCAGGATTTGCTAAAAAAATTGGTCAAAAAATACACAGAGAACCTAAATTATTACAGCAAATTAACCTCTGGAGACCAATCTGATCTGGCAATGGATATCATTACCGATATCGAGCGTTACAGAAGTCTTTTACAAGTTATGAAAGACAATCATGACCAAGCATTCTATGAGAATCAAAAAACAACATTTAACACTTACGTGAATGTTTTTGAACGATTTGGCAGAGAAAAAGAATAATTTTTTGAATAAATAACAATAAAAAATAGCGCTACCAATGGATAGCGCTATTTTTTTATCTCCTATTTCTTTTGGTTAAGAGACTGCAAAACACCTTTTCATTTCTCTTTTATCAAAAAAGCTACAACATATATCCTTTATTTTTGAATTTTCTCTTTCGAATAAATAAAAAAAATCGTAACTTTAATTAAGTCAAATGTATTTAAATTATTCAAAAAAAAATCAAAATGAGTTTCTACTGGATAAAAACAAACGCATTCATCAAAAGGGTATTTTCTAAATATTGCTGGGACATTCCTAACAATGAAAAGAAAATATACTTAACTTTTGATGATGGACCAACTCCTGAAGTAACCAATTGGGTTCTCGATGAATTAAAAAAATACGAAGCAAAAGCTACTTTCTTTTGCATCGGAAAGAACATCAACTCCAATCCCGAATTATTTTCAAAAATAAAGAGTGAGAATCATTCTATCGGAAACCACACCTTCAACCATCTTAACGGTTGGAAAAGTGATACTAAAGACTATGTGAAAAATATTGAAGATTGTGCTGAAATTTTAAAAGCAAAAAAAAACACGACACCTCTGTTATTTCGTCCTCCTTATGGAAAAATAAAAAAAGGGCAATCTAGAATTTTGCGAAATCTAGGCTACAAAATCATCATGTGGGACGTTTTAAGTGCCGATTTTGACCAAAATATAACACCTCAAAAATGTCTTGAAAATGTGGTGAAAAATGTAAAATCAGGAAGCGTTATCGTCTTTCATGACAGTAAAAAAGCAGCACAAAATTTAAAGTTTGCTTTGCCTAGGACCTTACATTATTTAAAAGAAAAAGGATTTGTTTTTGAAAGTATTCAGTAAACTTTAAAACTGTTCCTGAACGATTCCGATAATAGTATTTGCATCAAGTTCTCCAGATTGTCTCCAGATCATTTGTCCTTCTTTATAAATCATTAGCGTAGGAAGACCTTTGATTCTAAGTGCATCAGCCAGTTCTTGATTTTTATCTACATCAATTTTAATGACTTTTGCTTTATCACCAAGCGCAGCGGCAACATCCTTAATAACAGGATGCATAGATATTGACGATTCATTCCAGTCTGTGTAAAAATCTATTAACACAGGAACTTGGGCATTTATTAATTCTCCAAATTTTGACATAAAACCAAAAATTTAAATTTTTTTAAATCTACTAAAAGAGATAAATATTCTACAAATGTAGCATTTTTACCGAATTAAGCCACATTGTTCCCTTTTTTTAGTTCAATCACCGTTATTTCTGGCATAATTCCCACACGACCAGGATAGGCGTGAAAACCAAAACCACGATTTACATACACATAGCGACCAGCGTTCTCGTACAATCCTGCCCATTGTTTATAAATATATTGCGCCAAGCTCCACTTGAAATAGCCCGGAATTTCTATTCCAAACTGCATTCCGTGGGTATGACCCGAAAGTGTCAAATGAAAGTTTTTAGGATGCTCCTTTATTTCATACTCCCAATGACTTGGATCGTGGCTCATTACAATCTTAAAATCGTCTGGAGCCAGATTTTGAGAGGCTTTATTCAAATCTCCCGCTTTTTTAAAATTTTGCCCCCAATTTTCTACACCAACCAAGGCTATTTTATCTTCCCCTTTTTGAATATAAGTATGCTCATTTAGCATAAGATTGAAACCAATTTGACTGTATAATTTTTTGATTTCCTGAAAATTTTCATCTTTTTCCTTTTCAGATGGCCAAGTCACATATTCACCATAATCATGATTACCAAGCACCGAAAATTTTCCGTATTTGTAATTTTTTATTCTTTTAAAAGTCGTCAGCCACGGATGCATTTCTTTGGCATGTGTGTTGACAATATCTCCTGTAAACAAAATCATATCCGCTTCCTGCTCGTTTATCAAATCTATGGCATAATTGATTTTTTCGGGGTTATCAAAACTACCGCTGTGCACATCAGAAATCTGAGTAATTTTAAATCCGTCAAAAGCGTCTGGCAAATCTGGAAAAAATATGGTTTGTTTAATCACTTTATAATTGTACTTCCCTTCAAAAATTCCATAAATTAAAGACAAAAACGGCACTGCAGCCAATCCTAACGCTATTTGACTGATAAACTTTCGTCTGTCCGGCATCATCTCTTTACGAGGCGCATTGTACATCAAATAATTTAGAATGCTGGCTCCTATTCTAAAGACATCTTCGCCAAGTAAAATAACTGCGATTACAATTTTAGGAACATACACCAACAGCATCATACCCATCGTAAACATGGTTTGTTTTGTTTGACCAATAGAACGATCGAATTGCGTAAAAGAATAAACAATAAAAATTAAAACAAGCAAGCTTATCACTTGATAACTAACCAAAACCCATCTAATTTTGATTAAAGTTCGAAGAGCCTGATAAGAATATATTTCTACGAATAAAAAAAGAGCACAAAGAATTAGAAAACGAAAGATCATGTGTTAAAAATTTTGAACAAAGTAACAAAGAATGAAAATTTTATCGCTTTTTATTATCAAAATTTTAACTAGAAATCATGCATTTTTTGGTAAATTCAAATTGGTTTTTGAATTAACCCTAAAGTGCTAGATAATTTCAAACAAGAAATTAGTTTTTAAAACCCAATTGTTTATTTTTACCGACTAATATTTTTTTTATGTCTACTCAAAAACGTCTTTTTCTTCTTGATGCCTACGCCTTAATTTTTCGTGGTTATTATGCTTTTATAAAAAACCCAAGAATCAATTCTAAAGGAATGGATACCTCTGCGATTATGGGTTTCATGAATTCGCTTTTAGATGTTATTAAACGCGAAAGACCGGATCACTTGGCAGTAGCCTTCGACAAAGGCGGAAGTCAATTGCGTAACGAAATATTTCCCGAATACAAGGCCAACCGTGATGAAACGCCAGAGGCAATAAAAATTGCAGTTCCTTATATCTGCGAATTATTAAAGGCAATGCATATTCCTATTATAGAAGTGGCCGGTTTTGAAGCCGATGACTTAATTGGAACTATTGCCAAACAAGCCGAAAAAGAGAATTATAAAGTGTTTATGGTAACGCCCGATAAAGATTTTGCGCAATTGGTTTCTGAAAACATATTTATGTACAAACCAGCCCGAATGGGTAATGGAATAGAAATTTGGGGTGTACCAGAAGTGCTGGCAAAATTTGAAATCGAAAGACCTGAACAAGTAATTGATTTTCTTGGAATGATGGGTGATGCCGCCGATAACATCCCGGGACTTCCCGGTGTGGGAGAAGTAACGGCAAAAAAATTACTGAAAGAGTTTGGCTCCATGGAAAACCTTCTGGCAAATACCGATAAGCTGAAAGGAAAAATGAAAGAAAATATCGAGGCCAATAAAGAAAAAGGGATTCTATCTAAAACACTCGCCACTATCCTATTAGACTGTCCAGTAACTTTTAACGAAACTGACTACGAATTAACACGTCCTGATATCGAGAAAACCGATGCCCTTTTTAATGAATTAGAGTTTAGAAGGATGGCCGAACAATTTGATAATCTATTCAACCCGGACAAAGTACCAACTGCAAGTACAACAGAAACTGCTGATGCCAAATTGTACAAAAAACCACAACCTAAAAACGAAGATCAATTTGACCTTTTCGGAGGAGGATCTTCAGATGAAAACCCTGATGTTGCTAGAACTTCATTTTACAATACTTTAGAAAACACACCACACTCCTATCAAGCTGTAGAAGGTGACTTAGGCATAAAATTGCTGCTGCAAAATTTACAAAAACAAACCTCTGTTTGCTTTGATACCGAAACGACCGGCTTAGATGCTTTACATGCTGAGTTGGTTGGGATTTCTTTCTCTTATGAAAAAGGAAAAGGATATTATGTTCCGTTTCCGGAAAGTCAGGAAGAAGCTCAGGTTTTGATCAACAAATTTCTTCCGTTTTTTGAGAATGAAAACATCGAAAAAGTGGGTCAGAATTTAAAGTATGATTTGAAAATTCTTTCTAATTATGGCGTTACTGTAAAAGGAAAACTTTTTGACACCATGATTGCGCATTATTTGATCAATCCAGATATGCGTCATAATATGGATATTTTAGCAGAAACATATTTGAAATATTCTCCGAAATCTATTGAAACTTTAATTGGGAAAAAAGGTAAAAACCAAATGACGATGCGTGACGTCGCATTAGAAGAAATCAAGGAATATGCCGCCGAAGACGCTGATGTAACACTACAATTAAAAGAAATTTTTACCACAGAATTAGACAAAACCGAGACTAAAAAACTATTTGATGAAATTGAAATTCCGCTGGTAAGTGTTTTGGCCGACATGGAAACTGAGGGAATCAGACTAGATGTTGACTTCTTAAAACAGATGTCAACAGAAATTGATGTCGAGATTAAATCTTTAGAACAAAAAATATACGAAACTGCTGGAGAGAAATTTAATTTGGCCTCTCCAAAACAGCTTGGAGATATTTTATTTGATAAACTAAAAATTGGTGGAGCAAAGCAAAAGAAAACCAAAACTGGCCAATATGCTACTGGGGAAGAAATTTTATCGTATTTAGCCAACGACCATCCGATTGTGAAAGAAATTCTCGATTGGCGCCAAATGGTAAAATTGCAGAGCACTTATATTTTGGCTTTGCCAGAACAAGTAGACAAAAAAACATTGCGCGTTCATACTGATTACATGCAAACTGTTGCTGCAACAGGACGTTTGAGTTCGAATAATCCGAACTTGCAAAATATTCCGATTCGTACCGAAAGAGGACGTCAGATTCGTAAAGCTTTTGTTGCTCGTGATGAAAACCATACCTTAATTTCTGCCGATTACTCGCAAATAGAATTAAGAATTATTGCCGCTTTAAGCGGAGAAGAAAATATGATTGCCGCCTTCAAAAACGGAGAAGACATTCACAAAGCAACTGCCGCAAAAGTTTTTGATGTTCCGTTGGAAGAAGTTTCTAGAGAACAAAGAAGCAATGCAAAAACTGTAAATTTCGGTATCATCTACGGTGTTTCGGCTTTTGGATTGAGCAATCAAACCTCGATGTCACGCAGTGAAAGTGCCGCTTTGATCGAGGCATATTACAAAACGTATCCGAGATTGAAATCGTACATTCAGGAACAAATTGAGTTTGCACGCGAAAAAGGATATGTGCAGACCATTTTGGGTCGTCGACGTTATTTGAAAGATATCAACTCGGCAAATGCAGTGGTTCGTAGCGCCGCAGAAAGAAATGCTGTAAATGCTCCAATTCAGGGAAGTGCTGCCGATGTAATTAAGATTGCCATGATCAACATTCATAAAAAATTAAAAGAAGAAAACTGGAAATCTAAAATGTTGCTGCAGGTACATGATGAGCTTGTGTTTGATGTGCACAACGACGAATTAGAAAAAATTCAGCCGATGATCAAACACGAAATGGAAAATGCCTTTATGATGAGTGTTCCTCTGGATGTTGAACTTGGTTTGGGTAAAGATTGGCTAGAAGCGCATTAAGCAATTTTAGATTTTTGAGTTTAGATTTTAGATTTGTCGATACTAAAAAATAAAAAAACCTCGAAGTAAAATTCGAGGTTTTTAGTTTTTTTATTTTTTACGAGTCGATTCTCGTTCTTTCAGTTTTGTTTTAATGACGATGGTTTCGTAATTCGAAGTTTCTTCTTCTGTTTCTTCCAGCCTTTCGATTAATTTTTTGGCAGCTACTTCTCCAATTTCAATTCCGTGCTGACTTACAGTGGTTAAACTTGGTGATAAACGTCTTGAAGCTAAAATTCCATCTGCAAAACCAATAATAGAAATATCTTCGGGTACTTTGAATCCTTTTTTCAAACTCATTCGCAATGCTGCAACAGAGTCATTTTCCTCCAAAGCAAAAATACCATCAATTTTATGATCAAAAATACCATCAATTTTACTTTTCATATCTTCTTCAGAATCCGTACGAATGATGATGTTGTCGTTTACCGAGATGTTATTATCTTTAAGTGCTTTCAAATAACCATCGGCTCTAAGTTTTCCAACACTCAGATTATCTACAGAAGAAATTAGGGCTATATTTTTACATCCTAAATCAATTAAATGCTGCGTAGAGTTAAGTGCCGAATCAAAATCATCCACAACCACTTTGTCACATTCTACTTCGTCAGCAATACGATCAAACATTACGATTGGTGTTCCATCGTTTATAATTGCCGAAAAATGGCTGTAATCCTGAAGCTTCTGCGCCTCTTCTGAAACCGAAAGAATAAATCCGTCAATGGTTCCGTTACTTAACATTTCGAGTGTATGAATTTCTTTTTCTAAAGATTCATTCGAAATACAAGTGATCACATTATACCCTTTTTTATCGGCTACTTTTTCGATACCACTAAAAACTTTGGCAAAAAATGAGTTTAATATATTAGGTATAATAACTCCAATCGTTTTGGTTTTACGATTTTTCAAATTCAAACCAATAACATTCGGTTTGTAATTCTTGAGTTTAGCATACTCTTTAATCTTCACCTTTGTTTGCTCACTAATTTCTGGGCTATCATTCAGTGCCTTAGACACTGTAGATACAGAAACGTTAAGTTCTTTCGCAATTTGCTTTAGAGTTGCTTTTGCTTTCATTTAAAAATATTTTTTATCTAATTAATACAAATATAGTAGAATTAGTGATAATAAAACAAAAATGTAGCGCAGGTAGTCGAAAACGTTTTCATAATTTTGAAAGTTACCCTACACTGAATTGTTTTCTAAAATCAATATTACTAAATAACTAAACGTACTTTGCTTTATTGTGAAGGTAATTTTTTTTATTGTTTTAAATAAAAAACTGATGTGCTGATTTTCAGCTTATAAAATAATCTTTAAGGTATTTGGTTTTAAAATAATTAATTGTACTTTTGCATCCCCTTTATTGGGGATGGAATGTTTAATTAAAATAATATTATGGACGCATTAAGCTACAAGACAATTTCAGCTAGCAAAGCCACTGTAACGAAAGAGTGGATCGTTGTAGACGCTGAAGGTCATAACTTAGGTCGTCTTGCTTCAAAGGTTGCAATGATCTTAAGAGGTAAGTACAAACCAAGTTACACACCGCACGTTGACTGTGGAGATAACGTAATTGTTATCAACTCAGAAAAAATTAACCTTACAGGTACAAAAATGAATGACAAAATTTACATGCGTCATACAGGTTACCCAGGAGGACAAAGAACTTTAACTGCTAAAGTATTGCAATCTAAAAACCCTGCATTATTAGTAGAGAAAGCTGTAAAAGGAATGTTACCTAAAAATAAATTAGGAGCTGAACTTTTTAGAAATCTAAATGTTGTTGTAGGATCTGAGCACAAACAAGGAGCTCAAAAACCTAGAACTGTTAACCTAAACGATCTTAAGTAATGGGAGTTATTCACAAAATCGGTAGAAGAAAAACCGCTGTTGCACGTGTATATGTTTCTGAAGGAACAGGAAAAATCACTGTAAACAAAAAAGAATTCGCAACTTACTTTCCAACTGCAACTTTACAATACAAAGTTTTACAACCAATGTCTATGACAGAAAATGTAAACAACTTTGATGTAAAAGTAAACGTTTACGGAGGTGGTTCAACTGGTCAGGCAGAAGCTGTAAGAATGGCATTGGCACGCGTTATGTGTGAAGTAAATGCTGAAAACAGAGCAATCCTTAAACCAGAAGGTTTATTAACAAGAGATCCAAGAATGGTTGAGCGTAAGAAATTCGGTCAGAAGAAAGCTCGTAAGAGATTCCAATTCTCTAAACGTTAATATTACCTGTCTTGTGCACATGGTACAAGACATCATCAATTTATTGAAATTAAAAAACACAGTTGTTGTTGCTCTCCTACCGAGGTAGGAAATAGTTTAGCATCTAAATGTATAAAGCCTGGGAAACCGCCATTTATACATTGCTAATCAACAGAACGTAAACTAGTACAAAAATGGCAAACAAAATAGAAGTAAAAGACTTACTAGAAGCAGGTGTTCACTTTGGACACATGACTAGAAAATGGGATCCAAATATGGCCCCTTACATTTATATGGAGCGTAATGGTATTCACATTATCAATCTATATAAAACTGCAGCAAAAATTGAAGAAGCTAATGAAGCTTTGAAAAAAATCGCTGCATCAGGTAGAAAAATCTTATTCGTAGCTACCAAAAAACAAGCGAAAGACATCGTTGCTGAAAAAGCAAAAGCTGCAAACATGCCTTACATCACTGAAAGATGGCCTGGTGGAATGCTAACTAACTTTGTAACTATCAGAAAAGCCGTTAAAAAAATGTCTTCTATTGATAAAATGAAGAAAGATGGTACTTTCATGACGTTATCTAAAAAAGAGCGTTTGCAAGTTGATCGTCTACGTGCTAAATTAGAGAAAAACTTAGGTTCAATCGCTGACATGTCTAGACTACCAGCTGCATTGTTCGTAGTAGATATCAAAGCTGAACATATCGCAATAAAAGAAGCACAAAAATTAAACATTCCAGTTTTCGCAATGGTTGATACGAATTCTGACCCAAGAGAGGTTGATTACGTTATTCCTGCAAATGATGATGCTTCTAAATCAATTGACAAAATTTTATCTTTAGTTACTGCTGCTGTAATCGACGGTCTTTCTGACAGAGGTTCTGACAAAGAAACTGAAGTATTTACAGAAGAAGCTGCTGCTGAAGCTGCTCCTGCTGTAGAGGCTGCACCAGCTGCTGAAGCTGCTGCTGCTCCTGCAACTGAAGAATAAATAAATAATTTAAATTCCAAATTTTAAATTCCAAAATCCAAGAATAATTAAAAACATAATGTTGATAATTTATTAAAATTGGAGTTTGGGATTTAAGAGTTGGAATTTTTACTTTTAACATTAAAATTCAAAATATTATGGCAACAATTACTGCTGCAGACGTAAATAAATTAAGACAAACTACAGGTGCCGGAATGATGGACTGTAAAAAAGCTTTAGTTGAAGCTGAAGGAGATTTCGATAAAGCTATACAAGTCCTTAGAGAAAAAGGCCAAAAAGTTGCTGCTAACCGTTCTGACCGTGAGTCTTCTGAAGGAGCTGCTGTTTCTTTTATCAATGCTGACAATACTAAAGGAGCTATCATCACTTTAAACTGCGAAACTGATTTCGTAGGTAAAAATGAGGCTTTCGTAACTTTAGCTAAAGAATTAGTAGAAAAAGCTATCAATTTCTCTTCTAAAGAAGAATTCTTAGCGTCAGACTTCAACGGAATTACTGTTGCTGAAAAATTGATCGAGCAAACTGGTGTTATCGGTGAAAAAATCGAAATCGGTGGTTTTGAAATTTTAGAAGGTGCTTTTGTTGGATCTTATGTTCACGTTAACAAAATTGCTGCATTAACAGCAATTTCTGCTGCAATTCCTAACGCTGACGTTTTAACTAAAGATGTTTCTATGCAAGTTGCTTCTATGGGAGCTGATACATTATCTTACAAAGATTTTGATCCTGCTTTTGTTGAATCTGAACTTGCTGCTCGTATTGCTGTAATCGAAAAAGATAATGAAGAAGCAAAACGTTTAGGAAAAACTTTAAAAAATGTTCCTAAATATATTTCTTTCTCTCAATTGACTGAAGAAGTTTTAAAACAAGCTGAAGAGGATGCTAAAGCTGAATTAAAAGCGGAAGGTAAACCAGAACAAATTTGGGATAAAATTATTCCAGGAAAAGTGCAACGTTTCATCTCTGACAATACTACTTTAGATCAAGAGAAAGCTTTATTAGATCAAAACTTTATCAAAGATGATAGTAAAAAAGTTGGTGATTATGTTAAAGGATTCAACGTTGAAATTTCAGGTTTCAAAAGAGTTACTTTAGGTTAATATATTATTTCAATATAAAAAGCCCGAATATTTATTTATTCGGGCTTTTTTATTTCCAGTAGTACTGCTTTTATTTTTTTATCGGAAAATTTCTAGCACGCATTAACGCATCAGATTTAGGAGCTCTTCCTCTAAAATTTTCATACGCTTTTTCCTGATCGATAGTATTACCTACACTAAAAACAGTTTCATACAAACGTTTTGCTATCTCTTTATCATAAGGGCCTTTTCCTTCTGTAAAAGCTTCATAGGCATCTGCATTGATCGCATCTGCCCATAAGTAACTGTAATAACCTGCCGCATAACCATCACTTGAGAAAATGTGCCCAAATTGAGGAATTCTGTGACGCATTACAATTTCTGATGGCATGTGTAATTTATCTAAAGTCTCTTTTTCAAATTTATGCGGATCAATAGTCTCCGTAGTCAAATGCAATTTCATATCAATTAAAGAGCTAGAAATTGTTTCTACAGTAGCAAAACCTTCTCCAAAATTACCTGCTCTTTCAATTCTTTCTACCAAAGTCTTTGGCAAAGGTTCATTGGTTTTATAATGCAAAGCAAATTTGTTTAAAACCTCTGGAGTTGCCAGCCAATGCTCTAACAATTGCGACGGAAACTCAACATAATCTCTTGCAACAGCCGTTCCTGCCAAAGTAGGATAGGTAACATTTGAACACAAACCGTGAAGCGCGTGACCAAACTCGTGAAACAAAGTCGAGGCATCTTCCCAAGAAATTAAAATAGGCTCATTATCTGCTCCTTTGATAAAATTACAGTTATTAGACACAATTGTAAGTACATCTCCATCTAATTTTTGTTGCTCTCTGTACGAATTCATCCAAGCGCCAGAACGTTTTCCTGCACGTGCATAAGGATCAAAATACCAAAGACCAACCAGTTTTCCTGTTACTTTATTACTTACTTCCCAAACACGTACATCAGGATGATAAACCGGAACATTGGTAATTTGTTTGAAATTTAAATCAAACAATTCGCCAGCAACCCAAAACATTCCCTCACGCAGTTTTTCCAGCTGCAAATATTGTTTTACTTCATTCTGATCTAAGTCGTATTTTGCTTTTCTAACTTTTTCAGCATAATAACGGTAATCCCAAGGCTCAATTTTAAATTTTCCTCCTTCGGCATCTACGATTTTTTGCATTTCTGCAACATCTTCCTTCACTTTTGCAACTGCCGGTTCCCAAACAGACTCCATTAAATCTAGTGTCTTTTGTGGATCTTTTGCCATTTTATTAGATAAATTCCAATGTGCAAATGTAGGGAAACCAAGTAATTTTGCTTTTTCCTGACGCAATTGTAAAATCTTTACCAACGTTGCATTATTATCATTTGCGTTACCGTTATCGCCACGTTTTACAAAAATATCAAAAGCTTTTTCTCTTAAATCTCTACGGGTAGAAAAGGTTAAAAATGGCTCAATAGACGAACGCGTGTTCGCCACACAACCTAAAACATCCAATTTTCTGGTTTTTGCTTCAGCGATAGCGGCATTTTTTACTTCGTTTGGCAATCCTGCAAAATCTGCTTCTGTTGTTAACGCAACATATTGGTTATGCTCTTCGGCTAATAAATTTTGACTGAATTTGGTAAATAGAGAAGCTAATTCCTGATTAATGGTACTTACTTTAGACTTTGTAGCATCATCTAATTTTGCTCCTTCACGAACCAAACGCGTATAATACAACCAAATTAAACGTTGTTGCTCGCTGGTTAGTTTTTTGCTTTCTTTAGCATTATACAAAGTTTCAATTCGAGCAAAAAGCTTTCTGTTTTGATTGATTTTATCATTAAAAGCAGACAATTTCGGAGACATCTCAGTGTCAATTTTATTAAATTCTGGACTACTCAAATTGGATCTGTAAATACCATAAACTGTAAAAATTTTCGAAATCGTTTTACCTGAAAGCTCAAGCGCGGCAATGGTATTATCAAAAGTTGGTGTTTTCGAATTATTGGCAATCGCATCTATTTCGCTTAATTTCTCCTGAATCGCAAACTCAATCGCTGGTTTAAAATCCGAAACTTTATAGGCGTCAAAAGCAGGAACACCGCCATAAGGACCTTCCCATTTTTTGAGCAAAGGGTTATCTGCATTGGTTTGCGCATTTGCCGCAAAAATTGTTGTGCTCATGATAAAAATCGTTATTAATTTCTTCATATTAGTAATTTGATTTAATGATCAATTAAATTTGTTATTCTGTAAAAGTAACCAAAAAAGACAAATTTAACCCTACTACGATTTGCATAAAAAGCAACAAAAGCTCCAATTTCACATCATTTAAAGCTAATTTACTATTCTTAAGAAAATCCTTTATAATAAATTTTAGAAAAACTAAAAATCCTCAACGGATTGATTAATTTCTATTCTATATTTGTTTATCCAATCCAAAAACCTAATCCTTTGAAAAAATTACTTTTTATATTGTTTTTTATAACTTCCTTTTTGCAAGCACAAGACAATAGTTTATTTTGGGAAATATCCGGAAATGGCCTAGCCAAAAATTCCTACTTATACGGCACAATGCACGTTAGTGAGAAAGTCTCTTTTCACTTATCCGATTTGTTTTTTAAAAATCTCTTAGCCTCAGATATTGTCGCAAATGAGAGCAATCCCGAAACCTGGAGTGACTTGAATGATTTAATGAAAAACAATTACGATAACACGTATTTAAATTACAAAAACAATAGCCAATACTCAGATTTTTACTTGTTCCCTACTGATAAAGAAACGATTAAAACAATATTTGTAAATGATAATAGTTTTTTTAGAAATATGCTTTCGGGTGTTGAGGGCGATCAAGCTGACTTTCAGGAAAACACGGTTTTGGACATGTTTATCTACCAAACAGGAAGAAAATATAAAAAAAGAATAACAGGCCTTGAAGACGCAAAAGAATCGATGCTTTCGTTACTTCAAATAATGGATGATGGCGCCAAACCGAAAGAGGAAAATCGTCTTCTTTTGATGAAAATCGTCAAAAACAGAAATCCAACCGAGGTCATGAAAGAATTTTACAGAGAAAAAGACATCGTGATGCTGGACTCCATTTATAAATTGATGTTTTCAAAACAAGCACATGATTTATTAATTGTCAACCGCAATAAAATAATGACCAAAAGCATTGATTCTATTGCAAAAACGGGTAGTTTATTCTCTGCCGTGGGCGCAGCGCACTTAGCGGGAAAAGAAGGTATAATAGAATTGCTGAGACAAAAAGGATACACTGTAAAACCTTTGATTGATGTATTTACAGAGAAAGGAAAAAACCAAAAAAAAGACATCGAGGCCTATTTTCCTTATCCTAATTTTGTCACTGCAAGCACCAGCGATGGAATGGTAACGCTTCCGTTGTACAAAAAAACCATTGAAGAAAATCAAAACGTAGGATCGCCTGATTTTACCAATGGCGGGGCGATCAATATCAAAAGAATTCCTCTCAATCAATTTCTAAAAAAAGATAATGAAGTTTATAAAGCGACATCGCTGGACAGCCTGTTTTTTGAAAAAATTGCAGGTGACATTATTCAGAAGAAATATTTTGAACAAGAGAATTTCTCGGGTTACGACATTAAAAACATCACAAAAACCGGCAACAATCAACGTTCGAGATTTTACATAACGCCTTTAGAAATTATCTCTATTTCGATGACGGGTCCGACAAATTATGTGCGTCAATATGAAAGCGAAGTTTTCGAAAACATTAAAATAAAATCATTTAAAACAAATTGGGAAAAAATTAAACCCAAAAAAGGTGGGTTCGAAATAGAATTGCCAGCTTTTAATTTTGTTTCCGGAAATACTCCCGAAAAACCGAATGATATTGAAATGCAAGCGTACGATCATCAGGAAAAAGGATACTATTTTCTAACCGAAAAAACGGTAAACGACACCAATATTCTAGAAAATTCAGAATACGAGCACAAGCAAATTCATTATCAGTTTTATCTGCAACATGATATTGATTCTACACAGACAAAGCTTGATAAAGACAAAAACTCGTATGCTTCTGCCTCAAAATTAGGCCAAAAAGAAATAAATCTTAAATCGTATATCGTAGGCAACAAATATTACCTGCTTGGCTCTATTAATGCTTCGGGCGCCAACTCGCAACGTTTTTTTAATTCATTTTCTGCAGCACCTTATCTGTATCAGTCAAAAACCAGAATACTTACTGATAGTCTGGCAGGTTTTAGTATTGAAATTCCCGAAAAACAAAATGAAAAACTTTTTTTAAACATTAAAAAAGACAAAATAACTTCTAAAAACACGTTTGAAGATTCCAGCAAGTTTTACTCTTTTGATTCTGAATCGAAAAAAACTGTGGATATGCAATATTATAAATACTCCAAGTACGAGAGCACCGTTAGCAATGATACTGTGTATGCCAGATTTAAAAAAACATTCCTAAATTTTAGAGACAATAGAGAAGAGGACTTTGATGATGAAGAGTTTAACGAAGACTATTCAGAAAACCAAGGCAACACTACTTCTCTATTGAACAGTGCTTTATATTCGAAAAAGGGATTTTCAAAATCGTCATGGAATAAAAATTTACAAGATAAAAATAATGATTATGAATTTGTAAAAGAGACCACTTCGTTTGATAAGGACAAAAACATCTATACTTATGACGCTTTAGTCTCCAGACCAAACACTTCTCAATCTGTAAAGTATAAAATGATTTATCATGACAACTCTTATTATTTATTGAGCAGCCTGGTAGAAAAAAACAATCCTGATAAAGATACTTTTATAGAAAAAACATATCAAACATTGCGTTTGAAAGAAACACAGAAAAAAGAGTTGACTGAAGATAAAGTATCTCTTTTTATCGAAGATGCTAAAAGTGAAAAAGACACTATTCGCTACTCTGCACTTAAATCTGTTGGGGCATTAAAAATAGAAAAAAAGGATTTAGATCAAGTAACCAACTTTCTGAATACTTTTAATTTTAAAGATAACGAAACAGATGCTATCTCGACCTTACTTGAAAAAGTAGGCAGTATTGAAGATCCAAAAGTGATTCCGTTTCTGGATCGCTTTTACAAAAACGAAAACACCAAAACAACCGTAAGAATTAGTATTCTAAAAGCACTTTCTAAGCAAAAATCTAAAAACGGTTACAAAAAAATAAACGAATTACTTGATTTTGATTTACCACTTCCGGACAATCAGTATGAGATAACCGGTCTTTTTTACACCTTTCAAAATGATGCAACAAACAGTAAAGATTTGTTTCCCGATATTTTTCAATATTACAGCATTACAGAATACAATAAGCCTATTTTAGATTTTACAAATGACTTATTAGAGAAAAACCTCATTCCGGCCAAGAAGCTAAATGCATTTAAGAAAATCATTTTGACCAACGCTAAATTAGAATACAAAAGGGTTTTAAGCTGGAACCAGAAAAAGAAAATAGATTCAGAAGATGGTGAAGATTCTATAGAAATGTATAACGATTATGAAGTGACAAATTCATTAGAAAACATCATCAATTATATTGATTTGCTTTCTAATTTTGGCAACAATGACAGTACCACAAAGGAGTTATTTGATAAAATTAAAAAATTAGATATCCTTGAACTTAATGTCGAATTAATGCGACTCGGAATCATACAAAATACCGTGTCACAGGAGGAAATCAAAGCCTCTTTAGACAATCCTAAAACAAGATTCCTTACGATCAATTTGTTACTGAATGCAGGAAAAAGAGAGTTAATTCTTTTTTCTGATGATGAAATCGCAGAATCGGCAGTACTTAATTTTATCAATCCTGCACAAAAAGATTCTATTCAGTTGCTGCACAAAAAAATCGTTGAAAATAACGGAAAACAAATTACCTATTACTTTTATCAAATATCAAAAAAAGACAAAGATTCTGAAATCACTAAAAAACAATTGTCCGCCATCGCTTTTATTAACCAAAACAACAGGATTAATCCGCTGGCTTATGCTGCATTATCACTAAAAGAAATGGTTGAGGACGAAAGCCTGGAAGACGAATATCAGTTAATTATCAATCAATCTCTCAACGACCATCATCCGAGAGCGAGCTTTGTAAAAGTAAAAAACAATAAAGAAAACAATATCGATTTTGGATTTTAAAACTCCAGTAAGATTAATTAACTTTAACACTTAAAAATAATTAACAGATTATATGTTCAAAACCAAGAAAGAAATTGTTTTTGTAGTCCTTGCTGGTATCTTTATAACCAATGCTGTAGTGGCAGAACTCATTGGAGGAAAATTAATTCAGGTTGGCCCTTTTGTCATGAGTATCGGTATCTTGCCTTGGCCGGTTGTATTTCTAACTACCGATTTGATCAATGAATATTTTGGAGAAAAAGGGGTTAGAAAACTTTCTTTTATAACAGCGTGCCTGATTGCCTATGCTTTTGTCATTTTAATCATGGCGATGATAGTGCCCGCCGCAAAAGGAATTAGCCCGGTAAATGACGAACAATTTCAAGCCGTGTTTGGCCAAAGTATGTGGATCATTGTTGGTAGTATCATTGCATTTATGGTCTCTCAATTGATTGACGTCAGCGTTTTTTGGTTCTTTAAAAACAAAACAGGCGACAAAAAAATATGGTTGAGAACAACTGGTTCTACTGTAATTTCGCAACTTTTTGATTCGTTTATTGTTCTCGGAATTGCATTTTGGCTTCCGGGAAAAATAAATTTCGACACCTTTATATCCTCTGCATTGACAGGCTATGTTTTTAAACTTTCGGTGGCCGTTTTACTAACTCCGTTAATTTATGTCGGACACCATCTCATTAAAAAATATTTAGATGAAAACAATTCGGATAAAGATTAAATTTGACGATAAATAAATAACCTGCAAAACCTCAAACCTAAACCATTTGAGGTTTTTTTATGTATTATTTTTTATAATTTTCATTTTTTTATTAATAAAAAACTTATATTTTTGTAATTTTAAACCAAAAATTTATAATTATGAAAAAAGTATTATTAGCAATTTTATTATTAGTTGTAACAAGTGTAGCATATATAAGCTGTACTAAAGAACAATCGGAGGAACAACAATCTATCACAGGAAGAGATGTAATTCCTTTAGCAGATTATGGTTTTTATCACAATGAAGCATTAGCATTATATTACAAAAATCAAAATGGAGTAAATCAGAAAACAACTAATATAATAATTGATGAAATGACTGCTGATCTTACAGCAAAATATCCCGAAAAATTTAAAAACGTTGATGTTAGCGATATAAAAGAGGCTTTTAAAGATATTGATCCTAGAAATTTTGATATCGCTTTATTTTGGAATTCAAAAAAAGAAGAATTATACAGATCAAATAAATTATCAAGAAAATTGGGTAGTTTTGTTGATGCAATATTGAAAAAAGATATGGAATATGATCAGTATGTGGTAGAAATTGAAAATTTTAAAAAAAGTAATTCATTAAATTTAGAAGAACAAAACAAACTAGTTGTTTTCGAAAGTGTTTTAAAAAGTTCTAACGAATATTGGAGTTCTACACATAATTCAACAAACAAATCTAACAGTAAGCCAGGTAGTAAAGTAATAGTCGCTGACACTTTGGGAGCACTTATTTTTGCATATAGCGGACCTGGAGCAATAATTGCAGGTGGTATTTCGTCACTATTTGTTAATGAAGCTTTACCTCCTTATGAAGTCGCACCATTAGAACCAGAAAATCCAGAAATCCTCACACCAACAATAGAATAATATAAAAATGAGAAGAGACGAAATCCTTAAAATTCTCGAAGAGAATAATTATAAATATAATTTAAAGAATGACGTAATAATTGTTAATCTTGAGTTTTGTCAAAATATAATAATTGATTTATCGAGTCCTCAAAAAACCGTAATAACTGATCAACTTGTAAACTGGAATTTTTTAACAGGTGCTATCAAAATGAGCCTTAAAAACGCAGTACTTTACAATTTTTTCTTACTTATCTTTTTTGGTTTTTTTTGCCAATATGCTGAATTTATAAATCAAAACTATACAAGTTTACTTTTGATTTTTATTGGTTGGGTTTTATTATTTACTATATTTTATTTAATTAAATTAGAAAGTTTCAAACTACAATTTATAGCAATGATGAAATAAATTCATTAAAACAAAAAACAACCTGCAAAACCTCAAACCTAAACCATTTGAGGTTTTTTTATATATTTGAAATAAAAAAATGGAACTCAACCGATGTGGCTGGTGCTCAGCAAGCGATTTATACAAAAAATACCACGACCACGAATGGGGGGTTCCTGTCTATGATGATGCCTCGCTATTTGAATTCCTCATCCTCGAAACCTTTCAGGCAGGCCTAAGCTGGATTACCATTTTAAATAAAAGAGAAAATTTTAGGGCTTCTTTTGATGCTTTCGATTACAAAAAAATAGCACAATATTCCGAAGAAAAAATAGAGACTTTATTACAAGACACCGGAATTATTCGCAACAAACTCAAAATAAGATCGGCTGTAACCAATGCTCAGGCTTTTATAAAAATACAGGAAGAGTTTGGCAGTTTCTCCAATTACATCTGGAAATTTACCAACGGAAAACCGATAGACAATAAACCAAAAACGCTAAAAGACGTTCCCGCCACCACCGCCCTTTCTGACGAAATTAGCAAAGATTTAAAAAAAAGAGGCTTCAAATTTGTGGGGTCAACCGTCATTTACGCGCACATGCAAGC
Source organism: Flavobacterium geliluteum (assembly GCF_017948595.1). Classification (GTDB taxonomy): domain Bacteria; phylum Bacteroidota; class Bacteroidia; order Flavobacteriales; family Flavobacteriaceae; genus Flavobacterium; species Flavobacterium flavipigmentatum. The sequence goes on along the minus strand of NZ_JAGFBV010000001.1, from coordinate 67,546 downwards.
AACGGGAATGGTCAACGATCATGTCGAAGATTGCTGGACAAGAACACTATAAACATTCGTGATTTTCAGTTTTCCAAATCCTAAAACTGGATTTTTTTTAACTTTCAAATATTTTTTACTTACATTTGCTTCACACTTTAGGGGTGTCTACAATTTGTAGGCTGAGATTTTACCCTCTGAACCTGATCTAGTTCATACTAGCGTAGGGAAAAGTAAGATGACTTCCGATCGCATTTTTGTGCGTAGTTGTAGCCATTCCTAAGGTAAAGATTTATAATCGTGAATCTTTAAATAAATTTAAAATTTATAAAGGAATGGAACTAAAAATCAACCACCAAATCAAACAATTCAGTGCCGAAACGCTCAGCGTGCAGTCATTGCTTGATCTCGAAATTCCCAGCAAACAAACCGGAATCGCTGTTGCCATCAACAATACCGTTGTTCCAAAAATCAATTGGAACCAGCATCTCGTACAAGAAACTGACGAAATACTCATTATTTCTGCCACGCAAGGAGGATAATTGGGCTGCTCGAGCGGGCTATCCGTTCCAAGTCCGCAGTCGGCAACCAAAAAAACAAAGAACAAAAAAGCTTCCGCTGGTCGCTTATTTGTTCTTTGTTTTTTTAAGGTTTTCTCCTTTACGGGCTTTCCACTTCTATCCCTAGCAGAAAAAAAAAATCAAATTACAATTATAAAAACATTCTGAATAAAACCTAGAAAAAACATACCGCTGTCTGCCTCTACAAAAAACCTGAAACTTGAAACAAAAAACTTTAAACCTCCCTTTATGACTAACGAAGAACAAATATCCCGAACGCCTTTTTCAAACTCAAAAAAAATTTACGTAAACGGCGAAATTCATCCTATAAAAGTCGCTATGCGTGAAGTAGTCTTAAGCGACACCAAACTCTCCAACGGTGGTATCGAAAAAAATCCTCCCGTTACTATTTACGATACTTCTGGGCCTTACACCGATCCAAAGATAACTATTGATATTAGAAAAGGGCTTCCTCGCCTACGCGAAGAATGGATTTTGAACAGAAACGATGTCGAAATTCTAAAAGAAATCAGCTCAGATTACGGGCAAACCCGCCTAAAAGATGAAAGCTTAAATCACCTTCGATTTGAATATTTACACCAACCCAAAAGAGCCCAAAAAGGAGCCAATGTAACACAATTGTATTACGCCAAAAAAGGTATCATAACTCCCGAAATGGAGTATATCGCTATTCGTGAAAATCAACGAATTGAGTTGTTAAACCAGCAAACTCCTACTATGCAATGCCAGCACGCAGGCCATAGCTTTGGAGCCAATACGCCAAAAAGCAAAATCACTCCCGAATTTGTGCGCAGCGAAGTTGCGTGCGGAAGAGCTATTATTCCAAACAATATCAACCATCCGGAAAGTGAACCCATGATTATTGGGCGCAATTTTTTAGTAAAAATAAATGCCAATATTGGCAATAGCGCTGTGACTTCCACCATCGAAGAAGAAGTAGAAAAAGCGGTTTGGGCCTGCCGATGGGGTGCCGACACAATTATGGATTTATCCACAGGAAAAAACATTCACGAAACCCGAGAATGGATTATCCGCAATTCCCCAGTACCCATTGGAACTGTACCCATTTACCAAGCCTTAGAAAAAGTAAAAGGAATTGCAGAAGATTTAACTTGGGAGATTTTTCGTGATACTTTAATCGAGCAAGCTGAACAGGGCGTCTCCTATTTTACTATTCATGCTGGCGTACTTTTACGCTACATTCATTTGACCGCCAATCGTGTTACCGGAATCGTTTCGCGCGGTGGTTCTATTATGGCAAAATGGTGTCTCTTTCATCATAAAGAGAACTTTTTATATACGCATTTTGAGGAAATCTGTGAAATCATGAAACAATATGACGTTGCCTTTTCATTGGGCGATGGGCTTCGTCCGGGTTCTATCGCAGATGCCAATGATGCAGCGCAATTTGCCGAATTAGAAACCTTGGGAGAATTGACAAAGATTGCCTGGAAACACGATGTTCAGGTATTTATAGAAGGCCCAGGTCACGTTCCGATGCACATGATAAAAGAAAATATGGACAAACAATTGGAGCATTGTCATGAAGCGCCTTTTTATACGTTAGGCCCTTTAACGACTGACATTGCACCGGGTTACGACCACATCACTTCGGCCATCGGAGCGGCTATGATTGGCTGGTACGGCTGTGCGATGCTGTGTTATGTAACACCTAAAGAACATCTGGGTTTGCCCAACAAAAAAGATGTAAAAGATGGCGTGATTACGTATAAAATAGCAGCACACGCAGCCGATTTAGCCAAAGGTCATCCTGGAGCACAATATCGTGACAATGCGCTAAGCAAAGCTCGTTTTGAATTCCGTTGGGAAGATCAGTTTAATTTATCGTTAGATCCCGATACAGCAAGAGAATTTCATGACGAAACCCTTCCTGCTGATGGCGCCAAAGTTGCTCACTTTTGTTCGATGTGTGGTCCTAAATTTTGCTCTATGAAAATATCACAGGAAATTAGAGATGTGGCTGCCGCCGAAAAAGGCATGAAAGAAAAATCAGAGGAGTTTATTGAGCAGGGTAAAGAAATCTATATTTAGTGAGATGTGGATTGTAAAATGTGAATTGTTTTGCATCACACATTTTACAATTCACAATATACATTCAAAAAAATGATCGTATTCTCTAATCCAGTAGCGTTGCAAAATGAAACAGAAATTATACATTCTCTTTTTGAGAATGGTTTGAATCTGTTTCATATTCGAAAACCCGGCTATTCTTTAGTAGAAATGAAGCAATTTATTGAGCAAATACATCCAGATTGGTGGGGAAAATTGGCGTTGCATCATCATCATGAATTAGCAGATGAGTTTGGAATCAATCGTATTCATTTTTCAGAAAGAGAGCGCAATAATGGTATTGGAAATAATTTTCAAAAAAAGATAATTTCGACATCAACACATGCTATCGAAGATTTTAATGCTTTGGATACTACTTTTGAATATGCTTTTTTAAGCCCTGTTTTTAAAAGTATTTCGAAAGAAAACTATCTACCTGAAATCGATCTTTTTGAAGCTCTGAAATTACGAACCAACTTTAAAACTAAAGTCATCGGTCTGGGCGGAATACAAGCTGATAACATTACCGAAACGCTTCAAAATGGTTTTGATGATATTGCGCTATTGGGAACTATCTGGAATAATGAAAACCTTTTAAAACAATTCAAATTATGTCAAAAAATCGTCCATTCGTACTCTCAATAGCAGGTCTTGATCCTTCGGGAGGCGCCGGTATTTTGGCTGATGTCAAAACATTTGAGCAACTTCAAGTGACCGGTTTTGCCATTTCGACCGCCAACACAATTCAGACCGAAAGTCGCTTTTATGAAATTCTATGGACTGACTTGGATTTTGTAATTCGTTCGATCGAAACTTTATTCGAAAACTATAAAATTGAAACTGTAAAAATTGGGATCATCCCTTCGTTGTCTTATCTCAACTCCATTGTTTCGACAATAAAACAGCTTTCGCCAAACACAAAAATCGTATGGGATACGGTCTTAAAATCCTCTACTGAATTTGATTTTATTTCGATTAAAAACCAAGAATTATTAGAAGCCATTTTATCCAAAATAGATTTGATAACACCAAATTATAACGAAATAAGACAACTTTTTCCTGACTTCCTTTCGGGTAATTTTGAGGCAAAAAAAGATAGTACTACCCCAATTTTATTAAAAGGAGGACACAATGCTGAAGAAGTTGGAACCGATTATTTGTATCTACAAAATGAAACCCATAAACTCCTGCCCTCTGCTACTATTTGTTACGAGAAACACGGTTCAGGCTGTGTACTTTCTTCCGCTATCACAGCCAATTTAGCACTCGGTCAATCTGTTGAAAAAGCTTGTAAAAATGCCAAAATTTATATCGAAAAATACCTGAATTCCTCCACAACTTTAATCGGATATCATTATGTACCCTAAACTGCAATACATCTCGCAAGGAAAAACAATCGAAGAACAATTGTATAATATTCATCAAGCACTGGACGCTGGCTGTGAATGGATACAAATGCGGTTTAAAAATCAAACCGAAAAAAACACTTTTGCTTTAGCAGAATCAGTAAAATTTTTGTGCGAAGAATATCTCGCCCACTTTATCATCAATGACGATGTTTATCTCGCCCAGCAGATCGCTGCCGATGGTGTTCATTTGGGTTTAACCGACATGAAAATTACAGAAGCACGAACTTTTTTAGGAACCACCAAAATTATCGGCGCCACAGCCAACACCTTTGAAGATATCGTTTTTCAGACACAAAATGGTTGCGATTATATCGGTTTAGGGCCTTTTCAATTTACAGAAACCAAGGAAAAACTGAGTCCAATTTTAGGAATTGAAGGTTATGCTTATATTTTTAATAAATTGAAAGCAGAAGATATCCAGATCCCTATTTATGCTATTGGAGGGATTACTTTAGAAAATATAGAAAGCCTCATTACTACAGGAGTTCATCGTGTTGCCGTTTCCGGGATGATTACAAAAAGCTCTCAAAAAGAAAAACTGATTCAACAACTTAACGAAAAATTATATGCAAACATCATTGTTTAATATTGGAGACAAAACCTTAACCTCTCGCCTATTTTTAGGAACAGGAAAATTTGGTTCGAATAAAGAAATGGAGCAATCTATTTTGGCCTCGGGAAGTGAGTTGGTAACGGTGGCCCTAAAACGAATCGATCTTGAAACCGAAACAGATGTTCTCTTATCACATTTGCAACATCCAAATATTCATTTATTGCCCAATACTTCTGGTGCAAGAAATGCTAAAGACGCTGTTTTTGCAGCACAATTAGCACGCGAGGCACTCGAAACCAACTGGGTAAAACTGGAGATTCATCCTGACCCAAAATATTTAATGCCTGACCCTATAGAAACCCTAAAAGCCACAGAAGAACTGGCCAAACTAGGTTTTTTTGTATTGCCTTATGTTCATGCAGATCCTGTTTTATGCAAACATTTAGAAAATGCAGGAACAACGGCCGTAATGCCATTAGGATCTCCTATTGGCAGTAACAAAGGTCTAAAAACATTAGATTTTTTAGAAATTATTATCGAACAAAGTAAAGTTCCTGTGATTGTAGATGCGGGAATTGGCGCTCCTTCTGATGCTGCAAAAGCAATGGAAATAGGTGCTGATGCCGTTTTGGTAAATACCGCCATTGCCATTGCCGGGAATCCAAAACTTATGGCAGAAGCGTTTAAAGAAGCGGTGATTGCTGGCAGAAAAGCATTTGAAGCTAAACTGGCAAATCAGCAAAATCACGCTATCGCTTCTAGTCCATTGACGGCATTTTTGTATGAATAAAACTTTTAAAATAGCATGTGACTTTTAAAAATACTAGCACGAAAATAAAAAAAATGAAAACATTCAAGTGGGTTTTTGATCAGTATAATTGGGATGCTGTTCAGAAAAAAATATACCAAACATCAGCGCAAGATGTTGAGCGATCTTTGGGCAAGACCAAAAGAAATCTAGACGATTTTTTAAACTTAATTTCTCCCGCTGCGCAATCGTATCTGGAGCAAATGGCTCAGGAATGTCACGAAATAACGAAAAAACGCTTCGGCAAAACGATTCAAATGTATGCACCGCTTTATTTGAGTAATGAATGTCAAAATATTTGCACCTATTGTGGTTTTAGTTTGGATAATAAAATCAAACGAAAAACACTTTCTGAAGCGGAAATCGAACTAGAACTGGCAGCTCTTAAAACAGCAGGTTTTGATCATATCTTGCTGGTCACTGGCGAGGCAAATTATACCGTGAATATTCAATATTTTTTGAAAGCTATCAGCCAAATTAAAAATACTTTTTCTCTAATTTCTGTAGAAGTACAGCCTCTTTCTACCGAAGAATATGAGCAATTGCATCAGGCTGGCGTATACTCAGTTTTGGTTTATCAGGAAACCTATCATCAGCAAGTTTACAAAAAATACCACACAAAAGGTAAAAAATCAAACTTCGATTTTCGCCTCGAAACACCCGACAGAATTGGAACTGCAGGAATTCATAAAATAGGTTTAGGGGTTTTATTAGGACTGGAAGATTGGCGTACCGATAGTTTCTTTAATGCTTTACATTTAGATTATTTGCAAAAAGAATATTGGCAAACCAAATATGCTGTTTCTTTCCCGAGATTGCGTCCTGCAGAAGGCATTATTGAGCCTAATTTTATTATGGATGATAAAGATTTAACGCAACTTATTTGTGCCTATCGCCTGTGGAATGAAGATTTAGAGATTTCGATTTCTACCCGAGAAAATGAAAAATTCAGAAATAATATTATTCCAATTGGAGTTACGAGCATGAGTGCTGGCTCTAAAACAAATCCGGGTGGCTATGCTGTAGACCCACAATCTTTGGAACAATTTGAAATTAGCGACGAGCGTTCAGCACAAGAAATTGCCAAAATCATTACTCAAAAAGGCTATGAACCAGTTTGGAAAGATTGGACCAAGAGTTTCTTCCAACAAATCTAACCTCTTACATTTCACAAAATATATTTTACCAAGATGAGTATTATTCAAGAATTTTTACGTTATAATCGACAAACCATACTGCCCGAAATTGGAGAGGAAGGCCAAGAAAAACTCAAAAAATCCAGTGTTTTGGTCATTGGTGCTGGCGGTTTAGGTTGCCCTATTTTGCAATACATTGCCACCGCAGGCGTTGGTTGTATAGGCATTATGGATTTTGACAGTATCGAAATTCATAATCTGCACAGGCAAATTTTATATAGTGAGAATGAAATTGGAGCGTTGAAAGCGACTGTCGCAAAAGCAAAAACTTCGGCGCTCAATCCGTTGATTGAAGTCGTAGCCATTCCTGAAAAATTAACGGCTCAAAATGCTGACCAAATTATGCAACAATACGATGTAATTGTTGATGGTTCTGATAATTTTGCTACACGTTATTTGGTTAACGATACTTGTGTAAAATTACAAAAGCCATTGGTGTATGGAAGTATTTTAAATTTTGAAGGTCAGGTAGCTGTTTTTAATCACCATGAAAGCAAAAATCTTCGGGATTTATTTCCGGAAATACCTGACTCAAAAGAAGTTCCGAATTGTAATTTGAATGGAGTTTTAGGAACTTTACCCGGAATTATTGGCAGCATGATGGCACATGAAACATTAAAATTAATTTTGGAATTACCAACTTTAAGGAACGAATTAGTGCTTTTTAATACTATGAATTGGAGTTTTAGAAAATTAAATTTTTAACAAAAAACAATACAGTTGATCTTTAAAATGCCTTCTTATTTTCTAAAATAGACATAAACTCCTCACGATCGATTTCGCGGCAGCCTAAACTCTCTAAATGAGGATTGTAAACCTGACAATCCAATAATTTGTAATTCTCTTTTTTTAAATGTTCAACCAAGGCAATAAAAGCTACTTTTGAAGCATTCGACACTTTAGAAAACATACTTTCACCGCAAAAAACAACTCCTAAATCTATGCCGTACAAACCTCCAACCAGAACGTCATCCTGCCAAACCTCAACCGATTTTGCAAGGCCTTGCGCATTCAATTGGCAATAGGCATCAATCATTTTGTTTGAAATCCAGGTTCCGTTTTGACCATCTCGTTTTATTTTCTGGCAGTTTGAAATAACAGCTGCAAAATTTTGATTAAAAGTCAGCTTAAACTGATTACTTTTTAGAATTTTTCGCATACTTTTTGACACGATTAATTCATCAAAAAATAATACCATTCGTGGATCTGGCGCCCACCAAAGAATGGGTTCTCCCTCATTAAACCAAGGAAAAATACCGTTTTTATAAGCCAATTCTAAACGTGCAGGAGACAAATCACCACCGACAGCAAGAATTCCGTCCTCATCGGCTTCTGAAACTGGTGGAAAAAACAACTCTTCAAATATATAATGCATCTTTTAAAAAAATAACCGTAGAAATTCCAATATTTGAAATTCCAAATTTTAAAATGTGTTTACTTAATTTTCAAAACAAAAAATTCCAAATCCCAAATGCACTTGTAATGATTTGGAATTTGGAATTTATTATTTGAGATTTAATCTTTTTTAGAAAGGTAAATCGTCTGGCTCATCTTCATTTAAATTCGTAGCAGGTGCAAAAGCTTCTGCTGCCGGCATTGGTGGCGTCTGAGCAGGACCTTCCGGTGCCAATCTTTCGATTCTCCACCCTTGAATACTATTAAAATACCTTGTTTCTCCCTGTGGATTTACCCACTCTCTTCCTCTTAAATTAATAGAAACTTTTACTGCTTCACCTTGTTTGTAGCTACTTAATAAATCACATTTATCCTGAGTAAATTCGATTAAGATATGTTGAGGATATTGCTCGTCTGTTGTAACAACCAACTCTCTTTTTTTGAATGCAGCGCTAACTTGTTGCTCTGGATTAACCACTTTTACTTTTCCTGTAACTTCCATCTTCTTCTTTATTTATTATTGTTTCTTTTCTTATTTTTTGGCTAAAAGCACTTTCCAAGCCGATGCAATATCGTCTTTATTGAGATATTTTTTTGCTTCTAAATGAATTTTTTCCTGATCATCTGAACTTAAAACTCCTTTTACAGAAAAATTTTCTTTCACAAATATACTAACTTCTTCTGTTGTAGGCAAGGCTTCAATATTTCCTAATTTTCCGAGATCATTACCATTAAAAACCGTACTTTCTTTGATAAAATTTGGAATCGCATCTACCCCAACACCCAAAGTAGTAAGTGGTTTTGGCACTTCAAAAAGCCCTTGATTAGACCTTGAGTACCAATTACTTCCTAATCTCGAAACCAAATCTATCTTGTGTTGATCAATAGCACCGTTTTCGTCTAAAATCGATTCATGAATATGAATTTTTACCACTTCGCATAAAATTAAATTTCCCGCTCCGCCTTCTGTTCCAAGCGGAATAATTTGCGTGACTTTGCACTCAAACTGTACTGGAGATTCCTTAACTCTGTATGGTTTTACCAAATCAGACGGAATTTGTGTAAGACCCGCTTTCAAAAACTCATTCACTCCATCACCATATTCAGTGCTTGCCAACGAGGTTTGTTGTACCAAATCATAATTGACCACATTTATCACAACTTCGCCAGTAGCCTCGGCATTGATTAAAGTATGTTTAATCGTATTGTCACGCACGCGACGCGATGGAGAAAAAACTAAAATTGGCGGATTGGCACTAAATACATTAAAGAAACTAAACGGTGACAAATTGGGAATCCCTTTTGCGCTTATAGTACTTGCAAAAGCAATAGGTCTAGGCCCAATAGCACTTTGTAGGTAACCTTGTAATTTTGCGGTCGGAATCTCTTTTGGATTAATGCTAATCATATTTTTGTTGGTTTTAACCGAATCTCATTTTGATAACTGCAAAAATAGATAAATCGTTTAAGTCAGAGAAATAGTTTTAGATTTAAAAGCAAAAAATGTTTAGAAGCCCATAAAATATTTGCTGTGTTTAATTCGTTATATTTATACCTCAAAATTAGTTTATGCAATTTTCTGAACCAAGAAATACCACCCGTTGGATCATTATTTTTATATCCTTTTCAATCATTTCTCTGATTCTCTGGAACACTTATATCTTTTTTCAAATTTTTAAAAATGAAGAACGTGTAAAAATGAAGCTTTTGGCAAATGCCCAAATTGCCTTAATTAACGCCGACGAAAATACCGATCTTGATCTGCCTCTCCAAATTTCGAGTAACAACACCTCTATTCCTGTCATTTTGACGATGTACGGAAAGATTTTAAGTACCCGAAATGTTCCTGAAGAAATTCTGAAAGATGAAAAAAAAACCATGTCGTTTTTGAAAAGTTTAAAAAACGAAAACACTCCAATTGTGATCGAATATGCACCTGGAAAATATCAGGAATTGTATTATGGAAACTCGGAGTTACTTAATAAATTAAAATATTATCCGATAGCCTTGCTGCTGATTATCTTTTTATTTATTGCTTTGATTTACAATTTTTATAAAAGCACCAAAATGGCTACTCAGAACAAACTTTGGGCTGGAATGGCAAAAGAAACAGCCCATCAAATTGGGACACCTTTATCCTCTCTTATCGGATGGGTAGAATTGTTAAAATCAGAAAACATAGATGAGTCAATCACTGTAGAAATAGAGAAAGACATTGAAAGACTGCAAACCATTACGGATCGTTTTTCTAAAATAGGATCTGTTCCTGTACTGGAATCACAGGATATTATTGCTGTGACTTTAAACACTTTTAATTATTTGCAATCTCGTTTTTCTAAGCAAGTTAATTTTTCTTATCACACGCCAAAAGAACCTGTTTTTGCCATGATAAACCCAATATTACACAGCTGGACGATAGAAAATTTGGTAAAAAATGCAATTGATGCCATGAAAGGAAAAGGAACACTTGATCTTCAAATTGAGCAAGACCACCATCATATAAAAATTAATGTAAAAGATTCGGGTACGGGAATTTCAAAAAAGCAATTCAAAACCATATTTGAACCTGGCTTTACCACCAAAAAACGTGGCTGGGGACTGGGTCTTTCTCTAACAAAACGAATCGTTGAAGAATATCATAACGGAAAAATAAAAGTACTGCATTCTGAGATTGGAAAAGGAACTACTTTTCAGATTCAGCTAAATAAAAAAGTGTAGTAAAATTACTTTCACTACACTTTTTATTTCTTATATTTTAATACGCTTTTTACAAATTTGCCTGAATATTTTTAGCTAAAATTTCAAATTCTTCTTTAGAAAGTGATACTTTATTTTGAAAACGCATCTCGTCCATTTCGTTCAACGGAATTAGATGTACGTGGGCATGTGGGACTTCAAGACCTACAACTGCCATACCTACACGTTTGCATGGAACTGTTTTCTCTAACGCTACTGCAATTTTTTTGGCAAACGCCATTAGACCTAAATATAAATCGTCTTCGATATCAAAAATTTTATCAATTTCTTGTTTAGGAATGCACAAGGTATGTCCTTTTGCATTTGGATTTACATCCAGAAAAGCAAGAAAATTATCATCCTCAGCTATTTTATAACTTGGAATCTCTCCGTTTACTATTTTGGTAAATATGCTGCTCATTGTTTATTTTTAAAAATCACTATAGTGAGATTGCTTCGTTGCTCGCAATGACTAATCGCGAGAGATTTCAAGAATTTCAAATTTCAAAATTCCATTAGGAACTGTTATTTCAGCTACTTCTCCAACAGATTTTCCCAGTAAACCTTTCCCAATAGGAGAAGTTACAGATATTTTTCCTGTTTTAAGATCCGCTTCACTTTCGGCAACCAAAGTATAAGTCATTTCCATTCCGTTGCTTTGATTCTTAATTTTTACATTAGAAAGCACCAACGCTTTAGAAACATCTAATTGCGATTCATCAATCAATCGTGCGTTCGAATACACCTCTTCCAGCTTCGAAATTCTCATTTCAAGCAATCCCTGTGCTTCTTTGGCTGCATCATATTCTGCATTTTCAGACAAATCACCTTTATCTCTTGCCTCTGCAATATCTTGAGAAGCCTTAGGACGCATCACACTTTTTAAGTGCTCCAATTCATCTTTTAATTTTTTTAACCCTTCTGCTGTATAATAAGATACTTTACTCATAACTTCATCGTTTATATAAATACAAAAAATCCCATCAGGACGGGATTTCTTATTACAAATATACTATTATTTTTAATAGTACATAATTATATGTTAATCATATAGTTTTCAAAACTAAATAATTTAATTTTGTTTCACTAATACACTATAAAATAATGAAAAAAACCTATCTTTTCCTACTGCTTGCTGTTACATTTTTTTCTTGTGGCGATGGCGAAAGGAGCAATAACAATCCCAATATACCCAATTATACCGTAAATTTTTCGGTAGACATGAATCTGCCTACTTATTCTAATTTAAAATTTGTAAGCAATGCTGTCATTGTACCTAATTACGGCGCAAAAGGTATTATAATTTTTAATACCGGAAGCGGTTACAATGCTTTTGATGCGGCTTGTCCAAACCAATCCTTGAATTCGTGTGTTGCCATGACAATAAACGGCATCAATGCAGTTTGTTCCTGCGATAAAGAAGAATACAGCCTTTTTACGGGTCTTGGCAAAAAAGAGTATCCACTAAAACAATATCGCGTTTCGGTAAACGGAACTTTGATCAATGTTTATAACTAAAAAAAAAGCCTGAAAAACAAAAACTTTCAGGCTTTTTTAATGAATTAAAATTTCAAGGTCAATCCCATTAAGAAATTGGTTCCTGCTTGCGGATAATAACCCGCCTCTTCGATCGTTGTAATCGCTGGAGGATTAGAGTAATCATCATCGTACGTATAGAAAAATCCGTTGCTTTCGTATTTTAGATCAAAAATATTATTGACTAAAGCCGATAGCAGTATTGATTTAAAAATGGTTTTGGGTTTAAATTCGTAAGAAACATTTAGATCATTTACAAAATAACTATCGAGTTTTGAAACATTAGAATCTATATTACCCATAAATTGTTCTCCAACGAATTTTGATAGTAACGACAATTGCATACTTTTAATTGGCATAAAAGTCAAACGATTTCCTGCAATAATTTCTGGCGAAAAAGCAATATTGGTCGCTCCTAAATTCTGCAAAACACCATCTCTAGTAAAATAAAAATCCTTGTTCTTGTTTTGACTTAACGTAACGTTAGGCTGTAAAAACCATTTTTCAGAAAGCTGAAGCGTGGCATCAATCTCAATTCCTAATCTATAACTGTCACCACTGTTGGCACGCAATGGCGAACCCACATCGTTTAATTCTCCGGTAAGAACCAACTGGTCTTTGTATGCCATGTAATAGAAATTGGTATTCAATTGTAGCTTTTCTGTAACGAGTCTCCAACCTAATTCAAAATCGTTTAGCTTTTCTGGTTTTACATTTCCGCCTTCATAATCGGTTCTGTTAGGCTCACGATTGGCTCTGGCATACGAAAAATAAAGTGTGTTTTTTTGATTCAATTCGTAATTCAACCCCGCTTTTGGATTGAAGAAATTAAAACTGTCATCAACAAGACCTGTTTCTACACTATTTGCTTTGTACTGTACATTTCTATATTGCAAATCACCATAAAAGCTTAATTTTTCTGTGAATTGATAATTCGCTTTGGCGAAAATATTACCATCGGTTTTCGTCGAAAAATCATCGTAATAATGATCTCCCAACTCCGATTGTGAAGCGTATCTTGCCCAGATTACTTTTCCAAAATGATCTCCTTCGTATTTGTTCCAACCTCCACCTAAAATAGCATCAAGTTTTTTGTTTTTATATTTTAATGAAAATGTGGTTCCATAAAAATTATTGTCCAACCACTTCTGACGCACCAAATCGGTGGTAGTGACCAAGCCTACTGGCTGCAAATTATAATCAGCCATATCGGCATCTTCTTTGTAATTTTCGTAAAATCCTTTTCCTTTGGTATAATGAAAGGCCAAAGTACTGCTCCAATTATCCGAAATCGATTCGCTCCAATGCAATTGATAATGATCTTGCTGGTAATTATCGGTTTCGTTATCATAGAAACGAATATTTCCAGCCTCATCTGTAAATTTTCCAGCAGAATTAAAAGTTCTGTTTTCTGCTAACGTTTTAGCATCAATTCCGTTCCAGGACTGATACGTTTTTTCGGTTCCTCCAAAAACTAATGCTTTTATCAAAGTCGTTTTTCCAACGTAAGTTCCTTGCAAAAAATACGATTTCAAATCAGAACTTGCTCTGTCAATGTAACCCTCTGATTTTAGGTTTGACAAGCGACCTGCCAACTCAAAATGATCATTTAGCAAACCTGAACTAAATTTCACAGTATGTTTTCGAGAATTAAAACTCCCAACAGAATTGGAGATTTCGCCATTGGCCTTCGTCGCATAATTATCGGTCAACATATTCAAACTAGCTCCAAAAGCACCCGAACCGTTGGTAGAAGTTCCAACTCCTCGTTGCAATTGCAAACTCTCTAAAGAAGAAGCAAAATCGGGCATATTTACCCAAAAAGTGCCCTGACTTTCGGCATCATTATACGGAATTCCGTTTATCGTAACATTGACCCTTGTAGCATCGCTACCACGCACTCGAATTCCGGTGTATCCAAAACCATTTCCGGCGTCAGAAGTAGTGACTACAGACGGCAGATAATTCATTAGAATTGGAATATCCTGACCTAAGTTTCTGGATTTGATGTCTTTTTTATCTAAATTACTGAAACTAACCGGCGTTTTGATCGTTACACGAACGGCAGAAACCAATACCTCATCCAGAGAATTAACTTTGGTTGAATCCTGCTCCTGAGCAAAAGAAAAAAGAGAACAAAAAATAGAAGAAAGAAGAAAGAGAATAGATTTAAGATTTACAACCTTAGAACCTTTGTAACTTTGTGCCTTAGCACGTAAAAAAAAAGTTTTCATCCGTAAAAAATTACGAATAAAAGGGGGAATTATTCTTTTGTTAAATTAATAAATGTGTTTCACGACATAGTAAGTTTCTACACTATAATTTGTCGTTTTTTCCCTTAGCAACATTACTCGCTCAGGTTCTTTGGGTATGATCTCAGCTCGTTATTTAGAGCACCCCTTTGAGACGATGCAAATGTAGTGTTAAAAAACAAATTCCAAAAATTAAATTCCAAATTCCAAAAAAAACTAACTTCATGTAGGTTTCAATTGGAATTTAATCTAAGTTCGGTTTTCGGCGTGATTGTTTAATATCCGAATTGTTTTTTTTGTCTTTGATACGCTTTCTAATCGCGGCTTTAGGAACCTTAGTTGCTTTTCTGACTTTAGGTACAAACAATCCTTTTTTAATGATATCCAGAAAACGTTTTACGACAATCTCTTTATTTTTAAGCTGACTCCTGTCTTCGTCACAATTTAAAATTAGAATGTTTTCCGTTGTCAAACGTGGTGCTATATTGATTAAAAGAAGTGCTTTTTCCAGGTCAGTTAGTGCTTGCGAAGCATTCACATCAAAAGTCAAAACTACTTTTGAGGAAACTTTGTTTACATTCTGTCCTCCGGCCCCACTGCTTCTAACGGCTTTAAAACTCAATTCTGATATAATTTTCTCGATATCCATTAGTGAGGTTGATGAGCAGGTTTTAATAAATCGTTTACTGTTTTTACGGGATTAAAAGTCATCAGCGGAACCGCCGCAAAAACCGTCAGCCAATTGGCCATTGCGCCATTCCACAGTCCTGGTAATTCATAACTTTTTACTGTTCTGCCTTCAACACTTTTTTCAACAATAAAACCAGTTGTATGATCTACAAACTGAGTCAAATCAAACTTTTGTTTTTTATAGTTTTTGATTCCACAAACCAAATCAACTGGATTAAAATGTGTCGCTGAGACTAAAATCGACTGTTGTCTCTTGTTTGCTAAATCTACTTGTGAAGTCTCTACGATTTGTAGCGACATTTTACCTTCTTCATTTTGAACCCAAAACGGTCCGCCTCCCGGTTCTCCCTCATTTTTTACCATTCCGCAAACACGAATGGGTCTGTCCAAAATCTCTTTGATTACATTAATTTTATTCTCAAAAGTAAATTTATAAAAATAAGTCGTTATTTCGATATTCAGTTTTTCTTTCAAAAATAAAAGAATATCCGCTATATCATTTTCGGTTATTTTATTGTTTTCGATACGGTGCAAATAACTAAAAATCTGTTGCTGCAACTCAAGCAAAATTCCTGCTAAAGCTTTTTTATACAAGGCTATCACTTCTACATCTCCCTGTATAACGTTGTCTATATTTTTAACAAAAATAACATCTGCATCAAGTTTATTCAGGTTTTCAATAAGAGCTCCATGGCCACCTGGTCTAAAAATTAATGCCCCATTTTTATTGCGGACAAAATTATTCTCTTTGTCTACTGTAACAGAATCTGTGCCTCTATTTTGGTACGAATAACTGATCTCCATTTTGATTTTTGATGCGGCTTCAATTTCGCTCTTTACAGCGGCAATCGCTTCTTCAAACTGATTTTGATGTGCTTCTGAAACTGTAAAGTGTAAATTCGAAACTTGATTAGCACTTGCATAATAAACACACTCGTTTAAATGTTCCTCAATTGGATTTGCAAGATGATCATCATACAAATGAAATGGCAATACTGCTTTTGGTTTATTGGCAAAATCAAAATAATCAGAAGACAACAATATTTTTATAAAATAATAATTTTTAGTATCTCTTTTGAGAGTTTCAAAATCAGGATAAATCTCATGAAGCTTTTTGTTTACTGCATCAAAAAAAGGAAATTTCTCCATTGCTACAATAAAAATGGGCAATTCGGTGTCTTTTTTTCTATTAATGTAAGCATTAATCGTTTCTTTCTTGCTGTTAAAATCCTCCAAAAAAACACTTAAAAACTTAAACATCCTGCTCGCAGCGCCAGAAGCAGGAACAAATTTTTGAAGTTTCAAATTCTTCTTTTTATCATCAAAAAAGGTAGCTTTTTCTTGAAACTCAACTTCAGACAAACTCAAAATTCCGTTACCTATAGTAGCCGGACTTATTAATTTGCTTTTAGCGATTCCTTTTTGAAATATTTTTAATTGTTTTTGTATCGAATCTAAAGAAATTCCATGCTCATAAATTTGAACAAAATCGGCAGATGAAAGTTCAAGTTTTTTTGCTTTAACCAAACCTTCTACACAATGAATTGCTTTTTCTAACCGTGTTTCTTTATTGCCTGAAATTGTAATAAAAGGAATGTTTTTATCTATCAAGGTTTGCTTGAAAATCGAAAAAAAAGTATCTCTTTTTACAGGATCATCTCTCAAATCATCCTTTTCCCAAGGCACATCAATATCTGTCAAAAAATACAAATCATATTCGTGTTCGACAGCGGCTTCGTTGAGTAAAGGATCACAAAAATCATAATAAATCTCTGAAAAAACTTTAGTAAGCATCAAATTGGTATCACAAAACAAAAAGTCTTTTGCCGTTGCTAACTTTTCATTTTCTAATGCTACTTGCCCGTATGCGATAGGCATCAAATCCTCAAGAACACAGGTTTGCTTACTCTCTTCCCACTTTTTTTGCAAATAATCACGCGCAAACTCAGGAACCCACTGCGTTTTATAGTGTGCAGCAAGCTGTTTTGCCAATGTCGTTTTCCCTGTACTTTCAGGGCCAAATAAAGCAATTTTTAGGATATTTGTTTTTTGCTGTCTAAGGTTTTTTTCCATTCTAAATAGCCAAAAATGGCAATAATTGTAAATACTAAGTACTGAAAACTGGTAAAAGTAACTCCTTTAGCAAAATATAAAGGAATCGAAATTATATCTCCTATAATCCATAATATCCAATTCTCGATTTTTCTTTTGGCCATAAGCCACATTCCTACGAAAAAAATACCCGTAAGGAATGTATCAACATACGAATACCAATTGGTAAACTTATTAAAAAAATGATAGATCAGAGCCACAAATATAAAAGTTGCACTAAAAATACCTATCCCAATAATCAATTCCTTTTTAGTCGCCCTGGAAATAGGAAACGCCACAACATCGCCTTTTTTTCTTGTCCAGTGATAGAGACCGTAAATACTCATTACAAAATAATATCCGTTGATCATCATATCGCCCCACAAAGTCCATTTCCAGAGCAAATACACATAAATCAATGTGCTAACTATACCAGTTGGAAATACCAGAATATTATCTTTTTTGGCATACCAGACACTCAGCAAACCAAAGATTACAGCCACAATTTCCAGCACTATATCAAATGTGGGATACTCTCTATATTGGGCAAAAAAATATTCAAACATTTATACTTTTTTAAGTTCTTCTAATCAAAAAAATGAATATTATTTTCAAAAGCGGTTCCTATAACAACCAGATCGGCTCCTGCTTCGTGCGCATTTTGAATTCCCTGCAAATCTACAATTCCTCCTCCAACAATGACAGGGATTTTAAGATTTTGAGAAACAAGCTGAACAATGTTCAAAGGAACTGCCTTTTTAGCGCCACTGCCTGCTTCTAAATACATTAATTTATTGCCTAACATTTCTCCTGCTTGTGCTGTAGCCAAAACCAAATCGGTATTTTCTCTCTCCAGAGGTTCCGTTTTGCTTACTCTGGCAACGGCAGTTTCTGCGCCACTTTCTATCAAAATATATCCTGTAGAGATTACTTCAAGATTTGTGTTTTTTAAAATTGGAGCTGCTTTTACATGGTATTCAATCAAATAATCCGGATTTCGGCCTGACAATAATGATAAGAACAAGATGGCATCTGCCTGAGGCGAAATCTGACTCGGATCTCCCGGAAACAAAACAAGAGGTAAAGATGTTTTTTGTTTTAATTTACCAATCAATTCTTCTAAAATAGTTGATTGAACAATACTTCCCCCTACAAAAATATGAGTAGCTGGCGATGTATTTATTTTTAATACTAACTGATCTAATTTTTCTAAATCGATTTTATCCGGATCCAAAAGAATCGCGAGTAACTTTTGCCCATCGCACTTCGCCTGGATAATTTGCTGATAAATATTGGGTAATTTTTGTTGCATATTGGGCGTAAAAGTAAAAGTTTTTTTAATGCAATTTTATTAAAAACTAAAACGATTCACGCTTCTCAAAAGCATAGACTAAAGTAAAATTCTCTATTTCTACATAATTGACTTCAAAATCTTTGATCAAACCTTCAAAATGAAGGCTGGCGTGAGTTTGATTTTCATCTAAAGAAAAAGCTTCAACCTGAATGTGATCCTTAAAACTGATTCCTTTTTCGTTTCTTATTTTAAAAATAGCTTCTTTGGCTCCCCAAATCACGGTTAATTCCCGCACAAGATCAGAACTGTTTTGAGTGTTTAGGTAACTTGTTTCAGTCTCTACAAATTTATCGGCAATACGGAGAATTTTGTCACGCTGTAATTCTACATCAATTCCTACTGTTTCCAGACTAATAATAATGGCTGCAAAATGATGTGAATGCGTAATCGAAATATGATGTTGACAATCAAAATGAGGTTTCCCAAATTCATCATAATGCAAATCGTGGTCGGTAAAACCCACTTCCTGAATCAGCATGCGAACACTCAAAAAAGCACGTTGGTGCAGCTCAGACTTCATGCCGCTAAGTCTAATTTGCGTTTGTTCTTTTAGCGTTACCTTACTGAATAACTCCTCATACGATTCGGTTATTTTCCAAACTAGAATTTTGGTGGTTGCGTTACACTGTATGGTTTGATATAAAGGCATTCTTTTTCTAATTATGAATTATAGCTGTCTACTGAAAGTATTTTGAAACCAAAAGTTCTCGTACATTTTAATTTTTAGCCCTGATGGGAGCGGCATCCTTTTTCTGGCTTCTTTAGCCAGGAAAAGATACAGCGGACAGCAGGATTAGCTTCTTAGTCTGAATATGAGCAGTACAACAATCAAATATTTATCTAAGATGCAAAAGATTAAGTGATTAAACATTTCACAAATCTTAAAGAAAGTAGCCAAAATTAAAAAGCTATTCCGTAAATTTGCAAAAATTTTACAATATACAAATATACTATATAATGAGTACTACAACAACGCCTTATGTGGCTTTCAAAGTAAAAGACATCTCTCTAGCGGCTTGGGGAAGAAAAGAAATTGAACTAGCTGAAGCTGAAATGCCAGGTTTAATGGCACTTCGTGCTGAATATAAAGACGAACAACCGCTTGCAGGTGCTCGTATCGCCGGATGTTTGCACATGACTATCCAGACTGCAGTTTTGATCGAAACTTTAATCGCTCTTGGTGCAGAAGTTACTTGGTCTTCTTGTAACATTTTCTCTACACAAGATCAGGCTGCTGCTGCTATTGCTGCTGCAGGTATCCAAGTATATGCTTGGAAAGGTCTTGACGAAGAATCGTTTGACTGGTGTATCGAGCAAACTTTATTCTTTGGTGAAGACAGAAAACCATTGAACATGATCCTTGATGATGGTGGAGATTTAACCAACATGGTGATCGACCGTTTCCCAGAATTGGTTCCTGGAATAAAAGGATTGTCTGAAGAAACTACAACTGGTGTTCACAGACTTTACGAAAGAGTAAAAGCGGGAACATTGCCAATGCCTGCAATTAATGTAAATGACTCGGTTACTAAATCTAAATTTGATAACAAATACGGTTGTAAAGAATCTGCTGTAGATGCTGTACGTCGTGCAACAGACCTAATGTTGGCTGGAAAAAGAGTAATCGTTTGCGGATACGGTGACGTTGGAAAAGGAACTGCTGCTTCTTTTAGAGGTGCAGGTTCTATTGTAACTGTTACAGAAATCGACCCAATTTGTGCTTTACAAGCTGCAATGGACGGTTTTGAAGTAAAAAAACTAAACACTGTTATTGCAACTGCCGATATTATCGTAACCACAACCGGAAACAAAGACATCGTTCTAGGTTCTCACTTCGAGCAAATGAAAGACAAAACCGTTGTTTGTAACATCGGACACTTTGATAACGAAATTGATATGGCTTGGTTGAACAAAAACCACGGTGCATCAAAAATCGAAATCAAACCACAAGTAGACAAATATACTATCGCTGGAAAAGACATCATCATTCTTGCAGAAGGTCGTTTGGTAAATCTTGGTTGTGCTACAGGTCACCCAAGTTTTGTAATGAGTAACTCATTTACCAACCAAACTTTGGCTCAAATCGAGCTATGGAAAAACAGTGCTGCTTACAAAAACGAAGTTTACATGTTACCAAAACATTTAGATGAAAAAGTAGCTGCTTTGCACCTAGCAAAATTAGGCGTTGAGTTAGAAACTTTACGTGACGATCAAGCTGCGTACATTGGTGTAGAAGTTCAAGGTCCATTTAAACCAGAATACTACAGATACTAAATAATTTTAGATTGAAGATTTCTGATTTTAGATTTCTTCGATTGTCTATATCAAACCCGACAGATTTTAAAACCTGTCGGGTTTTGTTTTTTAATTATACATCAATCTAAAATCTAAAATAATCCGGGCGTGCCAACCTTTAAAAAACGGCCCAATATACTTTGCGCTCATTGGGCCATTTCTTAAAGGCTGTCGGGCTATCCGCGCTACTTCGGTAGCTTGCTGCTATCCCTCACGCACATCGCGTTTAAAAAAAGACAATTATTTTTAAAACTCTGTTTTTTAGTAATAATTTTACAAATTATGGCAATCCATAAAAATACAGGTCTTGCTTTTTATATATTTGAATAAATCTTTTTATTATGAAGCCCATTAGTATTTTAAATTTAGAAAAGACATTAGGATTTGAGTTAAACCTCTCAACCATTGATGATTTTTTTCATTTTAAAAACAGAAATACTTACAAAATAGATGACAATGACAAAGTCATTTCGCTCAATCTATTTGAAAATAAAATAACGAACATTGATTTTGTAAAAGAGTTTGAAAATTTAAAAGAACTAGACTTAAGAAATAATCCTATTAGAGATTTTAGACCTCTCGAAAATCTCAAACTATTAATCCTTTTTGGATACGGAATTCATAAAATAAACAGCCAATCTTACATTGGTGATTTTTTAAAAAATGACATATTTGATATGAGTAGACATTCCTCAAAAATTGTAGCTGTATATATTCATAATCACGAATTTTTATTTGAGAAACCTCAAATAATCAATTTAGGTGGCAGGAATACTTACTGCATCGAATCTTATGATGAAAACTCTGTTGAATTAATTTGTAAACCAAATCCAAATTTTATCGAGCACTTTTTCGGCGAAGACATCGCATTGGTTTCAGCTATTGTTGGTGAAAATGGAACTGGTAAAACTAGTTTATTAACAAAATTATTTAATCAATTAATACCTGTAAGAACTGGCGAAGAAGAATGTGTGTTTTTTATTATTGAAGAAACTGAAGAAATTAAATATTATTCATTTTTTGATTTAGAAAGTGATTTTAAAATCATTTCTAAAAACTTTAAAGCTAAAAATGAAAAGTCTCAGTTTTATGGTTTTCCTATCTATTTTTCAAATTATTTAAGCGATAATAGAATACATAAAAATCAAGCTAACTCATTGGATTTATCTTTAATGAGTCAAATATTAAACGATTTAAATTCTCAGAAATTTAAGTTTTATAATTCTGATTTTACATTTTCATTTTATAAAAATACTCAACTAAAAAGATGGATGAAAATGTTATCAAATAAAGAAATTACAGATATTCTTGATGACTATTCATTACCTGTTTTTAAAAAAATAAATATAGAATTTCATAAAAGTAACATAGTAGCCACTAATTCTATTAAACATTATCCATTTAAGAATGCTAGTTATCAATATAGAGAAATCTTAGAAACAGAAGTTCAAAATACATTATCAACATTTGATATGATTAATGATTTTTTTCGTTCAAAAACATCAAAATATTCAGCGAATGAATCTAATTACATGCAAACAATTGATTTTTTGGTTCTTGAATTGATGCGCTATATAACTGATTTAATTTTTAATCCAGAAAAAACCAATATTTTTCCAAAAATTAAAAATTTAGAAGATTTTGAAAATTTAGAAAATATAAACAGTTCTATTGAAATACTTAAATTACTTAAAAACAATTTTTATTTTCTTGATATAAATAACAAAAAAGCAGATATAGTATTTCCTTTCGATTTATTAATTGATTTCTCTGTAAATTTTGAAAAGTCAATTGCAGATAATGATAATGTAATATTAGATGGTAATTGTAAAGTTATAGTTAATTTCACTACCGCTGTAACTATTTTAGATTTATACGAAAAATTTTATTTTGAACTAACCAAATTGTTTAAATCAGATTATCATCAATTTATTAATTTTTTTCCAAATATTATTTTAAGTTCAGGTGAAGAAATGATTTTTAATCTTATTTCATTATTACATGACAACAAAGAAATAAATACTAATGTTGATTTACCTGCAATTTTATTCTTAGATGAGGCAGATTTAGGACTACATCCTAAATGGAAAAAAATGTTTGTCAACACATTAATAAAAATTTTACCCAAAATATTTATTGGATTGAGAATACAAATCATATTTACAACTCACGACCCTTTAACATTATCAGACATTCCTAATGGTAATATTATTTATTTAAAAAAAGAGAATGGTAAAACGGTTATTCTTGATACTGAAAACAAACCAAAAAAGTCTTTTGGCGCAAACATTACCGATTTATTAGCAGATAGTTTTTTTATCGATAACGGTTTAATGGGAGATTTTGCAAAAGCTAAGATTGAAGATACGATAAAATGGATTAATTTAGAAAACTATAAAAAAGACAGTAAATCTCAGGAACTTTATCAACTAAGTCAAGATGAGTACAATCATCACAAACAAATTATTGAACTAATTGATGAGCCAATTTTAAAAATGAAATTAGCGGAAATGATTGATGAATTAAAAGGAGGCAAAGATTTTCAAAAAGAATTAGCCAGAAAAGAAATTGATTTTTTAAAATCTAAATTTGGTATATAATGATTACAATAAATCCAACATCCGAAGCTGTTAAATTTCATCATGAAAAAGTTTTAGACACTTTTGAAACTCTAATTTCGAACGGATATATCAAAAGAAATAATAAAATTAAGAATATATGCAAAGAGTTCATTACTTTTTTAGAAAAGCACAAATTAGAATTGATAACCGGAAAACCAGAGCGTTTAATTGAAATTCATGAAGAGTATAAAAAGAAACAATTTTCAAAACACCAAATTGAATTAATCAAGAGCTTTTTCATTCAAACAGGTTATGGTAGTTTTCCAAACAAAGAATTTTTAAACCTATTAAACATTGATACCTGTTTGTATTGCAACAGAAATTATACTTTATACTTTGGAGGCAATAATGCAAGAGCAGAACTAGATCATTGGTTTCCAAAAGGAGAATTTCCAATTTTAGCATTATCTTTTTATAATTTAATTCCAAGTTGTCATTCTTGCAATCATATAAAAGGGGCTTCTAAAAGTTTTGATTGGTTAACAGCCCTAGATAAAATGAATCATCCTTATTTTGACAAAAATGAATTTACATTTAGCTATGACTATCATTCCTTAAATGATTTTAAAATGAAAATAAATGTAGAACATATAAAAACGAAGGAAACATTAAAATTTAATAAAACAAAAGAAATTTACGATGCTCATTCTGAAAAAGAACTGAAAGACTTGCTAGATCTTCGTTATAAATATTCAAACAATTATTTAGACATTTTACTGAATAAAACATTTTCAGGACTTTCTATGTCTGAAGAAGAAGCATGCAGGATGATTTTTGGAATTGAAATTAAAGAAGAAGAGTATCATAAAAGACCGTTTAGCAAATTTAAGCATGATATAATTAAAGAATTATTAAAACAGTAAAAAGTAAATCAATTATATGAAACAATTTATCCCTCTTTATATATTTGTCTGTTTCACTTTTAATACATTTGCCCAAAACAAAGACACTTGGATTGCTTTTCAGAATACAGACTCTACACTCACAGGCTTTAAGGACAGCAACGGCAACATCAAAATAGCACCAAAATTTATGGGTATGACTATTGCTCATAAATTTGATGCTATTATGGTGGTTTCAGAGGAAACTAACGCAACCTGGAAAAGTTATTACCTTACAAAATCGGGCAAAATAGTCGGTCGCGATAGCTTGTACATTTATGACAATGGTCCCGATTGCGAAAACGAAGGTTTTATTCGTTTTAAAGATTATAAAACAGACAAAATGGGCTTGTTTAATAGCGATGGAAAAATTGTAATTCCAGCCCAATACAGTAACATAACAAGGGTTAGAAACGGAATGATCATCGCCCTAAAAGATGCTACAAAAACACAAGATGGAGAACATTATTTCTGGTCTGGCGGTAAAGAATATCTTATTGACACCACGAACAAAGTATTAGTTGAAAATTTTGCCTACACTGATGAACTCAATTTTTATTCTTTAGAAAAATCAAAAGAACAAAATCCAGATCCTACAAGAGATCATTTCCTTGGCGTTGACGGACTCTATTATTCGTTCATCAATTTTGATAAGGAGTTTAAAGCATGGCTCAAAAACAATTTACTCTCGGATGTATCCAAAGACAATTTAATAAAAAATTCTTTTGACAAAATTACCTATTGGAAAGAGCCAAACGGTTGGGTAACTGCATCCAAAACTAAATTTATCGGCCAGAATTATACTTTTATAAAACTAAAATTACAGGAACTAAATGCTGCGAAAACAGATTATTTTGTTTCCTCAGATGGATTAAATAAATTTATTTTTGAAACCAGCGAATACAAAACGTATTTCAATAATTGTAATGAACCAAAAGATTGGCAATATCCCGTAAAAAACATCGTCATTTCAAATCAGGATAAGAAAGACTATACTCAGGATCATTTTGAGTTTCTAAGAACCGAAAAAGGGTATCAATTAATCAGTGTTTCGTCGGGAAAAAAGGCGCTTAAATAAAACTTTTGTTGGCAAAGTTTTATTTAAAACTCCCTAATCTTTGCCGATTTACTTGCGAAGATCCTTCCTTCGTCAGGATGACAAAAATGACCACCATGTTTACCTATTTGTGACTTTGCAAGCAAAATATAGCCAACTTTGCATAAATCCTAATACTCTTCTCGGTTATAGAACTCAGCAAGTTTCGGATTTTATAACCAGAGAAACCAATCGATCTTTGCTTTATAAAATGGAAAAAAAATGAACACACAGGAAAACATCAATTACAATCGCATTGCTGCTGCTATCGAGTATATCAAGACGCACTTTAAAACGCAACCCAATCTAGATGAGGTGGCAGAAAAAGTACATTTAAGTCCGTTTCACTTTCAGCGGTTGTTTACCGAGTGGGCAGGCACGAGTCCGAAGAAGTTTTTGCAGTACATCAGTGTCGAGCATGCCAAAAAAATACTCAAAGACAATCAGCAAGCCACCTTATTTGATGCCGCTTTTGAGACCGGTCTTTCGGGCACCAGCCGCCTTCATGATTTATTTATAAAAATAGAAGGCATGACCCCTGCCGAATACAAAAATAGCGGCAAAAACCTGTCTATCCGCTATAGTTTTGCCCAAAGCCCTTTCGGGAATATTATCGTGGCTTCTACCTCAAAAGGCATTTGTTTTATGGCTTTCGCCGAAGATGAAATCGCGGGACTAATCGGATTACAACAACAATTTTCTAATGCAACATTCGAACAAAAATCAGATGGTGTGCAACAAAATGCCCTCGCTATTTTCCAGAATGACTGGAGTACATTATCTGAAATAAAACTACACTTAAAAGGAACCGATTTTCAGTTGAAAGTTTGGGAAACCTTGCTAAAAATACCCATGGGGCAGCTTGCTACTTATGGTACAATTGCACAAAAAATAGCAAAACCCAATGCCTCACGAGCGGTGGGCACGGCAATTGGCAGCAATCCTGTCGCCTTTTTAATTCCGTGTCATCGTGTGATTCAGTCTACGGGTACTTTTGGCGGATACATGTGGGGAAACACCCGAAAAACCGCTATAATTGGGTGGGAAAGCGCTCAGTCTGATCTGGACGCAGGTGCTTTTTCTCCTTAAAGGCAATCTTGGAATGGTATTTTTAATGCCAGCCACCCCATTTTTAAGTCAAATCATCAAGTTTTACCCTTCTGAACCTAAAATTTGGGGTTCCGAACCCCATCAGTGCGGTTCTAAACCCCGTCGTTGAGGTTTCGAACCCCATCATTGCGGTTCCAAACCCCGTCGTTGAGGTTCCAGACTCCATCATTGGGGTTCCAAACCCCGTCGTTGCGGTTCTAGACCCCATCAGTGAGGTTATGAACCCCATTATTGGGGTTCCAAACCCCGTTATTGAGGTTCCGAACCACGTCAGTGCGGTTCTGAACCTCTCCGTTGGGGTTCTAAGCTACTCCGGCGGGGTTGTAAGACCCGTAGCTTTGGTTCAGAACCCCGTGAGTTAGGTTGCGAACCCCATTGGTTGGGTTCTAAACCCCGTGGCTGGGGTTCTGAACCTCATCATTACGGTTCAGAACCCCATCGGAGGAGCTCAGAACCCCAACCGACCTTGATAGAACCCCAATGGTAGGGTTCTAGATCGCAACAATGCTATCCAGAACCGCAACCAAGCTTGTAAATATCCCATCAGTTTATCTCAGAACCACTCGGATGCTGTACATAGCCCCTCCAATGGGTCATAGAAATTCATTCGAACTATAAACAACTCCTTTGTATCATTATTTTATACCTTTTAATTCATTATTTAAAATTACTACCATGCAAAAAACCTCTCAAAAAATAGCTGCCCTTCATTGGGAAAGTATAACCGAAGACCTGCACCAAAAAGGATTTGCTATTGTTCCTAATGTGATCACTGATGAACAATGCGAGGCCTTAAAAACCAATTATGCTACCCCAACTTTGTACCGAAAAACAGTTGTAATGGAGCGTTACCGTTTTGGTTTGGGTGAATACAAATATTTTGATTATCCGCTACCCAATCTGATTCAGACTCTTCGAACATCACTTTATCCTAAACTGGCACCCATTGCCAATGCGTGGATGAAAGTCTTAAATATTGACACTTTTTTTCCTGACACACACAAAGAATTACTACAGCAATGTCACGCCAATAATCAACAGAAAGCAACGGTTCTAATTTTAAAATATGGTAAAGGTGGTTTTAATACGCTGCATCAGGATTTGTACGGAGCGGTTTATTTCCCCATTCAAACAGTGCTTTTCTTAAACGAACCCGATGAAGATTTTACAGGAGGCCAATTTGTATTGACCGAACAAACGCCCCGTGCACAGTCTAAAGCGATTGTATTGCAACCCAAAAAGGGAGATCTTTTGATTTTTACCACCAATTTCAGACCTGTAAAAGGCACAAAAGGCTATTATCGTGTAAATATGAAACATGGCGTGAGTGAAATACACAGTGGCGAACGACATACAGTAGGCATTATTTTTCATGATGCGTTGTCTTGATTTAAGGGACTGAGTTGCTAAGATGCTGAGTTACTAAGATGCTGAGGCGCTAAGTTACTGAGGCACTAAGATAATCAGCTAAGAAAAGTCAAACAGCTCTATTTTTTTAACCTTAGCACCTCAGTACCTTTCTAACTTAAAAAAAATGATTATACATAATGAAATTTCAAATTCAAATCTCCTGATTAAAATTAAAAATCACGAAATTTGCTTCGGTGGCAACCGAAAACTAAGAATCTATGGTACATTAAAATGTGCTTCTGGCAAAAGAATGAAACGTGAAAACCGAGTTTTCTTTTTGTCTGAAAATGAAGCCAGACAAAACGGCTTTAGACCTTGTGGACACTGCATGAAAACCGAATACCTAAACTGGAAAAATGGACTTATTTAACCTCGAAACAGAACCAACAACGAACTTACTTCCTAAAGACGGTACCGTAAATTACTACGGAAAACTATTTGACAGAGCATCTTCTGATCATTATTGTGATGTTTTGCTGAATACTATCGAATGGAAAAATGACGAAGCGGTGATCTTTGGAAAACTCATTATTACCAAAAGAAAAGTGGCGTGGTACGGCGATGTAGGTTTTGAATATACTTATTCTAACACCACCAAAAAAGCCCTGCCTTGGACGGCGGCCTTACTGGAATTGAAAGCGATTATTGAGGAAAAAACAGGAGAAACATTCAACTCGTGTTTGCTTAATTTGTATCATTCTGGCGAGGAAGGCATGGCGTGGCACAGTGATGGTGAGAAGGATTTAAAGAAAAATGGTGCCATTGCCTCGGTGAGTTTTGGTGCCGAGCGCAAGTTTGCTTTCAAGCATAAAGAGAGCAAAGAAACGGTTTCTTTAGTACTAGAACATGGCAGTGTGTTGGTCATGAAAGACACCACACAAACACACTGGCTGCATCGTTTGCCTCCTACCAAGACCATTTTTAAACCCAGAGTAAACCTGACTTTTCGAACTATTGTGGGCTACCAGCCCTGATTCAATCCGTTTTTAAGTACTTCTTGGTATTTTTGTGTATCAAAACTATACAAATTAGGGGCTTTGTGGGCAACGTTGCTTTTCTTTTCGTCAAGCTTGTTCAAGATGCCGATGTGGGTTATTTTGCGGAGAAAATTTCTCCTGTCTAGCTTTCTATCCAAGATAGTTTCGTACAACTTTTGAAGTTCGGGAATCGTAAATTTTTCGGGCAAAAGATTGTATCCAATTGGCATTAAATTCAGTTCTGTACGAAGGGTATCAAGCGCTTTATCGAGAATTTCTTTGTGATCTAGTATGAGTTCCGGCACTTCTTTGTGATCAATCCATGAGATGGTTTCCTGATGATTTCCTTTCTGCGGAACTGCTTTCAAAAAATCGACCAAGGCGTAATACCCAATAGTTATAAATCGCTGAGTGAACCATTTAACTTCTTGTTGAGGAATTTTAAGGTAGTCTAAAACAGTATCATTAAAATGTTTGTCATTGCGTTTTACTTTTCCGAAAACAGCAAATTGCCTCAAAAAAATACCTTCTATACCTGTGCGCACATTCAGAACTGTCACAGCGGCGGTATCGATGTCTTCATCAATTGGCACAAAACCACCTGGCAAAGACCATTTGCTTTCAAAAGGCGTTTTGAGTAGTAAAACTTTAAGCTGATTGTCATGGAAACCAAAAATGACACAATCTATAGAAAGTCCGGGTTGGTAATTTGCATTGTTTTCTATCACTCCTTGTAACATTGTTTTTTTGTTTACTGCCAGAATTTCTGACTGCTCTTTGAAGATGCAATTTAACTTAATTTTCTACAATCGGGATCACTTTTAGAAACAAGCTACTTATTATTATAATTAAAGAAAAAAAAAGTTTCTTGAGATCACAAATTTTACTTAAAATTAAAATCAAATTAAAAAAATAAGTACATTGCTTCATAATAACACATTTGAAAGAAAAATGGTTGTTATCTGATGAAAAGAACACACGAAAGTCAATGAAAGCGATATGATTAGCAATTTTACAAAAAAAATAAATCAGAAAATCACCACCAAAATTCTCACCTCTTTTGGCTATGTTTCTAAGACTTATCTCTTAGAAGCTTCGATGAAATATAGCGAAGAACAGGAGCGCATTTTTAACGAAATGATCGTTGAGAATGAGAACAAAGATAAAAAAGCAAAACGCGAGGCTTTTGACAAAGCCCTTTTTGCTTCTTATAAAGGAATTGGCGCTATCGATTTTATACACAATGTACTAAAATAGCACCTTTATAAAATCAATAACGCCAATTACCTCTTACTTCTAATCTACTAACTCAAAGTCAGATTTAAGTTTACTATCTGCTGATGAGGTGCCAATCATCAGCTCGAAATCTCCAGCTTCTGGCCCCCATTCTAATTTATTGTTATAAAAAGATAACTTTTCTTTGTCAATTGTAAATTCGATCGTTTTAGATTCTCCTACATTTAATTTTACTTTTTGAAAATCTTTCAGTTCTAAAACTGGTCTCACGACAGAACCAAATTTGTCTTTGAGATACAATTGCACCACTTCTTCTCCTGCTACTTTTCCAACATTCGATAATTGAAAAGAAACTTTAATAGCTTCGTCTCTCTTCATTTTTACCGAAGATAATTTTAAACCTGAATAATTGAATTTAGTATAACTCAAACCATATCCGAAAGGAAATTTAGGCGAGTTTTTTAGATCAATATACGAAGAAACATAGCCCTTAGCATTTTCGTCAGCGGGTGGTCTTCCCGTACTAAAATGATTGTAATAAATAGGAACCTGCCCAACCTCTCTAGGAAAAGTCATCGGTAATTTTCCAGACGGATTGTAATCTCCAAACAATACATCGGCGATTGCATTTCCGGCTTCTGTACCCAGCCACCAGGTATACACAACGGCAGGAACATTGTCTGCGGTCCAGTTGAAGATAAGCGGTCTTCCAGCGTTGATCAGAACAACAACTGGCTTTCCTGTTGCAGCAATGGCTTTTACCAAATCTTCCTGAACACCAGGCAAATGAAGGTCGCTTCTGCTTTTTGCTTCACCACTCATATCGTGTCTTTCTCCAATACTCAAAACCACAACATCTGCTTGTTGGGCGATTGCGACAGCTTCGGCAAAACCGCTTTTGTTATCTCCCTCAACCTCGCAGCCTTTTGCATAAAGGAGCTTGGTATTTTTACCTACTTTATTTTGGAAACCATCCCATTGCGAAACGATCCATTTATTATAATCCACTTCTGGCAATTCAACCGCCCAAAAACCCATATTGGCTTTGTATTCTTTGACCATCGGGCCGATGAAAGCTATCGTTTTCAGGTTTTTAGAAAGTGGCAATGTCTCGTTTTCGTTTTTTAATAAAACGATACTTTTCTTCGCCATTTCGCGAGCTGCTACTCTATTCTCCGGATCGTTTAATGCTTTTTCGGCTCTTTTTGCATCCGAATAACGGTAAGGATCATCAAAGAGACCCAACTCAAATTTTTTGCGAAGAATTCTTCGTACAGCATCATCAATCAAATCAATCGAAACCTTATTTTCTTTAACAAGATCGGCCAGATTATAGCGATAAGCATTGCTTTCCATATCCATGTCACTTCCTGCTGTAATGGCAGCAAGAGCAGCTTGTTTGTTGTCTTTTGCGTAACCGTGAGCGACCATTTCTCCTATAGAACCCCAGTCTGATACAACAAACCCTTGAAAGTTCCATTTTCCTTTTAAAATATCTCTTTGCAAATAAACATTTCCTGTTGCAGGAATCCCGTTAAGGTCATTAAAAGAATTCATAAACGTAGCGGCACCGGCATCTAAGGCCGCTTTAAAAGGCGGCAAATACGTTTCGAACAACATTCTTTCGCTCATATCAACCGAGTTATAATCTCTTCCGCCTGTTGCTGCTCCATAGGCTGCAAAATGTTTTACACACGCCATAACCGAGTTTAAATCGCCTAATTTACTGCCCTGAAAACCTTTTACTCTTGCATACGCAATTTTAGAACCCAAATAAGTATCCTCTCCGGCGCCTTCCATCACACGTCCCCAGCGAGGATCACGACCAATATCTACCATAGGAGCAAATGTCCAGTGAATTCCGCTTGCGGAGGCTTCTGTGGCCGCAACTCTGGCAGCCAATTCGATGGCTTGCAAATCCCAACTGGCAGCTTCTGCTAGCGGAATTGGAAATGTAGTTTTATAACCATGAATCACATCCTGACCAAATAACATCGGGATTTTAAGGCGGGATTGCATCGCTAATTCCTGATATTTTCTGGTGTAAGTTGTTCCGATGACATTGAGCATCGAGCCCACCAAACCTCCTTTTATTTCGGCTTGTTTGTTTGGATTTATGGTAATAGGCCCCGTAGCCGAGTTGTCTCCCGTGTACTGATTGAGTTGGCCTATTTTCTCTTCAATAGTCATTTTCTTCAATAAAGTATTCACTTTTTGATCTATTGTTTCTTGCTGCGCAGTGGCAAATAAGGACACCATCAACAGGGTCATTGTGGTTATTCTCTTCATTTTCAATTTAATTAATTTCGATAAAAACCGGTAAGTGATCCGAAGGGTATTTTAGATCAATCGCGTCACTTAAAACGGCATGCTTTTGAACTTTTAGTTCACTATTTTTTGAAATAAAAATATAATCTATTTCTAATTTTACTGGTTTGTTGTGTTCAAAATTATTAAAAGTTCCGACAGGACCAAATGGTTTTTCTACTGAAACCTCTTTTGTGTCATTCATTACTTTTTTGATTGCGGCAATTTGTGGCGTATTAGGTTCTGAATTAAGATCACCCATTAAAAACACAGGATAATTTTTAGTGTTTAAGGCTTCAATTTTTGAAAGAATCAATTCTACTCCTTTGATTCTCGCTTCATTACCAACATGATCTAAATGTGTGTTAAAAACCCAAAATAGTTTTTTAGTTTTTACATCTTTAAACAACCCATACGTACAAACTCGATGACAAGCCGCATCCCAACCCATCGATATTTTATCGGGCGTTTCAGAAAGCCAAAACGTGTTGGAATCCTGCACCTGAAAACGGTCTTTTTTATAATAAATCGTACTTGCCTCTCCTTTCCCCTCACCCTCTCTTGCCATTCCGAATTTACTATAATTGGGCAACGAAGCAGCAATTTCGGTAACTTGACCAGGTGTTGCTTCTTGAACACCCAAAATATCGGGGCTGTAAAATTGTATTTGAGAAATAAAAAAATCTTTTCGATTAGGCCATGCATTTTCGCCATCTGAAGCAACATTAAGACGAATATTATAGGTCATCATTTTGAGATTTTGACCATAATTTGAAATGCTAACCAAAAATAGCATCATAAAAAAAAGCAACGTTTTCTTTGTTTTCATATTGTACATAATTTTAATGGTAAAGCTTCTTTATTTATCCTGCTTTACGGAAAAACTAATGTAATAAAATAATTAGTTACCCACTTTAACTTACCGTGAACATTGCTTTTTTTTTAACACAATCAAATTATTCTGAACCTGTTATTTTTCAGTTTTAAAGTCCAGATAATTCAGATTGAAACCTCCTTTTTCGAAAACGATCTTAATTTTATTGATTCCGGAATTTAATTGAAGTCCTGATAAAGTGATCGTTTTCCAATTAGTATCTGAGCCAGTTGCAGGAAGCGCTATACTTTCTGATCTTTTGCCTTTTTCTATTTCAAAATAAATTTTACCATCATTTTTTGCGCTCGAATACCGAATCGACACTTTGTATGTTTTAGTTTTAGCAACCTCTGTCGTAAACAGCAACCACTCGCCATCTTCGATAAAGGAAACCTGATATCCATTTGAACCTGAATCCTTGCAAGGTAAAATATCAACCCCATCGTTTCGCATCATGTTTCCTTTATTCCACTCCTCAAAATTACCTGTTTCTACTCGATAATTTATAAAATCCTTATCAGAATAAGCCGTTTCACTGGTTCCCAAATCATATTCTGTTGCCGGAATCTTACCCGGAATTAAATGTTTTTTATATGGTTTTGTATCGTTGGTTTGCACTTGTCTGAACATCGCATCAATAACATCTGGTTTTACGGTCAGGTTTTCCATTTTGTAATTATCGGCCATTTTTAGTAATGCTTTTTTAGCGAAATCAACAGATGGTTTTGTACCGCCCTCTTTCCAATACTTTAATAAAACATCGTATTCAGGAATTTTATTCACTGACGTTACGCCTGCAATATTTTCTATTTTTTTCATCGGCCAAAAAGCCCAGCCAATATTATTATTTTCGACAAGCGAAATGGCTTCTTTAAACCAAACATTGGAGTTCTCTCCGCTTTCACCCAACCAAATCGGAACATTATATTGTTTTCTGTAATCGAGCATTTTCTGGATAGAACCTGTTGTATTGTAGTTCCAATATTTATGAAAACTCAACGCCATATTTTCATCCCATAGAGGAAAAATTCCGTTGTAATTGTTACCCCAGCAATTTCCTTCGATAAAAATTAAATGATTCGTATCAACTTCGCGAATCGCTTTGGTAACCGCAATCATTAATTCTCTTAAAGGACCGTTGGCGTTTTCATCGCAGCCATTTTTGTTGCTTCCGGTAAAATTCCAGTTCGGTTCGTTGATAATGTCGTAAGCACCTATCCAGGAATTATTCATGTAACGAGCCGCTAATTTTTTCCATAACGCAATCATTTTTTTCTGATTGGCTTCACTTTGCCAAAGCGATGGTTTTGTGGTATCATAATCCGAAATCGCAGCATCATTTCCTTGTCCGCCCGGAGCAGCGTGTAAGTCGAGAATAAGGTACATTTTGTTTTCGGCACACCATTTTAGCAAATTATCCGTCATGGTAAAACCTTCTTCGAGCCAAGTTATTTGACCATTTTTCTCGGCTTCAACTGGAGGCGTGTATAAATTATAGTGCATTGGCAATCGAACCGAATTAAACCCCCAAACTGCCAGCGAGTCAATATCTCTCTTTGTAATTCCGTTTGCTTTGTAGGCCGCATAAAATTCTTTTGTTCCTTCTTCTCCAATAACATCCTGAATTTTCTGCCTGATAACATATTGCGGACTAGCGAAAGACTGCGTTTGTAGCATGTATCCTTCCTGCACCATCCAGCCTCCTAGTCCGAGACCTCTTAATACTACATTTTTTCCGTTGCCATCAACAATATTTTGACCGTCTCTATGCAAAAAACCTTGCGCAAAAGACGCGATCGAAATCAATAGTTGAAGTATAAAAATTAGTTTCTTCATTTTATGTATTTAAAAACGGAACTTTATTGGCATTCAAATTAAAACCTCCAAAGTTTTGAGAAAACCTTGGAGGAATAGTTATGATTTATTTTAATAAAAAATCTTTTTTCAAGTTTGAAATCTGAATTGTAAATGTTCCTTTTTCAGCAATCCATTTTAAGTCCTGATTGACAAATTGAAGATCTTTTTGGTTCAATGTAAACTTTACTGTTTTGGTTTCGTTTGGCTCTAAACTGATTTTTTCGAATCTTTTTAACGCTTTTACTTCTGGTGTAATCGAAGCAAAATTATCAGACAAATAGAGTAAAACCGACTCTTTACCTGCTCTTTTCCCTGAGTTTGTAACATCAACCGAAACCTGAATTTCGTCTGTAGTACTGATTTCTGTTTTATCAATTTTTAAATTTGAATAAGCAAAAGTCGTGTAAGACAATCCCGTTCCGAATTCAAACTGAGGCAAATAGCTTTTTTCGTATTTGGCATCGTTATTTTGTTCATTTTCAGAAATGCTTTCGGTATATTTTCGATTGTATTTTTCTAATGAATTAGGGTATCTCGGGTAGTTATAAGGCAATCTTCCACTCGGATTTACATCTCCGTACAAAATATCAACTAATGCTCGTCCTCCTTCGTTTCCTGGTAAATAACATTGTACTACGGCACTCATTTTGTCTTCAAAATCACTGATTAATCTTGGTCTTCCTTCATTTAAAACCAAAACAATCGGCTTATTTAATTTGGATAAAGCCTGCGCTAATTTAATTTGTGACTTACTAATGTAAATATCGCTGATGTCTCCTGGAGTCTCTGTATAATTTTTCTCTCCCAAACACAATACTATTTTGGATGCATTTTTGGCCAATTCAACTGCTTTTGCAATTTCGGCATCATCCTCTTTTTCTAAATCAGCGCCGGGAGTATACAACACATTTTCTTTGCCTAATTTATTTTGAAATGCTTCCAGAATAGTCGATTTATCAGCAGCGTATACATCAGAGTTTTCGCCTTGCCAATTGTAAGACCAGCCTCCATTTAAGTATTTCATACTGTTGGCTGTTGCTCCCGTTACCAGAATTTTATCCGTTTTGTTTAAAGGCAAAACAGCATCCTTGTTTTTTAATAAAGTAATCGATTCGGCAGCTGTTTTGTAAGCTTCCAAAATGTGTTCTTCAGAACCAAATTTTGGGTAATCTTTTAAATTCGCTACCGTATTCTCGAACAAATTCAATTCGAACTTCATTCTTAAAATACGCGTTACAGCATCATCAATTCGGGACATTGGCACCTCTCCTTTTTGAACCAAATCTACCAAATCGGTGTAGAAAGAAAACTCTTCTGGCACCATGCTCATATCAATTCCTGCCATTACCGCAATACGAACAGCGTCTCTTTTGGTTTCGGCAACTTTGTGTCGTGTATTGAGGTAAATAATATCTTTCCAGTCGGTTACGACAACCCCTTTAAAACCCAATTCGTTTTTTAGAATATCGGTAAGCAAATGTTTACTAGAATGCACTGGTGTGCCATTAATTTCGCCCGAACTCACCATCACACTTTTTGCTCCGGCTTTTATTGCCGCCTCATAAATGGTTAAATCGTACTGTCTCAAAATACGTTCCGGGATAATACTTGGCGTCCTGTCTTTTCCTGTTGTAGTGCTTCCGTAACCAATGTAATGTTTCATACATGAGGCAACACTATATTTTGATCCTACATCATTTCTCTCAAAACCGTCCACCAAAGC
Source organism: Flavobacterium geliluteum (assembly GCF_017948595.1). Taxonomy (GTDB): domain Bacteria; phylum Bacteroidota; class Bacteroidia; order Flavobacteriales; family Flavobacteriaceae; genus Flavobacterium; species Flavobacterium flavipigmentatum. The sequence continues at coordinate 30,509 of NZ_JAGFBV010000001.1, read as the reverse complement.
CACGGCCATCTGAGCAGATAAATAGGCATCCTCGCCAAAAGATTCCCACATTCTTGACCAAGCTGGATTTCTAGGAAAATCTAAATCTGGGGAAAAAACCCAAGGAATAGAAGATGCTCTGGTCTCGTAAGCAGAGATTTCGGCACCACGTTTTACCAAATTAGTATTAAAAGTTGCTGCCAACCCAATTTGCTGAGGAAATAAAGTGGCTCCGGCCGTATAACTGGCACCATGAATAGCATCTATACCATACAAAACCGGAATTTTAAGCCTCGTTTTATTGGCTTCATTAGTTATCGCAGTCATGGTTTCCTGCCATCTTTTAGTCGTTGGCGCACCAGGGTTTGGCACATTCAGAATAGAACCAATATGATAATCCTGAATTCCTTGTTTTAGTTTTGCAGCATCAAAATAACCGGGTTTTGCGGGATCTTCAAAAACGGTAACCGTAATTTGAGTCATCTGTCCCACTTTTTCTTCTAATGTCATTTTTGATAATAATGATGCAACTTTAGCATCAATATCTGCTTTTTTGTTTTTGGTTTCCTGGCTCCATCCTGCTCCACAAATTAGGAAAGCAGAAAGGAGTAAAATAGCATTTTTCATTTTAAACTTTTAAATTAATATGATAATAAAAAACTCTAATAAATAAGAGTTTGCATGGCATGCGCCGGTATTGTAATTGTATTTTTTTGCAAATCAGAAGCTAGTTCATAAACCATTTCTTTATCTGATTGATTCATGACAACGGTTATTATTTTTCCGTCTGAGTTTTTAAATGACGTGCTCAATAATGCTGCATCATTTAATTTTTGATTGATTCTTTTGGCACCTGGACGAATAAATTTTGAAAAATGTCCGATATAATAATACATCGGAGTGAAAATTAATTCTCCCGAATTGGTATCGGCATGTATAGGAGCAAAACAAAAATTGCCAACATGATTGGGTCCGCCGTTTTGGTCTAAAAGAATATTCCAATCTGTCCAACCCACAGTCCCATTATTAAAATCATTAATCATGTTGAGACCGTAGCGCTCAGCATTTCCCCAAAATTGATATTTGACAGTATCAAATCGCTCTACGCAACCTTCTGTAAAAATTAAATTTTTAGTTGGAAAAGCTTCATAAACCTTCGCTACAGATTCGAATTTTGGTGGCCCGCCATTCCATGTTTCATACCAGTGAAATCCAATTCCCCAAGCGTACTTTGAAACTTCAGGATCTGAAAAAACAAGTTGCGCTCTTTTCTCTAGCATTTCGCCACGATTATGATCCCAGATAATTATTTTTTTAGAACCCAGCCCTTGATTGGCTAAAGTTGGCCCCAGAAAATTTTTCAGGAAATCTCTCTCGGCTTCAGGAGTATAAATACAAGACTCCCAACGCTGACTTGCCATTGGCTCATTCTGGATGGTTAATCCCCAGATTGGGATTCCCTCTTTTTCGTATTCTTTTATAAATTTGGCATAATAATTTGCCCAAGATTGTGCAAACTCAGGTAGCAAAACGCCTCCATGCAAAATATCATTATTATCTTTCATAAAGGCTGGAGGACTCCAGGGACTCACGAATAAAGTTAGCTTACCACCAGCTGTCTGAATTGCTTTTTTAAGTAATGGAATTCGATATTTTCTATCGTGATCAATAGTGAAAGTTTTCAAATCTTTATCCCCTTCCTGAATATAAGTGTAACTCTCGCTACTAAAATCACAACTATGAATGTTGGTTCTCGCCAAAGAGTAACCAATTCCTTTGTTTTTATCATAATAAGCTGTCAGGAATTCCTGCTGCTTTTGTGAAGGCAATTTGGCAAAGACTTCGGCACTTGCATCTGTAATGGCGCCTCCAATTCCTAGAAAAGTCTGAAAGGTTTTTGTGGCATCTACCGTTATGGAGACAGTCGCTTCTTTTTGTTCTGAATCTATTTTGGAAATAAAATCATTCGATAAAGACAATTTTAAATTTGAATTTTCGGCTGTTGTATAAACTTGAATTTTTTTATTTGAATTGAATGAAGAAACGCCAGAAGCTTGCCCATTTTTTAATGAAGAGCAACTTAATTGCAGAAATAGTACTGGAATTATTAAAATGCTACTGATTGATTTCATTGTATTTTCAAAAATTTTAAAGCTAATTAGCAGTTATAAAATCTGGGTTAAAAAAATCAAGACCCGACTTTCTGAGAATGTTTAATATACTAATGTTTGAATGGCGTGTGCTGGAATTTTTACAACTGTTTTTTCTGCTGCAATAATAAAATTGTACATAATCTCATTATCCGTATGATTCATTACTACTGTTGCCATTTTACCATCCGTATTCAAAAAAGAAGTACTTATGAGGTAACTTCTGCTCACTGATGTACTTACTCTCACTGCATTTGGGCGAATAAATTTTGAGAAATGCCCAATATAATAATAAGATGGTGTGTAAATAAGCTCTCCTGTTGTTGTGTCGGCATGTATGGGCGCGAAACAAAAATTGCCTACATGATTTGGCCCTCCAAATTGGTCTAATAAAATATTCCAGTCTGTCCAACCTACAGTTCCGTTATTAAAATCATGAATCATTGAAGACCCGTATCTCTCTGCATTTGGCCAAAACTGATATTTTGCCGCATCAAATTTCTCTACACAACCCTCGGTAAAAAGTAATTTTTTGTCAGGATAAGCTTCGTGCACTTTTGCTACGTTTTCGAAAAGAGGTTGTGCTCCAGTCCAGGTTTCATACCAATGAAAGCCCATTCCCCAAACATATTTTGAAGCTTCCGGATCAGAAAAAATAACATTGGCTCTGTGTACCATTAAATCTCGATTATGATCCCAAGCAATGATTTTTACACTTCCTAAACCTTCTTTTTTAAGCGTTGGCCCAAGGTAGCTTTTCAAGAAATCTCTTTCTGACTCGGCAGTATAAAGGCATGACTCCCACTTTTGGGTAGCCATTGGTTCGTTTTGAACAGATGTTCCCCAGATCGGAATCCCTTCTTTATTGTATTCTTTTATAAATTTGGCATAAAAATTTGCCCAAGGTTGAAAAAACTCTGGCAACAATGTTCCGCCCTTTAACACATTTTTATTGCTTTTCATGAAAGCGTTTGGTGACCAAGGTGCTGCGTAAGTGACTAACTTTCCGCCAGCCGTTTTAATGGCCGCTTTAATCATCGGAATGCGGTATTTGCGATCATGCTCAATAGAGAAAGTCTTTAACTCTTTGTCGCCTTCTTCGATATAAGAATAGCTTCCGCTGCTAAAATCAGAACTCTGAATAGTTGTTCTTAGCAATGAATATCCGATTCCTTTTTGGGTATCGTAATAAGCGTTTAAGAATTCGGTTTGTTTTTCTTTTGATAAGTTTGCAAAAATTTCTGCACTTGCATCAGTAATCGCGCCACCTATTCCAAGAAAACTCTGAAATTGTTTTGAAGGTTCTACAAAAACAGAAATTTCTGTTTCTGTGGGTTGCTGCGAGGCTGTAAAACTTAAATTATCTGTAGGGGTTAACCTTAATTTCGTATCTGCTGCTGTAGTATAAACAGTGATTTTTTTGTTGGTTGTTGTAAATTTCTGTAAATGCTTTTGACTCTTTTGCTGTGAAAAAACAGCCAAAGAAAAACATAAACAACTCGTAATTATAAAGCCAATTTTTTTCATTGTGCATGTTTTAGTAATAAGACTTTTTTACAAATCTATTTTTTTGAATTAGCCGACTTGATTTAAAAATAGCCCATAATCTAAAGAATATGGGCTATTCTACTAACCAAACTTAAACTCAAACTAACATCTTGATCGAATTTATTCCGGAAGATCAAAATTTTCAAATTGGTCTTTCAAATAAATTCATTTGGACTATTAACTTAAAATTTCTTAATTTTTAATATTGATCGTTTTGAACCATTTTGGTATTATTGAACTCACTATATGGAATTGGGAATGCTTCATTTTTACCTGCAGTAAAACCTTTGAATGCCAATTTAGAAGCAGCTTGACCAGTTCTCACTAAGTCATACCAACGGTGACCTTCTCCAGCCAATTCTAACCTTCTTTCTGCATATATTGCAGCTAAAGATACTGGTACAGATGGTAAACCAACTCTAGCTCTCACAGCGTCTAAAAGTGCTTGTGCTCTTGCTCCTGTTCCGCCTAATGCTTCAGCTTCTAACAAATAGGTGTCAGCTAAACGAATGATATAGGTATTGATAGCAAAATTAAGGAAAGGATTCGTCGCTTTGATATCGGCATTTACTGCTGCATATTTTATAAAATGATATCCTGTTTCGTTATAACTATCTGTAAATGTTATACGTCCAGCAGCTTTTTCTGCATTAGCATCAAAAATTGTAGAAGCAAAACGTGGATCTGTACTTAATGCATTTGCCAAATCGGTTGTAACTACCATGAAGCCCCAACCATTGATATAATCAGGCAAACCAGCTGTAACTCCTGTAGCTGTTCTGGCATAATCTCTCATACCCATTAATTGAGCGGCAACATTTCCTTCATCATTACCAGTCTCAAAATTACCCCAATCAGCATTTGATTTATCTGAATAAGCAATCTCGAAAATAGATTCTGTATTAAATTTATTAGCATGATTCCATAAGTCAGCAAAAGCTGGCATTAATTTATAACCATAACTGCTCATTTGGCCCGGAGTACCATTTACTTTTGCCAATTCAGCAGCAGCTTCAGCTTTTTTATTATCGTATAAATAAACTTTTCCTAAAAGTGCTATAGCAGCTCCTTGTGAAAAACGTCCTGATTCACTCGCTGGAATTGTAATTGGTAAATCTGCAATTGCTTCATTTAAATCTTTTTCAATTTGCGCATAAACATCTGCCGGTTTTGCCTGCAAAACGTTAGGAACTTCTGCTTTACTAAGCGGTACTAAGATCAAAGGAACGTTCTTGAACATTCTAACAATGTCAAAATAATAATAAGCACGTAATGTTTTTACTTCGGCCATGAATCTTGCTTTTTTAGCAGCATCCATAGGAACTCCAGGAAGTTTTTGAATCATAACATTACATCTAAAAACACCTTGGTAATAGTTAGACCATATTGCCGGGGGAATATTACTAGGGCTTACCGTATAATTTGAAGCCACCTGAAGACCTGGTTGGTCACCTGAATTACCTCCACCTGCATAAAAATCATCTGAAGCAGAATTTAAGAATAACAAAGGAGCAGTTTCCATAGATCCGGCAAATTTACCTACTTTATCATAGGCCGCCACCAAACCAGAATAAGCTTCTGTTTCGTTTCTATAAAAATCAGTTTCTAATACTACTCCATCTCCTTTTACCTCTAATTTTTCGTCGGTATCACACGCTCCAAGTGTTAATAACACTCCAAAAGCGACTAACGATTGTTTAAAACTTATCAGTTTCATAATATTTTATTTTTTAATTAAAATTGCAAATTAACACCTAACATATACGATTTTGCTTGAGGATAGTAACCTCTGTCAACACCTTGTACATTGTCCATTCCTGACGCTGTAGGGCCTCCAACTTCTGGATCAAAACCATTATATTTTGTGATTGTGAAAAGGTTTTCACCTGTTAAATAAAATCTAACTTTTTGCAAAGAGATTTTATTGATCAAATCTGATGGAAGAGAATATCCAACCTGAATCGTTTTGAATCTAAAGAAATCACCTTTCTGTAAATTAAAATCTGATGGATTACTGAAGTTTCTGTTTGTATCATCAGTAGTAACTCTTGGATAACTGTTTGTTGATCCCGGTCCTGTCCAACGACCTAAAACTTCTGTTTGGTAATTTGCATTAATGATATCTAACCTTCTTAAACCTTGGTAGATTTTATTTCCACCTGCTCCTTGACCAAAAACTAATAAATCAATTCCTTTGTAATCTAAGTTCAAAGTAAGACCATAAGTATATTTAGGCAATGAAGTCCCTAAGAAAGTTCTATCTTCTGCTGCAATTTTACCATCTCCGTTTAGATCTTGCCAACGGAAATCTCCCGGTTTAGCATTTGGCTGAATTACTACTCCTGCAGCATTTTGATAGGAATCAATTTCTGCCTGAGTTTGAAAAATACCATTTGTTTTAAACCCGTAGAATGAATTGTAAGCTTGACCTACTTGTGTTCTGTTTATTTCGTAAGAACTAGATTGTACGGTCTCATCACCAGCTATAAAATTAACTCCCTTGTCTAGATAAGTGATTTCATTTTTGATATAAGAGAAGTTACCATTAACCGAAAGATTCAAAGCACCAATTTTTTTACGGTACCCTAATTCAACATCAATACCTTTATTTTCCATACTAGCTAAGTTAGCATAAGAATCTCCTGATGCTCCAACATAACCAGGATTAGGAACTGGCATAATAATACCATCTGTTTTTTTGTTGAATAAATCTACCGTTAAGTTAAAATCACGTAAGAAACTCATCTCAAACCCAATATTGGCTTGTTTTGTTTCTTCCCATTTTAAATCAGGGTTAGGAATTGCGTTTGGACTTTGTCCCGGAATTGGTGTTCCTCCAATTGTATAGTTTCTCTTAATTCCAACAGTAGAAATATATAAGAAATCAGGAGAAGAGTCATTTCCAGTTACACCGTAACCTCCTCTAATTTTTAATGAAGTGATCGCATTATTTTCTCCCCAGAATCCTTCTTTAGATGGTACCCAACCTGCAGATACAGAAGGGAAAGTTCCGTATTTATGATTTGGTCCAAATCTAGTAGAACCGTCACGACGGATAATTCCGGTAAAAATATATTTCTCTTTATAATCGTAATTTAATCTTCCAAACAAAGACTCTACTCTGTGCTCATACGCTTGTGAGCTATACGCATTAGCAATTTTATCTGTAATAGGAACTTCAACGTTAAAAGAAGCTTCAGCATGCGTTGTTGCAGGCACCCCTTGATAAGTTACATCGTTACCAGATGAAATATTGTCTACGTATGTACCTTTACCAAGTAAAACACTAAAGTTATGATCACCTAATTTCTTAGCATAATTTAAAGTATTCTCCCAGTTCCAGCTAAAAGATTTTTTGTATGATCTGAACAATTCATTTTTATCTCTTTTAGTAGCTCCGTTTAAGAAAAACACTGGAGTAAAGTTATCAGAACCAAAAAACGCTAATTTACCACCTGCTGCAGATTTAAATTTTAAACCTGGTAAAATTTCAACCTCACCAAAAACATTACCAACAAAATTATCAGCAAAATCATTATTACCCAATCTTGTTTGTGTATATGCCAATGGGTTAGTATTTTCTTGCGTTACAATTGTCGAAATACCATAGTAATTTCCGTTTGCGTCTTTAAGAGCATTCGGATTATTTTGATAGATCGGTTGATTTGGATTTGTCTCGATAATTGGAGTCAATGGATCTAAGTTAATTGCTGAAGACAAAGGCCCACCAAATTCATCATTTGTGTTTCCAACACCAATCGTTTTTTCATGAGAGTAACCTAAAGTCTGACCAACTTTAAAATATTTTCCTAATTTATGAGTCGAGTTTAAACGAATGTTTTTTCTAGTATAATTTGAAATTTCAGAGGTTACGATCCCTTCTTGGTCTAATAATCCGAAAGACATATAGAATGTTGAAGTATCATTTCCTCCACTAAAACTTAATTCATGAGAAGTACGTTGTGCATTGTTATTAAAAATAGCATCTTGCCAGTTAGTACCTTTACCGTAATTAGTAGTTGTAGAATAAGGCGCCGGTCTTCCACCGTTCGTGTAAGCCTCATTCATGATGGTAACATACTGTGATGCATCAAGCAAATCAATTTTCTTTGCCGCTTGAGATACTCCTGAAAAACCTGTATAATTTACAGAAATCTTTCCTGATTTACCTTTTTTGGTCGTTACCAAGATAACCCCCGCAGCAGCACGAGAACCGTAAATTGCTCCCGAAGCACCATCTTTTAGCACCTCGATAGATTCAATATCAGATTGATTCAAGTACCCAATACCACCGTTGTCGATCATTACACCGTCTACTACCCATAAAGGATCGTTATTATTAAGAGTAGTAAAACCACGAATCCTGATTGTAGAAGCCGATCCTGGCTGACCTGCATTTGCAGCAATAGAAACCCCTGAAACCCTTCCTTGTAAAGATTGTTCGATTCTTGTGATAGGTAAACTTTCTAAATCTTTTGCTTTTACACTAGAAATTGCTCCTGTTACGACACTTTTCTTTTGTGTACCGTATCCAACAACAACAACCTCGTTTAAGCTTTGAGATTCTGGCCTTAATTGAAAGGTAATTTTAGTCCTTCCGTCTACAGCTTCATTAATCGTATTATATCCTACAAAACTAATTGTCAATGTACCATTAGATGGAACATTTATTTGAAATTTTCCATCGAAGTCAGAAGCAGTTGCTTTAGTTGTTCCTTTGATTAAAATTGTTGCCCCAGGGACGGGTAAGCCACTTTCGTCATTTATAATTCCATTTACCGTAACATCCTGTGCTACTGCGACAACAGAAAACAATAGAGACGAAATACAAAAAATAAGTAATTTTGTTAATTTCATTTTTCTAAAAATTTTGGTTAATTAATTAGTAATTTGATGCAATAATAAACTTAAATTTTCACTATTTATAATTAATTTTCATTACAAAAACACATCAAACGTAATATTAATACGCTACAAAAACACATCAATTTTTTTATAAACATTTATAAATCAATATTTTAATTATATTTTTATATTGTTAGAGAAATGTTAAGTCAACAAAATAAACACTACATCAAACAATTATGTTTATTTTTATCTAAAAATAGTACATCTACATCGAAATAGTAGACATATAACCAAACTATATATCTAAAAATAAGCTAATTACAATAAAAAACATCAAATACCTTGAAAAAATTATGAAAATGATAAAATCATATTTTATTATTGGTTTTTTTACACTATTCTCAGTTGCCCTTTTTGGCCAAGTGAAAGATATTGGACTTCCTGCCATCAAAAACTACAAAAGAACCGATTATAAAGGCGGAACTCAAAACTGGAATATAGATCAGGACACAAATGGGAACCTATATTTTGCAAATAATAGTGGTTTAATAAAGTTTGACGGATCTACTTGGCACAAATATTCACTCCCGAATAGCACCGCAATTAGAAGTTTGAAAATTGATGACTCAGGAAAAATATTTGTAGGAGGAAATAACGAATTTGGTTTTTTTAAAAGCAACGAAAAAGGAGAATTAAAGTATTTTTCTTTATCAAATTTAATCAGTAAGAAAGACAGCAAAAATATTAACCTAATTTGGAGAATACACATATATAAAGGCGAAGTCATCTTTCAATCTTTCACGAAAGTGTTTTTTTATAAAAATGACAAACTTCGTTTCATCGATGCCCCAAAGAAATTTCAATTTTCATTTTTAATCAATAACAAACTTTACTTTCAGGACAAATCACTAGGAATTCTGGAATACAAAAACGGCAAATTAATCGCAGTGCCAGGATCTGAATTTTTTAACGATAAAGAAATTTGGGCAGTATTTCCTCTTTCTAATAATAAATTGATTCTTGCCTCTCTCGAAAAAGGACTTTTTATAAGTGATGGCAAATCTATAAAATCATGGGAGACAGAAGCCAATAGCTTTATTAAAAAAAACACCTCGCTTGGCGGATCTATCATAAAAAACAAATTTATTGTGCTTAATACAGTACTCAATGGCATCATAATTTGTGATTTAAACGGAAAGATTATTCAACACTTAAACAGACAAAAAGGACTTCAAAACAATACGGTGCTTACTTCCTTTGTAGACAACAAGAACAATGTCTGGCTGGGACTTGATAACGGAATCACTTTTATTAACGAAAACTCCCCTTTTACCTATTTTGATTATAGTTATAACATCGGTACCGTTTATGCTTCTGTCGTGCATAATAACAACTTGTATGTGGCCACAAATCAGGGCTTATTTTACCACCCGTGGAGCAAATCATTTAAGGACGAGCCTTTTTATCGCATAGAAGGAACAATTGCACAGGCCTGGAACATACAGGTGATCAACAATACTTTACTGTGCGCCAGTAACAATGGTGCGCTAGTGATAGAACAAAACAGAGTTGCCAAAATACTGGACAGCAAAGGATATTTTGGTTTTAAAGCGATCCCTAAGCGTCCCGGTTATATTATTGGAGAAAGCTATAATGGCTTTTCGGTATTTAAAAGTGCTCCCAACGGGATCGATTATGTCAATCAAGTGGCCGGATTTGACCAAACTACCAATACGTTTGAAATTGAACTTGACGAGAATTATTTATGGCTCAAGAAAGATAATTATTTGTACCAAATGACCCTTTCGGAGGACTTAAAGAGTTTTGAATTTATTAAAAAACATACTGGAATTTCCTCACAGCGCAAAGGAATCGGCAGCTTACAATCGATCAATAATAAGGTTTATTTTCAAACCAAAAACCACTTTTACAGATATAGTAAAGAGCAGGAAGGCTTTTTTGAAGACAAAAAAACATCAGCTTTGTTTACAAAGACACCTACGTTAAAAGCTTTGATTGAGGATGCTTATGGTAATTTATGGTATGCCTATAATGAGTCACTGGGCGTTTTAGAAAAAAAATCAGATGGAACATATCATCAAAAGGAAGCTCCTTTTTCTAACTTAACCGGCAATTTAGTAAACAATTACATTTCTATAAATGCAATTGATCCTAATAATATTTTTATAGGATTAACGGATGGATTAACACATTATGACTCAAAAATTTCAAATAGTTTTATAACCAAACCTAGGGCTTTTATCGAAAGTTTTTCGTTCCCAGAAGATACTATTATAACAGGGAATCTTACCACCGATAAAGAAGAATTTGAATTACCTTACAGCTCTAATCACGTAAAATTTACCTTTTCGTCTCCCACTTTCGAAAATCAGGAAAACGTTATGTACTCTTATAAACTAGAACCATTTGAGGAAAACTGGCGCAATTGGTCTACTATTTCGATTAAAGAATACACCAACTTGAGAGAAGGAAATTACACTATGAAAATTAAGGCAAAAAACAGTTATGGTGTAGAGTCTAACGTTTCAGAAATTAATTTCACTATTTCGCCGCCGTGGTACAGACATTTTCTAGCTTATCTAACTTATTTTATATTGATTTTAGCGGCAATCTATTATACTACCAATCGAATAAAAGTAAAAATCAGAACCAATAAATATTACGAGACGATTGAGCAAAGAAGGCTTTATTTGGAAAAAGAATCCAAAATTAGACATGAACAACATGAACTTGAAAAAGAGATTGAAAAACTTAAAAATGACAAGCTTCAAATAAAAATTCTCGCAAAAGATAAAGAATTGGTTAACAATTCTTTACAGGTTGTAAAAAAGAACAAAGTATTAAACGGTATTATTCAGAAAATAAAAGATATTGACACACACAACTTAGATGACAGCACAAAATCTGAGTTTAATAAATTACATAAAAGCATTGTAAAGGAGGTGAATACCGATAAAAGCTGGAAAGATCTAGAAAAACACATCAAAAATGTACATTTTGATTTCCTAAAAAGACTCAAAGAAAAATACCCAACAATCTCGCCGCGAGAGCTGGATTTGTCAACGTATTTACTAATGAATATGTCTACCAAGGAAATTGCCGAAATTATGAATATCTCGACCGGAGGCGTTGAATTGGCTCGATATCGATTAAGAAAAAAACTTGGCCTTAATAAAAAAGAAAACTTAATTGGTTTTTTAATGAGTATCTAAAAGAAAAGCCATCCTGAAAAAAAAACAAGATGGCTTTTCTTTTGCGTTATTTTTAGCATTATGCGACATATTCTAATGTTCTTTCCAGAGCCATACCTCTTGAACCTTTAATTAGAATTGTATTTTTACTAAAATTAATAGTTTTTAGATAGGTCGCAAAAGACTCAAAAGTTTCAAAAAAATGAAGTATATCGCTTGAAATTTTATTCTCAAAAAAAGCTTTACCAATAAAATAACATACAGATTTTTCTTGATTTGATACTGAATCTACAATAGCTTTGTGCTCTTGATGACTCTCTTCACCGAGTTCAAACATATCGCCCAAAATCATTATTTTATTATGGCTATCCAATTGCAAAAAGTTAGCAATTGCTACTGCCATACTGCTCGGATTGGCATTGTACGCATCGAGAATTATTTCGTTACTGTCTTTTTTAAGCATCTGAGATCTATTATTTTCTGGAATATATCCTTCTATCGCCGATTGTATAGATGCGTTGTCTACCTCAAAAAAATGCCCAATTGTTACCGCAGTATTGATGTTATTTGAATTGTAAAGACCTATCAAGTGAGACTTTACAGCAAAATCATTGTAGTCTATGACAACAAAAGGATTTGCCGCAACTTTTTTGATATTTACGTCAGCATGCTCATTATTGATTCCGAAAGTAAAAGATTTTATATCATGCGATTTTTCTACCTGAATCGGGTCTTCAAGATTTACGAAAGCCATTTTTTTGCTATTCCTAAGATATTGGTACATCTCACTTTTTCCCACGATTACGCCTTCAACACCTCCGAAACCTTCTAAATGGGCCTTTCCAAAATTGGTGATATAGCCGTAATCAGGTTGTGCAATTTCACATAAAAACTCAATTTCTTTTTTATGATTTGCACCCATCTCTACAATACCTATCTCTGTTTCTGATGTAAATGACAATAAAGTCAAGGGAACTCCAATATGATTATTTAAGTTGCCTACAGTAGCTTTGGTCTTGTATTTTTTAGCCAAAACTACATTAATAAGCTCTTTGGTTGTCGTTTTACCATTACTGCCTGTTAAAGCAATGATAGGCAATTTTAAAAACAAACGATGAAATTTTGCCAATTCCTGCAATGTCTCTAAACTGTTCTGAACCAAAATAGTTCTCTGATCTATAAAATAAGCAGGGTTATCGATAATGACATATAAAGCGCCTCGGTCTAGTGCTTCTTGAGCAAAAGTATTAGCATCAAAGTTTTCTCCTTTAATAGCACAAAACATTGAGTCCTTCTCTATTTTTCGCGTATCTATTGATATCGATTTGCATTTTAGAAACAGGTTATGAATTTCTTGAATATTCATTTATAAAGATTTTTTATGGAATGTAAAAATAGAAAAGTTTCTACAAAAAAAATCCAAATTCCTGACTGAAATATTCAGTCTAGGAATTTGGATTTACTATTTTTTTGGAATTTTAAAAAACTTAATTCCTTGGTGATTTTCTTTTTTCAGATTTTGAACCTACTCTAGACATTGCACATCTAAATCCGATATAATCAGTAGCCATATCCTGAGGGAAATATCTTCTTTGAGCTGGATCTAACCAATAGGCTCTATCTCTCCAAGAACCTCCTTTGTAGACTCTTACATTATCATCGATCAAAGTAGTACGCTTGCTTGATTTGTCGTACTTTCTAATCATTGTACCTAAACTGTCTGTAGTTACATTGTGTTTTGGCGAGTTATACATCGCTTGATCTGCTTTGTTTTCTGCTTCATCTCCAAAATCAAAATACTTAGAGGATTGTTTATCACCATCTCTATAATTGATATTATCACTTGTACTAAAGTTTTGTCTCAAATATGTTTCCTGCTCATCAACCGGTACTTGAACAATTTCACCCGGAAGGTTTCTTGCTACAATCTTACCATTGCTTAAAGTATCATATTTAATGTTATCTTTTGTAACAATTTCAATTTTTCCGTCTTTACCAATTTTATTTTTACCATAAAGGTTACCTCTAAAGTAGTTAAAATCATTCGCCTCGTTATCGATCATAGGTCTGTAAACGTCTTGTACCCATTCTGCAACGTTACCTGCCATATCGTACAATCCGAAATCATTAGGAGCATAACTTTTTACGCCGTTAGTGATATCAGCTCCATCGTCAGACCAACCTGCAATTCCACCGTAATCACCGTTTCCTTGTTTAAAGTTAGCCAATTGATCTCCTTTATTTTTACGTTTTGACGAACGTGTATAATCTCCAGACCAAGGATATTTCTTTTGTCCTTTGTAGATGTTATATTCTCTTTGTCCAACATCTGCGGCAGCGGCATATTCCCACTCAGCTTCTGTAGGCAATCTATATTCCGGCAAGATAACTCCTGAAGAACGTTGTGCGTACACATTCTTTTCTTCTACACCATCTTTTCCAGCCTTAGGTCTTTTTCCTCTTTGATTTTTCTTCAAAACAAGCTCTTCGTTTCCTCCGTAAGTACTTGTTGGAGAAGCAACGTAAGTTTCAGTATTAAAAATACTTTCAGCAGTTACATCTTGTGTTTTAGCCCCTTTCTTAAGGTAGCCATTTTTTTCTAAAACTGCTTCGTTTACACGGTCAGTTCTCCATTTACTAAACTCAGTTGCCTGAATCCAGTTTACACCTACAACAGGATAGTTGGCATAAGAAGGATGTCTCAAATAGTTATTTGTCATCGTTTCGTTATAACCTAATCTGTTTCTCCATACTAAAGTATCCGGAGAAGCTCCTTCGTAAATGTTTTTGTAATTTTCTTCTGTTGGTGGAAAAACTTTCTTTAACCATTCTAGGTACTCAAGATACATACCATTGGTTACTTCTGTTTCATCCATGTAAAATGATTGAACGTGCTGTTGAGTTGGTGTGTTATTCCAATCATGCATAACATCATCCTGTACTTTACCCATAGTAAATGTACCTCCTTCAACAAAAACTAAACCAGGACCAGCCTGTTGTTTTTTTCCTGCATTTCTAGCAGCAGTTCCATTTTGACTGTCAACGTCCCAACCAGTTGCTCTAGAAGCATTGCTAGAACTTGATTTTTTGCTACAACTAGCCGTGCCCAACATCAATACCATTGACATCATAAATTGCAAGGCCACAATTTTGTTTACTTTCATACTCATTCGTAGGTGATAAATTTAGGTGCTGCAATATAATAATTAACATTTAATTAGCAACACCTGTTCTAATTAATTTTATTTAACTGTTTTTTGCAGAAAAATAACCTATAGTTACGAACGCAAAAATATACTTTTTATTATTTACTATAACATGAAATACTATATTTTTACTTACTTAAATTAATTTAAATTATTTTTGTTTTCTTTGAATATGAAACAAACCTTAATCTTATACTTTTTTCTCCTCCCAATTATCTCATTTTCCCAGATAAATGGCGCTTTTACAATAGATTGGCAAACCAAAAGAGAAATGGGGTTTGGAGAATCAAAATTTACTATTCCGTACTTTTCTGGGAGCGGTTTTAGGTTCGATACTACAAAAAAAAACATAATGTTACTGCTAAAAGTAGAAGAAGCCAACTATAATAACAGCAGCACAATCGAAATTTTGAATATTTTATACGAATCAATTCCTGTAGCTGAATTAGGAGATTTATCTCGTGAAAATATTCCTAAAAGCGTTAATGAAACGCTCAAAACGGTAAATTCCAGAGATAAAAAACAAACTTTTATATCCTTATCACCAATTATCTCTGACGGAAATGGTTTTAAAAAAGTAAAATCTTTCTCGTATACTATCAATAATTCTAATGCAAGAAACAGCAACAATTCTTCTTTTCAAAAAACGGCTCTCATCACAAATTCTGTTTTAGCTTCTGGAGATTGGTATCGTTTTTATGTTGAAAAATCGGGTGTTTATAAAATTTCTAGACAATTTCTGCAAAGTTTAGGTTTTGATGTTACAAAATCTGACCCAAGGAGAATAAAAATCTATGGAAATGGCGGAAAAATGCTTCCGTTGGCAAACAGCAGCTTTTATCCCGAGGATTTGACGGAAAATGCGATTCAAATAATGGGCGAAAGTGACGGCAATTTTGGCAATGACGACTTTATTCTTTTTTACGCAGAAGGTATTGACACCTGGAGCGATGAAAATCAAACCAACATCAATTTATACGACACTAAATCTTATTATTACATTACAACACAAGGTGGTGACGGGAAGCGAATTGCCGCAAATATCCAACCAACCGGAAACGCCACTCTGGAACTCAATACGTTCGACGACCATCAATATCACGAAATTGACCTTACCAATATTGCACATCTGGGACGCCAATGGCTTGGAGAATCCTTTGACATCAATCAAGAGCAGGAATTTGACTTTAACTTTCCAAACATAGACCTAACCGTGCCTGTTAAAATAGCTGTAACAGCGGCTTCGGCGGCTTTTACACCAACTTCTTTTACTGTTTCATCAAACGGACAAACCATTGGAAACATCTCTTTTAATGCCTTAACAACAAATTCAGAGACAAAGTATTTCTCCGGAAAACTTAATCCCAACAGCACTTTTACAGGCAGCGAAAATCTAAAAATAAAATTATCATACAATAATAATGGAGTTCCGGGATCAAAAGGATATTTAGATTTTATCAATTTAATTGCCAAAAGAAGATTACTAGGCATTGGGAAACAATTTCAATTTCAATACGATTTAGCAGGCTCAACAGCAGGAATTGCAAATTATACAATTGGAAACGCCACTTCAATCGCTCAAATTTGGGACATTACAGACCTTTATAATATATCTTCTTTTCAGAACAGCAATCAGGCAAGTTTTAGCTTTAAAGCAAATTTGGGAGAAATTAGAAAATATGTCGCTATTGATCCGAGTGATTATTATAATCCTTTAAAAGAAAATCAATCAAAAATTACCAACCAAAATCTAAAAGGAACACTTTTTAAAAACAATCAAAACGCCAGTCAGGATATTGATTATCTTATTGTAACACCCAAATTTTTACTTTCGCAAGCTGAAAAATTAGCCGCTTTTCATCGAAATTATTCTAACCTGAGTGTAAAAGTGGTCACTTTAGAAAACATCTACCAGGAGTTTTCGTCAGGAAAGCAAGATATCGCAGCCATCAGAAATTGCGTTAGATATCTATATGACAACGCTTCTTCTCCTGAAAAAAGAATCAAATACCTGAATCTTTTTGGAGACGCCTCGTACGATTATAAAAATAGAATTTCGAATAATACCAACATTGTACCGATCTATCACTCCTTAAATAGCAATACCATCGGAGAAAGCTCTTTTGCTTCTGATGATTTTTATGGTTTAATGGATGCTGATGAAGGCATTATAACTTCTTTTTTTGGAGGAATCGACATTGCAGTGGGCAGAATGTTAGTTTCGGATAATGCTCAAGCCGAACAACTGGTCAATAAGGTTCTGGAATACCACGACATTAAATCGTATGGTAACTGGCGCAATAATTTTGTTCTTGTAAGCGATGATTCCGACATAAATTCGGATGCCTCGTTGCAAAGCCGCCAAAATGCTCTGGCTGATGCTATCACAACTGAAAAGCCTTTTTTAAATGTAGACAAAATAATTCTGGACGCCTACACACAGGAAGCTTCTGCAGGAGGATCAAGATACCCTAAAGCCCGAACCGATTTTTTTAATGCTTTCGAAAAAGGTGCGCTCGTTTTTAACTATTTAGGTCATGGCGGCGAAGATGGATTAGCAGCCGAACGTATTTGGGAAAAATCAGATGGGCAAAACTTAAACAATCAGTTCAAATATCCTTTATTTATAACGATTACCTGCGATTTTTCACGTTTTGACGATCCGAGTCGCCCAACTGCAGGAGAATATACATTCTGGAATCCGAAAGGAGGAGCCATTGCCATGATTACTACGATTCGCGAAATTGGTCAGTTTAATGCTGAAAACTTTAATGACATTTTGGGTAAAAACCTGCTTTCTTATGGTTCAAATCAATACACAACAATTGCAGAATCGCTTCGACTTTCTAAAAATGAAAATCCGAGTTCATCAAGTAATGTCGTTTTTTATATTGGTGATCCTGCCCTGATGCTTGCGATTGCTAAACCTAAAATTATTTTAACTAAAGTGAATGATATTGCCATTTCACAATCCATTCCGGATTTTAAATCATTGGCCAAAATGAAAATCACGGGAGAAATTACAGATGAAAACAATAATTTATTGAGCAATTACAACGGAGAATTAGCTACTGCCATTTTTGATAAATTAATTACTACCAGCACTTTAAACAACGACGAAAATAGTCCTTCTATACAATTAAAAACTTTGGGAGAAACTATTTTTAGAGGAAATGCTTCTGTAACCAATGGTGTTTTCGAATTTAGTTTTATCGTTCCGAGAGATATTAGAATTCCGCTTGATAATGGAAAAATTAGTTTTTATTCGAAAAAAAATCAACTTTTTGAGAATCAATCTGGGTACAACAACCTTATTAAAATAGGTGGAATTAACGAAAATGCACCTCAAGACAATATTAGTCCAAAAGTGAAGTTATATATGAATGATGAAACTTTTGTTTCGGGAGGAATCACAAACGAATCTCCGTTTCTGTTAGCGTTTCTTGAAGACGAAAACGGAATCAATACTGCAAGTGGTATCGGCCATGATATTGTAGCTATAGTAGACGGAGACACTAGTAATCCTTATATTTTGAATGATTATTATCAAACAAAATTAGACGATTACACCAATGGAAATTTACGTTTCCCGCTAAGAAATTTAGCAGCAGGAATACACACTATAAGTTTTACAGCTTGGGATGTTTATAACAATCCGGTAACAAGTGAGATACAATTTGTAGTCGTTGGCGATGATTCCCTTACATTGACACACGTTCTTAATTATCCAAATCCATTTTCTACTTACACCCAATTTTGGTTTTCCCACAACAGACCCTACGAACCACTGGATGTTCAGGTTCAGGTGATGACCATAACCGGAAAAGTAGTCTGGACAAAAAACCAAGTTATCACAACCGAAGGATTTTTATCAAGAGAAATAACCTGGGACGGCAAAGATGATTTTGGAGACCGCATAGGCAAAGGAGTTTATATTTATAAACTCACTGTTAAATCAAATTTAACAAATAAAAAAGCAGAAAAGTACGAAAAACTTGTCATATTATAATAATATATATATTTTTACCATAAAAAACCCTAAGTCTACAAATGAAAAAAATATCTCTACTTTTAATTTGTTTTACAATTCTTTTTAAAGTAAAGGCTCAAGATAATCGACCTATTACGACAGGAGTTCCGTTTTTATTAGTCGCAGCAGACGCCAGAGCAGCCGGTTTAGGCGATCAGGGTGTGGCTACATCTGCAGACGTATTCTCGCAACAATGGAACCCAGCAAAATATGCTTTTTCGGTAGATAAGCAAGGATTTTCTGTGAGTTATACTCCCTATTTAACAGATTTAGCCAATGATATTTCGTTAGGTCAGGTAACCTATTACAACAAAGTAAATGACCGAAGTGCTTTTGCAGCAAGTTTGCGTTATTTTGGTTTTGGAGATATTGAGTTACGAACAACTGGAGACCCAAATGAAGCTGCAAGAACAGTATCTCCAAATGAATTTGCTCTTGATGGTTCGTACTCTTTAAAACTAAGCGAAAAGTTCTCTATGGCCGTCGGAGCGAGATACATCCGCTCAAACTTAAAAATTCCTTCAGAAGACACTGATGCCTCTGCAGCAGGTTCTTTTGCCGTGGATATTGCAGGATTTTATCAATCTGAAGAAATTGCTTACACAAGCTTTAATGGAAGATGGAGAGCTGGTTTTAATATGCAAAATTTAGGTCCAAAAATTAGCTATGACAATGACGATTTTAGCTCTAATTTTTTGCCTGCTAATTTAAGACTGGGAGCTGGTTTTGACTTTATTCTGGATGAATACAACACTGTTGGAGTTAGTGTAGAATTTGCAAAACTTCTTGTACCAACGCCTCCGGGAACTGGAACTCCTGTAGATACTAATAATGATGGAGATTTTACTGACCCTGAAGACATTACACAGCAGGAAGCCGACACCAACAACTACAATGATTACAAAAACATTGGCTGGGTTTCGGGAATCTTTAAATCATTTGGAGACGCTCCAAATGGTACTAGCGAAGAATTAAAAGAAATCACCTACAGTGTGGGAGCAGAATATACGTATCAAGATGCATTTTCTATGCGTGCGGGATATTTTCATGAAAGCCCTGAAAAAGGAGCGAGAAAATTTTTCTCTCTCGGAGCTGGCTTCAAATATAATGTTGTAAAAGTTGATGTTTCTTATTTATTTTCTGCATCTAAAATCAGAAATCCTTTAGAAAACACCCTTCGCTTCTCTTTAACCTTTAACTTTGGAGACAAATACGAAGTTTATTAAAAATACAAAACAGTAAAACATATCTATCCAAATTCCTAATTTATGGGAATTTGGATTTTTTTTCCCTTAAAAACAATGAAAGAAATAAGCATTACATCATCTTTTTTAGTGTTTGACACCTTAGATGAATTATCAAATGACATTCAGGATTTAATGACTGAAGCAATTGCAATCCGAAAAAAAGCATACGCCCCCTACTCTCAATTTAGAGTTGGTGCTGCCCTACTTTTAGATAACGGAAAAATAGTTGTAGGATCTAATCAGGAGAATGCCGCTTATCCATCTGGTTTGTGCGCAGAAAGAGTCGCTATTTTTTATGCAGGAGCTGCTTACCCAGAAGCTAAAATATTAAAAATGGCAATTACAGCGGCATCCGATACCAACCAAACCACAGCTCCAATTCCGCCATGTGGCTCTTGCCGACAATCGATAGCAGAATACGAAATCAAGCAGGACAACCCTATCGAAATCTATTTTATGGGCGAAATTGGTCAGGTTTACAAATCGGCATCCCTAAAAAATCTACTCCCTTTTATGTTTGATAAAAAGTTCTTGTAAAAAAAAGCCAAAAAGTACCTTTTAAATTTTAGTTCTTAAACGGAATGTCTTATTTTTGCATCCCGACCTTTCGGGCGCAAATTTGTGGGAGGAAACTATTTTGCGTTATAGGCAACAATTGATAACACAAACAACTTTAGCAAAAGAAAGAATTCAGATGAAAGAAGTTACAAAAGAAGTATATTTAAAGTGGTACGAAGACATGCTGCTTTGGAGAAAGTTTGAAGACAAACTTGCAGCATTATACATTCAACAAAAAGTTAGAGGTTTTCTCCATTTATATAATGGTCAAGAGGCCGTTTTAGCGGGTGCTTTGCACGCTATGGATTTGACCAAAGACAAAATGATTACTGCATACAGAAATCACGTGCAGCCAATTGGTATGGGAGTTGATCCCAGACGTGTAATGGCTGAACTTTTGGGAAAAGCTACGGGAACTTCTAAAGGTATGGGAGGCTCAATGCACATTTTCTCTAAAGAACACCGTTTTTACGGAGGTCACGGAATCGTAGGTGGACAAATTCCGGTTGGAGCTGGTTTGGCTTTTGCTGATAAATATTTTGAAACTGGCGGTGTAACCATGACCTATTTTGGTGATGGAGCTGCAAGACAAGGCTCTTTACACGAAGCTTTTAACATGGCAATGTTATGGAAACTACCTGTAGTTTTTATCGTTGAAAACAACGGTTACGCAATGGGAACATCTGTAGAAAGAACTGCCAACCATACAGACATCTGGAAACTTGGTTTAGGATATGAAATGCCTTGCGGACCAGTTGACGGAATGAATCCTGTAAAAGTAGCCGAAGCCATGACAGAAGCTATTGATAGAGCGCGTCGCGGTGATGGACCAACTTTTCTTGAAATGAAAACATACCGTTACAGAGGACACTCAATGTCTGATGCACAATTGTACCGTTCTAAGGAAGAGGTAGAAGAATACAAAAAAATTGACCCAATTACACAAGTTTTGGATGTGATTATGGATCAAAAATATGCTACAGAAGAAGAAATTGAAGTAATTGACCAAAGAGTTAAAGATCTGGTTGAAGAATGCGTGAAATTTGCCGAAGAATCTCCATATCCAGAATTACAACAACTATATGACGTAGTATACGCACAAGAAGACTATCCATTCACACCTCATAAACTATAAAATATTATGGCGATAAAAGTAACAATGCCTCGTTTGAGCGATACTATGACGGAAGGAACGGTAGCGACTTGGTTAAAAAAAGTAGGCGACAAAATCAGCGAAGGTGACATCCTTGCTGAAATTGAAACAGATAAAGCAACAATGGAATTTGAGTCTTTCAACGAAGGAACTCTTTTACATATCGGAATACAGGCTGGAGAAACTGCGCCTGTTGATTCATTATTAGCCATCATTGGTAGCGAAGGAGAAGATATTTCAGCATTATTAGCTGGTGGCGATGCTCCTGCTGCCGAAGCTCCAAAAGCAGAAACTAAAGAAGCTCCTGCTGCTGAAGCTAAAACAGAAACTGCTGCTCCTGCAAAAGCAGCAACTGAATTACCTAAAGGTGTGATAGTGGTAACTATGCCTCGTTTGAGTGATACAATGACGGAAGGTACAGTAGCAACCTGGTTGAAAAAAGAAGGTGATGCTGTTGCAGAAGGCGATATTTTAGCTGAAATTGAAACAGACAAAGCGACTATGGAGTTTGAGTCTTTCAATGCCGGAACATTATTATATATCGGAATTAAAGAAGGAAACACTGCTCCTGTTGATAGTTTATTAGCTATTATCGGGCCTGCAGGAACTGATATTTCTGGAATTGCCGACAATTATACTGCCGGAGGAACTGCAAATGCAAGTGCTCCAGCAACCGAAGAAAAAACTGCTCCTGCTGCTGAAAAAGCAACCGAAGCAACTGCTGACTCTTCATCAAATGGAGGAAGAATTTTAGCTTCGCCTTTGGCTAAAAAAATTGCTTCTGATAAAGGAATTCAATTAACTCAAGTGAAAGGATCCGGAGAAAATGGACGTATCGTAAAAAGCGATATCGAAAACTTTACTCCATCTGCACAAACTCAACCTGCTGCAGCTACAACTTCTTCAAAAACTGAAACTGCCGCTCCTGCTGCACCAAAAGTTTTTGTTCCTGCCGGAGAAGTGTTTACAGAAGAGATCAAAAATTCGCAAATGCGTAAAATTATCGCAAAACGTTTGGCAGAATCATTGTTTACTGCGCCTCACTACAACTTAGTGATCGAAGTAAGCATGGATGAAGCAATGCAGGCAAGAGCGACAATCAATACTGTTCCTGAAACAAAAGTTTCTTTTAACGATATGGTCATTAAAGCTTGTGCTTTAGCATTGAAAAAACATCCAAAAATTAACTCTCAGTGGAAAGAAGATGCTATCATCATCAACCACCACGTTAATATTGGTGTTGCTGTAGCCGTTGAAGACGGATTAGTAGTTCCTGTATTGAAATTTACAGATGCTATGAGTTTATCCCAAATTGGTGCATCAGTAAGAGATTTAGCAGGAAGAGCTAAAAACAAAAAATTAGGACCTCAAGAAATGGAAGGAAGTACTTTTACAGTATCTAACCTTGGAATGTTTGGTATTACTGAATTCAATTCAATTATCAACCAACCAAATTCTGCTATTCTTTCTGTAGGTGCGATTGTTGAAAAACCGGTAGTTAAAAACGGTCAGATTGTAGTTGGAAACACAATGATGTTATCATTAGCGTGTGACCATAGAACAATTGACGGAGCAACCGGAGCTCAATTTTTACAAACATTAAAACAATTCATCGAAAGCCCAGTTACAATGCTGGCGTAATCCCTGATATTTTATAATTAAATCCCGTTTTGTTTATTCAAAACGGGATTTTTTGTTTAATTTTCATTCTCAAATTCAATCTTCATAAAATGAAAAAAATAGTTCTACTCACTTTATTTTTGGCCGCTTTATCCTGCCAGAAAAAAGACAACACACAAAAAACAGCAAAAGTTAATGATGAACACACCTTCTCTAAACCGGAACTTGCCGTTGTAAAACATTTAGATCTTGATATCAAAGTTGATTTTGATACACAAACGATTTCAGGAAAAGCTTCTTGGGAAATTGACAATATCAGTAGAGGAACTGAAATCATTTTTGACGAAAACACCTTAAACATTACCAAAGTCACCTTAGGAGACGAAGAAAAAGAAACGAAATTTGAACTTGGAACTGAAGTTGAATTTCATGGAAAACCTCTTAAAATTACAATTGAACCCAATACAACCAAAGTCAATATTTATTATACAACGACAAAAGATGCTGTTGCATTGCAATGGTTAACTCCAGAACAAACTGCAGACAAAAAGAAACCCTTCCTTTTTTCTCAAGGCGAAAGCATTTGGTCCAGAACCTGGATTCCATGTCAGGATTCACCGGGAGTTCGTTTTACGTATACTGCAAAAGTTACAGTTCCTAACGATTTATTGGCTGTAATGAGCGCTGAGAATCCTCAGAAGAAAAATGACAGCGGAATTTATACTTTCAAACAAGACAAAGCAATTCCGTCTTATTTGATGGCGATTGCCGTTGGCGATTTAGAATTTCAATCTATAGACAATAGAACCGGTGTTTATGCAGAACCCTCTATGTTAAAAAAATCAGCTTGGGAATTTGCTGAACTGGGAAAAATGGTTGTAGCTGCCGAAAAACTTTACGGTCCGTACCGTTGGGGACGTTACGATGTACTGGTTTTACCGCCGAGTTTTCCTTATGGCGGAATGGAAAACCCAAACTTAACCTTCTTAACACCCGGAGTTATTGCAGGTGATCGCTCGCTGACAAGCTTATTGGCTCACGAATTGGGACACAGCTGGAGCGGAAACTTAGTGACCAATGCAACCTGGGATGATATTTGGCTAAACGAAGGTTTTACAACTTACGTTGAACATAGAATTGGCGAGGCAATTTTTGGTAAAAAAGAAGCTGAAATGCAAGACGTTCTCACTCGTGCGGACCTAGATGCTAATGTAGCAGAATATAGCCCTACAAACCCCGACACACGCTTAAAAGTTAGCCTTACCAACAGAAACCCTGATGATGGAATAAGCGAAATTCCTTATGTAAAAGGATACAACTT
The DNA here is from genome assembly GCF_017948595.1 of Flavobacterium geliluteum. Taxonomy (GTDB): domain Bacteria; phylum Bacteroidota; class Bacteroidia; order Flavobacteriales; family Flavobacteriaceae; genus Flavobacterium; species Flavobacterium flavipigmentatum. The sequence goes on along the minus strand of NZ_JAGFBV010000001.1, from coordinate 5,637 downwards.
TTTAAAAGTAATTGAACAAACAGTGGGACGTGAAAAATTTGATATTTTTATTAAAAACTATTTTGATGCCCACGCTTTTCAATCGATCACAACAGAAGATTTTGTGAAATATTTAAACGAAAACCTCATAAAAGGAAACAAAGCAATTGCTGATAAAATAAAACTGGAAGATTGGATTTACAAGCCTGGAATTCCATCTAACATTACGGCAGTTCATTCTGATGATTTTGCTGCAATAGATATCATTCAGCAAAACTGGAGAAAAACAGGCATGAAAGGATTAAGTCAAAAAATAACCTCTACGACCGGAAAACAACATTTTATAGATCATCTTCCAGAAGACATAACAACAAAAGAAATGGCTGCTATTGATGCTGAATTTAATTTTACCAAAGGCGGAAATTTTGTGATCAAACGCCAATGGTTTGTACCTGCCATCCGTCATCATTATACTGTAGCCTATCCTGCAATCGAGCAATTTATGATTGCAACGAGCAGAACCGGCTCCTTAATGACGCTTTATAAAGAAATGGTAAAAACTCCTGAAGGGAAAGTTCGGGCAAAACAAATTTTTGAAAAAGCCAAATCAGGCTACCATCAAACAACGATTCAAAGTGTTGAAGGTCTGTTGAAATAAATTTCAAAAAAAAAATTAAAATCCCCGATTAGCTTGAGTTAATTGGGGATTTTAATTTTTCCAAACAGACACCTAATTTTTATTCTTGGCTTCAATCCATTTAGACATGTATTTAGTACTTTTTAAGGTATGATGATGCAACAAACTTCCCATGAAATTTTGAAGGCGATGGTTTTCACAATCATGTAATAAAGCATTAATTGCCGCAATTAACTGATCCGAAAATTGACTTTTTTGAAAACATTCGTTCACGATCGCAATTCCGTTTTTTTGAGACTGTCGCCACAGATTTTCATTTTGGTACAATTCAATTGCATAGTTTGCAAATTCCTCAACTTTATCCGAAATAAAACCATTCCAAAACAAATTCCCATGCATGGCCTCCGCTCCGATTGATGTAGTAACACTTGGAGTGCCACACTGCATGGCTTCTAATAATTTTCCTTTTAAACCTGCTCCAAAACGAATTGGTGCCAAAACTACCTTAGTTTTTTTCACTACTTCGCATGCGTTTGCGGCTCTTCCCATAATAAAAAAACCTTCTTTTGGCTGATGCAACTGCAGAACTTTTTGTGACGGATATGCTCCATAAACCTCTAAAATAGCTTCCGGAAATTGTTTCCTAATCAAGGACCAGATTGATTCTTTTAGATATTGAACGGTGTTCCAATTGGGTTCATGAAGAAAATTGCCTATGAAAACAAAATGCTTTCTTTCTTCAAAAGAAGGTAATTTTCCCAAATCAATTTCAAACATTTCATCTACCAGAAAAGGTAAATAATATAACAAACTTCGATTGATTTTAAAAACATCTTCTAAAATCTTCATCTCAAATTCAGAAATAATAAAAGACAGATCACACCTTAAAATACTGGCAATTTCTCGCTTTGCTACTTCCTCAGCCAATAAATCATTTAATTGAAAGGGTCTGTTTTCTTTGAAAGCTTTTTGCCTTCCTGTTCGCAAACAATGCAAATCTTCGGTGTCTAATAATCGAATGGCTTTGGGACAATTTTCAGCAACACGCCAGCCAAATTGCTCTTCGATCATAAAACGATCAAATAAAACGACATCAGGATTTAACTCTCTGATAAAAGCATCAAAACTGGCGTTATTCAGTTCGATAGCTTTTTTTGTCACTGCAAATTCAGCTAAATCAACCATAAATTCGCTATCTAAAGCCGGACTTGCAAATGTTATTTCAAATTGATTTGCAGCAAAAATAGCAATCAGTTGCATCATCCTGCTTCCCGCTGCGGAAGAATTTGGCTCAGGCCAGACAAAACCAATAATTAATAGTTTTTTTATTTGATTCATTTTAATTGTTTCAAGGTACAAAATAATGCTTTTTTAGGCGGATTTACACACTATTTAGTAATTTTCGGTTGTAAAAATGACTAATTTTGCAGCATACCATTTTTCAATACCATTATGTTAGGATTAAAATTAGCGACCGACCCACGTTGGGTGAATATAGTAGAATCGAATATCGAAGAAATCTTAACCGACCACGCTTGGTGCGAGCAAAAAGCAGCATCGAACGCCATTAGCTTGGTTACCTATAATTCTGAGTTAGAAGAACTCGTAACCGAAATGCTTGTTATCGCCCGTGAAGAGCTGGAACATTTACAAATGGTACATGATCTTATCAAAAAAAGAGGATTGACATTGGGGCGCGAACGAAAAGATCATTATGTGAATGAACTTTTTAAATTTATGAAAAAAGATGGTAGCCGAAAAGATGCACTTTGCGATCGTCTGTTGTTCTCTGCCATGATTGAAGCGAGAAGTTGTGAGCGTTTTAAAGTTCTTTCTGAAAATATAAAAGACGTAGAATTGGCTAAATTTTATCGTGATTTAATGATTTCTGAAGCGGGTCATTACACTACTTTTTTAGGATTTGCCCGAAAATATACTGACAACATAGACATTGATAAACGCTGGAAAGAATGGATCGAATTTGAAGGATCTATCATTACCAACTACGGAAAAAACGAAACTGTTCATGGCTAATTACCATAAAACAGTAACAATTTCTAATTTTTTTTTACTCCTAAAATTTTATCATGTTTATTAAAACTAAGTCGATTTTATTAAAAACTGCAAAATATCTCGGAATCACTTTTGCTGTATTTTTAGGATTACTTTTTTTAACTCCAATTATTTTTGAAGATCAAATAAAGAATCAAATAAAAAAGACGGCTAATGAAAAACTGAGTGCCGAACTCAATTATAAAGATGTTTCAGTCTCTTTTTTTCATCATTTTCCATCTTTAACACTTACCTTAACCGGCTTGCACCTTAATGGCTCTGCACCCTACAAAAACGAAAAATTCATTACAGCAAAGGAAGTTTCTTTTGGAATTGACGTTGCAAGTTTGGTTTTTAGCAAAACGGTAAAAATTGATCAGATTTATTTATCTAATGCTTTTATTAATGTAAAAGTAAATGCTAATGGAGAGGCAAATTATAATATTTATAAATCCTCAACACCTTCAAAAAAATCAAAAGACAGTACCGAAACTGCTTTGAAACTAGAACGTATCGAAATTTTAAACAGCAAAGTCAGATACGATGACCAGTCCACAAAAGTACTTCTTGATATTGCAGGATTTGATTATTTAGGAAAAGGCGATCTGAATAAGGAAATTTTTGATCTGAACTCGAAAGCGAAAATTGAAAAGTTAAATATTGTATATGAAAATGAGCCGTATTTGATAAATAAAAAAATCAATGCCGATCTGATTACCAAGGTAAATATAAATTCGCTTTCCTTCTTTTTCCAGCAAAACAACTTAAAAATCAATGATCTTTTGGTCGATTTCATTGGGAAATTTGATATCTTAAAAGAAGGCTACAATATGGATTTTGTACTAAAATCAAGCAACAGCGACCTTCATGATGTATTTACAGCGTTTCCGCCAAAATATATTACATGGCTTTCTAAAGCAGATTTAAAAGGGAACACCAATTTGCAATTAACACTCAAAGGAAAATACATTACTTCGCAAAAACTGGCTCCTGATTTAAATTTAGACTTAAAAATAGAAAACGGATTTGTAAACTATAACAAAAGTGCTTTTCCAGTTTCTAACTTCAATATGGAATTTAAAACCAAACTTCCGGCTTTAAATCCGGAACTTGCGATTATAGATGCCAGAAATTTATCTTTAAACATTCATCAAGATTATTTAAAATCAAATTTTTACATCAAAGGCATCAATTCTCCTGAGATTAAAGGTAATTTTAAAGCTAAAATTGACCTTCAAAAACTAAATAAAGCTCTAGGAATCCCTGATTTAGAATTAAAAGGAAGTTTGGCAGGAGACATAAAGGTAGATGGAAAATTTGATCAAAAAAAGCATCTCTTTCCAGTTACGAAAGGCTTTGTAAATTTGAATAACGGTTATTTGAAAACCAAATATTACCCAAATCCGATAACGAATATCACTGTAAACTCAAGAATCGACAACCAAAAAGGAACTTTTCAGGATTTAAAAGTAAGTCTAAAGCCAACTCATTTTATTTTTGAAGGAAAACCTGTTTTTGTCACCGCAGATTTGAGCAATTTTGATGATTTAAATTATGATATAAAAGCCAAAGGCGAATTGGACATCAATAAAATATATAAAGTTTTTTCGCAAAAAGGTCTCGATTTGGATGGTTTTGTAAAAGCTGATTTGGTTTTGAAAGGAAAACAAAGCGATGCCGAAAAAGGCAATTACAGCAAACTGTACAATAAAGGAACGCTTGAATTGAGAAATATTGGAATCACTTCTGAGAATCTTCCGAAAAAATTCATCATTAAGGAAGGCATTTTCAAAATCAATCAGGACAAAATGTCTTTTAATAGTTTCCTTGCCGAATACGGTCAATCCGACTTTAAAATGAACGGATATTTACAAAATGTATTCAATTATGCTACTTCTGCGAAAGGAGTTTTACGCGGCGCTTTTACGATTACCGCAAAATATATTAATGTGGATGAATTTATGTCGAATATATCGTCTAATACTTCTGAGACACAAACAACAACAGAAAGTACGGCTGCTAATGCTGAAAAGGGACAAACAGGAGTGATTGTAATTCCGTCTAATCTCAATTTGCAATTCAGAGCCAATGCACAAAAAGTAAATTTTGACCAGTTAGCTTTAAATAATGCAACGGGAAGCCTAAAAATAAACCAAGGAAAACTCAGCATGCAAAATACAGGTTTCAATCTAATTGGATGCAATGTTACCATGAACGCCAATTATCAAGCGGCAACGGCTCAAAAAGCAACGTTTGACTACACTATAAAAGCTTCTGATTTTAATGTCAAAAGAGCGTATAATGAGATTGCAGTTTTTAGAAAAATGGTCAGCGCAGCCGAAAAAGCACAAGGAATTGTCTCTCTGGATTATCAATTAAAAGGAAGATTAAACAGTAATATGGAACCCGTTTATCCCTCACTTGTTGGAGGCGGAATACTTTCTGTAAAAGATGTAAAAGTAAGGGGACTAAAAATGTTTAATGCCGTAAGCAAAGAAACCAGCTCTGAAGCCCTAAAAAATCCTGATATTTCAAAAGTAGAAATCAAAACTACTGTCAAAAACAATATCATGACGCTGGAGCGCTTCAAATTTAAATTTGCGGGCTTTAGACCCAGAATTGAAGGCACAACAAGTTTAGACGGAAAACTCAACCTAAAAATGCGCCTGGGACTGCCGCCTCTCGGTATTTTAGGAATTCCGCTTACCATTACAGGAACACAGAATAATCCGAAAATAAAAGTGGGAAGAAAAACCGAAGATCTGGAAGAAACTATAGATAATGAGTAAGAAATTCCAAATTCTAATTTATTTGCAAGAAATACAAAACCTGTTCATAATCGGAGGGCACTGAAAAAGTCTTTTCAAAATTCTTTTTCAAGAATAATTATTAATTAAAAGGAGTAGAAGCTAAAAGTTTTCTGCTCCTTTTTTTGTATCTTTTACGTGTAATCATAAGACTTTTTAGAT